>JAJDAD010000019.1 GCA_029262055.1 Candidatus Zhuqueibacterota bacterium
AAGCCGAGGTCGCTCTGCAGGGAGATCTTGGCTACACCTGGGGAAACTACCTGGCAACCTGGAAAGACGCCGAGGGAATCACACAGAAAGGGCGTGGGAAATATCTTAACATCTGGAAGAAACAAGCCGATGGCGAGTGGAAAGTCGCGGTCGATATGGGGAATCATAATCCGCGGGATTGATCCGTCGAATAGGATTCGCGTAAACTTTTTTCAACGTCGCCAATATTAATCCGGCCGGACGGGGCTTATCGAGAATCACTTGACATTTTCCCTAAACGTCGCTATTGTTGACTTTTCTGCATCCAAGTACAAATCCGGTCAACAAAGAGAGGCAATGAATTGACTTCCAAAAAGAAAAAGGCGAGAAATGAATGGGCGTTGATCCTGGGCGCTTCCAGTGGTTTTGGCGGCACGACAGCTATCAAGCTGGCCAAAAACGGTTTTCATATTTTTGGCGTGCACCTTGACCGCAGGGCCACACTGCCGAATGCCGAGAAGATTATCAGCGAGATAAAGGCCTATGACAGCGAGGCAGTCTTTTTCAATATGAACGCCGCCGATGCCAAGAAGCGCAGCGCGGCCATTGCCAAAATGCAGGAAATCATACAAGGCGCCGGCGAAGGTGCCCAAGTGAGAGTGATGATGCACTCGCTCGCCTTTGGGACGTTGAGACGGCTCATCCCGGATGATATCGCCGACCGGCCAACTCAAGCCCAAATGGACATGACTCTGGACGTGATGGCGAACAGCCTGGTCTATTGGGCACAGGACATTATCTTTGCCGGCCTGATGAAGAAAAGCGGGCGTATTTTTGCCATGACCAGTGCGGGCAGTCAACGCGTTTGGCCATCGTACGGGTTGGTGTCTGCGGCCAAGGCCGCTCTCGAGTCGCACGTCCGGCAGTTGGCCCTCGAGTTGGCCCCGCGTTCAATCACGGTCAATGCGATCCAGGCGGGCGTAACCGACACCGCTGCATTGCGAAAGATTCCCGGGCATGAAGAAATGGTGGTTGCGGCCCGGCAGAGAAACCCCATGGGCCGCCTGACTGAAACGATGGATGTCGCCAAGGTGATTGCCGTGCTATCTGACGTCCGCAACGACTGGATGACGGGCAACGTCCTTCGTGTCGATGGTGGGGAGGACGTTGTGGGCTAGATTCTTCCCTGCCTGCGACAGCATCATCAAAATTCCTACAGGTCGGAATTTGACCTGTTTGTCTTTGTTACATTCAAGAAACAGTTTCGTCCCCGCTTTATACCCCCACGCTCACAAGTTTTGAAAAACAGTAGCTTAAGCGGTGCGCCTTCCACATCTGCATTTGGCATCAAACTTGCCAAGGATTGCAGGGAAGGCACTCCTTATTCTTACTAATTCAAAAAATCTCTTTCACTCGCCCACCGTTCGGGACCTCAGTGGGCAGGTCAAATTAGCGAGCAGCGCATGAAACCCAACTCAATCGTCCTGGTCAAACAAGTTCCTGACACAGCCAATATCTCCGGACAGGTGATGCGGCCCGACGGCACCGTGAACCGGGCCAAGCTGCCTGCCATATTCAACCCCGAGGACAAAGTCGCGCTTGAGCTGGCGCTACAGATCAAGGATAAGTACGGCGGCAGCGTCCGGGTTTTGACCATGGGACCGCCCAAGGCTTCAGAGCTGTTGCGCGAATGCCTCTACATGGGAGCAGATGAGGCTTACCTGGTGACGGACCGCAGGTTCGCCGCTGCCGACACGCTCGCCACTTCGTACGTGTTGAGTGCAGCCATCGAAAAGCTGGGCAATTACGACCTCATCCTGGGTGGCCGCCAGGCAATCGACGGCGACACAGCCCAGGTGGGACCGCAAACCGCGGAAAAACTCGGCATCCCGCAGGTCACCTATGCAGAGCAGATCGTCAGTGTGAAAAAGAACAGCGTCGTCATCAAGCGTAAAATTGACGGCGGCTACGAGATTCTCGAAAGCGCCTTGCCCGTCCTCATTACGGTCATCAAAGATGCGGCTACGCCGCGACCGTTCAAAGCCAGAAGGATCATGGCTTACAAGAATGCAAAATCGTTGCTTGAGCTGGAGAGAATGACCGAATCGAATTCGCTTCTGTACATCAACGACCTCAAAGAGGAGTACGTTTCTGACGGCCTCTACATTTCGACCTTCACTATGGACGAATTGGATGTTGAGCGCGAGCGTTGCGGCCTGGCAGGTTCTCCGACCAAGGTGCACAAAGTGGAATCCGTGGTTCTGGCAGGCAACGAGCACGACAAAATAGAAGCGACCAAAGAAGGACTGAGCCAGCTAGTAGAAAAGTTGATGCAGGACCATATTCTCGGATAGAACCGGAAACGCTCCGGTCGCAAAGAAATCACAAAGGGTACGGTTATGGCCAAGAAGTCAAGCGAAGTCTGGGTATTTGTAGAGCAGCGTTCCGGCAAACCCGCGGATGTCAGCTTCGAACTACTGTCCAAGGGGAAAAAACTCGCCGACACACTGAACGGCGTGCTGAAAGCTGTCGTCATCGGCCACAAGATGCAGAAGGTCGCGCAGGAGACATTTCGGTTTGGCGCCAGGGAGGTTTTACTGGTCGATCACCCCGACCTCGAAGTCTACCAGACGCTGCCGTACAGCCGCATCATGAGCGAGCTCGTTGACAAGCATCGTCCCCGAATCGTTCTGTACGGGGCGACGTTCATTGGCCGTGACATCGCGCCGCGCGTGGCCTCTTTCACGCTCAGCGGTTTAACCGCAGATTGCACTGACCTGCAGATCTCAGATGTGACTTATACGCGCAAAGAGTACAAAGATCTGCTGTTGCAGATCAGGCCCGCGTTTGGCGGCAACATTATCGCGACCATCATCACGCCGGACAATCCGGTGCAAATGGCGACGGTGCGTGAAGGCGTCATGGAAATGCTACCCCTGAGTTCACCCGCAAAAGGCAAGGTTACCAACATCCCTTACCAGAAAAATGAAGTGGATGGCCTGATAAAAATTATCGAACGCCACCACGAAGAGAACAAGATCAACCTGAAGGCCGCGCCGGTGATTATCGCAGGCGGCTACGGCATGGGCACGCGCGCACGATTCGACAGCTTATACCGGCTCGCCGACGTCATCGGGGGTGAAGTGGCCGGCAGCCGTGCGGCAGTGGACGCCGGTTTCGTAAAACACGAACGGCAAGTGGGGCAGACCGGCGTGACAGTACGGCCGAAGCTCTACATCGCCTGCGGGATTTCGGGCGCCATCCAGCACCGTGCCGGCATGCAGGAATCAAAGAAGATCATCGCGATCAATACCGACCCGGACGCCCCGATTTTTGACATTTGCCACTACGGCATTGTCGGCGATGCGGTCGACGTTGTCAACAAGTTCATCGATGCCTACAAGCACAAGCTGAAGTAGAGGAAGAAATGCCAAATTACTTCACAGACAATCCTGATCTGGTCTTTCAATTCGAGCACCTGGCAATTGAAGAGATCGTCGCGCTGGTCGAGCAGCAGTACTCGGAAAGCCAGAAGTACAAGTATGCGCCCAGGGACTACCAGGATGCGCTCGACAATTATAAGAAGGTCCTGGAAATTGTGGGGGACATCGCCGGCAATTTTGTCGCGCCGCGTGCGGCGGACGTGGACATCGAAGAGGCCCAGATGGAGAACGGCGAGGTGCATTACGCCCAGGGCACATCCGAGGCCCTGGAACGCCTGTCGCAGGCAGAGCTGATGGGCATGACCCTACCGCGCAAATACGGTGGCCTGAACTTCCCCACGACCATCTATATGATGGCCATCGAGATGATCTCCCGGGCGGACGCTTCTTTGATGAATATTTTCGGTTTGCAGGACATCGCTGAGACCATCCACAAGTTTGGCGATGCCGGACAGTGTGAAGAGTTTCTGCCGAGACTGGCAAGCGGCGAACACACCGGGGCCATGGCGCTTACGGAACCGGATGCAGGCTCCGACCTGCAGGCCGTCAAACTGCAAGCCGTACAGGATGAAAGCGGCGCCTGGCACCTGCGCGGCGTCAAAAGATTCATCACAAATGGCAATGGCGAAGTCCTGCTGGTTTTGGCGCGCTCCGAACCCGGCACCAAAGATGGCCGCGGCCTGAGCCTGTTCGCCTGCCATGGCGACGATTCGGTTAAAGTCAGGCGGATCGAACACAAACTTGGCATCCACGGCTCACCGACTTGCGAGTTGCAATTCAACGACACACCGGCGCAGTTGATCGGCAAGCGCAAATTTGGCTTGATCAAATATGTCATGGACCTCATGAACGGCGCCCGCCTGGGTATTTCGGCACAGGCGCTCGGTATCGCTCAGGCCGCTTATGAAGAAGCGCTCAAATACGCCAAGGCGCGCGAGCAGTTCGGTACGGCAATCTACCATATTCCGGCCGTAACCAACATGCTCGTCAATATGCGCGTCACCCTGGAAAGCAACCGCTCGCTGCTGTACGCGACCTCGCAATGGGTGGATCTCAGCCACAAGCTGGAGGCGCAGATTCAAGCGCTAAAAGCAGAGGGCAAATCGGTCTCCGAGGAAATGGCCCGCTTCAAGGAGGCGTCCAAAATCACTTCCCTGCTGACGCCGATCACCAAATTTGTTCTGACTGAATCATCGAATCAAATCTGCTACGATGCCTTGCAGATCCATGGTGGCGCAGGCTACATGCGCGAGTTTAGCATTGAGCGTTTGGTGCGAGACGCCCGCATCACCAATATCTACGAAGGGACTTCCCAGATGCAAGTGGTTGCTGCCATCGGCGGGGTCGTCAACGATCTGCTGGCAGAACATTTCAACGAAAAAGAAGAGCAGAAGTACAAGGGAACCCTGCGCAAGCTGGTCGACCACCTGATAGAAATCAGAGAGATTTTTCGCGACAGCCTGAGATTTGTGGTAGACAAAAAGGACAAGCAGTTTCAGGAAGTCGCGGCCAAAGAACTGGTAGAGATGTACAGTTATCTCTATGTGGGCTATTTGCTGCTGGACGAAGCCGAGAAGGATGAGCGCAAGATATTCATAGCGAATCGCTACATCGTCGCAGGGCTGGGCAACAGCCGAAGAAACGCCGAAACTATCATGAGCGATCAGTTTGTTGACCTGCTGCATGCGGACAAGATTCTGGCCTGAAGTTAGTTCCTTTTAAATTCCGCTCACATTTCTCCATTTTGGAATACCTGCCTCTACTCTCCTGTTTAGGTCTACAAATTCCTTAACCAGTGCGCTACCATGATGTTCAAAATGCCTGCTCCGCTAATCCTTTTTCTACTAATACCGACCCTGGTTTATTCTCCGGTTGACAGCAAACCGGCCTTCTCAAAATCTGAGCATAAGCATCGCGGAGTCAGTTGGGTCGGCGGCGCACCGGTAACGGAAGCGGATTTCGAACCGTTGCGGCGCAACCATGTTAACTGGATCGTGCAGACCCCGTTCGGCTGGCAGTCTCGTCACGATAGCCCCGAGATCAGGCTCAGTCCTTCGCACGGCTATTGGGGTGAAACCGACGAAGGCATCCGCACCACGGCGCAGCTTGCAAAGCGTTTTGGCATCAAAACCCTGCTCAAGCCGCACATCTGGCTAAGCCGTGGCGGTGACGGCAAGTGGCGTGGCGAAATCGAGATGAACAGCGAAGAAGACTGGCACGAGTGGTTTGCAGGCTACACCCGTTTCATGCTGCACTATGCCACGCTGGCACAGGAAAATGAAATCGAAGCACTCTCAATCGGGACCGAACTCTACAAAACCGCCGTACTGCGCGAGAATGATTGGCGTGTCCTCATTGCAGAAGTACGAAAAGTCTTCAAGGGCAAAGTGACCTATTCCGCCAACTGGTATCTGGAGTTCAACGAGATTCAGTTCTGGGACGCGTTGGATTTCATCGGGATCCAGGCGTACTTCCCATTGACCCGGAGTAAAAATCCAAGTGTGGCGGAACTGCGGGCCGGCTGGCGGCCCCACCGTGACAAAATCCAGGCAATCAGCAAGAAATTCGATGTTCCGGTGATTTTTACAGAAATTGGATACAAGAGCACGGCAGACACAGCCATCGAGCCGTGGGAATGGCCGCGCCGCTCCGACGGCGAGGCTTCGTCCGCCGAATTGCAGACCCAGGCGAATTGCTATGAGGCTTTCTTTCAAAGCTTCTGGCAGGAAGAGTGGTGCGCGGGCGCCTACTTCTGGAAGTGGTTCCCCAAGCTCAGCCATCAGGAAACCTATCGTGGACGTGACTTCACACCGCAGCACAAACCCGCCGAACTCGTGATGGCGAAATGGTACCGGGACCCGACCAACTGACATCTCCGGAAACCACGGAGTTCAACTCACTTTTGTGGATGGCAAGCACCTGCTGGCCGGTTCACAAAACCTGACGACTTTGTGCGTGCGTTACAAGCTGAATCAGGGCGCTTGCCGACTACTTGAATACTAATCTTTCCCATCTGGTTCCTCCATCTGAGGCATCTGGTTTCCGTGTGTAATCCCCTCCAAACGCGCAACGCGCGCGGAGGGGCAGGTTCAAATCGCGTTCAGCGTTTTGAACCGGGGTGGGTACGCCTGCCTGCCGCTGGTCACGTACCCACCCCTGATTCAAACTCTCTACGAGTTTGAATCTGTCCCCTCCCAGGAGAGGACCTTGCTTAAATTCCGTAAAATATAGCAATTAGTTGCTATTCATGAAGTGAGAAATGTTAGTTAAATACCTTTCGCGGAACTTTGTACTTCTGAACAACATTAGTTCTGCAAGAGCGCTTACTCCCCTTTGTTCTAAATTTCAAAACAACAATCTCAACTAACGAATCGCTGTCTCTGAGCGTGACCGAAATCTGCCGCCTAAGCCACGTTTTCGAGCCGGCATACTTTTCCCTGTGAGCCGAGATCGGTTTGGCACGGATCGGTTAGTTCACAACCGGTTCGGGCGGCGAGAGTTTTGTCTACCTAAAAGCCCATGAATCTGTTGCAGCTTTCAGCCATCTTTGCCACTTTGGCCAATCCAAGGGATCATCGAGGAGAAAAGTCATGAAAAAGGTTACTTTGCTCATCACGCTACTGCTGTTGTTTTCCTGTGGGGACAAAAGGGAAGAATCCACCGAGCGCACAGTCGTGCAGCAGTTAGAAGAACACCTCGAACTCGAGAAAGAGATTGTGCAGACGCCGGCAGACATCGTGGCTATCACGGCAGCCCTCGAGATCAGATTTCGTGAGCCGATCGTCTCTGGTCATTTGAGTGGCACAACCCTCGACCAAAACCCTTTTGTGTTTGCACCAGCGATTGCCGGCCACGCGGAATGGACCTCGCAAACCACGCTTCGATTTGTCCCGGACGAGAACCTGCCACCAGGCCAGAAGTTCGAGGCTACCTTGCTGGGAAAAATCTTGTTTGGGGAACAAAAAAACGTCAACGATTTTGAGTTTGCTTTTCGGGTCGCAGAGCAGGAAATCCTTACTTTTGAAGGAGATTTCGAACCAGTAGCAGATGTGAAAAATGGCCTGAAATACAAAGGTACCCTCACGTTCGCGCAACCCGTGCAACTGGAAAGAATCGAAAACCAGCTTAAGCTGCAAGGCCCGCAGAGGACCCTGCAATTATCCGTGCAATCCACGGGACCTGGCCGCATTGCGGTGACCAGCGAGCTTCTTTACCGTCGCCCGAAGGGTCAGAACTTCACCTTTACCCTGCCTCAGGAATACCGTGCAAGCGATAAGGAATGGCAACGATCTGTCTTCCTGCCCGGGATCGACGTCTTTCGCGTGATGTCCTACATGGACGTCACCAACCCGGAAGCTGAGCAGCCGGTTTATGCATTCAGGTTCAGCGACCCCATCAAAACCAACTCGGATCTTTCCGGTTACCTGACGATTACTCCGGAATTACCGTACAGCATGCGAGTGCAGGGCAAAAAGTTGCTGGTGCAGGGCGACTTTGTCCCGGGTCGCTCCTACACCGCCAAAATCGCACAAGGATTCCCTTGTGAGTTCGGCACAAAACTAAGCGATACATTTACGGCGGCCTTCTCCTTCGAGAATATTAAACCCGAAGTCAAGTGGCTGTCTGACGGAGTTTATCTGCCAACCGGCAACAACTTCCGGCTGCAGTTCAGGTCGGTGAATGTCAGCAAAGTGAGGATAACTGTCACCGAGATCTATTCGCAGAATCTCGGTTTTTTTATTCAGGAAAACACGGTCAGCGATCTGAAACAGCGGCGGGATGACTACTATTCTACCTACGCTTACCGGGACCTGTCCCGGGTTGGCGCCAATATCTTCAGCAAAGAACTACAGATAACGGATAGCAGGAACGAATGGTCAAAAACCGAACTCGACCTGACACCTGTTTTCAAAGACAAAAAAAACTCGGCGTTCGTCGTTCAGCTCACCTTTGGCGCCAATGACCTGGCTGGTCGTTGCGTCAACGCACGCGACCAACTCAGCGACGGCGACCTCTATTTCGACGGTGACAACTACTACACCAATCCCTGCCAACCGGGCTACTACAACTCACGCGGCTATCTGAGCCGACTGCTGCTTGCTTCGGACACAGCGCTCACCTTAAAAAAGGCGGACGACGGCATTCATGTTTTCGCTACTGACGTGCAATCAGCCCGGCCGGTAAAGGGATTGACGCTGGGCATGTACAGCTACCAGAACAAGCTGCTCGAAAGCCAACGGACAGATAACAACGGCCACGTCCAATTCAGCGAGCAGGGAGCGTACGTTTTTTCCGTGAATTCTGCCGGGATCGCTCTGCTTAAACTGAACCATCCGGCCTGGCAGCTCAACAATTTTGATGTGGCCGGCAGTTCGGGCGGAAGAAAGGGCACGGACGTTTTCATGTACACGGAACGAGGTGTGCATCGCCCGGGCGACACCATTCACCTGGCCGCAATAGTCCGGATAAACCGCTCTTCTCCGCCTGAAAAAACCCCTGCCATCCTAAAGGTCAGAAATGCTCGCGGCCAACTGGTTTATGAAACAAAGAAAAGTTGCGGTAAAAATGGTCATATCTACTTACCAATTCAGACGGACCTAGCAGATCCGACCGGCACCTGGACTGCACAGTTGGAAGTTGGCGGCCTGCGATTCAATAAAGAACTGCGGGTCGAAACCGTCAAGCCGGTTCGCCTAAAAACCGAATTTGACCTTCCTGACGAAGTTTACCAGCCACAGACCATTTTAGCCGGGACAGTTACCAGCAAATACTTGTTCGGGGCGCCTGCTGCCGGCTTGCGGACAAACATTCGCCTGGATCTCACCGGGCGTGACTTCAGACCAGCGCAGTGGGCAGGCTACGTTTTTACCACGCCTTTAAAACATTTCAGCCGTCAGTCCAAGACGATTTACGATGGCGCGCTGGACGCGTCGGGACAGTATTCTCTGGATTACGCGCTGCCGGGTCGGGCCAGAATTCCCTCGTTGCTGTACGCCACTGTCCGGTCAACTGTCTATGAAAAGGGCGGCAATTTCAAGGAAGAGACGAAATCAACCACCATTTTCCCTTACTCGGCATTTGTGGGCATTAAGAATATTTTTGACCGGTCCTCAGCGCGCGTTGGTGAAAATTATGAAATCCCCATAGCCGCGGTTGATGCTGATGGCAAATCGGTGGCGCGCCACAAATTAAAAATCAAACTGTACGTGAACCGGGGATACTGGTGGTGGCATTACGACCGCCGCGACCGGCGCGATTTTATCGGGAATAAGGCGACTTATTTGCTGGAAGAAACCAGCTACACTTCCGAGACAGCCCCACTAAAGCACAAAATCTTGCTGGAGGATTACGGCCAACACTACCTCGAAGTTCTGGATGAAACCACGGGGCACACGGCCGGATTGTTTTTCTACAGCTCCGGTTGGGGCAGAACAGCGCAGCCGGTGGACGGGAAACGCAACTACCTGCAAATTACGTCGGACAAAAATATCTACAATGTCGGCGATCAGGCTACGCTCACCTTTCAAACGCCGGAACAGGGCATGGCTCTTTTTTCTCTGGAACAGGGCAACCGGATTATTCGAAGTGAATGGAAGGAAGTCTCCGGCAGCGAAACAGACTTTAGCTTTCCGGTAACGGATGAACTGGTTCCCAACTTCTATGCATCGGTGAGTCTAATCCAGCCGCACAATCAGAACACAAACGATTTGCCCATGCGGCTTTATGGAATCAAAACGGTCTATGTTGAAGAACCCGCCACGCGCCTGCCGTTGTCGATGACGGCTCCGGCAGAGTTGAAACCGAAAGAATCTTTCGAGATCGCCGTGACCTCGCACGCGGCCAGGACCGCGACTTACACACTCGCCGTAGTTGATGAAGGCCTGCTAGACCTGACTGACTTTCAGACACCGCAGCCGTGGCAGCACTACTTCAAGAAGCTCCGACTCGGGGTCAGCACCACGGATAATTTCGACCAAATCATTGGCGTGCTCTATCCTGACATGGACAAGTACTTCTCTATCGGCGGCGACCTGGACGACAGCCAACGCAAAAAACGCGTCGACCGCAGCCGGGTCAAACGGTTTAAGCCGGTGGTTCTGTACGAAGAACCCGTCACCATCGAGCCGGGGAAAACGGTGAAATCTTCGTTCACGATGCCGAACTATGTCGGCGCTGTACGCGTCATGTTGGTTGCCAGTGCAGGACACAGTTACACCTCCGTGGAGAAAACAATCCCGGTCAAACAGCCGCTCATGATTCTGACCACCGTACCGCGAGTCGCAAGGCCGGGTGATGTTTTTGCATTACCAGTTTCTGTTTTTGTCATGGACAGCAGCGTTACAGACGTGACGCTGGCGATGGAACTTTCTGCTAACCTAACCGCGGTTGGCGATAAAAAGGCGAGAGTTTCTTTCTCAAAACCCGGAGAGCAGGATGTGGCTTTTTCTGTAAAAGTTGGGGACGCCATCGGTGCGGACACTACCACTGTGGTGGCGACCGCGAACGGCACAGCGGCAGATAATACTGTTCATCTGCCTGTCACAAGCCCGAATCCATTCTATACGGAAGTCACTGACACGGTTGTACTACAGGGACAGACTGTGACTCTTGTGCCACACAAGATTGGCCTAAAGGGGACGAATGCAGCTCGTCTGGCATTCAGTCGGATCCCCGACCTGCAGTTGGACAAACGCTTGAACTACCTGATCCGCTACCCCTATGGTTGCATCGAACAAACGGTATCCGGTGCTTTTCCGCAACTCTACTTGCCATCTCTGCTCGATCTCCGTTCGCATCAAAAGCAGGCGGTTACCGACAACATAAACGCAGCAGTCGAAAGACTGGCAAATTTCAAGATCAGCAAAGGCTTTTCCTACTGGCCGGCTTCAGATGGCAATCGTCCGCGATATAGCGATTGGGGCAGCAGTTACGCCGGCCATTTCTTAATCGCAGCGCGAGAGCTTGGCTATCATGTGCCGGACGAACTTTACGATCATTGGTTGCGACAAGCCCGCAGCCGCGCCTCCGCAGTCAAACGCTCGAACCATCGCTATCAGACCTACCGTCTTTTTCTCCTGGCGCTGGCAGGCGAACCTCACCTGGGGGGCATGAACCTGGTGAGAGAAAACCACCTGGCGGAGCTGGACCCGGTTTCGCGCAGGTTGTTGGCCACGGCCTACTATCTCAGTGGTAAGCAAGATGTGGGCCGCGAGCTGGAAAAATCAGCGCCGACCGAGATCACCAGCTATCGCGAACTGAGCGGCACTTACGGATCTTCGCTACGCGACCGGGCGCTCATGGCGTACTTAGCGCTCAAGATGGACGACCTGAAAACCGCGGGCACCCTCATGCGCGATATCGCGAAATCATTTTCCCCGCACGGGTGGTACTCGACCCAGGAGACCGCCGTGGCTCTTCTGACCCTCGGCTCTTTCTACAAGACATCTTCGTTTTCCGGCGGCGCCGTGCAGTTTAAAATCAAGATGGCGGATGGCAAAACCGAAAAGAAATCCTTCAGTGGCTACCAAATGTTGATCGAGCTAGAGGAGTTGTGGGAGAAGGAAATTTCGGTCACAGTAGAAAATAACAACCCGTTGTTTGTGACCCTCTTTTCCGAAGGCATTCCGCTGGAAAGCAAGATAGAATCCGCCTACAGCGGAATTGAGCTGACGCGCAACTATTATGATGAAGATGGTCGCGCTACTACGGTGACGGAGCGCGGCCAGGGAAAACCCTTCTGGGTCATTTACCGGGTCAAGAGTGTCAACAGCCAGCCGCTGCAGCGACTGGCATTGTCCAGCATGTTTCCATCGGGGTGGGAAGTCAGTAACGCCAGACTTACAGGCACGGCCTTGCCCTCCTGGGTGCAGAACAAACGTCTAAGCAGCGGCAACTACATGGACATCAGGGACGACCGGGTTAACTGGTTTTTCGATCTTAGGCCGCGGCGCGACCTGTTTTTTGGTGTGAAAATCAACCCAACTTTTAAGGGAACATTCACCCTGCCGCCGGTAGTGGTGGAGGCGATGTACTCGCCGGAGTTTTATGCGCGGATCAAAGGTGGCAAGGTCACGGTCAACTAAAAATCGCATACCCCGATGTTTACCGAACTTACCCTAATGCTGAGACCCATTCAAAGCCGGCCGCTGCTCGGCGCAGTCGCAGCTCTCGTGATCGGAGCTTCGCTCTGGCTGGCGGAGCCATTCGACGCAGTCTTCGACACCGGCTACTCGCGGCTGGTATTTGATGCCGAAGGTCGTTTGTTGCGCGCCACCCTGGCGCCGGACCAGCAGTATCGTTTCCCGCCTGACAAGAATGAACTGCCTGCCAAATACATCGCCGCACTTTTGACTTTTGAAGACAAACGATTCTTTTCACATCCGGGCGTTGATCCTCTGGCCCTGGGAAACGCTTTTGTGTCAAACCTGTTTGCAGGGAAAAGAATTCGGGGCGGCAGCACCATTACGATGCAAGTGGCCCGCCTGGCACAACCCAGGAAAAGGACGTATTTGAACAAATTCTACGAGTCCCTGCTGGCGATGAAACTGACTCTGCACTACTCGAAAAAGGAAATTCTGTCCATCTATGCAACGCAAGCGCCCATGGGCGGAAATGTGGTCGGTCTGCGCGCAGCATCCTTTCGCTATTTTGGCAAATCAATGCGGGCACTGACCTGGGCTGAGGCAGCGCTGTTTGCGGTTTTACCTAACTCGCCGGCACTCATCAATCTTAAGAGTCAACGGCCGGCGCTCATCGCAAAGCGAAATGAACTCTTGCAACGATTGGCCAAAAATCAAAAGATCGATTGGACGACCTGTGAAATGGCCTGCGCTGAACCGCTGCCGTCCGCAGATACCAAACTGCCGTTTACCGCTCCACACTTAACGCAACGCTTACTGGAGAAATCATCCTATGCGGTACTGAGGACATCCGTGAAGTGGACCATGCAGCAGCAGGCGGAAGAGGCAGCCCGAAACCATCGCAGGACGCTCAATGAACGCGGCATTGCCAACCTCGCCATAGTTGTAGCTGAGACAAAAACGGGAAAGGTCCGAGCCTACGTCGGATCGCAGGCGTTCGCCGACAATGAAAACGGCGGACAAGTCGATGGTGTGCAGGCGTTGCGTTCGACCGGCAGTCTGCTCAAGCCGTTTCTGGTGGCGCGCGCCCTGGACCGCGGCCCGTTTACCATGAAGTCACAAATCGTCGACGTTCCCACCTTTTATGGCACATTCGCTCCGCAAAATGCCTCGAAGCAATTTTCCGGACTTGCAGCTATAAACGAAGTCCTCATCAAATCACTGAATGTGCCTTCCGTGCGGCTTTTGAATTCCTACGGCGTCAATGACTTCTATGATTTCCTAAAAGAAGCCGGCCTTACCGGGCTGTTCAGAACGCCCGAAGCATACGGTCTGACTCTGATTCTCGGTGGCGCTGAAGCCAGTCTTTACGAGTTGACCCAACTCTATCTGACCCTTGCGAACTACGGTAAGCCGATGCGACTCAGTTTACATGAGGAAGATCAAGACTCGCCAGAAAATCGGCCACGTGTATTCAGCGCCGGCGCGGCGTGGTTGGTCCTGAACGCTTTGACCGACCTCGCCCGGCCCGGAACTGATTTCTACTGGCGGGAATTCAATGACCAAGTTCCTGTCGCCTGGAAAACCGGCACAAGCTACGGGCAAAAAGACGCCTGGGCCATCGGCTGCAACCCGCAGTGGACTATCGGCGTCTGGGTCGGAAATTTTTCCGGTGAGGGCAACGCTGCGTTGAGCGGCGCACAATCGGCCGCACCCTTACTCTTCTCATTGTTTAATCGACTCACAGAGGCGCAGCAGCCAACCTGGTTTGAAAAGCCCGAGTTTGACTTAAGAGAAAAAACCGTCTGTGCCCGTAGCGGCTACCCTGCGGGGCCATCGTGCCTCGATACTGCCACTGAGCAGGTCCCGGTCGTGGCCCATGTGCCGGGCATCTGCCCGTTTCATCGCCGCTTTCTTATTGAAGAAAAAACGGAACTGACGGTATGTTCGCTGTGCTGGGCCGGCCGCAAGACCACCTGGTCTAATCGCTACATCATCCCAGCCGCAGCCCGAGAACTGTTGCAAAAGAGCGGTCATCCGGTTGATTTACTTCCGGCACATCTGGCAAGCTGTCCCGCCTATCGTGCGAAAAGCCAAATCGATCTGATCTATCCCATCGAAGGCGTGAAAATCTTTGTTCCCCGAGATTTGAGTGGCAAGCACGAACGAATCGTGTTTTCAGCAAAACACCACCGCCCGGATTCGCACCTGTTCTGGTTTTTGAACGGAGTCCTTATAGGGGAAACAAAAGGAAAGCATGACCTGCCAGTCAACCTTAGTTCAGGGCCGCACAAACTCACCATCCAGGACGAGGAAGGCGTACAGCGGACAGTGTCATTCCACGCGTATCGGAAGGCCGAGTCGCGGACTTGACAAACCGGGTACCTACTGCCCTTCATGCCCCGCAGCAGGCAAGAAATCATTTGATCTTTAGCCGTAGCTCTCGTACGATGCTCCTGTAGTTGCTTCTCAAGGTTTTCTCCTCAAATTTATTTAGGTTACGGAGAACCCGCGTGATAAAGTGCAGAGTTCTTTTTTTGAGTTGCGTTCTTTTGGTGGCTTGTGCCGGTTTTGTTGGCGCCCAGCCAAGGCGTTACCAGGATTTGCTCACCGGGAAATTCGGCTTTGTCGATGAAAACGGTGAAAAAGTAATCGCGGCGCAGTATGACTATGCCGGCAAGTTCAATGACGGCCGGGCCGTCGTCGGCATCAGTTACGAGAACTACTCCAAGTACGGCTACATCGACAAACAAGGGCAGATCATGATTCCCATTGAATATGATGCTGCCGGAAATTTCAATAGCGGTCTGGCAAAAATCAGGGTGGGAAAATTCAAGGCCTTCCGGGATTACTACAATTACGGCTTTATCGACACGAGTGGTGCGATGGTGATTAAGCCGCAATTCAAGAATGTCGGTGACTTCCGGGAAGGGCTGGCATCTTTTGAGACCTCTGAGAGAGTGTTTTTGTTTGTTTCAAAACCAAAATACGGGTTCATTGACAGCACCGGCAGCGTCGCAATCGAGCCGGTGTTCGACGCGGTCGGAAATTTCTCCGAAGGGCGTGCGACATTTCGCACCGGCAAGAATCACGGCTATATCGACCGATCGGGCGCAGTGGTCATCAAAGCCCGCTACGAAGCTGCCCGGCTGTTTTCAGAAGGACTGGCCCTGGTCAGATTGGACGGCAAGTATGGCTTCATCGACGGACAGGGCGAGATGGTGATCCCCGCCCAGTATTCGGCTGCGCGAGACTTTTCAGAAGGGTTGGCGATGATTCAATCAAACGGCAAGTGGGGCTACATCAACAAATTGGGCGAAGTGGTGATCGAGCCAAAGTACGATCGCGGTTATTTTTTTAAGAATGGCCGCACCCAGGTGATCCTCGCCGGTGAAAAGATCTTTATTGATCGCGACGGTGAGGTCATTGGGACTCAATAAGAAAACGGCGGAGAACCTTGTGGTTGGCCCGATGCCAGACCGCCCCCGCTTGCAACACGCAAAAATGGAACTTGAAATTACGCACATTTTTCCCTAACCTTGCCATGCCGGCGGTATCCGGCAATAATTCTCCACCCAATTCCCGCTATCAGAAAACGAAAATAGAAGCACCCGTTCACACCGGGCGATAGAGCTTTGCCCCTAAAGGCAAGGCCCCAGGGACTGGTTTTTGGGCAGAAGCGATCTCTGCCACCACAAAACAATCAGTTGTTCCGAGAACCTTGCCGCGAATGGAGGAGACCCCATGATCTACGTCGTCGTCGTTGGAAGCTATCTTGCCTTTCTGGTTGGAGTCAGTGTCTACAAGAGCCGCACCGTCAAGACTCAGGATGATTTTATGGTGGCGGGCCGCGGTGTCCCGGTCTACATGCTGGTCGCCACGTTGGTTTGTACCTGGATCGGCTCCGGTAGTCTGTTCGCATCTGCCGGACTGAGTTTCCGGTCGGGTTTTTCCGAACTCTGGTTCTCGATGGGCGCCTGGATTGGGATTGTGGTCATTTACTTTGTTGCGGCGCGCGTCCGCAAAATCTCACAGTACACGCTGACGGATCTGCTGGAGCAACGTTACAGCAGAACAGCAAAAATGCTGGGCACAATTACGATCATCATGGCCTACATGGTAATCGCCGGGTATCAGTTCAAGGGCGGCGGGCGCTTTATCAGCATTTTGACCGAGGGCGCGATTTCTCCCGAAACCGGCATGCTGATTTCGTGCGTCGTCATTGTCGCATTCACCGTACTTGCGGGCATGGTTTCAATTGTCTCTATCGACATTTTTAACGGCGTCATCATGATCATTGCCATGGTAATGGCCCTGCCGATGGCGATTTCCGCTCACGGCGGATGGGACGCGGTCGTGACGACCATAGAAGCGAAAAATCCCGCTTACTTGTCCATGTTTGAAGGGCACGATGCACTTTGGGTTGTCGGGATCATACTGCCGACCTTTCTGCTGCTGCTCAGCGAAAGCAGCATCTATCAAAAATTCAACTCCGCCAAGGATGAGAAAGCGGCCAGTCGGGCGGTCATTGGCATGTTTTCGGGCGTCGTACTAATCGAGTTTCTGATGTGCGCAGTGGCAGTTGTCGGGTATGCGATTTACGCCGACGATCCAAGGTTCTTTCTGGCGGACGGCTCCATCAATCGCGCAATGGCCGAAGAAATCATTCTGAGAATTGGTTACGAGCAGATGCCGGCGTCTCTTGGCGCTGTCCTGTTTGCGGGTGGTTTGGCAATTATCGTCTCCACCGGCAACACCTTTCTCATGGTAACCTCAACCAATGTCACCCGCGACGTTTTTCAAACCTTCATTTATAAGGATGCAAGTTCAGAGCAAATTGTAAAGATCCAACGCATTTGTATCGTCGTTATTGGCGCGCTTGCTTTCTTGCTCATGAGCCAGTTTCAAACCATTCTGGAAATGGCGCTTATTTCATACACCATGATCGGCGCATCGCTGGCGCCGGTGCTGCTGGCGTCTTTTTTCTGGAAACGCGTCACCCGGCAAGGTGGGGTGGCGTCTATTTCGGCGGGCATGGGCTCGGTTATCCTGATCACAATCGTCAACCGGACGCTGCAGGCCAGCGGCACGACCGCCTCGTTTCTCGGGGTTCCATTTCCACTCGATACCGACTACATTGCCATTCCGGCGTTGGTTATCTCGGTCGCCACCCTCGTCATCGTGAGCTTGCTGACCCCACACTCGCCCGAGAGTGTCTGGAAGCCATTTTTTGATGAAGGCGGCAATGCTGCGGAAGTGGCTTCTTAGATGACGCTGGCCACTCTTTTGTGGGTAATTGGTGGCAGGGGCTTTTCCTGTAAGATCGTGAAATTGTCTTGCGAGTCAGGAGAAAAGCTGTAATTTCTATGGAGCTATCGAGAAACTGCGCGTTGTTGGTTAGCATCGCGATGGCTGAACGCCTACACTCGCGCAAGCAGAACAGGAAAAACGAATGGCCCTGAAGAAATCCGAACTCTACAGCTCCATCTGGCAAAGCTGTGACGAGCTGCGCGGCGGCATGGATGCCAGCCAGTACAAGGATTACGTCCTGGTGCTGCTGTTCATCAAGTACATCAGCGATAAGTATGCCGGCCAGCACTACGCGGCGATTACGATCCCGTCTGGCGCCAGTTTCAAGGACATGGTCGCGCTCAAAGGCAATAGCGAAATCGGCGACAAGATCAACAAGGAGATCATTGCCCCGCTGGCCAAAGCCAACAAGCTTTCTTCCTTCCCGGACTTCATGGATGCCACCAAGCTCGGCAGCGGCAAGGAGATGGTGGACCGGCTCACCAACCTGATCGCCATCTTCGAGAACCCGGCCCTCGATTTCTCAAAGAACCGCGCCGAAGGCGATGACATCCTCGGCGACGCCTACGAATATCTGATGCGGCATTTCGCCACCCAGAGTGGCAAGAGCAAGGGCCAGTTTTACACGCCCGCTGAAGTCAGCCGCATCATCGCGCAGATCAGCGGCATCCGCGACGCGAAGACCAGTGCTGCCACCACCGTCTACGATCCCACCTGCGGCTCCGGTTCACTGCTTTTGAAGGTGGCCGACGAGGCCGGCGCCGCCGTCACGCTCTACGGGCAGGAAAAGGACTCCGCCACCAGCGGCCTGGCGCGGATGAACATGATCCTGCACGACAACCCGACCGCACTGATCGTGCAGGGCAACACGCTGACCGATCCCAGTTTCAAAGCGGCCGAAACGCTCAAGACTTTTGACTACGTGGTCGCCAATCCGCCCTTTTCCGATAAGCGCTGGAGCACCGGTCTCGACCCGCTGAACGACCCCTTCGAGCGCTTCAAGCCGTTTGGCACACCGCCCGGTAAGCAGGGTGACTATGCCTACTTGCTGCACATCGTGCGCTCGCTCAAGAGCACCGGCAAGGGTGCCTGCATCCTGCCGCACGGCGTGCTCTTCCGTGGCAACGCCGAGGCTGACATCCGCCGCGCCCTGGTGCGCAAGGGCTACATCAAGGGCATCATCGGCCTGCCCGCCAACCTGTTCTTCGGCACCGGCATCCCCGCCTGTATCGTGGTCATCGACAAGGCGGAGGCCCAGGTCCGCAAGGGCATCTTCATGGTCGATGCCAGCGCCGGCTTCATGAAGGACGGCCCGAAGAACCGTTTGCGGGACATGGATATCCACAGGATCGTGGACGTCTTCAACAAGGGGCTCGAGGCGCCGAAATACGCGCGCATGGTGCCCTTAGCGGAGATCGAAAAGAACGAATTCAACCTTAACCTGCCGCGCTACATCGACAGCCAGACGCCCGAGGACCTGCAGGATATCGCGGGCCATTTGCAGGGCGGCATCCCGGCCGCCGATGTTGATGCGCTGCAGCGCTACTGGGAGGTCTGCCCGCAACTGCGGCACAGCCTGTTTGAGGAAAACCGGCCCGGCTACTACAATCTCGCCGTGGAGAAGTCGGCTATCAAGTCCGCCATTTACGAGCACCCCGAGTTCGCCGCCTTCATTGCCGGCATGAATGACCATTTTGCCGCATGGCGGCAAGAGAGCAGCGCAATGCTCAAGGCTTTGCAGGCGGGCTGCCATCCCAAGGAAATCATCGTGGCGCTGGCCGAGGGCCTGCTCGCCCACTACGCCGGCAAGCCGCTGATCGACGCCTACGATGTCTACCAACACCTGATGGACTACTGGGCCGAAACTATGCAGGACGACTGCTACCTGATCGCCGCCGACGGCTGGCAGGCCGAGACCAGCCGTATCATTGAGAAGGACAAGAAGGGCAAGAAGAAGGACAAGGGCTGGACCTGCGACCTCATCCCCAAGGCTCTGGTCGTCGCCCGCACCTTCAGCAGGGAGCAGGCGGCCATCGGCCAGCTCGCGGCCGAGATGGAGGAAGAACACGGGGGCGAGGACGGGGCATTCGCCGAACTCGACAAGGTGAACAAGGCTGCAGTTGTTGCGCGACTGAAGGAGTTGAGAGTTGAGAACGGCGAGTTGGTAGTGGAAGAAAGGAGTGCGCTGGAGGAATGGTTGAAGCGCAACAATGAGCAAACCGACCTCAAGAAGCGTCTCAAACAGGCGGAAGCCGCGCTCAACGCCCAGGCCTACGCCCGGTATCCGAAGCTCACCGAGCCCGAGATCAAGACGCTGGTGGTGGACGACAAGTGGCTCGCCACGCTCGATGCCGCCATCCACGGTGAGATGGACCGCGTGAGCCAGCAGCTCACCCAGCGCGTGAAGGAGTTGGCCGAGCGTTATGAGACGCCGCTGCCGCAGATGGCCAGCTGCGTGACCGAGTTGGAGGCGAAAGTGAACGGGCACCTGGAGATGATGGGTTTCTCATGGAAGTGAAACTGGGCTACAGGCAGACGGAGGTGGGAGTGATTCCGGAAGATTGGAAGCCAACGACGATTGGCGATCTCGCCAGCAAGGTTGGAAGCGGTGTCACGCCAAGAGGAGGCAGCAACAACTACAGTGAATACGGACGCCCATTCATCCGGAGCCAGAACGTCGGCTGGGGAACACTGCTGCTCAACGATCTGGTTTACATCGACGATGACACACACAGTGGTTTTTCCGCCACAGAGCTAAGGCAGAATGATGTCCTCTTGAATATCACCGGCGCCTCAATCGGTCGGAGTGCAATCGCGGATGCACGTTTGGCGGGTGGCAATGTGAATCAGCACGTCTGCATTATCAGAACCGATGCACGTGAGGTCACGTCTCGCTTCATCAATTACTTCTTGCTTTCGGGTTTGGGCCAGCAACAGATCGATAGCTTTCAGGCCGGTGGCAATCGCGAAGGGCTCAACTTTGGTCAGATTCGTTCTATCAAACTTCCCCTCCCACCCACCAAGGCCGAACAAGAAGCCATCGCCGAGGCGTTGAGCGATGCGGATGCCCACATCGAATCCCTGGAGCAACTCATTGCCAAGAGGCGCCAGCTCAAACAAGGCGCCATGCAGGAGTTGCTCACCGGCAAGAAGCGCCTGCCGGGGTTCAACGGGGAGTGGGAAGTGAAGCGGTTGGGGGAGGTCGCCCACCCGCGCAAGGAGCGAATCGACCCGAGGCGAGCAGGATCTCAGGAGTTCTGCATCGAGTTAGAACATTTCGAACAAGGAACGGGGTGCCTTGTCGGCTACACTGCGACATCAGAAGGTTCCTCTCTCAAATCCGTGTTTCAAGAAGATGATGTTCTGTTCGGAAAGCTCCGCGCCTACCTTCGGAAATATTGGCTCGCAAGCCGCCAAGGCGTCTGCTCGACAGAGATTTGGGTGTTGGTGGCGAAGCACTCTCTACTCATCCCGCAGTATTTGTTCCAGCTCGTGAAGGTTGATCGCTTCATTGAAACGGCCAGCTCAGCCTATGGCACACACATGCCTCGTTCCGACTGGAATGTCGTAAAGAACTACGAAGTAAGGCTGCCCACGCTACCCGAACAAGAAGCCATCGCCACCATCCTCACCGACATGGATGCGGCAATCGCCGCGCTGGAGGCCAAGCTCGCCA
This sequence comes from Candidatus Zhuqueibacterota bacterium, assembly GCA_029262055.1. Classification (GTDB taxonomy): domain Bacteria; phylum Zhuqueibacterota; class Zhuqueibacteria; order Oceanimicrobiales; family Oceanimicrobiaceae; genus JAJDAD01. Next base: position 21,489 of record JAJDAD010000019.1, read on the forward strand.
AAGCCCGCCAACTCAAGCAGGGCATGATGCAGGAATTGCTAACCGGGAGGATTCGGCTGGTATGAAGGAAAGCCAGAACACCGAATGGAAAGAGAGCTGGCGCGACGAGTATTTGCGCTGGATCTGCGGTTTTGCCAACGCCGAGGGCGGTGTGCTGGTTATCGGGCGCAACGACAAGGGCATGGTCCGCGGATTGTCCCGGGCCGCAAAGCTGCTGGTGGACATTCCGAACAAAGTACGGGACATCCTGGGGATTGTGGTGGAGGTCAACCTTCGTGAGCAGGCCGGGAAGGAGTATCTGGAAATCGTGGTGGAGCCCTACCCGTATCCGGTCAGCTACAAGGGCGAATATCACTATCGCAGCGGCAGCACAAACCAGACGCTCAAGGGCGCCGCGCTGCAGCGGTTCCTCCTGGGCAAACAGGGGCTTCATTGGGACGGTGTTCCGGCGCCGGGGCTGCAGTTGGCGGCCTGCGGCAAGGAGGCATTCGAGATCTTCAGGCGAAATGCCGCGCGAAGCGGGCGCGTGGATGAGGCCGCCCTGCAGGAGCGGGATGAAGTGTTGCTGGAACATCTTCAACTTGTGGAAGGAGACTATCTTAAACGGCCTACGGCTTTGCTCTTCGCCAAGGAGCCCGAGAAGTTCGTCAGCGGTGCGTACACTAAGATCGGCTTCTTCAGGACGGATGATGATCTTCTCTACCAGGACGAAATCCACGGCAGCCTGTTTGTGCAGGTCGAGAACATCCTGGAGCTTCTCCGGACCAAGTACCTCAAGGCGTACATCCGCTATGAGGGCATTCAACGGATTGAGGAATACCTCTTTCCGATTCCCGCCTTGCGCGAGGCGATCCTCAATGCATTGGTTCACAAGGACTACGCCAGCGCCATACCCATCCAGATCAGCGTCTATGAGCACCAGATCGTGATTTGGAGTCCGGGACACTTGCCCGATGATTGGACCATGGAGAAGCTGCTGGGCAAGCATCCGTCCCGGCCATTCAATCCACTTGTCGCCAACGCATTTTTCCGTGCGGGCTACGTTGAGGCCTGGGGGCGTGGTATTGAGAAGATTCAGCGCGAATGCCGGGAGTATGACATACCGCCACCCGATTTTGATCCCGACTTGGCGGGGTTGATGTTAACCTTCCACGCCAATCCCAGCCGCCTGACGGAGGTGCTGGGCGATGGAAGCCGGTTGGATGAAAAGTGGGGTGAAAAGTGGGGTGACAAATGGGGTGAAAAGTGGGGCGAGACGATGGCGGCGAAACGACTCAGGATCGCCCGGGCCATGCTGCGCAATCCCCGCGTTTCCACCCCGCAACTCGCCGCTGAACTCGGCATGGGAATAACGGGAATCGAGAATCACCTGAAGGTCATGCGCGAAAGCGGCTGCATCAGACGCGTCGGTCCGCCCAGGGGCGGTCATTGGGAGATCCTGCCGTGAGCACCATCGGCCAACCCGAACGCGCGACGCAGAACCGTGTCATCGCCCTGTTTCGCACCGAGCTAGACTACAGCTACCTCGGCGACTGGACTGACCGGGAGGGCAACAGCAACATCGAGGAGGGTCTGCTCTCGACCTGGCTGGCCAAGCATGGCACCACGCCGACGCAAATCAGCGTTGCCCTGCACAGGCTGCGCACCGAGGCGGACAACCACAGCCGCACGCTCTACGGCAACAACCAGGCTGTCTACAACCTGCTGCGCTACGGCGTGCCCGTGAAGATCGAGGCGGGCAAGGTGACGGAAACCGTGCACCTGATCAACTGGCAGGAGCCGGACCGGAACGACTTCGCCATCGCCGAAGAAGTGACGCTCAAGGGCAACCATGAGCGGCGGCCCGATGTCGTGCTGTATGTTAACGGCATCGCCATCGCCGTGCTGGAGTTGAAGAACAGCCGGGTGAGCATCGGTCACGGCATCCGCCAGAGCCTCTCCAACCAGCAGCATGAATTCAACGAATGGTTCTTCAGCACCGTGCAGTTCATCTTCGCCGGTAACGACTCAGAAGGCCTACGATACGGCGCAATCAAAACGGAGGAGAAGTACTTCCTGAAGTGGAAGGAAGATGAGCAGGACGACAGTCGCTCTAAGCTTGACAAGTACCTGCTCAAGATGTGCGAGAAGCGCCGGCTGATCGAACTGATGCACGACTTCGTGCTGTTCGACGGCGGCGTGAAGAAACTGCCGCGCGCACACCAGTATTTCGGCGTCAAGGCCGCGCAGACGCATGCGCGCGTGAGGAAGGGCGGCATCATCTGGCACACGCAGGGGAGCGGCAAGAGCATCGTCATGGTGCTGCTCGCGAAATGGATCCTGGAGAACAATCCCAACGCCCGCGTCGCCATCATCACGGACCGCGACGAGCTGGACAAACAGATCGAGCGGGTCTTCACCGAGGCGGGCGAAGCCATCAGGCGCACCAGCAGCGGCCGCGACCTGATGAGCCAGCTCGGCCAGGCCAAGCCGCGCCTGCTGTGCTCGTTGGTGCACAAGTTCGGGCGCAAGGACGTGGACGACTTTGACGCCTACATCAAGGAGTTGGAAGCCCAACCCAGTCCGACCATGGGGGAGGTCTTCGTGTTCGTGGACGAATGCCACCGTACGCAAAGCGGCAAGCTGCACCGGGTGATGAAGGCCATGATGCCCAACGCGGTATTCATCGGCTTCACCGGCACGCCTTTGCTCGCCAAAGACAAGGCGACCAGCCTGGAGGTCTTCGGCGGCTACATCCACACCTACAAGTTCAGCGAGGGCGTCGAGGATGACGTGGTGCTCGATCTCGTTTATGAGGCGCGCGACATCGATCAGCGCCTTGGCTCCGAGGACAAGATCGACGCCTGGTTCGAGGCCAAGACCAGGGGGCTGAACGACTGGCAAAAGGACGAGCTGAAGAATCAGTGGGGCACGATGCAGAACGTGCTCAGCTCCCGCTCGCGCATGGACCGGGTGGTGAGTGATATCGTCTTTGACTTCAGCGTGAAGCCGCGCCTTTCCAGCGAACGGGGCAACGCAATCCTGGTGGCGTCTAGCATCTACGAAGCGTGCAAGTATTTCATCCTGTTTCAGAAGACCCCGTTCAAGGGCAAGTGCGCTGTGGTGACCTCCCACAACCCGCTGGCCCGGGACGTAACGCTGGAGGAAACCGGCGCCAACACCGAGACCGACAAGCAGTTCATCTACAACACCTACAGCGAGCTGCTGAAGGAGATCGATGGCAAGCCGGGCATGACTAAAACGGAGGCCTTCGAGGAGCAGGCCAAAGCGCTGTTCACCAGGGAGCCGGCGAATATGAAGCTGCTGGTCGTGGTAGACAAGCTGCTCACCGGCTTCGACGCGCCGCCCTGCACCTATCTCTACATCGACAAGTCCATGCAGGACCATGGCCTGTTCCAGGCTATCTGCCGAGTCAACCGCTTGGACGGCGAGGACAAGGATTTCGGCTATATCGTGGACTACAAAGACCTGTTCCCGAAGGTCGAGAATGCCATCGCCGTCTACACCTCGGAGCTCGATCACAGCGCCGGCGGGGTTGAGCCGGAGGTGCTGCTGCAGGACCGCCTGAAGAAAGGCAAGGAACGGCTCGACAACGCGCTTGAAGCCCTCGCCCTGCTCTGTGAACCGGTCGAACCGCCAAAAGATGAGCTGGAGCATATCCACTACTTCTGCGGCAACACGGAGATTCGAGAGGATCTGCAGGAGCGGAAGCCGCAGCGGGTTGCGCTCTACAAGGCGGCCGTGGTCCTGGTGCGCGCCTACGCCAACATTGCCGATGAACTGGAGCCCGCCGGATATGGTGGCGTCGACATCAGGCGCATTAAGCAACAGCTCAAGCACTACCTGAACCTGCGAGAGATCATCCGCAAGGCCAGCGGCGAGACGCTCGACCTCAAACCTTACGAGGCCGACATGCGGCACCTGATCGACACCTACATCGAAGCGGATGAGCCGAGGAAGATCTCGCCCTTCGATAATATGGGCCTGCTGGAGCTGGTCGTAAAGACCGGCATCGCCAATGCCATTGCGTCGCAGCTCGGCGGCTTGAAGGGCAACAGGAATGCCATCGCTGAGGCTATTGAGAACAACGTGCGCCGCAAGATCATCAAAGAGCACCTGAACGACCCGGCCTACTACGAAAAGATGTCGGCCCTGCTGGACGAGATCATCGCGGCACGGAAGGCCAAGGCCATCGAGTTCGAGGAATACCTGAAGCGCATCGCGACTCTGGCGCAGAGTGTCGAGGCAGGGATGGCTGAGGATACGCCCGAGCGGTTGAAGGACAGTCCGGCCCTTCGGGCAGTCTACAACAATCTGAAAAGGGATAGGCCGACGCCTGCGCGAGCGGGCCGCGTAGCCGATGACCGAGGCGAATACGCGACCGCCGGCGACCCGGTCTTGGAAGTGGCGGTGAAGATAGACGCGACGGTGAAAAAGGTACGACCGGACGGTTGGCGCGGGGTGCAAGCTCGCGAACAAGTGATCAAAGCGGCCTTGTATGAGATTCTGCAAGATGAGACCGAAGTGGAGCGGATTTTCTTGATCATTAAGGCGCGAGGTGAGTACTAGTGGAGTCGCAAATCAAGCTGGGTGACATCGCGGTGGACGTAGTCCTGAAGGACATCAAGAATGTTCATCTCAGCGTCTATCCCCCGACAGGTAGGGTGCGCATCTCAGCCCCGAAGCGCATGAGCATGGACACCATTCGCCTGTTCGCGATCTCCAAGCTTGGCTGGATCAAGCAGCAGAAGAAGAAGCTTCGAGAACAAGAGCGCGAAACCCCTCGCGACTATGTGGACCGGGAAAGCCACTACGTGTGGGGCAAGCGCTATTTGCTCACGGTCTCCGAGCTCAATGAGCCAGCCCTCATTGAGCTTAGGCACAGCCGCATGCTTCTGCGTGTCCGTCCTGGAACAGATGCGCCCAAAAGGCAGGCTCTTGTTGAGCAATGGTATCGCGGGCAGGTCAAGAACGCTGTGCCCCCGTTGTTCGCCCGCTGGCAGCCGCGGATCGGCGTGAGCGTGGAGCGGTTTTACGTGCGGGCAATGAAGACCAAGTGGGGGAGCTGCAACCACAAGGCGTGCACGATTCGCCTTAACACAGAGCTGGCAAAGAAGCCTGCGGAGTGCCTCGAGTACATTGTTGTTCACGAACTGGTGCACTTGCTGGAGCCGACCCACAACGCCCGCTTCGTCGCGCTGATGGACCGGTTCATGCCCAACTGGCAGTTCCAGCGCCAGGTGCTCAATCGCCTGCCGGTTCGACGAGAAAAGTGGAGTTATTAAATTTGTGCACACAGACACAGTCCTAGGTGCGACCGAACCAAACACTCGTTGGGCACCTGCTCCTTAGTCCGTACTTGATACAGTCGAACAGGCACTTCAAAACCAAGGGGGAAACATGATCAATAGAGCGGCAATCATTCTCAAGTACAAGTCACCGGCGGTACAATGGATCAATGAAGCAGATCCATGCGTTGAGGACCCAGGAATTTCGCTTGCGTCAGTGAATGAAGACAGGACTGTATATCTCATAAGGGACCAGGATGCAGACGATCCCGAAACAGTCGCAGAATGGATAGCCCTGAACTACGAAGCGCTTTTCGAAAGTGAACTCGAAGGCTGGTACACGGATGAAGATCTTTGGCCCAAGAACCGGAATCTCGCTCTCTTCCGGAAATGGTTTGAGATTGAATGCCATACTGTAATTGAGGATACGGTAGACTTGCCGATCGAAGACGATGAAACATAACCACAACACCCAAGACAGTTCATAAATATACGGGCCAGCCAATACAGGACTCACTCTTTGATAGGAAACAGAATGAGAAAGTCGACTTTCACAATTATCACGGCCGCATTGAGTACTCTTGCGGCGTTTTCCGGCTGCAGCAACAAAGGACAATCTGGCCAGACCGCGTTCAGCCCAGGCGCGATTAGCGCGCACGTAAGATTTCTGGCGGATGACCTGCTCGAAGGCCGGTTTACAGGAACGCGCGGCTACGACCTGGCGGCCGCCTATGTTGCCACACAATTCGAATCCTACGGCCTGGAGCCCGGTGGCGATGATGGCACCTACTATCAGCAGGTCCCGTTTCGCAGCGCAGTCCGGGTGGCAGGCGCGCAGTCCCTTTTACTCATCAACGGCGGTAAAACGACGAAGCTGGTCGAGCTGCAAGATTTTGTCCTGCGTACCCCGGACCGGGTTCACACCAAATCCAATGTCACTGCCGAAGTAGTATTTGCCGGTTTCGGCATTTCTGAGCCGGTAATAAATCACGAGGACTACGCCAATATCGATGCCCGCGGAAAAATTGTCGCCATGTTCGATCGGGCGCCGGACGCCTTCGTGCCCAACGAGCTCGCCTACTATGCCTCAACCAGCTACAAAGTGCAGACTGCGGTCGCGCACGGCGCTGTTGGCGTCCTCTTTCTGCGCACGCCGGCTGAAGAAGAGCGCGTGCCCTGGCAGCGTCTCACCGCAAATCAGGAACGGCCGGCCATGGCCTGGCGGGACGAGGCCGGCGGTTTGCATCCAGGTTGGCCGGAAATACAGGGCCTTGTGCGCTTAAATCGATCCGGCGCAGAGGCACTCTTTCAAAACTCCAAGGTGCCGTTTACCGATGCAGTCACCGCCGCCGAAGCGGGCAAGCCGCAATCGTTTGATCTGGGCATAACGGTCCGCATGTCCAGCCGCAGCCGGCATCATGAGTTTTCGAGTCCAAATGTCGTAGCTGTTTTGCCGGGAAGCGACCCGGTCCTGAAGGACGAATACATCGTCTACACGGCGCACCTCGACCATGTGGGCACCGGCGACCCGGTTAATGGCGATCCTGTTTACAACGGCGCCCACGACAACGCAGTCGGCACCGCAATGATGCTGGAGGTGGCCAGAAACTTCGCCTCGGCGGAAACAAGGCCCGGGCGTTCGATCATCTTCCTGGCCCTGACCGGCGAGGAGCGCGGGTTGTTGGGGTCGGATTACTTTGCTCAAAACCCGACTGTTCCACGCGACAACATTGTGGCGAACCTCAATCTGGATATGTTCCTGCTGCTCTTTCCAATGACCGAGGTTGTTGCCTTTGGCGCCGAACACTCATCCCTTGGCGCGGTCGCAGAAAGAGCTGCAGCCCAGGTTGGTCTCAAACTAACACCGGACCCGATGCCGGAAGAAACCATCTTCGTTCGCAGCGACCAGTATTCCTTTGTCCGGCAAGGAGTGCCATCCCTTTATGTCGACACTGGGTTAAACACGGATGCCGCCGGCTTCGATGGACCTACTCTCATCAGGGAGTGGCTAAAAAACAGCTACCACAAACCATCGGACGAGTACGATCCTGCAATGCATTTTGAATCCGGCGCCCGGGCCGCCCACTTTAATTTCCTCATCGGGATGGAGGTGGCCAATACGAAGGCAAGGCCCACCTGGAATGAAGGGGATTTCTTTTTAGAAAAGTTCGGACAGTAACCACGTACTGAGGACGGCATTTCATGCGAAATGAAACACAGGATCTAGCAAGGCGTGCGCTCCGGTGGCCCGGGACCAGCTTGCTATTCCTGAGCGCAATATCTCTATTAGCAGGTCCCGCATTCAGTCAAAAGCAAGTTTATGACCAAAGACAGGATTACACTGTGGATGCAGAGCTAGGTTTCTCAACCGGCCCGGAAGTAGGCCAGGTAGTTCCAAAGTTTAGCTTACCCGATCAAAATGGCAAGACCGTGAGTCTGCAGCAGTTGCTCGGTAAGAAGGGCGCGCTGCTTAACTTCTACCGCAGCGCTTCCTGGTGACCTTACTGCAAGAAGGAACTAGTTGAGTTCCAGAAAAAGCTGAGCGAATTTGAAAACAAGGGAATAGCGATAATCGGAATCAGCTATGACCCGGTTGATGTCCTGAAGACGTTTTCCGACAAACACGGCATCACGTATCCTCTCTTATCCGACGTTAAGAGCGAGGTGATAAACAAGTTCGGGATTCTGAATACGACCATCGACGCCAACACCAGATACTCAGGCATCCCGCATCCAGGCCTCTACGTCATCGACGAAACTCTGATTGTAAAAAAGAAACAGTTCGAGGAATCGTATGCAGCCAGGCCGAGCGCGGAAAGCGTACTGGCTGCTCATTTTGACAAAGATATTAATAAACATGTGCAGAGGTTTCGCACACCGTACCTGGCCGGCAGCATTGCCATCAGTGACTCTCTAACTTACCCGGCGCAAATTCTCACGCTTGTCGTAAAGCTCTCTCTGCAAGAGGGATTCCACCTGTATGTGACGCCGATACCGGAAGGCTTTACCCCTTTGACAATGGATTTGCAGGCGAACCCGAACTTTGCTCTGGATGCGTTACAGATCCCGAATTCGGAACAGGTACGGGTGGAGACTCTTGACGAGACGTTCAATGTCGTTTCAAATCAGATCACGTTGAAATCACTCATCAGAGTCAGCAGCACGCCTGACCTGGGCCCGCAGACTCTGACCTTCCAGCTCAAATTCCAGGCGTGCGATGACAAGGTCTGCATGACGCCGGAGCAATTGAATTTTCAGTTTCCAGTGGCAATACCCAAGGCGATAGACTAAGAAAATCGCCTTGGGTAAGAATCGTGAGACAGCTTCGTGGGTTCCAGGGAATGTTCTTTCCTCCTTTTCGTATTATTTTAGCCCTGACAATCTACAACATAGCCGGACAGAAGGTAGCGACCCTGCTGAATGCGAGGATAGAGGGCGGGCCGCACGCCATTCAATGGCAACCGGATAACGCTCCATCCGGGTTTATGTCTACAGATTAGCCACCAACAGCGGTGCGTTGGTAAACCGCATGGTTCTACTGAAATAGGGAAGAGCTAACTCATTGTCGTGAGCGCATGATCTGCACTAAATCGGCTTGACCGCCGAGAGCAGACTCGACTGGCCCGGGACATTAGGCACCATCAGCGCTGTGTACGGACTCATTGATAATGCTCTCGATACTTTGCTTCAGCAGGCCGGAATAATCTTCCAGTGTTGCATGGTAACCGATATGCTTAAACCTGAGCCGCCCCTCGGTGTCGATAATCATTAATGTTGGATAATGCTTGATACCCAGTCGGGCAGAGAGAGCGGAATCGGAGTCATAAGCCATCGGGAATCTGTATTCCTTCCTCTTGACAAAGTCGCGGACAATCCCGATGGAATCACCCCCCCGACCCACATTTACGGCCAGGAATGCAACCTTTGAATTGTCCTGGTAGGAATCGACGACCTTTTGAAATTCCGGAAACGCGTTTACACATAAGCCACACCAGGTACCCCAGAAGTCGAGGACCAGGATTTTGCCTTCATAATCCGATGCTGTAATTGTACCGCCGCTCAAATCCTGGAGTGTGAAGTCGACAAAGTCTTGATTGAGTTGGTCGGTCACCACAAAGTGGTAAATTTGTTTCCGGGCCAGCCACAAGCTTGACATCAAAACAAGCGCCGCGCCGACAATGTAAATGGCTCTTTTCATAACCGGACCTCGTATCTTGGTTTCTATTTAACGTGAAGGAACCTTTTAGAATAAAGGTGTTGGGATATCTCCCCAGAGAACATGCTCCGGTGGCGTTTTGACGGCCGTTACTGCAAGTGAAGCGGTGTTGACAAAGGCGACTAGAACCGGCTCTCGGCCATAGGTCGTCTCGATAATCTTCTGGCCGCTGACCGGACCAGGTTGCGAGAGTTTTGCTTTGGTGTAAAGGACCTTGTATTCATCCCGGTTGACTTTTTCTGGCTGGTGGTGGCCATGAAAGCCCTCCGGGATTTCTTCAAGTGGCAAGTCAGCCAGATACCAATCAGCGGGAACAACATAGTTCAGAAAGACTTCGGGCGTGCCATTTTGGACGGCGTTTAGTCTACTTTGTACATTCGGATTGGCGGCGACAATTGAGAGAACTTTCTCGATTTCTTCTTTGCTCAGAAAGTCGGTCGCGATTGTTGCAGCATTTTGAGCATAGTGCGTGGCAACCTTGCTGAGTGAGTAGCTCCGCAAAGCAAAGGCCACCTGCAGTGCTGTGATGAGAGTGAACACATAGAGCGAAAAATGAACGCCCCACTTGATATAACGCTGATTTGGCAGCGGCGGAAATCTCTCAAGAATGGAGAACCGGATGGGCACAAACATGGAGGTACGGGCTTTGTAATCTCGGTAACTCTCTCCAAATTTAGTTTCGCACTCGTGCTCTTCTTTGCGCGCCAGGGCAAAATATACGAACAACATCGTGACGTACATAATCAATACAGTGAAGCGCGGCCACACCAGGAGCAGCCCGAAGCCTAAAATGGCAAAAGCAGTGTACTGTGGATGGCGAATGATCTTGTATAAACCGCCGGTGACAGCGCCCTTGCGCATAAATTTGTAATAGTAGATTTGCCCGGCACCAATCAGAAAGAGCAGGATTCCGGCCACGACCAGACCCTGGCCGGTGTAATGGTAGCTGTTGAGCACGAGAGAGGAAGTTTTTACGAAATGAGGCAGAAAGAAGCCGGTCAGCCAGGCTGTGTACGACGTCTGATGGAAAAAATTCAAGCTAGGGCCATAAGTGGAGTAATAGTAGATTGCAAAGGGACTGATCATATACAGGATCTCGACCCCGATTATAAGATAGAATATCCAGGCGGCAGGTTTAACCATCTTCTTCATGATATGTTCAGACATCGTTCGCTCCTTTTTTGTGTCGATCAACAGGAGCAATAAACGTAGGTAAATGTTAAATGTGTACCGATCCTATAAGATTGGTAGACAAGAACATAAGGTTGGCAGTGATTGGAACGAGGGATAGAGGCCGGGGCGGAACTACTTTCCCGGCAGCGGTTGGCTATTCATTCTTCCTATGGTGCGCTGTCCGGTATTGCGACGGTGTGACGCCGGCGTGCTTCTTGAACGCCGCATTAAAGGAGGAAATAGAATTGAATCCAACTTCAAAGGCGATTTCTGTCAGGTTGATGTTCAGGTTGGCTGGGTCGGCCAGACGTTGCTGCGCCTCAGCAATTCTGCGACTATTGATAAATTCAAAGAAATTTTGGTGCAGCTGTTCGTTAATGACCTGGGAAAGATGATGAGTCGACGTGGCCAGCCTTTTTGCCAAAGCCGGCAGAGTGATACCGCTGTCCAAATGGGGTCTTTCCAAATCCATGAACCTATGCAGCCGTTCCAGGTACTCTGAGGCTTTTTCGGGTGTCAGGGTTGACCTTTCATATTTTTTCAGAAGCTTTCCAGTCACGAAATCCGGTTCCGGGCCGGTGAAGACTTCAGGCTGCCGCAATCCAAAGTAACCGATTAGGTAGATGTTAATAGAAACGAGAAGCCAGACCAGATTGCCGGTCTGCAGCGTCGGCGCAACCACCTGAAGTACAAAGGAGACAATCCAGGTCAAGGCCACAGCGATGAACACATTACGTAGCCAATTCAGATTTATTTTTTCAATTGACGAAAAGGACTGCCTGATTCTTTTCTTATAGTTTAAGAGAGTTTTTGCTACAAGGATAATGTAGATTAGAATCTGGGATAGCGTAGTCCAGTAGAGAAGCGAGCAGTGAAAACAATTACCTCGATGTTCCACCAGGAAGTGATGGAGCTTTTCCTGGGCAGAGCCCAGATAAAATGGAGCCAGGTAAAGCAGGCAAATAAGAAACGGAAGAAAGTGCAGGCTATCTTTCCTCCGCAAGGCGAAACCGGGTTTGGTCAGCGCTTGAACGTACAAATAAAACAAGGGTGCGAATAAGAAAACCAGCGGCGGTTCAATTTTGGACAAATGAGGGAACTCTAAGATTAGATCCATCGCGGCCAAAGTGTGAAAGAAGATCGCGAGAGCAAAAACCACCAGAACGCCCGCAAATAGTCGATTGGCCACGCGATTGCCACGCCGAATGTAGAGCAGCGTCAATGCCAAAAAAACACTGTGAGCCGCACCCACAAGTAGTAGTATCTCAATCCAACTCATGGCCTAATGAACCTTTATCTGATGGGCTTAACCGGAGAATAAAGTACAGATTCAGGCCTATACTTTCAATCGAAATCATGTCCGATAGCCTGCGAGATTAAGGGAAGTCAAAGCTGATTCATTGAGCCGGTTGGTCTCCAGTCTTGACTCTCAGCGACAAATCCTTAACTTCGGATATCTTGCTATCAGGCAACCTCTTCCCGAGGTTGGAAATATCTCGGCGTTAGACTTGATTTATCCCGGAGGAAATAATGATTTCCCATCAGAAAAAGCCCTTGCCGGTCGGTCTCTTTGTTTTGCTCATCTTCTCGGTGACCTGCGCAAGTTCCGGGCCTCGCCTGAGATCGATGACCGAGCTCGCGCCGCCGCCGGATGTGACAGTGGTGCAGAGGGGGCAAGGCGCTACTGTAGCCTGGCAAGCCAGCCGGCACGAAAGTCGGGAAGTATTCTTCGGATACAATGTTTACCTATCTTCGCGCAGCTTGATTTTTGCCGCTACCAGAGATTTGCCGCAGGTTGCCACAATACCCAAAGGGCGCTACGAATACACGGTCAGCACGCTGCCAGCCGGCAGACTTTTCCTGCATGTTCGCAGCGTCGATACCAATGGTAATCTGAGCCTGCCTTCGCTGCCGGAGCAAGTAATTGAGAACTAGCCGGGGCAGCGTAAGACACGCACTTCAGGGAAAATTCATCGTCAGGTTTCCGGCTTTGGCAGGCAATTCAAGAATCGCTCGAGCTCGTAAACCTGCACCTTGAAAACTCTTGACATAGTTGATTTTTATTGTTACGATGATATCGCAAATTTAATGATACCGTTAACATCTAGGAGGGTCCGTCATGGCAACCGGAATGGGTACAGTGAACAAAGTCATTCTGCTTGGACGTCTGGGACAAGATCCTGAGCTGCGGTACACGCCCAGTGGGGCCGCGGTGACAACTTGCAGTCTGGCTACAAATGAGGTTTGGAAAGATGGTGACGGCAACAAGCGCGAACGCACGGAGTGGCACCGTGTTGTGCTTTGGAGAAAGCAAGCCGAACTGGCGGGCGAGTACCTGAAGAAGGGCAGTAAGGTCTACATAGAAGGTCGTTTACAAACCCGTTCCTGGGATGACAAGGACGGCAACAAGAAGTACACGACCGAGGTAGTGGCCGATACAATGCAGTTCATGGACGGCAAAGGCGGTGGTGGTGAGGGAGGTGGGGCAGCGTCTTCGGCTTCATCCGAGGGAGCAGCCGGGCCGCCGCCGGCAATGGCAGATGAAGACGACTTGCCGTTCTAGGTGGAACTTTATTTGCGGTGAACCCATTGTCACGTTGATGCTTTGGCAAAAAATCCGGGATCGCTCTCGGATTTTTTTTGTCTGCATAAATGGATTATATGAAATACGCGAAATTGATTGAAACTGCCCGCAACGCTCTGCAAAAAGCTTATGCCCCCTATTCGGCCTTCAGGGTGGGTGCAGCGCTGCAAGCCGCAGATGGCGAGGTCTTTACCGGCTGCAACATCGAGAGCAGCTCCTACGGCCTGACTGTCTGCGCGGAGCGGGTGGCGATTTTCAAAGCTATTTCCGAGGGCGTCATGGATTTTGAAGCAATCGTGATATCGGCAGAAACCGACGACTTTTGCCCGCCATGCGGCGCGTGCCGGCAGGTCCTGTCTGATTTTGCGCCGGACCTGAAAATCGTTATGGTCAACAACAAGGGTGACAGCAAGGAAAGCACGATTTCGGAGCTCTTGCCCGAGGCATTTGGCTCTGCTTTTTTGACCAAGAAAGTATGAACGCTTTAGTTTGGGAACACCTTCTCCGTGGCTGAAGAATCGCAAAGAAAAGGCATCCTTATCGGCATCGCAGGCGGGTCCGGTTCCGGCAAGACCCTGGCAGCGGATAACATTTACGCCGAGTTAGGTTCCGACAAAGTGGTGCAACTGTGTCAGGATTCTTATTACAAAGACCTGGGGCACTTAACGGAAAAGGAAAGGAATGCACAAAACTTTGACCACCCGGATGCCGTCGACTCAGATCTGATGACCCAACAAGTGGCGGATCTGCTGCTAGGAAAATCCATCAAGCAGCCAATCTATGATTTTGTGAGTCACACGCAAACGGACAAGTACAAACTGATCGGTCCGCATCTGATCGTCGTATTGGAGGGCATTCTGATTTTCTGTCACCCACCTCTGCGGGAAATGATGGACATCAAAGTCTTCGTTGATACGGATTCCGATATCCGTCTTTTGCGGCGCTTGCGGCGTGATATCCTCGATCGCGGCCGGTCGATGGAGTCGGTACTCACGCAGTACGAAGCCACCGTGCGGCCCATGCACCAACAGTTCGTGGAGCCATCCAAGAGACATGCCGATTTAATCGTGCCGGAGGGAGGCTCCAACCGCGTGGCAGTGGATTTATTGAAAACAAAAATCGAAGCTATCTTGCGAGAACGAACCGAGGAATGAAATAATTTGTGGGACGGAGACACAGGAATGCTGAACGTCGTACGTAGAGATATCGGTTGGATTGAAGTTATTGTCGGCAGCATGTTTAGCGGCAAAACCGAAGAGATGATTCGCCGACTACGACGCGCGGAAATCGCAAAACAAAAGGTCGCCATTTTCAAGCCGCAGGTAGATGACCGCTACTCGCCCGACCATATTGTTTCGCACAACGAGCAAAAATTCAGGTCAATTCCTCTCAAGAGCGCCGATGAGATTCTTGCGCGATCCGAAGACGCGCATTTGGTCGCCATCGATGAGGGGCAGTTTTTTGGGCCTGAGATAGTCCAGGTGTGCCAGGAGTTGGCCAATCGAGGGAAAAGGGTGATTGTAGCCGGCCTTGACCAGGATTACCGCGGCGAGCCGTTCGAACCGATGCCGCAAATAATGGCTATCGCCGAATATGTGACCAAGACCCTTGCTATTTGTGTGAAATGCGGCAACCCCGCGAACAGGACACAGAGGATTATTTCGGAAAAAGACCGTGTTCTTGTTGGCGCCACCGATATGTACGAAGCCCGCTGCCGCATTTGTTATGAACCGCCGGAGGAAACTTAGCGGCGAACTTGTCTACTTTATTTGTTGGTATTCACTTCTGAGCCGCTTCTGAGCTCGATTTAGCACAGTTTCGCAACGTACAAGGGAGGAGTCAATGGAACGTCTGATCAGCGTCTTTGGATGCCTGGTGCTTCTTGGTATTGCCTGGCTTATGTCGAATAACAAGCGCAAGATAAATTACCGGACTGTTGCCTGGGGCCTCGCCATGCAGTTCGTTTTTGCGCTTATCATTCTGAAGACACCTCCTGGCAAAGCGTTTTTCTTCTATGCCCGGGCTGCCGTTCTTAAGCTCCTCAGCTTCAGCGACCTCGGCGCACAATTCCTGTTTGGCAACCTCTATCTCGCAACCGAAGACATTTCCAAAGGCCTCAATATGCCGGGCCCCTTCCAGCTCTGGGACCCAAACGTGCAGAGCTTTGTAAACATTGGGACGACATTTGCGATTCACGTCCTGCCGACCATCATCTTCTTTGCTTCCCTTATGGGCATCCTCTATCACGCCGGCATCATGCAGAAACTGGTGCAGGGCTTCGCCTGGGTGATGGCAAAATTCATGAAAACCAGTGGCGCAGAAAGCCTGTCGGTCGCTTCCAACATATTTGTCGGACAAACCGAGTCGCCATTGGTGGTTAAACCGTTCATCGACAAGATGACTTCGTCAGAACTCATGACGATCATGTGTGGCGGGTTTGCAACGATTGCCGGCAGCGTGATGGCAGCCTACGTGCGTTTTGGTGCGGACGCAGGCCACCTGATGGCAGCAAGCGTCATGTCGGCGCCCGCAGCAATCGTGATGGCCAAGATCATTTTTCCTGAAACCGAAGAAGCGGAAACCGCCGGCGGCGCAGATGTCCATATTGAAAAAACATCTGTGAATCTGGTGGATGCCGCGGCCAACGGCGCGGCCGATGGTCTCAAACTCGCGCTGAACGTCGGGGCGATGCTGCTGGCGTTTTACGCGCTCATTCACCTGTTAGACTATGGTTTTATTAAAGTCTTTTCCCTTTTTGGTGTGCAAGACTTTGGTCTTAAGACCATTCTCGGGTATGCCTTTGCGCCGCTGGCTCTCGTGATGGGCGTGGAGACCGCGGACGTTCTCAATTTTGGTTATCTGCTCGGAACCAAAGTGGCCTTGAATGAATTCGTTGCTTTCGTGCAGCTTGGCCAGTTGCAGGACACTCTGTCGCCACGGTCATTCATTATCGGCACGTATGCGCTGTGCGGATTTGCAAACTTCAGCTCCATCGCCATTCAGATCGGTGGCATCGGCTCCATCGCTCCCGGACGAAAACATGATCTGGCGCGGCTTGGGGTGAAGGCAATGTTCGGGGGGGCGCTCGCCTCGTGGCTTACGGCTACGATAGCCGGAATATTGATTTAACCGGACCCCAGCTAGCTCTCCGGCGCAGAGCGTCATAGAGCAGAAGCGTGTAAAATGGCAGGTACTCTACCAACCTGACCCAGGTAGACTCCTGCCATACTCCGGTCTGGGAATAGTCGACCAAAATCCAATACGAAAGTCCGCTCAGTCCCGTCAGAAGAAGCCAGGCTCGATTGGGGACCACTACCAGGAAAGGCACCAGCCATGCCAGGTACCACGGGTGCACGGTGGGATTCAGGAGAATGAAGGTCCCCAAGAGAATTATCCCCGCTTTGAAGTACCATATTTTGCCGTACACCTGCAGGTCTTTCTTGAAACGGACGGCAAAGTAAAGTAACACACCCGCAAACAGAATCACAATCAACCCCTTTGCGAAGATAAGACTGAGGTTCGGGTCACGCGTGCCCCAGTCAGGCACTAATCCCAGAGTGCCGCTCCAAGCCACAGATGTCTCGGCAAACCACTGGCTCGCGAGAAGTGGCTTGATGCCGGCATCTACGACCGAAAACAATGAGTTGTTGAAAGCCCATTTGTCCGAATAAACCAGCAGACCGGAGAACAGCCCGGTCCCAATTTCCACATACGGCAAGTAGAGCAATGCCGACAGAATAAGAAAAACCAGCGGCACGACCATCTTACCCTCTTTGCGCGCAAGAGTCAGAATTGGCAGAAGGAGGAGTGTCACAAATTTGGTCAAGAACGAAAATCCCAAAGCAACCGTTGACCAAACCGACCTTGCGCTCACAAGCAGCGCCAGGGCAAGCACAAGAAACAAAATACCGATGATGTCAAAATGTCCGCTATGGGAAAATTCCATCACTATCAATGGATTCCACGTATATATCAGCAAGCGGTTGGGACTCAGGGCGAGTCTTCGCAGAATAAAAAAGAGCATCACAATCGTCAGCAGGTCGAGCACCAGCAAGCCGGCCTTGAAGCCCGTCACGGTTCCGCTTAACCTGTACAGCACCGAGAAAACGAACTGACTCACCGGTGGATAGACCGTTGCAATCTCTTTGTGGTTTATGAACGGATAAATCTCCGAGTCCCGCAGTGACGCGAGTTCTTCCGCCTCCGGCGCAAACTCAAAAGGATTAAAACCGTTGCTGGAAACTTTGCCGTCCCAAATGTAACGATAGATATCGTCCGACAGAGAGGGTGTGCTGGACAGCAGTGTGATTCTGAAGAGTACGCCAAAAACAAGACCGACCACCAGAACTTCCTTCCTGGTCAGATACTCCCTGATTCTCCTTTGTGACACAAACTCGCCCAACCAGGCGAAAGGCTTACGGAGCGAACCAGTTTGGGTGGTGCGACGGTTCCGGTCGTAGGTAAAGAGAAAAATGACTGCCACGCAGTAGACAAGAAAAAGAGCGGCATAGCAGAGGAGATAGAGCGGGATTTGCGTTCTCAGGTCACCGAGCGCGGCAATCGTCAGGTAGAGGAATTCAGAAATAAGCGCCAAGCCCAATAGAATCTGGAGGTTGGCGCTGTGCGTAGTAGAAAGATTAGATATTTTCATTGCCGGAAAACTTAGACAATCGACTTCAAAAGATCAAACAACAATATTTTAACGTAAAGGGTTGCCGGGCCTATTCCGATAATTCAAGCAAAATACTCTTGTATCATCACTACCTGGTTCAAACTCCATGAAGAAACCCATCACTGACAAGGACGGCCAGTCCAGTCTGACCAGACTGCGCATGGCCAGAGTTATTGCCTCGGCTATCGACTCCCTGGAGCAGAATTTTCGCGCTCGCAATGTCAAACTCAAACACCGCCGACCAAGGTCGATTCACTTTGTGTTTTCGGATAGGGGAAAGCTGATTCAGGTTGTTCGTAATCTTTTGCAGCACGCACTTGACTTCACCGGCAACGGCGGTGAAATTCGAATCAGCGAAAGCAAACTGAATGGCCGCCGGCGCGCCGACAAAACCAGTCTAACCAAGATCAGTATCACTGTCGGCGGCAAAGGCGTCTCCGAGGATATGCTCAACGTTATCAGTCACAAATTTCAACAAATAGGCGAGAGACTGGTCGATTCGGGCAACAATCCCGACGATCTTAAACTGTCCCTCTGTCGGGAATTTATCCGTGAGGCTGGTGGTAATATCTGGGTGAAGAACGAGCCGGGCAAGAGCCTTACCTTCAACTTTACCCTTCCCCTAATTAAAGAAATCCAGCTAAAAAGCAACGAACACTGCACGGCAACTCCCGAGGTTCGGGTGGTTGAAACCGCCGTAAATACTACGGACAGTCCCGAGCTTCAGGTCAGCAATGAGCAGACGCCTGGTGTTTGACCTTTCCTTGCGTTACGTTTGGCTCACTGTGTAAGCGCCGGGGCGTGCAGAACGTATCCACTCTTTTCCATGCGATAGTGTTTTTGTAAATTCACCAGGCTGGCCGGTAGCACCGCAGTAAACCCGAAGCGCTGCCGGATTTCGTCGATTGTCGACTCCAGTGCCTCGCGCCGGGACTGTTCGGTAAATAACTCCCCCTGCCAGTCCTTCCGGTCAATTTTTGAAACGGTCAGACCGACGCGCCGCACTCGTAAGCGCCGGAAAGGCGTCTCATCCACCAGTTGTGAAACCAGCCTGAAAATAACGTCCGTGCAGTCGGTCGCCTCAGCCAGGCTACGCGCCTTGACGTAACGTTTGTGATCGGAGTAATCGACCTTGACTGAGACCGTTTGTCCGGTTAAACCCTGTTCGCGCAGCTTTTTACCGAGACGCTCTGTCAGGTAGTGCAGGACCTCAAACACCAGATCCAAATCGCTGACATCTTCCTCGAAGCCGGTTTCCCGGCTGATCTGCTTTGGCAGGATGCGCTGCTTTACCTCGCGACCATCGATGCTATTCGCCAACTCCCAGAACTTCTTGCCATTCATGCCAAAGTGCTGCATCAGAACCATTCTGGGGACTGACCGCAGATCGCCAATGGTGAAAACGCCGATCTGGTGCAACTTCTCTTTGGCCATCCTGCCGATTCCGGGTAGCTCTTCCACCGGCAACGGATGCAGAAACTCCAACTCGGTCCCTGAACGGACATAGGTAATCCCGTTCGGTTTGTTCTGGCCGGAGGCAAGCCGGGCGAGCAATTTCGTAGTCCCGATGCCGCACGAGACCGTCATATTTACCGCTGCAGCGACCTGCTTTTGAATCTCCCGGGAAATCTCGACCAACGATTTTTCATGCAGGCTCAACGTACCGGTCAAATCCAGATAGGCGTCATCGAGTGAAGTCAACTCCACGAGCGGCGTATACTGATAATAGATATTCTGTAAAACCGTGGAAACGGCCTTGTAATGTTCAAAATTACCTTTGAGGAAAGTAGCATCAGGCACGAGCTTTTTGGCCTGTTTGAGCGGCATGCCGGTGCGTACGCCTTTCTTGCGGGCATCGTAGCTGGCCGTATGCACGACGCCCCGCTGATTTTCAGTGCCCCCGACGATAACCGGGTTTTTGCGTAACAGCGGCACAAACCCCTGCTCTACAGAAGCAAAAAATGCATCGGCGTCGATGTGGATGATATGACGGAGTGAGGAACTCAAATGTTGAACATGCACAGGAGGTCAATAATTTGATGTCTGTTACCTATAAATTTTTATCGAATACCTATGTCCCGCAAAACCGAGCTTATCGAATCAAACCAGGCGATATAATCCGGGAGCCGTGTTTCAACAAGCTTTACTTCAAAGTCGGTAAGATTTCTCCCCAGTTCTTCTGTGGCCACGCTCTGCAAATCGTCGACATCAAGTGAGTAGATTGTTTTCTTATCCATTTTCTCCGGGTGTTGGGGATGTAAACGACCCTGTTGCCATTTCCCTCCCGATGGCTCTAAATGGTACCGGTTATCCAGGTTTTGATGCAACCCGGTCGCGAGGTGGCCCAAAGTTTTTTAAAATCGTATTTCGCAGAGCATGAAAAGGTTAAGGTTAATCACCCTTCCAAATATACCCGCGCCAATTGCCAGTTAAAATCAGCGGTATCAAAGGTAAGCTCAAAGCAGTCGGGGGCGTTTGCCGAAACTGAAAAATGGTACTTACGGCTCAAACCATCCTGGACAGACCAGAACCCATTCACTTTTTTAATCCTATATACCTGTCCCTTCCATCTGAATCGCAGGGGGTGGAGCTTGCCCTGTTCAAAAAATGTGATAACTGCTATCGGCTCGTCAATTTCTTCATAGGACATTTTTCAATTTACAGAGTCGCGAATGAGCGCCACCACTTTGCCCTGGATCGACCACTCTTCGTTGGGGCGGATCTCCGGGTATTTTGGATTCTCCGGCTTCAGGTAGCGCTGCCCTCCTTCAACCATAAATCGTTTGACCGTTGTTTCATTGCCGATCAGAGCTACGACAATGTCGCCGTTATTGGCCAGATTGGTAGAATGGACTACCACTAAATCATCCTCCAGAATGCCCGCATTTACCATGCTGTCCCCCTGGACCTTCAGCGCAAAATAATCGCCCCGGCGCGGGAGCAACTCTTTCGGAACGGTCAGGTAGCGCTCCACATTTTCTTCTGCCAGCAGAGGCGAGCCGGCCGGAACCGAACCGACCAGGGGCAGACGGTTGGTACCGGGACCCTCTAAAAATCCGAGGGAATCCAGAATACGGATTCCACGGGCGGCCCCGCCTTCGCGTTTACCAATGTAGCCCTTTCGCTCGAGGGCGTTGAGGTGTTTCAGGACAGCGTTTTTGGAAGCGACCCCCAGTTCGTCTGCAAGCTCTTGCAAAGTTGGGGGAAAACCGGCTTCGTTGACTTTCTGTGCGATGAGCCGCAGAACATTTTTTTGTTTGTCTGTCAATGGCCTCATTTTTACCTCGTTCTGTTTTAAACAAAACAAACGGTGAACATATTTAAGATGTGATTTAATGTACACCATTATAGCCAGCCGACAACTGAAAGTCAAGAACTAAAATCCTTTTTCTACAGAACCTGAGGCTTGGGGGGCAAGAGCGCTAAATGAAAAGCTGTGCGTAACGATGCAGTTTCAGGAATAAAGCAGTGGGCTGACCACCTGTCTTAGAGGACGGCCCTGACAGTGGGTCTTAAAGAAAATTGTACGCTAAACCGATGTTCAGACGCATCTGACGCCTGCCGGCTTCGCTGAGGTTTATCATCGACATGCCGAAATGAAGCTCAGCATGATCAAGCAACTCCATATGCGTATCCAATCCCACCCAGGTTTCGCGGCTAAGATTGCGCATGACATAAACACCAAATGATGCGTTCAGCGGTGAAAAGGTATCTGTCGCAAAAAAACGTAATCCGACGCCGATATCCCGCCCGCTATTCAGGACTTGATCCACGGTAACGGTAAAGTGGGTCAATTCCGATGCCAGCAAGAAGCTAATAATCCCCAACTGGTTGAAGACATAGTCGTAAGTGCCCCATCCTTCGCGATAGCCGTCTTCGTACTCTTTTAATAATCCGATACCGCTGGCTAGAATGCCAGCCAGGACTTTCGGGTGTTTCACTTCGGTATTTCGAATTGCCTGGTGTAGCGCCAGGGCGAGAATACCACTGCCGACGAAGTGCTGCGAATTTGTAAAATCCAACGCATCGTTTTGTCGTATCTTGAACCCGCCTGAGCGCGGTTCTTTGAACAAGAAATTCTGTGCATGCGCAGTCTGACAAAAAACCGGGAACAGCAAAAGTCCTATAAATAGGGGGTATCTTTTCATCAACCAACTCCTCAGTGCCTGTCCTAAAACAAAAAGGGATCTTGAGCCTACTGGTTCAAAATCCCTGAGCCGAGTGTATTTTTTTGTAGCGTTTCTGAAACAAAAGTTATCTTCTAGACCCGCCTTTTGGCGAATTGAATTGCAGAAATCAGGTGAGATCGCTAAGTTAGCTGGCAATTTATTTCAGATTGAGGAAGGATAAAGAATGACAAAAGAGATTGTTTCAACTTCTGATGCACCGCAAGCTATCGGACCATACTCGCAAGCCGTGCGCGCAGGTTCGCTGCTTTTTGTATCCGGCCAAATCGCGTTGGACCCGGCGTCCGGCAATCTGGTGTCCGGCGATGTGCAGGCACAAACAGACCGGGTGATGCAAAACCTGCGAGCGATCATCGCGGCTGCCGGCGGCTCCCTTAACTCGGTCGTGAAGTGCACAATCTATTTGAAGAACATGACTGATTTTAGCCTGGTGAACGAAACCTACGGCAGCTACTTTCCGGAAGCGCCACCCGCACGTGCAACGGTTGAAGTTTCCGAGCTTCCCAAAGGCGTGGATGTCGAAATCGATGCCATCGCATTTTTGGGATAGCTGAACCGGGCATGAGCAGGCTCTCCCGCAACGCTATCATGTTCGCGCAAATGCCAATTTGGCAACCCGAAAATCCTCGGTTCTGTCCGACAAACAAAATCAAAATC
Organism: Candidatus Zhuqueibacterota bacterium; assembly: GCA_029262055.1. Classification (GTDB taxonomy): domain Bacteria; phylum Zhuqueibacterota; class Zhuqueibacteria; order Oceanimicrobiales; family Oceanimicrobiaceae; genus JAJDAD01. Next base: position 44,266 of record JAJDAD010000019.1, read on the forward strand.
AATTTGGGTTCACGGTTATTATTTTGTATATTGCTCGGATTTAGAAGAAGGAGCTAAGTGCATTCGCATGACTTTAGTTTTTCGATTTTTGGGACAACGATTCTATCACTTCTTTTATCACCTGGGCTGTTTTGGCGACCTCCTTTGGAAAACCGCCAAATCTCTGGGAGACTTCAAAATCTATTCTGCTCTGGTAGGCGAGCAAATGCTGCGTATCGGTGTTCAGTCACTTCCGATCACAATCTACATTGCGGCATTCGCGGGCATGGTCACCACCATCCAGAGTTCTGAAAACTTCGACCAGTTTGTGCCGGCCTACCTGATAGGCTTTGTGGTTGAAAAAGGCATTCTGCGCGAGCTTTCGGCAGTCTTGACCGGGCTGGTCCTGGCCGGACGCGTCGGCGCTTCCATTGCAGCAGAGCTTGGTACGATGCGGGTTACGGAGCAGATCGATGCCCTGGAAACTCTGGCGTTCAACCCGGTGTCATACTTGATTGTCCCGCGCGTCATTGCCGGAACGCTGATGTTCCCGGTGTTGACGATTTTCGCAGGATTTATCGGAGTTACTACAGGATGGCTGAGCGCCATATCTATTATGAATGTCACCACCGTTGAGTTCTTCAAAGGTGCTCGTGAGTTTGCGGACAATAAAGATTTTATTTTGCCGATGGCCAAGTCGTTTTTGTTTGGCGCAGCCATTACACTTATTGCCTGCTATCACGGCTTTAACTCTAAAGGTGGCGCTGAAGGCGTAGGCAACGCGGCTACCAAAGCGGCGGTAACTTCCTGCTTGATGATTCTGTTTCTGGATTTCCTGATCGCGGCACTCATTCTGTTCAAGTATTAGGTCCGCACATGATCGAGATTAAACAATTGTTCAAAAGGTTTGAAGGCAATGAGGTTCTCCGAGGTGTCGACCTGACTATCGGGAAGGGGCATACCACGGCGATCATCGGTAGCAGTGGTTCGGGCAAGAGTGTTTTGTTGAAGCACATCATCGGATTGTTAAAACCGGAGGCGGGGTGTGTTTTCCTGGATGGCGTCTGTGTTACCGATCTCAATTATGAGCAATTAAAAGATGTGCGAAAAAAGATGGCCATGGTATTCCAGGGCGCTGCTTTATTTGACTCGATGACCATTGCGGAAAACGTCGGAATTGGCCTGTACAGTCATACCAGGATGTCTAGGGAACAAATCGCACGGAGAGTCACCGAGTGCCTGGACTGGGTTGGCCTGCACAAGATCGAGAAACTGTCACCAGCCGAGTTGAGCGGTGGCATGCAAAAACGCGTCGCTATTGCCAGGGCCATTGCCATGGAACCGGAGATCTTGCTCTACGATGAGCCAACCACCGGCCTGGATCCTATCAGAGCAAATTCCATAAACGACCTGATTGTACATTTGCAAAACAAATTAGACGTAACTTCGATCGTCGTTACGCACGACATGAACAGTGTTGAAAGGATCGCAGACTTTGTTGCATTTCTGCACAACGGCAGGATTCGATTCGAAGGCACCGTACAAGAGCTGCGGGAGTCAGAAGATGTGATTTTGCGTAATTTTGTCGAGGGAGTGGATGAAGTTGAAACTTTGGCAGCTTAATCAGAGGAGCAGACTTCCATGAGAAAAATTGGAGCAGAAGTCGCGGCGGGAGCGGCGATTTTTTTTGCTTTTGTGCTATTTGTTTTCGGATTCCTTTTCTTAAAGAACACCTCTCTCAAAGCCGGCAGGTACCACGTTCAGGTGCGGTTCGACGACGTCTCCGGCCTCGAGAAAAGCGATCCGGTCAGCGTCTCAGGGTTGCGAGTGGGGAAGGTGGTCAGCTTTAAACTCGATGGGCTGACTGTTATTGTGGATGCCGAACTCGAACCTGAAATCAAGCTGCCGAGCGACTCCCGTGCCCAGCTGAAATCCCTGGGGATGGTCGGTGAAAAGTTCATCGATATTGTTCCGGGCGCGTCGCCTTCATTTCTCAACGATGGAGATATCATCAATGGGTATACCTCTGGCGACCTTGAGGCGCTCACCGGGTCCGCAGAAGGTTTGATGCGACACGCTGAAGAGCTGATCATCAAACTGAAGGCGGCATTCGATAACGTTTTTGATCCGCTCGCACAGGAAAATCTGAAGGAGACCATGCAACACGTGCGCAACCTGTCGGTTGCGTTAGACCGCAACAGCGATCACCTCGAAAAACTGCTGGCAAATTCCGACGAGCTGTCTCAAAACATGAACGACATCCTGACATCGCGCAAAGCAAAAATAGAAGAATCCATTGACAATCTGCATGGCACGACGGGCGAGATCGGGGATCTAACCGCCAAGATCGACAGCTCATTAACCACTGTCAGATCGCTCCTCGCCAAAATCGAAAATCAGGAAGGGTCGGTAGGCAAAGTCCTTGGCAGCGACGAGCTTTACAATAATGTCAGGGACCTGACTGTCGAACTGGACACCTTACTTCTTGACTTGCAGAAACGGCCACAGAAATACATCAACCTTGACTTTATCCGGGTTTTTTAGAACGATGTTTTTTCATATAGCGCTGTGAAAATTGTGGCCGGTTTGGGTACGTTGACGGCAAAACTGTTCTTCCCCAGGCCACCAAACCTCAGTCCTGTGCTTGTGATTTCGACTGCGTTCCTTACCCGGATGATGGCAAATCCGGGAGGTTTGCCGGCTTGATTTCAGCCTGCTTGCAGCAAGCCAGACGACGCCATCATAGCCAATCGCAACTTGTTCAGCCTGTTCACGTAACATTCTGCTGGCTCACGCGAATAAAGACATGCTTGCTTTAGAAACCCAGGATCTTACCAAAATATTCAGGAGTGGCAAGGTCACCGCACTGGACGGCGTCTCGCTGGCGGTAGACACGGGCCATATCTTCGGGCTGTTGGGTCCAAACGGCGCCGGGAAAACCACCCTTATCAAAATCCTGCTCGGGATTCTTTACCCAACTTCCGGCAGCGCCAGGATCCTGGAGCACCCCTTGAACAACATTCAAGTCAAAGAAAAAATCGGCTACCTGCCCGAGAATCACCGCTACCCGGAATTCCTGAAAGGCGGACAAGTACTGGATTATTTTGCGCGGCTATCCGGTGTCTCGATGCAGGACATTCAAAAGCGGAAACCCGCGCTTTTGGAAATGGTCAATTTGCTTGAATGGCAAAACACAAAAATCAAAAAGTACTCGAAAGGTATGCTGCAAAGACTCGGCATGGCGCAGGCCATGATGAACGATCCCGACATTCTGTTTCTGGACGAACCAACTGACGGGGTCGACCCGATTGGCCGGAGAGCCATCAGGGATGTTTTGCGCCGCCTGCAAAGCGAAGGCAAAACCATCTTCATTAATTCACACCTGCTTTCCGAGGTTGAGATGATCTGCGATCAGGTCGCCATCCTGGACAAAGGGCGGTTGGTGAGCAGCGGCACAGTGGAGGAGCTTACGTCTCCCTCCAAAAAATACCGCTTCCAGACAGTCGGCATTCCAGACGATGTGGTCGCCAAACTCAAACCATTCGCCCTGAAGATTGAACACTACAACAATTCGCTCGAAGCAACCTGTGCCAATTTCTACAGTGTGAACGACATCATCGATTGTCTGCGCGCCAACAACGTTGTGATCAAGTCAATCGTGCCGCACAAGCGTACTCTGGAAGAGAGCTTCATCGAAATTCTAAAAAAAGACGTGATAAACTAGATGTCGGTTCTTTTGAAAACCTGGGCTTTGGTGCGCCATACTGTTCGCGAATCGCTGGCCAGAAAAACGTTCATCGCCTTCTTCACCATCTCCACAATTGTCTTGATCTTTATGATCCTCGCCTTAAACATCGAAGCGGTGGAAGCCGGTATGGCCATGGTCCAAGTAATGGGACAGGACATCAACAAAAGTGATGGCTTCGACATTCAAAAAATCATCATGGACATTGAGGCCGTCATTGCTGTCGTCATGTTTTCCGGGGGTATTTTTCTCTCTATTTTTGCTACCGCCAGCCTGGTGCCGAACATGCTGGAAAAGGGGTACATCGAGTTGCTCGTCTCCAAACCTCTGACCCGGACCCAAATCATTTTAGGGCGATACCTGGGAGCCGTTGCCATCATGGGGCTAAATGTCATCTACCTGATCGGGGGAACCTGGTTGATTCTTTCGATCAAAACCGGCGTTTGGTACCAACCATACCTGTATTCAATTCCCATGATTATTGTCACGTTTGCCATTGTACACGCACTTATGGTCCTGGTTGGCGTTACCACCAGGAGTACAGGCGTAACGATCATGGTGGCATACACATTGCTTTTCTTAAGCCCCTTTTTGCAACAAAAAGACAAAATTTACGCTTTATTATCTAGTAAGGTTTATTACTACCTGCTTGAGAGCCTTTACCAGATCTTACCGAAGACATTTGAGTTAGGCGAAATGAACCACGCACTGGTGGTGGGACGTCCCATCGATTCATGGGTACCATTATGGACTTCGTGTGTTGTTGGGGTTGTCTTGCTTTCATCTGCGACCTTAATTTTTTCAAGAAAAGATTTCTAAGCCCGGCGGAGGTTGATATGTTTAAAAAAGCCCTACTTACGTTTTTCCTTTTTTCGGTCCTTTTCAATGGCAGCGCCTGTTCAGAGGAGCCACAAACCGAAGAGTCGAGCTTTGCCGGTCTCCCGGGCGGAAAGCAGGCGCAAATGGCTGATCATCTAACGTCTATCCCGGCGATGGTGAACATGGTCTTTTACATGGACCTGCACGCTTTGCGTGAGACTTCTGTAGGGGCGGAAATGCGTGAGGAGATCGCAATGAAGATCACTGACGACGAGGACTACCTCGAATTCATGGAACAGACCGGCGTGGATATTCGGAGAGATTTGGACCAGGTTTGGGTGGGCGCACTCAATGGCCGCGGAAGGAGTCTGGGGGGCGCTATCGCCACAGGTAATTTTGATGCCAAGAAGATAGTCACATATCTTGAGAATAGGGACCACGATACTTTTGAACAGCGCTCTTATCGGGGGTACGATGTCTATTCCGGCCACGACAAGGACAACAGTGTTGTCTTCATCAATTCATCTACCGCTGTGATCGGTGACACTGAGTGGGTTAATGCCACCATTGACCAGATCGAAGATAAGGCCGAGAGTGTTCTGGATAACCCAGAGATTGCCGGGCATGTTGACGACGTAAGAACAAAGAGCCCGCTGTGGGGAGCCTTTGACCTGCGGGAAACGTCCGGAAAATGGGCCGAGGAAATCAAAAAACGCGGTTCCTCCTTTAAGGGCACCAAGTCGCTCGAAAACATCCAGTCCCTGGTTTTCCATACGGAAGTTCAGGACAAAGCCGACATTTTTATCAAGGGCAACTTCACCACAGAGGAAGAGGCTCAACTTCTTGCGGAGATGATGAACGGTTTCAAAGCGATGGCAAAACTGATGGTTTCCGATGACCGGGAAGCCGTCGACATGATAAACGAGATCAAGATAGAGTCCGCCGGTGCGGTCCTTGAGGTTTCTGCGACTATGGACAAGCAGTTCATCGACAAAGTGAAAGAAAAGCAAAAAGTATTTTCCAACAGCCCGGTCCGGCTGATGTAGTGGCGGAAAAGACGATCAAGGCCGTCAGCTTTGTGGCGGCCGGGGCTGTGATCTTTTCGTTTCTGTGGCAGATTCTGCTGGGTATCTGCCCGGTTCCTTAGGAAAGGCCACCCGCTTTCGGGTGGCCCCTTCGTTCCTAAATCACATTCCGGAATTACTAGAACCTTCAGCTCACCTCAGGTTGAAATTCACTTTCAATTACCACTTTAATTCCTTAATGTCCTTTTTTTGACAGAGAAAGGCATGAACTTCAGGACAGACAAGCACAAATGCCCCTAAGACCAGCTTGGGTAGAGATCGACCTTAAACAACTAGACCGCAATTTTCAAATCATTGTCAGAGACAAGCCCGCAAACCTGGACTTTATGTGCGTCCTCAAAGATGATGCCTATGGCCATGGTATGCTTCAGGTGGCCAGAACATCTTTGCAGTTCGGCGCCAAATACCTGGCGGCCGTCACAGTTGACGAAGCCCTGTCGTTGCGCGCCGACGGGATCACCGTCCCCATTCTTGTAATGGGTGAAAGAACGCCCGATGAGCTGGCCCAGTGTGTCGAACATAATCTAACCTGCCTGGTGAACACTGCCCGTACGGTCAACGCGCTGCAAAAAATAGCTGCTGGGCTTGAAAAAAAAATCCCCGTTCAAGTGGAGGTCGATACAGGACTTAGCCGGTATGGTGTCCGTTGGACGGATGCCCCTACCCACATTGCGGCAGTGGCAAATGCACAAGGGTTGACGCTCGAAGGCGTAATGAGTCATTTTGCCATGTCGGACGAGCTCGACAAGTCATTTGCCATGCAACAGTTAGGACGCTTTGTGACTGTTCTGGATGCCATGTCCGGAGAGGGTGTCCACGTCAACTACCGCCACATGTGCAATACAGGCGGATTTTTGGACCTGCCCGCAGCGCATTTCGACATGGTACGGATGGGGATTCTGCCGCTGGGAGTCTACCCTTCACAGGTCTGCCGCCGCATTCCGGGTCTCTCGCCGATCATGTCGGTAAAAACCCGCATTGTTGCCATTCAGGAAATCGAGGCGGGCGATTATGTTGGGTACGGCATGCGTTATCAAGCCACGACCCCGTCCCGAATAGCAGTGTTACCCGTCGGCTATGGTGACGGCTATCCGCGTGTGCGCAATCAGGGCTTCGTTCTGGTTTGTGGCAGACGTGCTCCTATCGTCGGCGGCAATGCCATGGATGCAATGATGGTAGACATCTCGGATATTCTACAGGCGCAAGTCATGGATGAAGTGGTTTTGCAGGGAAAACAGAAAGATGAGGAGATTGATGTGCACGAAGTTGCAAGCTTGAAAAAGAGCGTCTCGTACGATATTCTTGCGGGCTGGCGGTCGAGGTTACCGCGTGTTTACGTGAACAATCAGGATACGCCCGTCAATGACTAGGACCATAAGAATGAAAATGACAATTGCGAGAGGGCCGCGGCGTCTTGCCAGCCCGTTTATCTTGTCACTCGCCATTGCGATGTCTTTTCCCGGGGTTGTTACCGCGCAGTCCGCCAATGTGCCATTACGCCACTGGGCTTACAATTTTATCGACCGATTGGAAACGCGGGGATTGTTCGTTAGCGAAGGGTTGTCCACCCGGCCCTATCCACGCGACACCTTCGCCGCAATCATCCGGCAGGTTTCACAAAGTATCACGGAAGACGGGAAGACACTCTCAAGAACGGAAGGCGAACTGTTCGAACAACTGAAAGGTGAGTTTCATGAAGAACTCGCTGGTGATGCGGCCGTCGAACCAGGGGAGAAAGAGCCCCATGCATTCAGCTGGCAGACCGAAGAGATAAACTCTCACTTTGATGTCCTTTTCTCGGAGCAGGTTCGACTGGAGTCGAAGCAGCCGGCAGATGCCGGCGTCCCCAGGTCCATCACCTCATTGGGAATTGAAGCCAGGGTCAACCTGAAACGCAACCTCGTCATTTTTGTGAACGGCACCAGCACTGTTCTCAGCGAAATAGACAGTCTGACCAACACGATTTTCAATCCATCTCTCGGGGTGCCGGTCACCGAAAAAGCCTTTGTCGATGTTGCCATTGCTGACAATGCCACCGCCTATGTTGTACTACGAACGCACTGGTTTGACTTTGAATTGGGCCGGGACCTGGTCGAGTGGGGGCCTGGTTTTCGTGGCAATCTGCTCCTCTCGAGGAACTCAAATGTCTATGACCTGTTGAAGTTGAGTTTCCGCTACAAAAAAGCGAACTTTGAGTATTTTCACGGCTTTCTAAATGCCGAAAGAAGCAAATATATTACCGCTCACAGACTGGAGATAAGACCATCGGCGAGTGTGCAACTGGCGATTTCGGAGTCGGTGGTATATGGCGATCGCAGTGTGGAACCGCTCTACCTCAATCCATTCGTGCCGTTTATCATCGCCGAACGCCATGTTGGCAATAAAGACAACAACATGGTCAGCATCGACGGGACGTGGTTCTGGCGGGAGAAGGGGGTTAAGTTCTACTCTGAAATTTTCTTTGATGACTTTAGCCTGGCTAAGGATCTGTTCGGAAACTTCGGAAACAAATGGGCTATTCTGGCCGGCGGCCTAGTGACCGACCCCTTCGGTCTGCCCGACACCGACGTGCGCTTCGAGGTCGTCAGGATACAGCCCTTTAGCTACTCTCACCGCTTTCCCAGAAATACCTACTCCAACTACAACAACACCATCGGCCACTGGTTGGGTCCGGATACGGACGATCTGTACCTGGAGCTGGCACATCAGGTTGGCCGCGAACTCCGCCTGGCCATTTCTGTTGAACAAAGACGAAAGGGGCAAAACGACATCAATCAGGGTGAACCGCCGGAAGACGGGCGGACAAAATTCCTGGGCGGGATCGTAGAGAGAAATCGCTACTACGGGCTGAGTGCGGACTGGCAGTTCCGCCGGGATTGGTTCGTGGCTGCGGATTATCAGATAATCCAGGCTAAGAATCTTCAGAATCGTGCCGGTATCAATCAGACCAACCACCGGCTCTTCTTGCGTCTGAACCTGAACTTCTAACTGTCGTTTTTAGGTGAAGCTAAAACAGCTTTACTTCATGTAACGGCGGTATTTTTCCTTCAAGCTTTCTGAAACGCCGTTGCTGTTTTGTGAGAGACGTCGAAAAGAAACGATCCGGTTTTCCTGCAAGTTGATGTGGATCTTGAAATCCTGATTGTCTACCTGTTCAACCAGAATCGCCTGACAGTTAGGGGTAAAAAACTCAACTTTGAGTTTGTCAGGGTTAAGACTGAAGCTCTCTGCTACTTGAATGAGGGATTTTTGGAAGTGGCGGTACTGGGGCAATTGAAACTCCATACAGTTTCTCCTCCTTGTTAGAACAGTGACACCTTTCACTTAGATACTCTACGCAAAATCTCCCCTTTTGCAGAGTTACGGACAATACAAGTCAAAGAAGGTCTACGGCGAAGAAGCTGGAGAACGTGGAGTTTAAATATATACTTTCGGGACTTAAATGTCAAACAGAATATTACTTTATAGCAAAATATGGCGATTTATGTGTCACAAGTTTGTTACAGGCTCGGCAAGACCGCACGAAACCTCTGAATCGTTCCGGCAATATCCCGGCTTGTCATAATTGCCGAAATGACCGCCACGCCATGAGCGCCGGCCTGCAGGCATTTTGAAGTACGATGCGGCGTGATGCCGCCGACTGCAAAAACCGGGATGCGCACTTCCGCACAGACATGCTGCAGCTTTTCCAGCCCTTGTGGTGGACCAAACTCTCTCTTGGCCGGCGTGTCGAAAACGGGGCCCAAAAGCAAGAAATCGGCACCTTCCCGTTCTGCCTCTTGAGCCTCCGCCAGCGAATGTGTGGAGACACCTACCAGTCTTTGCTCCCCAAGGATGGTGCGGGCTTTCGCTGCCGGCAGACTTTTCTGAGTCAATTGTACTCCCGCGACATCCAGAATTGCGGCCAGGTCCACGCGATCATTGATGATGAGTTTGGCGGGCCCTTTGTCGGAGATCCTCCTGATACGTTGGACCAGGTCGAAGAGGTCGTGCCCACTCAGATGTTTCTCACGGATCTGAAACGCCCGGACGCCCGCCCGAACCGACTCGTCAACAACCTGGCTCAGAGAGCTGTGAACGCACAGCTTGCTATCACTGATCAGGTAAAGCCTGAAATCAATGGGTGTCTTCGGCAACGAACATCCTCGCGCTAGTCTGCATAAAAGATTGGGACAAAGCTGGACGGGAAACAGGAAATATTGGCAGGTTTTACCGAAGCCTGGTCACGGCGCCAGGACAGTCTCTATTGCCGGACGACACCCTCCAACGGGCTGGAGGCTGTCGCATAGAGCTTTCTTTCGATTCGCCCGGCCTCGAAAGCGAGTCGCCCGGCGTCGACGGCTTTGCGCATGGCGTTCGCCATTTTTACGGGATCCTTTGCACAGGCTACTGCCGTGTTCATTAGCAGGCCATCGCAGCCTAACTCCATCGCTACTGCCGCGTCGGAAGCTGTTCCGACACCGGCATCGACGATTACCGGGATGCTTATCTGTTCGAGAATGATGCGCAGATTATAGGGATTCCGAATCCCCAGGCCGGAACCGATCGGGGCTGCCAGCGGCATGACAGCAGCACAACCCATGTCCTCCAGCTTTTTACACAAGACAACGTCGTCTCCAGTATATGGCAAAACTTTGAAATCCTGAGAAACCAGTTCACGGGCCGCGACCAGCAACTCCTCGTTGTCCGGATAGAGTGTCTTCTCGTCACCGATCACTTCTAGTTTGACCAGGTTTGTCCCGAGTGCCTCTCGTGCCAGCTCACACGTCAGTACGGCATCCTTTGCAGTATAACATCCCGCTGTGTTTGGCAGCAAGTCAATTTTGTCCCGGTCGATATGCGCCAGCAGTGAATCCGTCGATCTGTCTGCCAGGTCGACCCGGCGAATAGCCACAGTCACGATCTGAGTTCCGCTGATGTCATGCGCGGACCGCATGGCCTTGAAGTCGGGATATTTGCCGGTGCCAAGCAACAGCCTGGACTCGTACGATTTGCCGGCAATGATCAAGCTATTTGACATTTGTCGTATGTCCCCATTTAGAATTGCTCGCTCTAGCCACCCGCGGTTGCTGTAATAATATCAAGGTTATCGCCATCATCAAGATATGTTTGGTTCAACATTGTTTTCGAAACGACCGAGTAGTTACGCGCGACCGCTACCCCCTTGTCCTGTGCTATTTGCAACATTGTCAGGACCTCACTAATGGTGAGGGGACGCTCGAAAGTATGCTTATTTCCGTTTATCGTGACGCGCATAATAAAAAAAGCCGTTTCTCAGAAACGGCATCCGGTGACCGTTTCCCTCCGCTGATATGAAGCAGTTCAGGTTGTGAGAGTATCTTCTCAGCCCCGCAAAAACGGGACACCCCTAACGGTAGATGGTTAATATGGCCAGAAACTTGAACGAGCAAATATAACAACAATGCCATATCGATTGCAACCCTAATTCGTTTTAAACTTGTTTACGATCCGGAAATTTCGTACTTTTTTCTAAAACTTGGCATGAAATGATTTCTGGGCTAACCACATGATCGCGGTCAGAACCACTCGTCGGGTCTGGTCGGTATCGGTGGCAGGGCGGCGCAAGACGCGCCATCTCGTTTTTACCAGCTACCGTCTTCCCTTTCAACAACGCACCTCCCCGTTCCTTATCCGAAAACCTCCTGCTCCAGTGACCCGCTTGCGGCTTTCAAATATATTTGAGCCCGAAAATCTGTTTAAAAGAAATTTACCATTATCGCCTGTTTGTATGTAAGTAAGAGATACAGAAAAAGTTAATTTTCCACCCGGGTAAACCGGTAAGTGGTACAGCCCGGCGACGGAAGAAGTATCTGGCTCAGTGACATCCAATCGACGGATTATTTTCGGCAGCTTTGACAACCCCTTCGATGTCTTGCATCCTTAGGGCTTAAACCGGTCGTTGTGGAATTGAAAATAGAAAACCTACATATCCAAAAAAAGCTCTTTGCTGACATTGTAGGGACGACGTTTATGGCCAGCCCCGACGAAGCCGGTGCGGCCAAGGTCTGCGTGCTGGTCCTGCATGATCAATTTGCCCATAGTCCTTCCCTGGCAGACCTGTTTCATCGATGCGCAGAAATCTCCGTCAACACAAGGAACGAACATCTCCTTTCTTCTTTGTCACATGGTTCAGAGAACGGACTCCAGTATCTGGTCTACGAATATCCCGACCTCACGCCGTTCTATTCAATGCTGACTGAAAATCCCATGCCTCCGGTAACAGAAACGATTACGTTGATCGAAACGCTACTAGGGGTTGCGCACAAGATTCATAGCAAAATCGGTGGTCACGGCCTGATTAGTCCGGCCACAATATTCACTGAACCGGATTTCAAAACAGTTAAGCTGTCTGGTTTCAGGGCATCGGAACTTCTGAGAGCATCCCTTAAGAAGTCGGACAAGAGTGTGTCCGAAATGCTCGCGTACCTGAGTCCATCGGTTTTCAGAACCTCTAACCCCGGCCCACAGGAGGACATCTATTCAATAGGCATTTTGCTGTATCGCCTGCTGGTTGGGAGCCTGCCTTGGCCCAATGTCCAACCCGCAGATATCCTGAAAGACGGCCTGGAAAGCTCTTTCATTCCCCCGAGCTTAAAACGTTTGGAGATTCCCGATACACTGGACGAGATTGTCTACGACATGATGCGTCCGGCAAAGGAAAGCGAGGCTGGGCATTTGACCGGCCTATTGGCCCGCTTGGCAGAAGCGAAAGCTAAAGCCGAAGCTACTGCACCACTGACGCAACAGTTCCTCCGCACCGAGCAGGAGCTCGGACGGAATCTTAATTTACAGGAAACTGAGGACGACACCATGGAAGATCGCCACGGAACGGCTGACAACAAACAACCCAGGAAGGAAGAACCGGTCCAGCAGCTTTTTGATGAATTGCCGGCGGACGAAGATAGCGCGGAGCCTGCCCGTGTGGATTCGCCGGACCAGGAAAGTTCAGAAAATGTTTCCCAACCAGCGGTGGACGCAAAAGATGACTCGGGTGCTGCCGCACAGGATGACGAAGCGCAACTGACTGACATGTTTGCCAGTGATGCATCCGATAGCATCGAAACCAACGAAGAAGAAACAGACCGAATTGTGTCAGAAGAGAGAGGTGTTTTGGATGAGGCCAGCCTCATCAACCCGTTTGGGATGGTCAATCCGGAAGAGGAGTCACCACACACAGAAGAAGCACCCGCACAACGGGAAGAAGCTCAGCCGGCAGACGCCAACATGGAGCTCACCGGCTCATTGCAGGAGGATGCAACTGAACCGTCCCTGGACACAACGGACTTCGGCAAACAAGAAGAAATAGTCGCTGCCGGGGAAGACACGGAGAACGCGGGCCAGCCGATCCCAGCTGAGCCGCCATCGCCGTTCGAAACCGAATTGCATGAAGGGGCTCAAGTGATCGAGGAAACCGCCCAGAAAGAACTCGAGTCGGGTATCCCGGCAAGCGATCTGCGCGAAATCGCCTCTTTCCCGGCGCTGGAAAGCAACGAGTTTGAGGACCGCTCAACGAATTCAATTGCCCGAAAGACCGGCCTTGAAAGCCCCATAGCACCGGCAAACGGTGATGTACAAGGCGGCAACCATTACGGGCCTGGCCAGACCGGGGAAGACCACGGAGGAAGAAACCCATACATCGTCGACATCGACGGCATCGAGGAGTTGACGGAGGACTGGGCGGGCCAGACCTCGAATAAGGATCTCGAGTACGAATCAAACTACCCAGAAATTCAAACCGAGCCACTGCTGGAGACCGACAATTTAAGAACGACTGAAACCATCGACATGCGCACCTCGAGGGTTTCCGTCAGTACGGTGTGGTGGGTAACCAAGATCTTGCTCATTGCCCTGATTCCTGTGGCCGCGATCTATTTTGTGATAACGCTCCTATTTGATGCCGGCTTCGAAAATGACGGCAGCCAGAATGGCAGCCAGGTGGCGCAAAGTCAGGACGCGGGCAAGATGAGAGAGCCCTCCTCACGGCCATTGCTTCCCAGTGAACTCAAGAATGATCGGCCTGTTATTGTACAAGACAGTCCGCCGGTCGACTTATCAGCCCAACAAACGGCGGCCGCTTCCCAAATTCCGGCGAAACAGCCTACCGAAAACCGCCCGCGCCGGCAAACAGACAGAGTTTCTGAGAACAGGAGCTCGACCGCAAAGCTTGTACCTGCCGCGACGTCGGCAACCAGACGACCGCCACCCAGAAACCGCGCTGCGCAACGGAAGCCGGTACCTTCCCCATTGTTGCTTGATGTTTTGGTGCGCACCGGACAAAAGGTGCAAACAGCCGACGTTTACGTTGACGGCAAATTTCATGGCCGCACAAATGCGGGCGGGATCCTCTCCATAGACAATCTGCAGACAGGGCGTTCCTACTTGATCAAAGTGCAAAAGGCCGGCTTCAAGATGTGGGCCACCGAAGCAAAATTCAAACAAGGTGGTACGCGCAGGCTCAATGTACAACTGAGACCGAATCAAGTCGCAAATAAGGTCAGCTCAAATACCGCGGGTTCTACTTTGATCAGGGGCGCTGAGACCGCGAGCAAAAACCCGACGCCACCGGCCTTTGAGGTTAGCACAGCGTCCGACCCCAGCCAGGGCCTCGCCGCTACAGTCAATGTCCTTCTCTCAAATACAGAGCCGCTCGGTGACGCATTCATTTATGTGAACGACCGGCTCTGGGATGGTTTTAACTATATCGCACCTGCAGAAATTGACTTGCCGGCGGGTTCGTATGAAATTACAATTCGGAAAGCGGGCTATCGTTCAACCCCGCCGTTTTACAAATTTGACGTCGTGGCCGGCGACCGCAAAACGGTCTCATTCATCCTGACTCCGGAATAGAGTCAAGCACAAATCGCTTGACTCGCGTTCGCCTTATCTCTATATTCCTGCCTGACATTCAACTGTTTGAACCTGTTGTAATTACTGATTTTCTCTCTTTCGAAGTAATGCCGACGACTCGGGAATGCCCTAAAGTCGTAGTTCTTGACCAGGTCCACGCGACAGAGCAAACGACGTACATGGCTTCCCGTTTTCTATTTGAGAAGGAACCCCGAAATGGCTAAGGGAATCACCAAGAGATCCGAAGACTACTCGCGATGGTACCTGGACGTGATCGCGGCGGCTAAACTAGCCGACTACGCTCCGGTAAAGGGCTGCATGGTTATCCGTCCGAATGGCTATGCCATCTGGGAACGGATGCAGGCTGAGCTCGATACAATGTTCAAAGAGTCCGGGCACGTAAATGCCTATTTCCCGCTGCTCATCCCCGAATCATACTTGAAAAAGGAAGCCGAGCACGTTGAGGGCTTTGCCCCTGAATGTGCGGTAGTAACTCAGGGTGGTGGCAAGAAGTTAGAGGAACGGCTGGTCATCCGGCCTACATCCGAGACCATCATCTGGTCGATGTACAAGGATTGGATCCAGTCCCACCGCGATCTTCCCATACTCATTAATCAGTGGGCGAATGTTGTACGGTGGGAAATGCGGACGCGTCTGTTTTTGCGAACGATGGAGTTCCTCTGGCAGGAAGGCCACACGGCGCACGCAACAGCCGGTGAAGCACAGGAGGAGACTTTACGCATCCTGGAAATCTACCGCATATTCGCTGAGGACTTTATGGCAATGCCGGTGCTGACAGGAGTGAAATCGGAGAGGGAGAAGTTTGCCGGTGCCTTACAGACTTATGCTATCGAGGCTATGATGCAGGACTGCAAGGCGCTACAGGCGGGCACTTCACATAACTTAGGTCAGAATTTTGCCAAAGCCTTTGATGTCAAATTTCAAAGTGAAGAAGGCAACCTCGAACACGTCTGGGCCACGAGCTGGGGCGTCTCGACCCGCTTGATTGGCGGCTTGATCATGAGCCACAGCGACGATCTCGGCCTGGTCTTACCGCCAAAGCTGGCACCGCTGCAGGTGGTTGTGGTCCCGATCTGGCGCGGCGATGATGAGAAATCCTCGGTCCTGGAACGCCTGTCCGCCATCACAGCCGACTGGAAGGGCAAATTCCGCTTCCGGATTGACGACCGTGATAACTACCGGCCGGGGTGGAAGTTCAACGAATGGGAAAAACAGGGTGTCCCCATCCGTATCGAAATCGGTCCACGGGACCTGGAAAGCGGCGAAGCTGTACTCGTGCGCCGGGACTCTGGCGAGAAGGAACGTATTCCGCATGACCGCTTGCTTACGGAGATCCCGACTGTTCTGCAGCAAATCCAGAAAGATTTGTTCAAACGCGCCGCGGACTTTCGAGATGCAAACACCCATACTTGCGACGATTACGATGACCTCAAACAACGACTGGACGAGGACGGTGGCTTCTACCGGGTGCACTGGAACGGCAAACGTGAGAGCGAAGAGCGGCTGCAAAATGAAACCAAAGCCACGATCAGAGTCATCCAAACAGAACAATCCGAGAAAGGTAGCTGCATCCTGACGGGCGAACCGTCTGAGCGGCGAGTAGTGGTTGCACGCGCGTACTGACAGACGCCCGGACGCAACCAATTGGCAGTGAGTTGAGTATATTAACCCGTTAACAGAAGCCGGGTCGATTTAGGTAGAAGACACACGCATGATATCACTCATTTTCCTGAAAGATTTCATCAAGGATCCCAAGGGTATCGGAGCGATTTCAGAAAGCTCATCGGTCCTGGCAAAGGCCATGATCGGCAATCTTGGAATCAGACCGGGTGATTCAGTAGTAGAGTTAGGACCGGGGACCGGAGTTTTCACCGAACACATACGCGAAAAAACAGACGTTTACCTGGGGATTGAAAGAAACCCCAGATTTGCTCGAATCCTCGACAGTCGCTTTCCTGATCTTAATTTTGTGAATGGTTTGGCCGAAGATGGGTATCAGCACTACCGGAGGATTGGTCTCCCGCCCCCTAGAGTCATTGTCTGTGGTTTGCCATTAGCCATCTGGTCAAGCCAACTTCAGGATCCTATCCTCCATTCTCTGGATCGATTGATGACCACCGGCAGCACCTTCCGGACATTTCAGTATGCCCACTCATTCGCATTTCCGCAGGCTGTACGATTCAGGCAAAAAATGAACGCCCTGTTTGAGCCGTGCCAGGAGGTTCGCCTCGTGATGCGAAATCTACCCCCGGCTTTCATTTTAACCTGGTGCAGGCGATAGCCCTTTGACCGGACGGGAATCGTCCTCGCTCACCAAATGCGCTTAACCAACACACTGACATCAGACCTATCATGAACGCCTACGGAGTCATAATTCTCGCCACCCTGCTGTTCAGCTTCATTCTGGACATCGTTGCGGAACTGTTGAATTTGAAGGCGCTGAAAGATGATCTTCCGGCAGAATTCGACGGAATCTACGATGCGGCAAAATACAAACAGTCGCAGGAGTATACCAGGGTAAGGACCCGGTTTGGATTCATCACTTCCGTTTTCGGCCTTGGCGTTACCTTATCCTTCTGGTTTTTGGGCGGCTTCGACTACCTGGATGGCTGGGTGCGAAGTCTGGACCTGCACCCGATCTGGACTGGCCTTCTGTACATTGGTGTCCTTCTCTTTGGTCGCTCCCTGCTTTCTCTGCCATTCAGCATCTACTCTACCTTCGTCATCGAAGAACGTTTTGGCTTCAACAGGACGACGCCGGTTACTTTTGTCGTGGACCTACTCAAGGGGATTCTTCTTTCGTTACTGCTGGGGGCGCCATTGCTCGCTGGTATCCTGGCATTCTTCGAGTATGCCGGGGCAGTAGCCTGGCTCTATTGCTGGCTGGCGACCACGGCCTTTAGTTTGTTTGTGCAATTCATCGCCCCGACCTGGATCATGCCATTATTTAACAAATTCACCCCGCTGGAAAATGGCGAGCTGCGCGAAGCGATCATAGCCTACGCACAATCGGTCCGGTTTCCTTTACAAAATTTGTTCGTGATGGATGGTTCCAAACGCTCGACGAAATCGAATGCGTTTTTTACCGGATTTGGCAAAAACAAAAGAATCGCTCTGTTTGACACCCTGATTGCTAAACACTCGGTTGCCGAACTTGTGGCCGTTCTGGCTCACGAGATAGGCCACTACAAGAAGAAACACATTCTGAAAAGCCTCTTGCTTAGCATTGCCCATACGGGTGTTATGTTTTGCCTGCTCTCTATCTTCATCAGCAGCGAGGGTTTGTTTGCGGCGTTCTTCATGCAGCACAGCTCTATCTACGCGGGGCTCATTTTTTTCGGAATGCTGTATTCGCCCATCGAGTTGATCCTTTCCGTTTTCATGCAGATTTTTTCGAGAAAGAATGAGTACGAAGCCGACCGCTATGCGGCTGAAACCACGCACGATCCCAACGCAATGATAGAAGCCCTCAAAAAACTATCCTTGCACAACCTTTCCAACTTGACACCTCACCCGCTCTACGTTTTTCTCAACTACTCGCATCCACCGGTTCTTGCCAGAATAGAAGCTATCCGC
Source organism: Candidatus Zhuqueibacterota bacterium (assembly GCA_029262055.1). GTDB lineage: Bacteria > Zhuqueibacterota > Zhuqueibacteria > Oceanimicrobiales > Oceanimicrobiaceae > JAJDAD01. Next base: position 62,359 of record JAJDAD010000019.1, read on the forward strand.
ACAATCCCTCTTTGATTGCGGGACGCCTTTTTGACTTGCGTTCGGCGTAGGATCCACTATATTGCAGGCTCACTTTGAAGGAGGAGGCACATATGTCAGCTTTGGGGCGAGCGCTACTGACTTGCTGTCTCTTGAGCCTGTTTACGCCCGGACTAACGCAACTCTCGGCACAAGAGAACCAGACAACGGTCATCGGAAAGATCGTCAAGGAAATCCGGCTCGAAGGCATTCGACACACTAAACTTGCTATCGTAAACCGTGAACTGAAAACCAGGGTTGGTCATCCCTATTTGAAAGAACAGGCGCGGGCCGACCTAAATCGCCTGAACAACCTGGACCTAACAAGCGAGATCCAGCTCGAACCGGTGCTCGACGGAGATGGTGTCATTCTGGTTATCCGGGCTTTGGAAATTTTCCCCTACCTGCCTTTTCTTAGCTATGAAATCACTGACGAAAACGGCTTCTCCGCCGGGCCCGGCATACAGTCGATCAACATGTTCGGTCGCGATATCTTCCTGGCTAGCTCAGCGCGCTTTGGTGGCGCCACCAATATCGGCCTTTTGCTCGAGGATCCCTGGGTCGGGGGCAACCACCTTTCGTACAGCCTTGAATTATTTCGGCGCGAGCGTTTTAGCGAATTAGACGATTTCAACGAGGAGGCTTTTGAGCTGTATCTCACGCTGGGTAGCTACCTTGGCCAGAACGGTAGAGTCGGCGCCCGCTTCAGTTTACAGTCCATCAAAAGCGACAAAGCAGGTATTACCCTTTCCGAGAATAACGAAGACACCGTGCCGACAGCCGGCTTCTTTCTGGGCTACGACAGCAGAGATTTATGGGCCAACCCAAGCACCGGCTGGTTGAATGAAATCGAGGTGTCCAAGGCAGGTGGCTTCGTTGGCGGCGACAGCGATTTCTGGCGATTGAACCTCGATCTGCGACGTTACCTGCCGCTCCGCAAACGACATACGTTGGCCCTGTTTTCTCTGACCACCCTCACCTCCGGCACGGTTGGAGAAGACCTGGCACTATGGCAGGATTTCAGTCTTGGTGGGACCAACAGCGTACGTGGCTGGGAGCTCGACTCCAGAAGCGGCAAAAACCAGGTTATCAAGACAGCAGAATACCGGGTGACGGTGCTCGATCCAAAGGTCTTCACGCTGCCATTCGGGATCAGCTTTGATATTGGTGTACAGTTAACAGCCTTCGGCGATTTGGGGTTGGCCTGGGATGATGCGGACGCCTTTGACCTGGACAATTCAATCGGGGGTTACGGCCTGGGGTTTCGGTTCCTGGTGCCGTTTGTCAATATGTTCAGATTTGATTTTGCTAAAGGGGAATCCGGCGAAAGTTTCTCAGTGCACATTGGTGCGTTTAGCAAGGCAATTGCCCAGAGGTTCAGGGTCAGGTAGGCACCGCAATTGTTCCCTTGAGCGCGGTCAGTTCTTCCCGGAAGCCATTGCCATTGCAATATAGGCTGTAATTTGTTGCTCCAGAACTGTTAACGTCACAGCGCCGTTTCTCAAAACGGCGTCGTGGAAGTCGCGAATGTCAAATCCGGGACCGAGCGCCTCTTCCGCCTGTTTGCGCAATTCGCGAATCTTGAGTTCACCGATTTTATACGACAGCGCCTGCCCCGGCCATGAAATGTAGCGATCCGTCTCCGTCGTCACCTCATGCAAAGAAAGGGCGGTATTGGAAGCCAGGAAGTCGAGAGCCTGTTGCCGGGTCCATCCCATCGCATGTATCCCGGTGTCCACGACCAGACGGCACGCGCGCCACATCTCGTAGGTAAGTCGACCAAAATTGCTGTATGGATCCGTGTAAAAGCCCACCTCCAGTCCCAACTTCTCCGAATACAGCCCCCAACCCTCACCGAATGCGCCAAAGTATGAAAAACGCCGGAAGAGCGGGACGTCCTCCTGCTCCATCGCCAGCGAAATCTGCAAGTGATGACCCGGGACCGCCTCGTGCAAACTCAGAGCCTCCAGGGCATACACAGGCCGGCTTTCCAAAGCATAGGTATTGACCCAGTACAGACCGGGTTCCGTGCTGCCAAAAGCAGGACTCAGGTATCGTCCGGCGGTGTACTTTGGTGCAAGGTGGTCAGGAACCGGCTCGACACCGTACGGCAGACGCGGCAGCGTTCTGAACAGGGACGGAAGTTTGGCGTCCATGCGTTTCGAGATGTAGGCAGCGCGCATGAGCAGCTCGTCGGCGCTCTTGGCATAAAACTGTGGGTCCGTACGCAAGTAAGTGAGGAACTCCGCAAAGGTGCCCTCAAACCTGACCTGCTTGATGATCTCATTCATCTCGTTTCGAATTCTCTTAACTTCCGCCAGTCCGGTGGCGTGGATTTCCTGGTACGAAAGGTCGAGCGTTGTGTAGTAGCGGATGCGCTGGGCGTAAAAGTCGAGTCCTTCCGGATATTCGGAAGCGCCGATAGTATTACGGGCGTTCGGAATGTACTCGCCCAACATAAAGTCGAGAAAAAGCCTGTAGCCCGCGATTACCCCTCGGGTGACGGCATTTCTACCGGCAGCCGTAAGGCGCCTGCGCTCGGCCGCGCTCACGCTTTCCGGCAAATTCTCAAAAGGGGTGTAGAAAAGGCTCTGTGCCGGCTCCTCGACCAGATGCGATGAAATTGAGGTTTCAATGCCTTTCAGAGTGACGGCGGGCTGAGTCATGCCGATCTTGATGCCTCGCCGCATGTTGTCGATTTGCTGGCGCACGTAAGCAGGAAAGGCCCGCAGACGTGCAATGTAGTTATCGTAGTCCGCCACAGTTGCAAATGACATCTCGAAAGGCAGCCGGGCAAATCCGGTGTGAAAACCGGAATCTGCGTTGAGCGGAATCGTGTAGGTTTTGAAGCGAAACGATGCGATGCGATCTTCCAGGATGAATTGAAACAGGTCGTAATTGATCTGATCCGCCACGCTGAGCGCCTGCCGCTCGATTTCGCGCAATTGCCGTAGCATATCGTGGGAGAAGTCGTGCCGGCGCTCCAAATCAGCCCGGGCCACGGCCGGGAGCTTGTCGTCGTAATCATGCCTGCCGACGCTGGTGGCGTACAGCGGAAACTCTCGCATTTGAAATTCCCAGTCCTGCTGCAACAGCTGGTGCAGCCTGGCAGATGGATCCACCTGGCCGAAAACGGGCAAAGCGAGCAACAGCATCAAAAGAAGAGACTTCATTGTTACCTCGGCTTTGTTCTCCCTGAACGAGAGATTGTTCAAAGTGTGTCAGGCTCGGGAAGAGGAATGCTCATGCGGAGCGAGTCAATGAACCTGAAAAGAGCCGGTGAGCCTGGGCTCCCGAAGATTTCGAGTCGTTACCACGGACTCCCAATTGCGACAGAAGAAAAGAGCTTCGCAGAGTCGCGGCTGGCTGCAATACCGACTGAAAAAGGATGCTTGGTATCCAACAGTCTTAACCCAGCCCCAAAGCCGGCGTGGATATGGTTGCCGAGAATTCCGGTCGGGTCATCCGCGGTTTGTGCCAAATCCGATAAGACAAAGGCGTCAAAGCTGGCAGATATGGGGAACGCGATTTCAATATTGTAAACCGCGAGGGCATAATTCCGAAAACGTTCTTTCGAGAATCCGCGCAGATCACTTTTTGAGCCGGCTTCCGGTATGGCAAAGTAGGGGACATTGCTCTTGTCGCTGGACACGAGGTATTCGAACCTGGTGCCGACCGTCAACTTGAGGCTTTTGAATGTCGGTAGTTGCGTCCGGGTTTGTGCATTGAAGCGCACATACGAGGCCACGGGTGAATTCACCGGCAGGGCGATTTCTACAAAAGCCGACCACTGGTTGTCCAGGGTAGCCTGCCAGTAATCGACGGACTTGCTGTCACTCAGGGAAAAACGTGACGAGAAGTACTGCGCATGATTTGCTGGCTCAAACTCTCCCCCTTCGAGCAAACCCGACCTGAATTTCCAGAAGCCAGGGGACCAGCGAAAAACCAGTCCGTCCGAAACCGCATGTTTCACCTCACCTCCCAAAAAAATGGAGGCATATTTGGCTGAAATCCGGCCCGACTTTGTGGTGGAGTTGCCGATGCCGTAAAAATACGGGTCACGATCGGTCTTCCTTTTAAAGAGAAAGCTGAGCTTTGTCCGGGTAGACGAAATCGAGTGCGCCATGTACCTGAACTTCCAGGAGTAGTCCCGGTAACCTTCGAACTTAAAGTGATGCAGCATGCGGTCTGTCGAGTTTAGTGGAGAGCGATGGCCCAGTTTCAGGCCGACGTAGGGCTCAAACCAGTCTGCCAGGCTTGCATAAGGGAAAAGGCGCGTATCCTCGCCGATCGTGAAGCCATTAAATACAAACTTGAACTTTGCGAGCAGGCCGGAATCCCCCGCTTTACCGGATTGGGCAAGAGCTTGTCTACCAGGAAACAAGAGAAAGGACAGGCATAAGGCGGTGGCGATTAGAACAAGTTTGCGAGATGACTGGTCTAAGGTTGCCAAATTTTACCTTTGTTGCGTATGGGTGAAAAATCGGAGTATCTTGTTTTTAAACGTAGGTGCCTGATGTTTCATTCCTGGAAATAGCCAGTTAGGTCTGAATCGGGACGAGGGTGACGTCAAGTTCCTCGCCGACGGCAACAAAATGATTCAGCGGGACTTCGTGCCAATCCTGTTCAATATCGGTCAACTTTTCCGAAACAACCAAGACTGCGTGCTGCGCCGGATCGCCTTTCTGCACCATGTGACAGACGCCTTCCTGGCACTCGTAACGAGAGCCCTCTGAATGGTAAAGCGTGTTGGGCGTTTCACCCGGGTCTGAAACGTACTTGGTCGCGACCATGAATCTTCCGTTCGTGATGGCTACGTTGAGCAGCACCGGCCCCTGCCCGCCGTTCTCGCCTGCAAGCTCGAGGATATCGGCAATGCTCTGCTCTACAGCAGCCATGATGGTTTGCGGCGTCTTGCTTTTTCTGTCGAGATTGTCGAGCAGCAACGAAAAAAAGTGTTCCGAGTCCGTCTCCCCCTGCAACCAGTTGTAGACTCGGTCCGACAACCTGTCTCTGAGTTTTCGCTTGATCTGGGGGAAGCCCCCGATATCGCCGTTGTGCATAAAGAGCAACTCTTCGTAAGCAAAGGGATGGCAGTTATTCCGGGTCACATTTCCCCTGCTGGCCGCCCGCACGTGGGCAAAAATACACTCGGACTCGATCTTGGGCGCGATGGACTTGAGGTTGCCGTTGTTCCAGGCCGGACGCACCGACGTAAACACCGCCGGCTCCGGATTAATGCAATGATTATACCAACCGACGCCGAATCCATCGCCGTTCAACGGCTCCTCGCGTTCCTGAGCTTTATAGCTCTGGTGGATGAGGGAATTCTGCGGCTGGTACAGGAGCTGATCCATGACGATGGGTGCCCCAAGATAAGACAGAAAGCGACACATGATCTCCTACGGGTGTTTGCTAGTATCAGGTAGCAGCTCCCAAAACATCCGCGACGATCGCAGAACTTTACGCCATGTTTCCACGACTTCTGTTCGCAATCGCACTATTATTTGTGACTTAATAAGATCAAAGCGGACCGCCGTGATACGCGGATGGACCCCTGAACGTTTTTACCAAAAGGTTTGGCGCCGGCACGTTTTGCATCCACAACCCTTCTCCAGGCACCTTCCGGCAGATGGAATGTTGCGGATTCAGCTTGATTTGTATTGACCAGTACAACCAGATCGTGCGAATCTCCTGATGCCATGCGCGGGAGAAGAAAGCCGATAGAAAACTGCACGGGCTCATTCAGAAATTCGATACGGTCCGGGTCAGTGTTGCGCAAAGCCGGGTGTCCTTTACGCAGCGCGATCAGCCCGCGATAGTAGTCAAATAGCTCCCGGTTCAGCTTTTTATGCTCGAAGTTAAGCCAGTTCGTCTCATTGTCTTTGTTGTACGAATTGTGATCGATATGACCGACCGCAGACTCTGGAACTTCGGTAGGAGCAATTACTTTGCTCCGCGCAAACTCCTGGCCGGCATGCACCATCATAGGGCCTTGCGAGGTGGTGAGAAGGACCGCAGCCAGTTTGTTTAGCTGGAGTTGGGTCTTGGTCAGCGCGGCATTTTTGTCGACGTCCACGATCTTCTTGTCTGGATTCACCTCGCGCGACCCGATCCGGATAAAATCACCCAGCGTCAGGTCGTCGTGTGATTCCAGATAGTTGACCGAGTGGCGTTTGTCCACGAACTGCCCTCCCAACTTCTTAGGAGATCCGCTAACAAACCGGCGGATAGTATCGATGTTGAAGTCGCTCCAGTACTTCCCGAAAATAAACCCAAGGCCGTCATGCGGATTTTGCCCTTTGATGCCGTTGCGAAAAACATCATTCCAGGCGGCCCAGCCGCGTTCGGAGAAGCCAGCCGGCGAGTAGCTATTCAGACCCCACGGTTCGGCTATCAGAATCACATCCGGGTTTATTTTCTTCGCCTCTTCCCTAATATCTTCGATTGTCTGCCAGTCGATGACCGCGGCGAGGTCGAAACGAAAACCGTCGATATGATACTCCTGCATCCAGTACTTGACGCTCTCGATGATCATGCGTCTGGCCATCGGGCGCTCGGTGCGTAGTTCGTTGCCGCACCCGGTGCCGGCATCGAGAAATTTCATGCGTGGATTCAGTTTAAAAAAATACTGCTTGTCGGTGTATTTGAGAGGATTCAGGTCATACTGCGAGACATGGTTGTACACTACGTCCAGAATCACTGCAATCCCTTCGCGATGAAAAGCCTTTACCATATCTTTGAACTCGTCGACCTGTTGGCCGTTGATACCCAGATATTCGTCGGGGACGGCATTTCCGCCGCTGGCATAGTAGGGCTCCGGCGCAAAGAAATATGAAGTCATGTAGCCCCAGTGATTGCGGGAATACGGGTTCCAGGTGTTTGTTACGCCGTTTACATCCACCTTATACGGGATTTCAAAATTACCAAAATCCTGCACCGGCAACAACTCCACTGCATTCGCACCGAGCTCCAAAACGTGATTGATACCGCCGCGCGTGCCCTTTTCAACCAGGCCGGTGTAGGTGCCCCTGGCCGCAACTTTGGCCGAAGGATGAACGGTCATGTCCCGCACGTGCATTTCGTAGATGATCAAATCCTGGTGCGGGATCTTTTGTGGCGCATCGCCTTCCCAGTCGTATTCATCAGTTTTGAGAACAATGCTGCGCGCGTCGTGCCTGAAAGTATTCTGACTAACCACAGCTCTTGAATAAGGATCAGCGATAACCTCTTGCGGATTAAACTTCTCAAACGAATCTTGTGGGCCGGCGACCCGGTAGCCGTAATATTGTCCCCAGTAAGTACCCGTTAGCGCGACCTCCCAGACGCCGTCATCGACCAGGGTCATGGTATGCTCCGCCCCTTTTTCCGAATTGTGTGTTTTGAACAGAACCAGTTCCACCGATGATGCACGCGGCGCAAACAGGCGAAAGGCGGTAGTGCCATTCTGTACTGAGAAACCCAGCGGCTTATCGGAACTGAGATTTTCGAACATCGCGCTCAGGTCGACCGGTAACTTGCCGTAGTCCCTGATCGACAAGACGTAATTGCGCGTGATGCTGAGATCGCTGGTTTCCAGGTGCACCAGGTTCTTTTCAGCACGGATATCCACAATTCTATCTAATCCAGCGACGACCACATCGTGGGCATCGAACGAGTAGTCCTCGGTCTTGAACTCGACCTGGATTCTGTTTTTGTCTAATGCTTTTGCTGAAACAATCTTGTTGGGCACGCTGGTCTTCTCCTGTGAGTGATAACGTCCGGTTGCAGCGCCTGAAGCTTCTGGTGCAAAGTGAGCAAAGGCAAATCCGCTCAACATCAACAGAAGCCTCTTCTTGTGCAATCGGTAGTTATCCATAGAATTTTATGTTTTTTTTGAAACAGGGTTCAAACTTCAATTTGAGAAGATCGGCTTTTCAGTTTACTGATAGGTGTAGCGAAAGTCAAGAAGAACGCAAAAGCGGCGTGCCGCAATTCTACGTGGCAGCGTTTCGACCGGTCCTTTTGCAAAGCAGATCCGGGTCTAAAAAACGAAGAGAGATGTCCGCCAGGAAATGGCCGCATCATGCAACCGGTTGTGCGCGACCCTGGTTTACCACACGACAACAGATGAAGGAAACCGGTCCCGGTAGTATGCCGGGGCTACTGCGGCATAGCCACGTTGCTCTGGTGGTGTGATCAGTCTCGTGGCCATTCTGCAGAGACTCTTTCGTCATGAAATACGGGGTAGGATTTTGCCTTCAGCGTGGCATTACCAAGGCGCTGACTTGCGGTCACGTGCCGGTTCACGAATCCTGTCGTGTCGATCCGGCATTGTAAACCGGATGCCCCAGATCGGCATATTTTTGCAGGACGCCGGTTGCTTCCTCTCGCAGTACATCCTTGACAACTTCAACGTGGGGCAGATCGCGCCGGTCAGCCAGCATAGCGCTCCAATCCTCAGGGACGGGACCCTCATCAAATCCGGTAATGCGTTCCACGTCCGCACCACGGGCGGCAGTCACAAGTCTGCTGATACCACTCCACCAGGTCGTACCGAAACACATAATGCACGGCTGCGCGCTGCAAAACAGAGAGAAGTGTTTTTGCGGATCGTTGGCCAGATCAAATGTCCCGAGCCTTTGTTGCGCCAGTGCGATTGCCAGGACCTCGGCATGTGCGATGGAGGTTTTCTGCGCCACCACCGAATTCACCCCCAGCGCAATTACCTGGCCCGTCTGTTCATCGAATACGCCGGCCCCAAACGGACCGCCGGTGCCGGAGTCAACGTTGCGCATAGCAGCATCGATAACCAACCGCATTTTGTCCGTGTCATTCTCGAAAAGTATCCCTTTCGAGGCGCTACTCATTTCATCCAGCCATCCCGGCAGTTCGATTCTTAAAGATTTCAGCATATCGTGATTCTTTTTCTCGTGTGCAGATTCAAAACAAACCGATGCAATTGAAACAGGCCGCATGCGGTTTGGCTATTTTTGCGCAGGCGGCTAAGATCCGCTCTCTGTTCTTCTTGCTCCAGCTCAATCAACGTCTGCTGGTTTTTACTCCTGACGAAAATAGCGCATCATTCGATTAATCGCAAGTAGTTCGGAGTTGACTCGGCAGCTTTGGGTTGACAATCACGGACCGTATGGGTAGCTTTTCCGCGCGGCGCTTGCGGGCCGGAAACGACATCATCTAAAGAAGAGCACAGGCGGTGCTTTTGGTTCGCGGTTCAACTGGAGCGCTTTCTGTCTTCGCCCTCGTCGGCACTTTGGCCTGGTAAACCTTCAACTCGAACTTGTCTAAATCCCAACGGAGGAGAAATCCGTGCTGGTAGGTATAATATCCGATATTCACGACAACATCACAAACATCCGAGCGGCTGCCAGGCTGCTACGGAGCGCAGAGGTCATCATTTGCTGCGGCGACTTGTGCTCACCGTTTATCGTAGATGAGCTGGGTAAGGGCTTTGCCGGCAAAGACATTCATGTTGTTTTCGGCAACAACGACGCGGATCTTTTCCGGATTACCTTGAAGGCGGGCGGTTACGGGCAAATGGCCTTACACGGCGAGTTTTGCGAGTTGGAGCTTGACGGAAAGCGGTTCGCCGTAAATCATTTTGACAACATCGCCCGCGCTTTGGCAAAGTCAGATGCTTACGACGTGGTTTGCTTTGGCCATAACCATCAAGTCGAATTGTCGCAAGCCGGGGCGACCCGGTTGATCAATCCCGGTGAGGTTTTCGGCGGACTGACCGGAAAAGCAACGGTCGTGCTTTATGATACGGCCACAGACGACGCGACGGTTTTGGCCGTGGTATAGCCGCGTAGTACGTACCCACCCCTGATTCAAACTCTTGACGAGTTTGAATATGTCCCCTCCACCGGGAGGGGAACTGCAAAATTGCAGAGAACCATACATAACTGCCATCCATGAACCCGGGCAATTCATGAACTATTCAGATGAAATCTGAAATGCTACTCACCCAGATATCCAAACAAAACATCCTGCCACGCGCTGGTGCTGGTTTTTCGCAGCATGACACGATTGAACTGCTCGCGCAGAGGGCTTCTTTCGGGCAACGCAATCCCGTAAAACTGCGGTTGGAAGGTCTGAGGCAGAACTCTGACCTTATCTCTAAATTGTGAGTTTACCAGATATTTGAGAATTGGCGCATCGTAGACCGCCGCATCCGCCTGGCCGTCCGCTACTGCGGCAATGCACTCTGCCACCGATTCGAAACCACTTGCGGCGATCCGGCGTGCCCGAAGATAGACTTCGCTGGTGGAGCCCACGACCGTGCTGACCCGGACCCTGGGCAAATCTTCCGGACCCCGTACTCCCGTCTCGAGCTGGCTGACGGTAAGCTCAGTGGTAATGGCTGCGGTAAAACTCGATATCATGATGATGCCGGCAAACATCCAGATTAGTCCGACCATTCGTCCGGCCAGAGTTGCCGGGGCCTTATCCCCGTACCCGACAGTGGTCATCGTGACGGCCGACCACCAGAACCCCGAGGCAAGGCCGCTCAGAGCGCTGCCGCCAAATTGCTCCGGATTCTTGCCCCTCTCCAGCAACCAGACGACAAACCCAACAAGAAACAGAACAAAAGCCAGCAATAGCAGAACTTTAAGCAGCTCAGGCGAAAACAAGCTCCTGACAAATGCCAGGCCGCTGTTTTCCTGCTGTGCCGGCACGACAATTCCGAGCCCGGTCAAAAAATAGGGATGGCTGAAATCAACGAGTTGCTCCCGCTCTGCATTGATGGTCAGGGCGGCCACTGCTGCATCGAGCGATCCGTCCTGAACGCCTGCCAACAGGGCATCGAGTTCAAGCTCGCGCCAGTCGTATTCCCAGCCCATTTCTTCGGCGATACCCTGCCAAAGCTCCACACTAATCCCGGTCCAATTGCCGGCATCATCTTTCATCGCAAACGGCTCCACTTGTTTGGTACCCACGATCAGTGACTTCTTTTGGGCCGAGAGGGGTGCGGAGACAATTAACACCAAAGCCCACATCGTGGTGACGGATAGCTTTTTTTGCATGAAGATAGATCCCTCAGTTTGGCATTCAAAGTAGCAACATAAGCAAGAGGTCGGTTTATTGCAAATGACTTGCGGTCCAACAGTCTGACTTTGACCTTATTTCCTTGCGCAAGGGAGCTGCATATTCTTCTCCAGGAACCACCAGAGATCGGCGGCCAGGAACCAATTGCGTATTTCCTGTAAGAACCTTTTCAAACTTTCCCATATGTTTGACGATAGTGTAAATGTATGCAAATAATGAATATCAAGCGGCCTAGACGGTTCAAGATCCTTTATGAAGCTTAGACTTACAGGGGAGGAGTTTGTAGAAAAACTTCTCTCTGGTGAAAGAAACTTCCCGGGAATCGTATTTGAGGAGGGCTTTGACCTGCGTAAGGGAGCCGGCACGGAGCCGTTGCAGAAATATCTGCTGGAGCAACGCCTCTGGCAGCTCCCCATCGTTATGACGGGTACCGACTTCGTGAACTTGAAAGCTCCCGGCTCCTATCTGCCTTTCTTACAGGCAGACCAGTCCAATCTGGAGAACTCCAACTTTAGGGGGACCAATTTTTTCCGGGCAGACTTCCAAAATGCGCAATTGGGTTGTGTCAACCTGGCGCAAAGCAATCTTCGTTTCGTCAACTTCACCAATGCAGATTTGACGTACGCGAATCTCGAAGAGGCATGTTTGTCCAACAGTATTTTGGAGAACGCTATCCTGGCGGGCGCGTGTCTGAACAAATCGACCTTACTAGAGATATCTGCTGAGAACGCGAGTTTCACTGCCGCCGACCTGCAGGAGGCTGCCGGGCAACATTCAAAATTCTTCGGAGCAAACTTCAGGTCGGCCCTTATGGGCGGAGCAAATTTTTGGGATTCGGATTTTGAAGAAGCAGACCTGGGAAGCGCTGTCTTAACGGGCGCAAACCTGGTGCAGGTAAACTTCAAAAACGCCTACCTTGCCGATGCCTCTCTACGCGAGACGGATTTGAAATACGCCGACCTGACCGGCGCCAATTTGCAAAGTGCGGACCTGAGCCACGCCCGCCTGTTTAATGCAAATCTTGCCGGAGCGGATCTCCGCCATGCTGATCTCTCCAGCGCGAACCTCCTCAATGCCAACTTGCGCGGTGCGAATCTGCATGGAGCAAATTTTACTCAGGCCACCGTGAAAAATGCAGACTTTTCCAGCGCAAACCTGACCAGAGTTGAGAATCTGCACCAGGCAAGGAACTTAAGCTACGCTCAGTTCAATCGTACCATTGTCACGGACAAGGAACATCAATTAATCAAACGCTTTCTCAGCCAGAAAGCTGTCTTTGTCATCGACGCTTAGGCGTCGACCCGTTTCGTTCTACTCCTACAACACCGCGCAAGACCCGCCGTTTCTTGCTTAGTTCCCGGGCTTTCATTACATTCCCACAACCCTCTTTTACAGGATGAGGCCGGCCCCATCAGCTTCCGAAAGGGCCTGTCTGCAAGGTTTTCAACAACCAGAGAGAAAACACCATGCGAATAATCATCTCAGGTTCCGGTGGCTTCATAGGATCAGCGCTAGTGCATTCACTTGCCCAAATGGGTCACCAGGCCGTAAGGCTGGTGCGTGCTGCTTCCTCTGGCGGTGAAGAAGTTGGCTGGGCGCCCTACGAGCAGAAGATCGATCCCAGCCTGCTTGAAGGAGCCGATGCCATAGTACATTTGTCCGGCGAAAGCATCGCCGGGCGTTGGACAGCAGCGAAGAAAGCTCGTATCCGCACAAGCCGGATGCAGTTGACAGGATTTCTGAGCAAAACCGTGGCCCGACTAAATAAACCACCAGAGGCGTTGATCTGTGCCTCCGCCATCGGCTACTACGGGAGCAGGGGAGAGGAGATTCTAACCGAGGAGAGCCGCCCGGGGACAGATTTTCTGGCGCAAGTCACCGAAGCCTGGGAACTGGCAACGACGCCTGCGTCAGAAAAAGGCATCCGCGTTGTCAATCTGCGCACCGGGGTCGTACTCGGGTCCAACGGAGGTTCGCTGGCAAAAATGCTGCAGCCATTCAAGTTTGGCCTGGGTGGTATTTTGGGCGACGGCCAGCAATACATGAGCTGGATCTCGTTGACCGATGTCGTCGCGGCGATTCAACATGCCATAGAAAAGAAAACCGTCACAGGACCCGTGAACCTGGTGGCGCCCAACCCGGTCACCAACCTGGAATTCACGAAGGCACTGGGCCGGGTTCTCAGACGGCCCACGATTGTGCCCTTGCCCGGTTTTATGATAAAGATGCTCTTCGGGGAAATGGGGCAGGCACTGCTTTTGGGCAGCACTCGTGTGACACCTGCTAAACTGCTGGAGACGGGCTACGAGTTCAAGCACACCGAACTAGAAGATGCTCTGCGGGCCGAATTGGCCCGCTAGGCAGAGGTGTTGTTTTTTCGAGGGTTTGGGGGAGGCCGCTGAACGGCCTCTCGCCCTGAATAATTCATGAATTGACGTTTTAGGGACAAAATAAACAATCGCGTCATTCAGGAGGATTTTTTTTCGACAGATACGGTAGCGCCCAACGGGCACGGATTCTACCAAAAGGGTTCGTGCAAGAATGACAAAAAAACAACTTCTGAATAGTGCAGGCTAGATATTCCGCAGCCATA
>JAJDAD010000020.1 GCA_029262055.1 Candidatus Zhuqueibacterota bacterium
ATGATTCCACCGGAGACTCCGATGCGCAAGCGGCAGTTGGATAGTTAACAATAAGCTATATTGCGTTGATCTGAGTGAGGTCTGATGTCGAGCATATGTACTCATAACGTTGAGCGGTAAAGGTCTACCGTTGGCGTGGTAGCTTTCGACCTCTCGTCCGAAGCACGCGTACTCTGTCCCTGTGACACTCCGTCCGGAAATTGCTGACTCTCTCTCATCCTACTGTCGAAGCACGGCCACGGTAGACACTCGATAACGAGACCGCCTAGCACCTGGACCTTTCCGGTTGGTGTCCGAACACCAACTGTCAGGCAATGCCATCATGTTTCAGACATCACAAAAAGATGGGAGCTGTATGATTATGAAACAAATGGTCATTGCTTCATTCGCCTTGTCAATAGTCTTAATTGGATTCACCAATTGCAGATACATTCCGCAGGACCCTTCCCAACATTTCCACCCAGTCAGAGCAGCACCAAAACTCTCAAATGAGAACATACCTGCTCTGAGAGAAACGCAACAAACAAGGGCGGCAGAAAGACCGTGGCTCGAACACGCAGGCGTGATAGAATTTAAGTACCGGTGGGAATATCAGGATGGTGTTGCCATTGGTGTTTCTTTGTACGTCGCGGAGACAAAAGAAATAGCAAGTAATTGGTTGTTGGAGAGACGGGCGTCGGCTAGTCTCCCAATGGACTTTTACTTCCCACGGGACGATCCCGCTGTTGTGGGTGACATATCTTTTGGAGGCGGTCAGCAATTCATTCGCGATAATATTGTTATTGTATTCCGTTCAGACACAACCATCACTGAAATGGCACAACAAATTGATTCACTGATCCTGGATGCTCCAGTGAGATTGTCGGCCCGCCAGATGACCCCGCTGATCAGCACGTTTACGATCACTGAAAACCCCGTGCAATTCCGGAGTACGACCAGGCTAATAATTGATGTTGAAAATCCTGTGAACGGAGAGTTGTTCTATGATTGGAGATTCACGCCCGGGTCCGAGAATTGGGGAGGAATTGAAAGAGACGAATCAGGGAATTTCTATTACTGCGCGGACACATATGAGCCCGTTGAATATCTGACTGTTTACGTGATCAATGATGCAGGATTCTACTCATCAAAGACGCTGGCTATTCATATACAATTTTAAGCAGTAATCCATTTCAAAGTCTGACGCACCACGCGCGTCCATCATGTCGAAAAAGCATTTTCAAGGAGAGCGAGCGCGAGGTGCTCGACCAACGGGTTCGATTTGTAAACCACCGGCCCTGTCCCGCCCCCTGTTGAGATTCGATTCCAACGTGCGCAAGCTCGACGCGGTTCGTTGGTGGTGGGCGCATCTCTCTTCACTTCTCAGTCCTGTGCACCAAGGCCGGGCTTGTCATCCTCTTTGGTGGCCGCCCGGTCAAGTCCCGCCTTCCAAACTCCTCCTCCCACCTGGCATCCAATCATGCTCTCGCATTCGGCCCACCTGCGCTCTTTTTAGAGAACCGAGCTTTCTATAGCCGGAGTCCTGACTCTGAAGCCGGATGACATCCTGGCCACAGATGTGGCCACTGCGATCGATCTGGCGGCCACCGTTCTTTTGGGTTGAATGAGAAAAACCTGGAAAATGGCATTTATTATTGCAGATTACAAGTAGGTCAGAGTCTTGTCACCACAAAGAAATGCTGCCTGGACGTTAAACCACCAGCAGGCAATCGCCAGGTTGCTACCGATTGGCACCCACCGGGAGGATGAAGTTCCAGAGGCTCAAAGGCTCACGTCGCAAGACAATAGCACACACACTCTACGAAAGGCAGGCACGCATGGCATTAAAAAGTCGGAAATGCAGTCGCAGGGATTTTCTCAAGTGGAGCGCTGCCGGAGCGGCCGCCAGCATGTTTCCCGCTTGCAGGTTTGTTGAGGGCAACAAGCGTCCGAACGTGCTCTTTATTGCAGTGGATGACCTGCGCCCGGAGCTTGGGTGTTACGGCAATTCGTTTGTAAAAACGCCAAACATCGACCGGCTGGCGCAACAGGGCATGACCTTCACGCGAGCATACTGCCAGTCCGCAGTCTGCAATCCTTCCCGCGCCAGTCTGCTGACCGGCCTGCGCCCCGACACCATCGGCGTGTGGGACTTGCAGGCGAGGTTTCGCGACAACGTTCCCGATGCCGTTACTTTGCCGCAGTATTTCAAGCACAATGGTTACCATTCGGCCGGCATAGGGAAAATCTACCACAACACCATTCCTGACCCGCAATCCTGGAGTGAACCTAAGCTGCATATCGACGGCTACCCGTTTGACCCCGATGCCGTCTATCGGGGCGCGGAGGGCGTGGCACACCAGGAAAGACGTAAACAGCAAATCCTCGCCGATGGTAACAAAGAGGAGCACATCGACCACCTGGGACAGTGGTATCTAAAGGCAGGCGCTACGGAGATAGTGGACATGCCGGATAACGTCTACTACGACGGCGCGCAGACCGATGTAGCTCTGACCAAGCTGCAGGAATTACAGGGGCTGGGGAAACCGTTCTTTTTTGGAATCGGTTATTACCGGCCGCATTTACCATTCAATGCACCCCAAAAGTACTGGGACATGTACGACCCTGAGACCATTCCGCTGGCTGAGAACGATTTTGTTCCGGAGAATGCACCTCTGATGGCCTTGAACAATCTACGCGAGTTGCGCGGTTACACGGATTTCAACGACATTCTCAGACCACATGAGGGAAGAGTCAGCGAAAGCGATGCCCGCCGTCTGAAACACGGCTATCTGGCATCCGTGAGCTATATTGATGCGCAAGTGGGCAGGTTGCTCGAGCAACTCGACAGGCTGGGCCTGCGCGATAATACGATCGTTGCATTGTGGGGCGACCATGGCTGGAAACTGGGCGAGCATGCCAGTTGGTGCAAAATGACGAATTATGAGATCGACACACGAGCGCCTCTGATCATCAGCGCTCCCGGGGCGGCAACTCAGAATGGCCAGTGCGAGGAGATGGTCGAGTTTGTCGATGTCTATCCAACTTTGTGCGAATTGGCGGGCTTGAGCGTTCCGGCGGGACTGGAAGGCATCAGCGCGGTCCCACTGATGAAGAATCCAGGCCTGCCGTGGAAGGAGGCGGTGTTCAGCCAATTTCTACGAGAGGGCATCTGGATCGCGCCGGACGGCGTCGAGTACATGGGATATTCAATCAGAACCAGCCGCTACCGCTACGTGGAGTGGGTCAATTGGGAGACCAAAAAGACCGCTGCCTACGAGCTTTGTGATCACGATGTCGATCCGCAGGAAAATAACAACATTGCCGGATTTGCTGAGCATGCGGCGACGGTCAAAGAAATGGCAGCCAGACTGAACGCGGGTTGGCAAGCTGCGTTACCGAAAGCGTAAAATGTCGGGGCCTGACCAAGTCTCACCGTTTCATGTTATGGCCAAGCCGATTGGCCCGATCTGCAATATCGATTGCCACTACTGTTTCTATTTAGAGAAAGAAAAACTCTATCCGGAGAAAGCGGCGGGCAAAGCCAACTGGGCAATGCCCGACGAGGTCTTGGAGTCGTACATCCGGCAGAAATGCGAAGTTGGAGATGCGCCGGCAGAGAACTTTGCCTGGCAGGGAGGTGAGCCGACCCTTCTGGGAGTCGATTATTTTCGCAACGTAGTGCGGCTGCAGCAGAAGTACGCCAATGGCAAAAAGATCGAGAATGCCTTTCAAACCAACGGCATTCTACTCGATGATGAGTGGTGCGAGTTTCTTGCCGCGAATGATTTTCTGGTTGGTTTGTCCATCGACGGCCCGCGCGCATTGCACGACAAATACCGGGTGGACAAAGGCGGGCAGCCAACCTTCGACAAAGTGATGGTGGGCATCGGATACTTGAAAAAGCACGGAGTTGACTTCAATACACTGACCGTGGTGCAGGATCACAACGGCGACTACCCACTCGACGTCTACCGGTTCTTGAAAGAAGCGGGCAGTGGTTTTTTGCAGTTTATTCCGATTGTGGAGAGGCTGGCCGACAGTGTAAACCGCGATGGTTTGTCATTGGTACTGCCGGACCATGCCGATGCCAGAGTCAGCGACTGGTCGGTCAAGCCTGAGCAATTCGGGAGGTTTCTCATCGGCATTTTTGATGAGTGGGTGCGTAATGACGTCGGGCAGACTTACGTCCAGATGTTTGACGTTGCCCTGGAAGCCTGGGCCGGTCTCACCGCGAGCCTGTGCTTGTTCAACGAAACCTGCGGCCGCGCGCTCGCTCTGGAGCACAACGGAGATTTGTACTCCTGTGATCACTATGTTTATCCGGCAAACAGACTGGGCAACATCATGCAGAACCCGATAAGTGCGATGGTCGAGTCCGGCCGGCAGATGCAGTTCGGTGTGGACAAACGTGACACCTTGCCGCGGTTCTGCCGCGAGTGCGACGTGCGCTTTGCGTGCAACGGTGAGTGCCCGAAGAACCGCTTCCTGAGCACGCCGGACGGTGAATTTGGCCTCAATTATCTGTGTGCCGGCTACAAGATGTTTTTTAATCACATCGACCGCTACATGCATTTCATGGCCGGGGAACTGCGCGCGCAGCGTCCGCCTGCGAACGTCATGGCATGGGCCCGGCAAAAAGACCAGGGTTTCCCATCCCTGCGGACCGGCAGGAATGACAAATGTCCCTGCGGCAGTGGCAAGAAGTACAAACAGTGTTGCGCAGTTTAGAGAGTGGAAGTCGGGTGTATCGCTGTACTCTGCTAGCGCCTGGTCGCAGGGCTTCAGCGCATTCACGGTGAGAGGCCATAATCCGGCCGAGATGCCGCCAGATTTCCGAAACTGTCATCAGCCTGTGACGAGTGAAAAGCGCGTCTTGCTATGTTTTTGCTGGTTTACGACAGCAAAAAGTCGCATAATATACAACGGCGTTACTTTATTTCGAAGTTGGTCCGCCTGTCGGATCTGATTTCCTTTTCTGTTACTCAATTCAGGCTCATTCCGCTAGTCACTGTTCGCTGTGTTTTAGGTACCATCAGGAGTCGTGCGGGGAACACTCGATTCAACGAGTCCCTCTGTCTGGCTGCCCGTTGAAAGCATTCTTTGCAAGGCATTCTCTATTTGGGATAGCAGATGATCAGGTCGAGCTGGAAACATTCCTCATATCTGTTTGTGCTTCTTGGGTGCTTGCCACTTATGTTCACCCAGAGCTCTTGCAGAGAACGGACCACACCGACGCCAAAGATCCGTTTGGGTGGCACATACCGTATCCCCGTGACCGCAGATATAACCTCTCTTGACCCAATATCAGGCCAGCTCCATTCCTGGACAATCGGCAGTCAGATATTCGAGGGATTGCTTACCTACTCACGAGATGAATCCAACATCATCCCGTTGCTGGCAGAGAGTTATGAAATCAACGGCCCCACGCTAACCTTTCATCTTCGCCAGGGCGTGCGGTTCCATGATGACGCTTGTTTTCCTGACGGCAAAGGTCGTGAACTGACCGCGGAGGATGTCAAATATTCATTTGAACGAAGATGGAAGAATCTAATTGACCGACGCACTGCAAGGTTTGAGCCATTTCTGGGGTACGAGGAGTTCATCGCCGGCAAGTCGCCACACGTCGAGGGATTCAGAGTGGCGGATAAGTATACTTTTGAAATTCAATTGACAAACCCATACCCCGGCCTATTCCGTGATGAAATTGCCTATATCGGTTTCTTTATCATTCCGAGAGAAGCTGTTGAATACTACGGAGAGGATTTCAAGTTGCATCCGGTGGGCACCGGGCCATTCAGGTTCTCTGAGTTTGAACCCAATGAAAAGTTGGTGCTGGTCAAAAACGAAAACTACTGGGGCTTTGAACAAGGTGTCCGCCTGCCATATCTTGATGCCGTCGAGTATCATTTGTATTCCCCGGGAGAGACCCACAAGATGCTCTTTGACTTTAGAACAGGAAAGCTTGACGAATCTAGTCAGAATGTTGTCAGAAATCTGGCAGATCTTGCCGGGTTCGACCTGGAGAAGAATCTTATATTCAAAGGTTGGTTGAAAGACCAGGACGTGCAGTTTGTCAAGGACTCAGTTTTTCGTAAACTGCGGTACATTGAGATTTATGAGTCAAACAGGAAAGTGCGGCAGGCAATTTCATATGCTATCGATCGAAAGAGACTCGTCGCAGGTCAACAAAGCATTTTTCAAAACTATGAAGTTGCCAATGGCCCGATTGCACCAAATACGATTTTCTTCAATCCAGAACTCAAAGGGCAATATTACGACCCGGACAAAGCGCGGCGGCTGCTTGCCGAGGCGGGTTTTCCGAATGGCGAAGGCTTACCTGAATATCCTTTCTATTATGCTCCGGGTCCGGACTCAGAGCAGATCGTTCGCGACCTAAGAGCTGTTGGCTTCAAAATTAGAAGAATAAATAAGCATCCGGGGTGGCGTGAAGTCTTCTATGGGCCCGGCCCCTTGCTTGCCTGGATGCGAAATCAAATCACTTCTCCGGAGGCGTATGATGTTCTCGATTTGATTGATGGACAACCGGAGTGTCTGACGGACAGCTTGTTTTTGGGAGCCTTCCGGGAATGGCGGAAGAATGACGAGAACTTCAAGGATTTGAATTTGATGCACCGTGTTGAAGAAATTGCCTGTGACATTACCCCGCAAGTCTTTCTTTACCATATTGGTGGAGACTTTAGATTCCTGCAAAGCTACGTGAGAGGCAGACAGCCTGGCAATGCCTGGGGGCACAAATTACACTATGTCTGGCTCGATAAAGATAAAAGGGCCGAATGACTGTCATGCATCTCAAGAATCTCATTCAGAATCTAAAAATCAAACAGAAACTGATCCTGGTCTTCTTGCCGATCCCATTGCTCGGAATTGTAATGATCGGATCTTTTTGGCATGGGAGCGCCCTCAAAGCCGTCGAAGACTCTCTGAAGGAACAGACATCTATTCTTGCTGAAAACGCCTCCCTTTTGGTTGAAGGCTACCTAAACGAAAGGACAGTGGAAGTCAAATCTGTCTCCCAGTTGGGCTGGATAGAGGCCTTTTTTAGGGAGGCAAATGGAAGGAAGTCGCCGCCGGAGAATTATCAAAGCAAAATGAAACGTTTGCTTATGGACCTGGGTGGCGGTTATTTTCAGATAACCTGCGCTGACCGCAACAGTGGCCTTTTTGCTAAAGCACAGCTCACCTCATTCTTACCAAGCGACAAGATTCCCGTCCATTTCGAAACGCGCATTTTTAACAACCAGGACATGATGGGCGTCAAGGAATCATCCGGCGCGAGCGCAGGCGAAGTGTTCATCTCTAATGTTAGAAGTATCCGCGGCTCGAAAGCACTCATTCTTTCAACACCTGTTGGCAATGATGAATCTACCAAGACGTTAGGGACGATAGCTTTCAACATCGGCATATCCAAGATCGCCGACGAGATCGAAACTCAGAACCTGGGTGTTGCGAGTCAAGCAATGATTCTGGGCAGGGGGGGCGAAGTGCTCTACCACACCGACAGAAGAAAAGTCAATCAGAATATCAACGCGGTTATGCCCTTCATGGCTCATGCCTTTGATTCTAAACTTGCTGCAAAGCAGGCCAGCACAACCTTTCGCAATGAGCATAATGAGAGATGGATTATCTCCGCTGCTTCTGTTAAAAGGACCGGCTGGACCATCGCTATTTCGAGCCCGGTCAAACCGTTCACTCAGTCAACGGAACGTGCGGGATTGATCGGCTTCGCCGCCACGGTCAGTGTTTCACTTCTGCTTTTGTCATTGATTAATCGTTTTAGTAAGAAGTTTGTAGATGATATTTCGGAGGTGACTGAGGGGGCCAGAGCGGTCGCTTCAGGCGATCTCAATCGCCAGCTTCCGGTCCGTGCCGGTGACGAAATTGGCGGACTGGCAAAGGATTTTAACAAAATGTCGGCAGACCTGAAGCGCCTTATCAAAGAACGTCAGGCCAATGAGACGCTGATAGCCATAGGTAGGTTTTCATCGGCGCTGGCACATGATCTACGCAATCCGGTTGAGGGCATAAGACTACTATCGAGTGAACTCAAGAAGCGAATCAATGCAACAGATTCTGCCCGTGAGGTTGCAGATGCCATCTCACAATCTGCTGCCAATCTGTCTGTACTGGTCAATCAATCTTTGGATTTTGCGCGTTTGAACAAGCCCAACGTCGCCAGGGCAGAGTTGGTCCGGGTAGCAGAAGAAGTGCTTAGTGACCTGCAATTTGGGGAGGTCGCCTTCACAAGAGAATACTCGAAGAGTTTGCCGAAAGTCGACGTCGATGCCATACAAATCAGACGGGTATTGACAAATCTGCTGCAGAACGCGATCGAAGCTTGTCGGCGTACCGAACAACGGTGTCAGGTCAAGCTCATTATCCGGAGGGAGGGTGCAAAAGCAAGGATCGAAGTCGTCGATACGGGCACGGGTATCGCAGCGACCGCAAAAGAGAATATTTTTGAGCCCTTCTTTTCGACAAAAGCAAGCGGACACGGATTGGGACTGGCATTTGTACGGCAGATTATTACAAATCACCATGGGAATATTACATTTACCAGCGAACCCGGACACGGTACGCGCTTCGTCATCGAGCTGCCGGTGCCGGAACAATAGCTGTCACTGCGGCGACTGTCATTACGAGGTGAACATGGGACCGGTTCATGACTGCTTCTAAAGCCACAATACTCGTCATCGATGACGAACTCTCCATCCGGAAATCCATTGCATTGTCAGTGCGCGATGAAGGGCATACCGTTCTGGAGGCTGAGTCCCGCCGAGAGGCCCTGGAGTTGCTTGCACACAAGCAGTTCGACCTGGTCATAACCGATCTGTTCGTGCCGACAGAGTCCGATGGCGTGGCTATTCTGGAGTCTTGCAAGCACCAGCAACCAGAAGCCATGCTGCTGGTCATGACGGCCCACGGCTCCATTGAACGAGCCGTATCTGCGGTCAAAGTAGGTGCTGATGACTTTCTGCAAAAAGGCTTCACCATGGCCGAGCTAAAGCTGCGCATAGACCGGTTGTTGCAACATCGACGGCTCAGTGAAGAAAATCGGCGATTAACGCAGAAGTACGACCGCTTGCGAAGTGAGGTCGAGAACCGTTACCGTTTTGACGAAATCATCGGCAACAGCAAAGTCATTCGCGACCTGCTGCAATCGCTGTCAAGAGTCGTGGATGATCGCGATGTCACCGTTCTGATTCAAGGTGAAAGCGGCACCGGTAAAGAGCTGGTGGCGCGTGCAATTCACTACAATGGCCCGCGCGAGGCAGGGCCGTTTGTAACTGTCAACTGTGCCACGCTGCCCGAGCACCTGCTTGAAAGCGAACTGTTTGGCCATGAAAAAGGCGCGTTCACAGGAGCGTTGCGCGCGCGACCGGGCAAGTTTGAAGTGGCGGATGGGGGTACGGTCTTTATCGATGAGGTAGGAGAGATCAGCCCTGAGGTACAGGTGAAGCTGCTGCGGTTCACGCAGAATCGCACGTTTGAGCGGGTTGGCGACAATCGGCCCATTACTGTTGATGTGCGGATTCTCACTGCAACCAATCGCGACTTGCCGGAAGCCGTGGCCCAGGGACGGTTTCGGCAGGATTTGTTTTATCGGCTCAACGTAATTCCTGTTGACTTGCCGCCTCTGCGGGAACGAAAAGGTGACATTCCGCTGCTGGTGAATCATTTTGCCAGGAAGTTCGCCACGCAAAAGGGACGAGAGGTGCGCTTCACACCCGCAGCTCTGGCTCGTCTGGAGCAGCAGCAATGGCCCGGAAATGTGCGCGAGTTGGAGAACCTGGTGGAGAGGCTTGTGGTGACCGCCCCGCAGACGACTATCCTGCCCATGCATCTGCCTGCTGAGTTTTTGGACCGGTCAGAAAGAGCGTCGCTGGCCGTGACCGGGAATGAAACACCACTGAAGGACGCCTGCCGGGAGTTTGAGAAACTGGTCATTTTGCAAGAGCTGGAAAGGAATCACTGGAACATCACCGAGGTGGCGCGCATCCTGGGGGAACGACGTGACACCTTAAGCCGGAAGATCAAGAGGTACGGTTTGAAGCAATAGTGACACCTGCGGCTATCAACCGGCTTTCCTTGGGAAAGTCGGTCTTTGCCGATCTGAAACAAACGCCACACTTTGTGCTCTTTCCTCCCATTTATTTCTAAGTGTTTATTTATCAGTATCTTCCCGCTGCCATCGTCCAAAGAATACTCCTGGCTTGTGCCCATTTATCACACCCATCGTGTCGGTAGAGCAAATAGCATCAAAAGCTACCCGGCCCCAATTCCTGTAAAAACAATCGTGTATGTTTTGCCAGAGGTACGGCAGAGTGGTTTGGTACCAAGTTTGACTTGTCCAGGTATATTCTGTGAAAATCTCCCGGTAAATGACTTGCAAACGATTCTTGTTGTTGATGATGATTTCGCCATGAGGAAAGGCATTGCCCTGATGTTGCAGAGGCATGGATACTCAGTTATTGAAGCAGCGGATGGTGCAAAAGCGCTTGCTCTGGTGGCTGACCATGCGATAGATCTGGCAATCCTTGATCTGTTCTTGCCCGGGCAGGACGGTCTCGAGGTCGCTGAAGAGATTAGAAAACATGACCCGGGCCGGCCAATTGTGGTGATCACGGCCCACGCAGAACACCAAAAGGCCCAAAAGGCGAGAAAAGAGTTTGGGCACAATTTTATCGAGAAATCTCGTCTGGAGCAGGTTTTGGTCAGAACCGTTCAGAAATCTTTCCACGATTCAGATTGATATGTGGTCTGAAGCTCCGTGTCGTGCGAGAGCGCGGTGGTCCCCATAATGTTGACTAGAATAGACTGTTGTGAAATAACCAAAAGCGGAGGGAAAAATGCTTACTTGTTTATGTGTTGCTCGTCGAGTTCTTCTAACCGTCCTGGTTTTGCTGCTGTATCCCATGGTGTGGGTGTCACCGTTGCGAGGCCAACAAGATGTTGAGCTTGTCTTCGATGACGGTACGTTCGAACAATTTGTAGGGTTCGATAACGGTCAGGGCATTTTAGCGAATGGCCCCTTTGTACCACCGACATTTCCGGCGACACTCACAGAAGTGCGCTTTGAGACAAATGGACTTGATGCGGGGACCGAAGTTGCAGTAAATGTCTACGTCGATCCGACCGGTCAGGCGGACCGACCGGCAATCGGACTATTGATCGGTTCAGTAAGAACAACTTTAGCGAGCGGCGGGCAGTTTCAGTCTGTGGATGTGAGTAACCTGGGTGTGGTATTGAGCGCCGGTAATCTTTTTGTCGGTCTTGAACATGTCGTGGCCGACATAAATATCGGTCTGGGCGTTGATAATGACGGGCCCCCAAACAGAGCCTGGCTCGATAGCAACCTCGATGGCATCTTTTCACCCTTGAATTTCACGGGGGTCTTAGCCATCAGAGCAGTAGTGAGACTTGCCGGCGGCGGTGGCTCAGCGGCCCGTAGCACTTTCGACTCCGATGCCGACGGCTGGACGATCACGCCAGACGCTTCCACGGCGCCAAATCCGATTTTCTCTTTGACGGAAGGGAATCCAGCGGGTTCCATAGGTGGTCGTGACACTGCGGGCGGTGCATATTGGTATTACATCGCTCCGGCAAAGTTTCTCGGGGACCAATCGTCGGCTTTTGGACGGGCGCTTACCTTTGACCTCCGCATACCGTCAGCAGGGCGATTGGACGTTCCCGGAGTGCGTTTGGTCGGCGGCGGCATCACTCTGGTGACTGATTTTGCCGCGCCGAACGGGACCTGGTCCTCCCGCTCTGTGCCGCTCACGGAGGCAGGTTGGACGCGGAATTCACGCTCAGGCGCACCGGCCACTGAAAGCGACATGCGGACCGTACTTTCCGCATTGACGGAGTTAGGAATACTAGGTGAGTACCAAACCAGCCCTGATCGATCTGAGTTGGATAATGTGGTTCTCAGCGGCACTGGAGGAGGTGGTGGAGGTGGCGGCAATGTCGCAATATTTCCTGCCGCGACCACGCCCCAGTTTGTCGGCAATGAGTTTTGGGTTGATATTAACGTTGGTGACAACAACAGTCCTGTTTCTAACCTTTTCGGCGTAAGCTTTGAGTTGAACTTTAGCCAAACCGGTTTTATTGATGTTGTCACGCCCAATTCCAGCAATGTCGTCCCCGGCTCTTTCCTGGGCAGCGATCTGGTTTTTGTACCAAACGTGGATGAAGCCGGGGGAAAAGTCAGCATCGGGATTAGCCGGAAAGCAGGAGCTGGGGGTGTAAATGGCAGTGGGGTCGTCGCCCGCACCAGGTTTGTTTCACGCGCAAACACTCCTGACGGCACACAGGTAAATTATTCTATCAATAATGTCAGCGCGAACGACCCGGACGGCAGCGCGATTTTGCTCAATCCCGGCAATCTCACGGTAACGATCAATAGTGGGATACTTGTCTGGCCCGGTGACACCAATAATGACAGAGTAGTTAATCAAGCGGATGTCTTGCCCATCGGACTGTTCTGGAACCGGACAGGACCGGTTCGGGCAAACGCCAACGCCAGTTGGACCGGACAGGTTGCCACACCCTGGACGCAACCAAACGCGACCTTTGCCGATGCCAATGGCGACGGGGCGGTCAATCAAGCGGACGTCTTACCCATCGGACTCAACTGGAGTAGAACGCATACGGCACCCGCAAAGGATACGGACGCCGCCGCAGTTGCACGTGCATTCAAAATACATCAGGTTCCCACATTGGGGATCCTGATCGATGGAGATGCAGATCCGGGCCAGGAATTGTTCATCGATATTCAAGCTAAGGATGTTGCGGGTCTGTTTGGACTTTCCCTTGAGTTGGTCTACACGCCGACCGCACGATTGGAACCGATGACTGTGGAGGCTGGAAGTTTTATGGGCAATGATTTGGTCTTCTTCCCAAACATCGATGCAAGCACTGGCAGAGTCGGTGTCGGTATATCGCGCAAGGCAGGTCAAGGCAGTGTCAGCGGCACCGGAGTCGTCGCCAGGATCCGGGTGAAGATTCCGAACAACGCTGTCGTCGGAAATGTGGTGAATCTAACCCTGGAGAATGTTGCAGCCAATGATTCCGTTGGCAATGGAATTCCGCTGCAAGTGGACAATCATGACTTGGTGACGAGCGTCGATGACATCCGGTCTGATGTGCTTCCAGTGGAGTTTGCGCTCGGACAAAACTACCCCAATCCGTTCAATCCGGGAACACGTATTCAGTACGATCTACCCATGCCCTCGATGGTAAAGATAGTGATTTACAACCCGCTTGGGCAGAAGGTTAGAACTCTCCTGGATACACGGATAGCTGCCGGCTCACACGTCATTGCCTGGGATGGCCGGATGGATAACGGGCAACAGGCGGCTTCAGGGATTTACATCTATCGTCTGCAAGCTGAACGATTTGTACAAAACAGGAAAATGCTGCTGTTGCGTTAGCAGTAGAAAATTAAGAGCGGGCGGCGGTGACGGGTTTTGCGGGCATGATAATAAAACTGAGTGTACAACGGGAGGGTAACACTACCCTCCCGTCTATTTAAGGCGGGCCGCAGAGATGCGCAGGTTGTTCCACAATTACGCCTGCGCCCGGACCAAGAAGGATTCATTGTTGCAAGTTGGGAATCAAACCGACAGCCATCCAGACCTGAACAAGGAGGCTTAGGTGACAAAGTTGCATCGGTGTGATTGTGCGTGCCTGGCGCGGACCTACTTTGGTTAGTACCTGCGTCTGCGCTTGGGTTTGTCGCGACGGGATTCGGCCTGGTTGACCTTGATGTTCTTCCCTTTAAACTCACTGCCGTTCAATCCTTTGATCGCCTTATCGGCTTCCGAATTATTGGGCATCTCGAGAAATGCGAATCCCTTCGAGCGCTGGGAGAATCTGTCCTTTACGATGTTAATCTCCTCGACTTGCCCATACTCTGAAAAAAGCTCCATTAAATCATCCTCAACCACAGCAAAGGAGAGGTTGCCGATATACATTTTCATTAAATACTCCCAAATTTATGTCGTTCATAAATTTTTACAAGACAAACAGATAGAAGATACGGTTATTGCATGTGAATCGCAAGCGGCATCTGCGGCTATCAATGGCTTTGGCGAATTGAACCGAAGGGGATGTAGCGAGGCAAAGATTGATAATGCAGGTTTATTTAATCAGGAGGATTCTTCGTGCCTGCTGAAATGGCTGTCCACTGCCGCCTTGGCTGGCGGAAAAACGGACCAGGTAAACGCCGCTCCCAACCGTCCGGCCAGCTTGGTCGCGACCCTGCCAGTCCACGGTGTGGCTGCCTGCGGCCATCGGCTCATCGAGCAGACGCCGGACAACCTGTCCCAGGAGATTGTGAACCGTCATCGTCACATCGGATGACTCAGGCAAATCAAAATCAATCGTGGTGCCGGGATTGAATGGATTAGGGTAATTCCGGCCGAGTTGGAAGCGCCGCGGCAGGAGAGTGCGGTCGTCGGCAGCCCGGACGGCTGTAATGTTGGCGAAGAAGCCAAGCACACGTGCAACGATTTGAGTGCGCGCTTCATCACCGGCGATTGTCTCAAATGGAAATGCCAGGATCACCAGGCGGGACTCGGCAAAGCCGTTGCCAAGGGGACCTTGATACTGGATGCCTGCGACGCTGCCATCCGGATACGTCAAGCAAGGCACGGCCCCAACTTCGGAGGCCAGAAAAACATCGGGCGCAGCCACCACATACGGCGCCAGGCCAAAGTCGAGATCGGTGCCGTCAAAGATAGACCCACTTACTCCCAGCGCCCGTGTGGCTTCCGCATCATCTGCGGCGAATTGTGTCTTCAGATAGCTATTTACAAAGGCGTCGTCTTCGGCCGTGGTACTGTCGGAGCCGCTGTCATTGTCGAGATCCCAGGCGATATCCGATCCGGTGGCGAACAAGTTGCCACCGGTTTCAAGGTAGCTTTTGACAACGACTTGTTCTGCTGCGCTAAACGTTTCATCGGCACTGGATTCATCGCCGAGTAGCCAGAAAACGCCGTCGTAGGCATTCAAATCCGTGGCACCGCTGGCGACTACTTCGTTCGCCACCGTGTCGAAGCTATAATTGTTTGCGATGATGTGGCGGCCGATTGTAAAAGCGAACGAATGGCTCGGGTCGGTCCAGCCACCGTCCGTGCGGTCAAAACCGTCCACAATCAGGATCTTTCCGTCAAAATCGCCGTTGCTCATTCCGTAAACATCTGAATCGAGACTGGTGTTTGGCACTGGTGCATCGTCGACTGCGGTCAACTTGAAATAAACGTCCCGCCTTAAGATTCCTGGAATGACTGTATCTGCCACGCCGGCGGTTAAGACACCCTCGTCCCGGAACAAGCTCCAATCAACATTGTCAAAGCTGAAGAACAAGCGATAGCCGGCCAGGTCTTCATCTGAATTGGGACGCCATGAGAGGCGAAAACCAGTCTCGGTCTCCACAACGTTGCGAAAAACCGGCTGTGCAGGTGGCTCGAGGTCCGCCTCGGTTGTGGTGACGGAAACGTAGGCAGTATCCGTGTTGCCGCGTGTGTCCTCACTAAACGCCATGACCACGTATTTGTCTTCCGGGAGACTGGCCGTGTTCCAGAAATTGTCGCGGGCAACGTCGTTAGTGACCTGGTAAACGTGGCTGGTGGTGGACGAAAGTTGCTGGAAGAAGACCCGTGTCACAAATGAATTGCTCGGCTTGGTGTCAAATTGAAATCGCAGGCCATCGTTCGGTGGCTCGAAAATGACCGTGCTGCTGTCGGCGGATAGAACTTTGTAGCCGATTTTGTAGGTGCCGTTGTTTCTACGAGACAGGGCGGAACCGGATGGGCCGTTCTGTTCGTCGACTTTGACCATGATATCCACCAGCCCACTCAGTTTGTTGTTCTGAAAAAGCACTCCGGTGTTGTTTTGGTAAAACCTGACAAAACGAATGATAGGAGGCCATGGGTCGCTATATGGTGTAAGGCCGCTGTTGGCCAGGAGGCTATTATTCTCGGAACCGACAAAACCGTTGGTGAAATGCACATGACCCTGTCCGGATAAGATGGTTCCCAATACAGTCTGCGATGCCACGACAGGGTCCCCGATAGACAGGGAAGGATTCGGTCTAATGTGGACGTAGGCCATGTCATCAACACGGACAAACGCATTCGATCCGGAAGCGCTGAGGGAGCGAATAAGGCCGTCTTTGACCGGATAGACAGGTGAGCCGTCCGCTTTCGGAATGTCGGTGCCATTATGAAAGTGATCACTGCTGCCGGTGTCGCGGTACTCAGCAAAACTACCGGTGATTTCGTGGGTCTGATCGAACGGTGTCACAGGCCAGGGAAACTGTGATTGTGCCCGCAGGGCAGAGGCGCCGAAGCAAGTAATCGTAGCCAGCAGCAGGGCAATGTTTTTTGAATGGACTCTATTCCGGCTTAGCATATACTCTAAACGAATCCGTGAAACCAATGGATAGCTGTTGGGAATCAGCGCTCAGCTCAAGTGCCGGCGTGACGAATTCCATCCCTGACAAATCGAACGTCTGCAGTCTTTCGCCATTGCGGTTGCGCATGAAGAGCTTAGACGTGGAAAAAATGAACCCGGAGGCCCGGTAGGCGTTTTTTGCGATTAGGATGGCCGCAACCGATGCATCATTGGCGAGACAGGTCGTCGTGATGAAACCTTCGCTACGGTCAATGCTCTCCTTCCAGATGGTTTTTCCACCAGCGGTGCTGATGAGCCGCACCTGCTGGTTTTCCGCGAGCAGGAGGTAGCGCGAATCACCGGAGAAGACCATGTGCTTGGGCAGCATGTTTAATTCTGTCGTCACTTTGCCGTGATTGTCGAACAGGATGCTCTGCCTGCGGATGTTCCCGCGCGCACCCACCGCATAACTGGCGGCTGCCAGATACTCGCCGTTACCGTCAATGGCAACGGTTGATGGAATTTCCCCTGCAATTCGCGATCGTCTGACTTCCTCTCCCATCTCGTCGAAGATGACGATTTCTGTGGTATATGACGCTGAAGATACATCCCGGGCCGTTGTGACAAGGTCGCGACTGCCGGTGATCACTGCCAGGCGGTCACCCGAGGAGGTCATGTCCATCACGAGCGCCCGTTCCAGATCATAACGGGCGTTGGGGAGCACCTTGATCGACCTGACCAGCTCACCGGTATTATCGTAAAAACGGAGCGTGCCCACCGTGTTGCGGGCCAGCACCAGAGCGCTAAGGTTATCTGAAACTTGCAGCACCGGGTAAGAATCGTCGTAATACTGTTGCTCGTGGATACTGAAGACGCGTTCACCGATTGCGGTGTAGACCGTGACCTCCAGAGTTTTCGTGACTTGGTTCGCTGTACCGGCAGCCAAGCGCATCACCGCGAAGTATTGTTTATGCCTGGAGAAAACAACAGACAAAATGTCCGCCGCGCTTCGCCAACCTGCAAGGTGGGAGGCCCCGGCTCGCAGCTGATTGAGACGACCATCTTGTAAGGCGAGTACCGCCCGGTCGGGTTCACCAACCTTTCCCAGGAAAAACCAGGCACCGGCCTGAATTTCGGTTCTTTCTGTATTTTTTAGTTCATACTCTGGTGCGGTCTGAGCATACAGATTGTCTTGGCACGCCTGCTGCGGGCCGAGCAGGAAGAAAGCACAGCAGAGGATGCTCAAAACGTGAAGTTGGCTAACGAACAGATGAGCTGTCATGAGTACTTGACTCGATTGGTTTGAGTCACTACGACTGAATGAATCGACGTTTTCGGAATTGACTTAGATTCCACATCAATATAATAGAAAATTCTTTTTAGGAAACAAACTTTGTAGGAACAAAAGCAGCTATTTATCGCGTTGTAACAAGTAATCCCACTCATTAGTGCAGAAAGTGCAGGCTTTGTAAGTGCTGCAATTGCAATTCTGTCAGCCATGGTCGGCCTCGGCAGATTTTTACAGAGATGTAATTGGTGCTTGTACAAGAAGTTAGGAGGTAATTTCAGACTTCTTCGGAGTAAAGGGGAACACGGCACAACAATTGCGCAAGCAGCCGTGTTCAAGATAGCCCTTTGCGTTCATGATGCGACCAGTGCAATGAAAGGAGGATTTATCGGTGTGCGTCGCTTCTTACTTCGTGTCATCACAGCGGGGTGCCACGTAGGAATACCGAGAAGCGTTAAGATCAGAATCCGCAATCATATCTGTTTACCCTAAATACAGGAGAACCTGATGAAACTTGTAAGATTGTTTACCATGCTGGCGGTTATGGCACCGACGTTTTTGTTTTCCCAGGTCAAGATAAACGAAGTTCTGTTTTCTTCCACAGGCAATCAGGTCGAGTTAAAAAACTTCGGCTCCTCGTCCGTGGATGTGTCGAATTGGTGGTTCTGTACCTTGTTCGACTACACGCGTGTTGGCGCATTGCCGGTGCTCAGCGGAGAGTTGAACATCCCGGCCGGCGGGATTTTGGCCTTGAGTGGCATCGGCTTGAATGACAATTCTGCTGATCTTGGTCTCTACAACTCGGGCAGTTTTGGCAGCACTACGGCCATGGAAGATTTCCTGCAATGGGGCGGCGGTGGACAGGGACGCGAATCCGTGGCAGTGAGTAAAGGTATTTGGACTGCGGGTGACTTCGCTGCCGCACCTGCTGACGGACATTCGCTTGAATATGATGGCGACGGCAATGCGGCAGGCGATTGGTTTGACCAGGACAACCCCACAATTGGTAGCGACAATGGTGTTGTGACTAGCGTCGATGACGACGGACCTGCTGTCCCAAATGGTTTCAGTTTGGCTCAAAACTACCCGAACCCATTTAACCCAAGCACGCAAATCAATTATGCGATTCCGGCCACCGGAAGTGTCCAGCTTGAGATTTTCAATGTTCTCGGAGCACGGGTGCGGACACTGGTGAACCAAACGCAGGCGGCGGGCAACTACAGCGTCCGTTGGGACGGCAGAAGTGACAGGAGCACATTGGCGGCTACCGGCGTTTACCTGTATCGATTGCAGATTGGCAACCAGGTCGATATGAAGAGAATGCTGTTCATCAAGTAGCCGGACTGTAGCCAGAAACAGGAGGATGGGCTTCGACTACGGAGGCCAGGACCATATATCGAAAGGAATCGGATTGCAATGATGAAACCAAGCAGAAGTCTTTTCCAGCTTCTCATTTTGGCGTCGTTCTCAATCGGGAACCTGCATGGCCAAAACGAGGTAGTGCTAATTGCATCAAAAGACAACACGCTGTATGAGAACGCTGCGGGGAGCCTGAGCAACGGGACCGGCCAGCATTTCTTTGCTGGGAACAACAGCGGCAACCTGTCCCGGAGGGCTTTGCTATCCTTCGATCTGGCCATTCCCACGATCCCTGCCAATACCCAGGTCGCAAGTGCGGTGCTGACCCTGAACATGTCTAGAACGACCAGTGGCGGCGAGGTCGTTGAGTTGCACCGGGCAGAGGCCGATTGGGGCGAAGGCACGTCCGCCGCATCGGGTCAGGAGGGTGGTGGTGGAGCCGCCACCACCAACGACGCGACCTGGCTGCATCGATTTTTTGATAGCACTACCTGGGCCCAGCCGGGCGGCGATTTCTCATCGACGATCAGTGCGGAGCAGACGGTGGCGGGACTCGGTGAATACAGCTGGGGCTCGACGCCGCAAATGGTCGCGGACGTTCAGGGCTGGATCGACAATCCCGGCAGTAATTTTGGGTGGGTCTTAGTCGGAAATGAATCCAGCGCGTCAAGCGCCAAGCGCTTTGACACGCATGAAAATGCTACGGCCGCGAACCAACCGCGCCTGACCATCACTTTTTCAAACGTAACCAGTGTTGATGATGAGCCGGTGCCATTGCCCGTTCAGTTTGAGTTGGCACAAAACTACCCAAACCCGTTTAACCCCACTACAACGGTGGCGTATACTGTTCCCTTTTCCGACAGACGTGCGTTGCCGGTTCGGCTTGAGGTTTTTAATTTGACGGGTCAAAAGATCAGGACTTTGGTACGCGCCAACCAGCCGGGCGGCAGCTATTCCGTAGTATGGGACGGTTTGTCGGACGCGGGGGTGACGGTTCCTTCCGGCACCTACATTTACAGATTGTTTGCCGGAAGAAGCGGCGGAGCCGCCAGGGCAATGACATTGATCAAGTAGCGACTGAACGCCGGTTAGGTACAATTCCGATTGATCGGGGTTGGCGAGACTGTCTTTGAGCCGGTTGTTGCCGGCTCAAAGATAGCGCTTGGCTGGTAGCTGTCTGGACACGCTCACTCATAAAGCAAGTACTTCCGGCGGGTCGACAGAAAGGAAGCGAACTGGTCTTGCCAGGATTGCCGCACCAGCTCAAGATCCTGTTTAGCCATGATCGCTTCACGGATGGCACCGGTACCGGCAAGCCGGTCAAAGTGCCTTGGGTGCCATTGCAGGCGGTCCGCGTACAGTCTGTGCAGTGTTTGGATAACCCGCAGACCGGTCCAGTAAGGCTCAAAGCTGCCCCGGTCCGTTACTAATATTCTTGCCCCTCTGCAGAGCCGGCCCTCAAACTTCGGATGCAATGCAGCGCCCGGAATCGTGACCGGAGTGAACCAAGCTGGCTCAAACCGTACTCCTTTCAGATCTAACTCTTGCAATTGGTCCACCAGCCGTTCCGCATCAACCCAGGGTGCGCCGAAGACCTCAAAAGGAGTCCGGGTTCCTCGCCCCTCTGAAACGTTTGTACCTTCTAACAGGCAAGTCCCCGGGTAAACCAGGGCCGTGCTAAGTTCAGGCATATTCGGCGAGGGCGAGACGAAGCGGAGCCCGGTTTCGTCGAACCACCGGCCACGGGCCCAACCCTGCATGGGAATCACCCGCAAGTCAGCATGCACGCCGTTCCTCAGCCAACCCTCGGAATTGATCATCCCTGCGAGCTCTCCAACCGTCATGCCATGGCGCACGGGAATGGGGAAGAGGCCCACAAAAGTGGCATATTCAGGATCGAGAACATTCCCTTCCACCTGTACACCACCGAGAGGGTTGGGCCGGTCCAAAACAACAAATTCCTTGCCATATTCCGCGGCGGCCTCCATCGCGAGGGCCATCGTGTAAACATAGGTGTAATAACGGGTACCAATGTCCTGAATATCGAAGATGAGGGCGTCAAGGCCCTCCAGCATTTGAGGAGTAGGTTTGCGGTCAGCGCCGTACAGACTGTAAATGGGCAAATCTCTAAGCGGGTCTGACTCTGCCGGGATGCTTTGCCCCGCTTCGGCAGTACCCCGCAGACCATGCTCGGGACCGAAAAGCGCCACAACTTCGACCTCGGCAAGTGCGGTCACGAGATCGACAATGTGCCGGCCGGCGCGGTTGTAGCCAGTGTGGTTGGTGATTATCCCGACCCGCTTACCACGGAGCGCTTGATGCACAGCGCCAAGCCGGTCAAGCCCGGTCTCCACTCGCGGGTGCATGCCGTCACAATTCGACAAAACAACCAGGAGCGGCAAAGCCAGGAAATACAGAAGAAACTTGTGCTGAATCAAGTGGCACTTCAGTGCGGTGGATAGCGGGGGCCGGTTCCGGAACACGGAAAGCCCCCTACCTTTGTTGGATGAATTCGTGGCGGTATTGTTTCGGGCTCATGGCATGCAGTTCCCGAAACCTGCGATTGAAGTTTGAAACATTGTTGAATCCAACGCGATAACAGATCTCGGCAACAGACAGCTCGCTTTCGATCAAAAGCCGGCATGCGTGACCGATGCGCAGTTCATTCACGTACCTGATGAAGGTCTTACCGGTGGATCTCTTGAAGAAGCGGCTGAACGCCGTAATGCTCATGTTGGCAACCGAGGCGGCGTCTTCCAACTTGAGCCTCTGGTCATAGTCCTCGTTCAGGTAGGTGCAGACCTGGTCGATGCGTGTTTGCTGGGTTGGCGCCACTCCGCGCTCAAACTCGATGCTGGAAAGGAAATCCACCTCGTCCTCATTCGCGCGCGCCAATGTATCGAGGATTGACAACAGTTGCAGGAAGCGCCCGAACCCATTCATCGCTGACATCGCGGCAATCTGAGCTGCTGCTTGCGCCCGCGCTGCGCCACGGAAGCGCAGTCCCCTGCTGGACGTTTTGAAGAGCCAGTGCAGATGATGTAGCTCGGGAGTGTCGACGATCTGTAAACCTGCGAGATTGTTTGGAAATTGTAGCAGAACCGCTTCATGCATCACGCCCTCGCCCATTTGCCCGGCCGGCGCGTACAAGGTGTGCGGCAAATTGGAGCCGACAAGGACGAGGTCGCCATCGTCATAATGTGAGATGGAATCACCAATAAACCGCTTGCCCTTGCTTTTCATCATCAGCATGATTTCATACTCGCGGTGGCAATGCCAGTTAAACTCAAATGATTCCAGTTTGATTTCTTTGTACTTAAATGAAGATTGCGGTGGTGTGGAGAGTTTTACTGAAATGGGTTTCATAGGCACTCTGTGTACTATCTTGAGACTTTTGTTCAGGAAAGGTGGAAACAGTGTTAAGATAGTATTCTTCGGGACAAAAAAGAAAGTAGAATTTGCAAATCAACAGGTTTTTTCTAAATTACTTCGCTCCAAAGATTATTGCTCCAATGGGCGCCCCAATCAGAATACAAAACTAAAGGGGAGAAAGTGGTCGATCAAAAGAACCGTCTGAGTTCACTGGATGTCTTCCGCGGACTCACTATCGCAGGGATGATTCTGGTGAATAATCCTGGAAGTTGGAGCCATGTTTACGCACCGCTACGGCACGCGGAGTGGCACGGGTGGACTCCGACAGACCTGATCTTTCCCTTCTTTCTTTTCATTGTGGGTGTAGCGATGACGTTCTCTTTGTCCGGATTTTCCCAACCTGGAGTCAGCCGCGGGCCGGTCTACAGGAAAATCCTAAGGAGGACCCTAATTGTTTTTGGGCTTGGCCTCTTTCTCAGCGGCTTCCCATTCTATGATCTGAGCACGATTAGAATTCCGGGCGTTTTGCAGCGTATCGCTATTTGCTACCTGGTGGCGTCGTTGATTACGATCAACACTTCCGCACGCGGGCAGGCGCTCTGGATGGTGGCCTTGTTGCTTGCCTATTGGGCTGCCATGGCGCTGATACCCGTTCCGGGCTACGGAGCAGGCAATTATGCTGTCGACGGCAACCTGGCCGCATTCATCGACTCCCAGATCTTGCATGGCCACATGTGGAAGGCAACCTGGGACCCGGAGGGTCTGCTCAGCACCATCCCTGCCATTGCAACGACTCTGTCAGGGGTGCTGGTCGGACACTTGCTACATCAGAAAGTTGACCGGGGAGAAATCGCCGGGCAACTATTTGTCTTTGGCTGGGGCGCGATTCTGACCGGCGTGATCTGGGCGGCGGTGTTCCCCATCAACAAGTCTCTTTGGACCAGTTCGTACGTGGTCTTCAGCACGGGTGCGGCCATGCAGTTTTTGGGAGTCTGTTATTGGCTTATCGATGTTAAGGGCTATCGCAAGTGGGTTTATCCGGGTTCGGTTTTTGGGATGAACGCAATCGCAGTTTTCGTTTTGTCCGGCATCGTTGGGCGGTTGCTGGTCATGATTAAGGTGCCGGGACAGATGGGGACGGAGACAGCGGTAAAAACGTGGCTCTACCAAAATACCTTTGTCCCTTTGGCAGGACCTCTCAATGGCTCGTTTCTGTTTGCGCTGACAAATCTGTCCGTCTGGTTTGGCCTGATGGCCATACTTTACCGGAAGAAGGTTTTTATCAAGATCTGAGTACCCACATTTCTCAGTTGGATTCAAGGTCATTCTGAGGTCCACCAAACGAATTCTGGTTTTTTTCTTGACTTTAAATCAGCCGGCCTTTATCTTGGCCTTAATCAATCGGATCTAACATGCTATTACAAAAATATACTCACAGACCCCACCATTATCATCACTACCCCCACCTGGAAGTGGGCCTTGTGATGAGAGCGACCTAGCGCCACCAAAATCGCCAAAAGATAGAAATCACAGAGCCCCACTTTCATACCAGAGAGTGGGTTTTTTTGTTTTATTAAGGTTAACTACAGGATAGGATTTGAGGATGAAGCTCAAAGTAGGTTTACCAAAGGGCAGTTTGCAGGAATCAACGCTGCTGCTGCTGAGCAAAGCCGGATACAATTTTTCGACCCGGGAGAGGTCCTATTTTCCCGCCAGCGATGACACTGACTTGCAGGCGATTCTAATTCGTGCTCAGGAAATGGCAGGTTATGTTCATGACGGAGTCCTCGATGTCGGTATCACCGGCAAAGACTGGATCATGGAAAACGGCGTTTCGGTCGTGGAAGTCGCGGAGCTGGTGTACTCCAAGGTCAGCTTTCGGCCTGTGCGCTGGGTAGTTGCCGTTCCGGAAAGTTCGGATATCCACTCCGTGCACGATTTAAACGGGAAACGGATCGCAACCGAGGTCGTAAACATCACCCGAAAGTATTTGGAGCAACACAAAGTGCAGGCGGATGTAGAGTTTTCATGGGGCGCAACTGAGGCGAAAACTCCTGACCTGGTCGACGCCATCGTAGAAGTGACCGAATCCGGCAGCTCATTGCGTGCCAACAAGTTACGCATCGTTGATACAGTCTTGACTTCCACGGTACGCCTGATTGCCAACGAAAACAGCTACAACAATCCATGGAAGCGTGAGCGGATCGACAACATCGCGTTGTTGTTGCAGGGGGCCATTGCAGCGACCGGCAAAGTCGGCCTTAAATTCAATCTCAAGAAAGTAGATTTAGATGAAATTCAGGCGGTTCTACCCGCAATGAAAAAGCCCACGATATCGCCCCTGGTCGGCAATGAATGGATCGCGCTTGAGACAATCATCGACGAGTTCGTGGTCCGGAGCATCATTCCGAAGTTAAAGAAAGCCGGGGCGGAAGACATCATCGAGTATCCACTAAATAAGGTCATCCCTTAACCGGACGTTGTTGCAGGACCTGCCCTATGTTCAAGCGATTTGAAAATGCCGCCGACTTTCAGGCTGAAGAACGAACTCAGTCTTTAATTGCTCCCGAAATCAGCGCCACGGTTGCGGACATTCTACAGGCCGTACGTACGGGGGGCGACGAGAAGATCAAGAAATTTACGGACCGCTTTGATCGTTGTAAGGTTGAGGAATTGCGGGTTCCCCAAAGCGCAATTGCCCGGTCGGTGGCAGGCCTCTGCGCTAGTACACGTACGCTGTTTGAAAATACCATCATGAATGTGAGAAAATTTCATGAATTGCAAATCCAACCCGAATGGTCTGGCCACAAAAGCGAGGGTAGCAGAGCCGGAGTAAGGTACAATGCCATCGGCAATGCCGGCCTCTATGTGCCGGGCGGGAGAGCGGCTTACCCCTCCACCGTGATCATGACCGCCATTCCGGCACAACTTGCCAAAGTAGGCAGAATTGTGTTGGTTAGCCCACCCGACCTGCACGGAAATGTCAACCCGCTCGTGTTGGCGGCTGTCGGGCTTCTCGGGCTGGATGAGGTTTATGCCATGGGCGGTGCACAGGCAATCGCCGCCTTGGCATTCGGTACCGAAACCATTGAGCGGGTCGACAAAATAGTCGGGCCAGGCAACGCCTATGTTAACGAGGCCAAGCGCCAGGTATTCGGGATTGTGGGCATCGATTCCCTCGCTGGTCCCACTGAACTGGCAATTGTTGCCGATGACAGCGCCGTGGCTGAACATGTCGTGCGTGACCTTTTCGCTCAAGCTGAACATGATCCCGATGCAAGGGTCGTGTGCATCACGACTTCAACCGTGCTGGCGGAACAGGTGGAGAAACTGATGCCTGAGCTGTTGCCCAATTGCGAGCGCAGGGACATCATCGAAGCTTCGATTGCGCACAACGGCGCCCTGGTGCTCGTGCGGAACAGTGATGAAGCCGCCGTCGTCGTGAATCAGGTAGCGCCCGAGCATTTGCAGATAATGGTTGCCAGTCCGGATGAATTGCTCAGTGAAATACAAAACGCCGGTGCGATTTTCATTGGAAATAACACTCCGGCCGTGGCTGGTGACTATGGCGCCGGACCCAATCATGTCCTGCCCACCGGCGGCACTGCGCGCTTTTCTTCACCGCTGGGCGTTTGGGATTTTGTCAAGGCTTCTTCCGTGCTGCAGTATCAGGACAGCGACTTTGCTGACGCTGCCGCAACTTTCATCGAGTTTGCCCAATTGGAAGGGCTGTCGAATCACGGTGAAGCAATTAGCTGCAGGAGGAAGTGAGTATGGACTTGATCAGACCGTCTGTCCGGAAGATACACGAATACACGCTGCGGCAATACGATTTTGAGGTAAAGCTGAATCAGAACGAGAGCCCGTTCGACTTGCCTGACTGGCTCAAAAACGAGATCGTGAGCGAGCTGCGTGACCTGTCCTGGAATCGCTATCCCGGTTTCAACAATCAGAGGCTGACGGAGAAGTTGGCCCGCCACATTGGCGTTGCCCCGGATAGCATCCTGCTCGGCAATGGCTCTAACGAGCTGCTGCAACTTCTGGTTTCTGCTTCCCTGGAAAAGGAAGATACCATCCTGCTGGTCACACCGACCTTCTTGATTTATAAACAGTTGGCGGAAATCGCAGGCGCTGACATTTTGGAAGTTGAATTCAATGAAGATTGGTCCTTCCCGGTTACACAAATAACTGAGAAATTGGCTGAAAAAGAGGTGAGGCTGTGCGTCCTATGCAGCCCGAACAGCCCCACCGGCGTCACACTGGACCCGACCGGACTCGAACAGGTGGCACAAGCCTGTGACGGCATTTTGCTGGTCGATGAGGCTTACTTTGAGTTTGCCGAGACGGGCGCACTGGCCCTGCAATCGTCCTACCCGAATATCGTGGTGGCACGCACTTTCTCGAAGGCTATGGGGCTGGCAGGTTTGCGTTTGGGCTACCTGGTGGCCGAAGCCGCCCTGGCAGGTGAATTGCGAAAAGCCAAACTCCCGTATAATCTGAACATCGCCACGGAACTGGCGGCCTGCAAGCTTCTCGAACATTATCAGGTGATCGAAGAAAACATCAGAATATTAAATGCGGAGCGGGATCGGGTCGCAAATGCTTTGCGTGGTCTGCCTGGTGTCACGGTCTTTCCATCGCATGCGAATTTTCTGATGATCGAAACAGCGCATGCTTCCGGTGTCGTCTTGAACAAGCTGCTGGAAAAAGGCGTGCTCGTGCGCGATATTTCAGGCTATCATCCGAGGTTGAAGAACAAGCTGCGGTTGTCGATCGGGACGGCAGAAGAGAACGAGAAGCTGCTGGCGGGGCTCACGGAGATGTTTGCCTGCGGTTCAGAAACATAAGAGGACAGAAAATGGCACAAGTGAAAATTCATCGGAAAACCAAAGAGACGGATGTTAAAATCGAGCTCGACGTGCTAGGTAGCGGACAGAGCAAGATTACCACCGGCATTGGTTTTTTCGACCACATGTTGGAGCTGTTTTCATTCCATGCCTGCTTTGATCTGCAAATAATGGCAAAGGGCGATCTGCGCGTCTGTGGCCACCACACCGTAGAGGACACGGGTATCGTCCTGGGACAAGCACTTTACGACAGCTTACCGGAAAAACGTAACATCGTGCGCTACGGCTCATCCTATGTGCCGATGGATGAAGCATTGGTAAGGGCAGTGGTCGACATTTGCGGACGCCCGTATCTGGTGTTCGACAGCGGGGCGTTACACCCCAGCGTCGGGACTTTCGATACGGAGTTGGTGCGGGAATTCTTCCAGGCTCTGGCTGACAACGCTCGTCTCAGCCTGCACCTGGAAGTATTGCACGGACTAAATACACATCACAAAATCGAGGCCATGTTCAAGGCCACCGGGCGCGCGCTCCGGATCGCTTTGGCCGTGGACGCGAAACGTGCGGACGTGAGTTCGACCAAAGGCGTTCTTTAGGAAATCGATGATTTCTATAATCGATTACGGGGTCGGCAATCTCAAAAGCCTGTACAATGCGTTCCGGCACCTCGACGTTCCTGCCAACCTCATCCGTACTGCGGATGAGGTTGCAGCGGCCGAGAAGTTGCTTTTGCCGGGAGTCGGTGCGTTCGATTACGCCATGAGCAACATCAACCGGCTTGGTCTTGTCGAGGTTTTGCAGGCCCGGGCAAAGGAAGGGGTTCCGGTTCTGGGGATTTGCCTGGGAATGCAGTTGCTGTTTTCCCACAGCACGGAAGGCGTCGGTTGTCAAGGCCTCGGTCTTGTCCAGGGCACCGTTACCCGGTTTGGACAAGGCAAAAAAGTTCCGCACATGGGATGGAACGAAATAGACGTCGTGCATGAGGGAACGTTGCTGCGCTCATTACCGGAGTCAAAGTATGCCTACTTTGTCCACTCCTACCACTGTGTCCCGGAAGAGAAACAGGATATCGCGGCGTTTTGTGACTATGGCTCACCGTTCTGTGCCGTCGTCGCGCGTGGGAACATCTTTGGGACGCAATTTCATCCTGAGAAAAGCCAGGAGCTAGGCCTGCAAATTCTGGAAAACTTTGGGGAGATATGATGCAGGTAATTCCGGCGATTGATTTGAAGAACGGTCGGTGCGTGCGCCTGGAGCAGGGCCGCTTCGAGAACGAAAAGATCTACTCAGGCGACCCGGTTGCAGTGGCGCAAGGCTACCAGCAACATGGCGCTACCCGGCTGCACATTGTCGATCTCGATGGCGCAGAATCCGGAGAAGCCGGCAACTCAGCAGTGGTTGAAGAAATACTGTCATGCTGCCGCATGGCGGTTCAGCTCGGTGGTGGCATTCGAATGATCAGTCATGTGGAGCACTGGCTAAATGCGGGCGTGGAACGCGTGATCATCGGCACGCTGGCGGTCAGGCAACCGCAAGAGGCCGCCCGCGCGCTTGCATCCTTTGGTGGTGAAAGGATCGTTCTGTCGGTGGATGCCCGCGACGGTATGGTTGCGGTGGATGGCTGGCAAACCGACTCGGGCATCAGCGCAATAGATTTGACGCTACAGTTTAAGCAAAAAGGACTCGAGCGCGTGTTGTACACGGACATCGCCCGCGACGGCATGTTCTCCGGGCCTAATCTCGTGGAAACGAGGAAGATAGCAGAAGAGAGCGGACTGCGTGTGACTGCCTCTGGCGGCGTTGCCAGACTATCCGACATCCGGGACCTTGCTGCGTTGGAGGCGTTCGGCGTCGACAGCGTGGTGGTTGGCAAGGCATTCTACGAGGGCCGGATTAAGCCGGAGGAAGTTTTTGATGCTGGCTAAAAGGATCATACCGTGTCTCGATGTGCGCGAGGGGCGTGTCGTAAAAGGCGTACAGTTCGAGAACCTGCGCGATGCCGGGGATCCGGTGGAGCTGGCAAAATACTACGTCGACGAGCGCGCCGATGAGCTGGTTTTCCTGGACATCACAGCCTCGAAGGAAAAACGTCCGATTGTCTACGAATTGGTTGAGCGGGTAGCAGAAGAGGTCTTCATTCCGTTTACCATCGGTGGTGGCCTGACCAGCAGCAAGGAGATTCAGGAAATCCTGAAACGCGGCGCGGACAAGATCACCTTGAATACGGCTGCGGTGCACAATCCCGAACTGATAGCTGAAGCCGCTGCCAGCTTCGGTTCGCAGTGCGTGGTAGTGGCCATCGATGTCAAGCGCGTAACGCCCGAGCGCTGGGAAATCTTCACACATGGCGGCAGCAAGGCAACTGGTTTGGAAGCTGTAGCCTGGGCGCGCAGAGTAGAAGAACACGGCGCGGGAGAGATAATGCTGACCAGCATGGATACGGACGGCAGAAAGAGTGGCTACGATTTGGTGATCACAAGGAAAATCGGCGAAGCCCTTGGTATTCCAGTCATCGCTTCCGGCGGCGGCGGAGAATTGAACCACTTTGCAGATGCCTTCCAGATCGGAGGGGCGGATGCCGCCCTGGCCGCATCCGTGTTTCACTTCAAGAAGTTCAAGATCAAGCAAGTTAAAGAATTCCTGCAGGCACAAAACATACCAGTGAGGTTCTAACGTGGAAATCCAGGAACTGAAATTCGATGAGCGCGGTCTCATCCCGGCGGTGGTCCAGGATAGCAAATCCGGCGAGATACTCATGCTGGCGTACATGAACGCGGAAAGTCTCGGCATCACCTTGCGGGACAAGAAGGCCTGCTATTTTTCCCGCTCGCGCCAACAGCTTTGGCTGAAGGGGGAGACCAGTGGGCATTTCCAACTGGTCAAATCAGTCAAATACGACTGCGATTGCGACACGTTGCTGCTGCAAGTGGAACAAGTGGGTAACGCCTGCCACACGGGCAGTTACAGTTGTTTCTATCGTGACATTGCCTTGAGCGAGTAAAACGTCAACTCTGCTGTCCAGGGCCGTCTGTCTGGCTGCAAGCTGCCCGGCCGCTTCCATTCCG
Source organism: Candidatus Zhuqueibacterota bacterium (assembly GCA_029262055.1). Taxonomy (GTDB): domain Bacteria; phylum Zhuqueibacterota; class Zhuqueibacteria; order Oceanimicrobiales; family Oceanimicrobiaceae; genus JAJDAD01. The sequence continues at coordinate 30,330 of JAJDAD010000020.1, forward strand.
GACTCATCCGTTGCATTCTTTCCATTTTTGTCATATCTTGCGTACCAAAATCAGGCCTTGCGTGGGGGCAGCAGTGGCACAAAAACATGTGAGGAATCATGAATAACACGAATCAAAAAGATAGATCGGGATCAGGTTGGGAAAAGGGGATCTGTGGAATTTGCCCTGCCGGCTGTTGGGTTGAAGTGGAGAAACAGGATGGCAAGATCACAGACATCAGGCCGGATGACGGCCATCCACTCGGAATGATCTGTCGGCGCGGCGAGCACACACCGGAGATTATCTACTCCGAGCACCGGCTGAAATACCCCATGCGACGGGTCGGTCCCAAAGGCACGCACGATTTTGAACGCATTTCCTGGGACGAAGCCTACGACGAAATCAGCAAGAATCTCAACCGGATCAAGAGTGAGTCCGGTCCCGAGGCCGTGTCGATTTATACCGGGCGTGGCGCCTTCGAACTTTCCTTGTGTGACATGTTTCAGCCAAAAGACGTCGCAGTCTCTTCCGCTTCCAACGTTTTGTTTCCGTTCGGTTCCCCAAATACCATGGGCGTGGGTGCCCTGTGCTATGTTTCGTTCGCCATGATCGCACCACATGTCACCATGGGCCGCATGTTGGTCAACATGTTCACCGACATGGAGAATGCTGAACTGCTCGTCGTCTGGGGCGCTAACCCGGCGACGGACTCACCTCCGCTGGACATGAACCGGCTTGAAGCAGCGGCCCGGCGTGGTGCAGACATCGTGGTGATCGACCCCCGGAACACTGAGACGGCCAGGCGCACCGGAGCCCAATGGGTTCCCATTCGTCCGGGAACGGACGGGGCGCTGGCGCTTAGCATGATCGAGGTCATGATCGATGAAGACCTTTATAATGAGGACTTCGCAGACAAATGGTGTCATGGTTTTGACGAGCTCAGTACTTACACCCAGCATTTCCGGCCTGAGGTTGTGGAGAAAATAACCGGCGTTCCGGCTGAGACCATTCGCGATTTAGCCCGGCGCATCAGCAACGCAACAGGGGCCTGCCCGGTCATGTACACAGGCCTGGAATACTCCAACAGCGGCATCCAGGCCATTCGCGCAGTGCTGACGCTTTTCTCGCTGGCCGGTCAACTTGACGTGCCCGGAGGGATCGGGCTTGCCATGCTTGACTCACATTTTCCCATCAACCGTTCCTGTAATCAGAAGAACCCCAACATTGACCTTGCGGTCGCACGTGATAAAGTGCCGATCTACAGTGACTACCGGGGGGAATCGCATGCCAGCGGACTGGTGGATTCCGTGCTGAACGGCGATCCCTATCAGATTCGCGGCCTCATTATTCACGGTGCATCCCTACTTACGTCCTGGCCCCAATCGTCGATTTGGCGCGAGACGCTGTCCAAACTGGACTTCCAGGTGTGCATCGACCGGCAATTGACGGCGGATTCTGCCTATGCCGACATTGTCCTGCCGGCCACAACTATGTTTGAAATCGACTCGTACATGGTTTATGGTCCGATTTTTCGTTTGCGGGAAAAGCTAACGGAACCGGTTGGGGAGGCGCGCAACGATTACCTGATCATGGCAGAATTGGCAGCTCGCCTGGGCTACGGCCACCTTTACCCGCAAACAGAGGAAGACTTGCTTCGCTTTGCGCTGCAAGGTTCCGGTTACTCTCTTGAAGATGTAAAGGCTGCGGGGGGTACAGTTAAGCTGCCGACCCGAGTGATGGAATACCAAAAATGGCAAAAGGGCAGTCTGCGCGCCGATGGCAAGCCCGGCTTTGAAACACCGACAGGCAAGTTCGAAATCTGGTCAACCGTTCTGGAAGACTACGGTTACGACCCGCTACCAAAATACACCGAACCGGTTGAGGGCCCGCAGGCCAATCCTGAGCTATCTAAGAAATTTCCGCTGGTGTTCAACTCCGGCGCGCGGCCGCACACGGACTTTCGGTCTCAGCACCATGGCATCAAAGGGTTGGCAAAGGACAATCCGGAACCAACCGTGGAACTCAATTTTGAAGATGCTGCCGAGCGCGCCATCGCCAGCGGCGACCTGGTGCAAGTACAAACCGTCCGCGGTGCAGTCCCATTTCGCGCCAGGGTGAGTGACGAGATCGCCAAAGGCTGCATAGAGTGCAACATGGGCGGTGGCGGCCCTGTCGGCCCGAAGGCGTGGCAGGAGTGGAATGTCAACGAGCTGACCGATCTCGGCAACTACGACCCGATATCCGGGTTTCCGGTGTACAAGGCGCTGCTGGCTGAAGTAGAGAAGATAGAAGCCGGGACTGCTCGCAGCAAGAGGCAAGTGGCCAAAGCCGCCGCCTGTGGCCCGGTGTTCATCAACAACAAAGTGCCGAGGCAGGAGGCGCCCCGGCGCATCGACCTGGACAATAACGCTACCACTGCGCTGGCGCCGGAGGTGCGGGAGGCGATGGCGCCGTTCATGGAGAGCTATCATGGCAATCCATCGAGCATCCACGATGCCGGCCGCAACGCGCGTGAAGCCATCGAAAAAGCCAGGAGGCAAATCGCCAAGTTGCTCAACGTCCGGCCGCGCAGTATTATTTTTACCGGAGGCGGCTCCGAGGCGGACAATCTGGCGCTGAAAGGCGTGGCCTTTGCCAACCGGGAGAAGGGTAACCACATCATCACGACCAGCATCGAACATCCCGCCATACTGGCCGCCGGACGCTTTTTGCAGCGAAACGGCTACGACGTGACCTTTCTCGATGTGGACGCGGATGGCTGGCTCGCGCCGGACAAGCTCTACCGCGCTATCAAGGACACCACGATTCTTGCCTCAGTCATGATGGCGAACAACGAAGTGGGTACGGTTCTGCCTATCAGAGAGCTTTGCGCGGTGGCGCATGAACGTGGCGTTCTGTTTCACACGGACGCCGTGCAAGCCATTGGCAAATTGAAGGTAGATATCGAACACCTCAATGTCGACCTGCTCAGCCTGTCCGCGCATAAGTTTCACGGGCCTAAGGGCGTGGGCGCGCTTTATGTCAAAAAGGGTACTCAGCTAGAACCGCTGATTCACGGTGGCAAGCAGGAGGGAGGTGTGCGGGCAGGAACTGAAAACGTAGCCGCTATCGTCGGTACGGGGAAGGCCGCCGAGTTAGCATCCCAGAAACTTGCCACCGTCGCAAGGATGCAAACCTTACGTGACCGGCTGGCGGCCGGGATACAGGAATTGATCCCGGAAGCCGTGCTCAACGGTCACCCGGATAACCGTCTCCCCAATACGCTCAATTTGACACTCCCCGAGTTGCGCGGGGAATCGGTGGTGGTCGCCATGGATCAAAATGGGATTTCGCTCTCTTCGGGCTCGGCTTGTAAGTCGGGTTCGCCCGATCCGACCCATGTCCTGATGGCGATGGGGAAGAGCACCGATGATGCGCATTGCTCCATTCGCCTGTCCTTGTCAACCTACACGACAGCGGAAGACGTTGCCGGAACACTGCGCGCTTTGAAGCAAGTACTGGAGGAAATGGAAACCACCGTGAGGTTTCTCCCTTGTAAGTAGAGGAAATCAGGAAGCCATCTTGTTGCAAAAATGTATCACATCCCCGGGTTTGCATCGTGAGTGGACAGAGGGTTCGACAATAATATACAACATCAAGCGAAGTGGAAAGATATCATAAGTTGTGTGTTTGTAATATCTTACAGATAATTACGAATTCGGGTCGGAAGCTGGCACAGTACTTGTTAAAACGGGTTCACAACTGGACGAGATGTTGAACCAAATTGGAGACGAAACACGATGAAAGAACTCTTTTACTTTTCCAAGTCAAACGTGATGGTACAAGTACAGTTTAGCTTTCAGGCAAACGCACTCATGTTTTCGTCCCATCGTCAACTTACTGAGACCGAACGTACAATCATCGAAAAGTACATTTCGGAAAATGTAGCGACCGAATCAAAGAATCCCCGGTTTGTCAACGCGATTATCCAGTACAGTGGGGTAGACTTTAAACTGATCAACCACCTGAATCAATTCCAGGCTGTGCAGCCGTTTACGGATACGGACCAGCAATACCAGGGTGATGTTAATCCATTCAAGAGTTTGCTCAGCAAAGAGGTGGAAAACTCCGTGCAGGAACTGATTCAGACCTCAATGTCAAACTACTACTTTGAAAAGATCGGCAATGCGATCCTCGAAGTCCGAAGAAAGATTGCGGAGCAGCCCGCGGAAGCCGAGCTGCGCGATTACAGAATAAGACTAGAAGAGTTAGTTGCAGCTTATAACGAACACGCGAGCAACAAGGTAGACTTGAAGGAGGTTCTACCGAAGGAGCTCATGGCGTAACGGTGTTCGGTTCTCGTCCGAAGCCCTCGGCTGCATAAGCTGAGGGCTTTTTTTATTCCCATCGGTTTACGTTGGCGTTACCGGTACCGCTGTCCTCACTTGACTCTCGCAAGCTTCTTCAAAGATTCCTTTGCCGCCGTAACCAGATTTGGATCCACATTTCGGACCACGATTTCCTCCAGCCTCTGCCGTGAGTCTATGACGTAGAGATCGCCGAGCTTGCTGATGGCATCTTGCTGGATTTGGTAGACGGGACTTTTGGTCAGTCCAAGCAAAACCTGATGCAACCGTGGGTCTGTGGGTGCGCACGCGCTCCAGGCATCGATAGCAGCACCGTGCACAAACTGATTATAGCGATGATCTGCATACTTTTTGATCGTGGGAAGGAGTCTGCGATTTTCTAGCTCCTCAGAAGCACGCATGCATGCAACTCTAATCTCATCTGCCCAGGAATCTCTGGAAACCAACTTATCGATGAACGCCGGTTCGAGCCCAGGATCTGCTTTGGCAAGAGCCACGATGGCTGCTGCCACAACATCGTCTTGCGTGTCCAGCTTGATCACCTGTCTGAGCTTTGGCCCGGCATGCTGCTTGCCAAATTCGACGAGGGCGAGGACGGCAGCCTTGCGTACCCGGTAATCCGGCGCGGCCAGCGCCCGGTCCACCAGCCCCAGAGCGGCTGCGTTTCTGAGTTCACCGAGCCGGTAGGCGGCTTCCGCACGCACTCCCCAAAATGAATCACTTTCAAGGATTTTGGCAAAGGTACTCCGGGTTATTTCTGAAGACGGGAAGTGTCCGGCCAACTCCCGAATGGCGCGCAGGCGGCCCGCAACCTGATCATGCAATGCCTGGTACGAGAGCTCCGTCGCGTTTTTCCGGAAGCGCATTTCCGCCACCAAATCACCAGCGCCGTCGAAGCTGACCATAACCGGCTCCAGCGGGGATTCAAAAGTGAAATAGTTTTCATCCTCCTCGATCCAGATGCGTTCTTTCCAGGTTTGTGCGGTTGTGGCAATCGTCACGTCCACCGGCAGGCGGAACAGGCCCTGCCCCTCGACAAAGGGTTGGACCTGCTCTACGGATAGGACCACTTGCCTGCGGTCCGGGACATAATCATATTCTATTTCGAGAATGGGGTGTCCGCCTCCGGTGACCCAATCGTCAAAGAACCAATCGAGGTTCTGGCCGCTGGCTTCTTCGATGGCGATCTTCAGGTCGTTGCTGACGACGTTGGCGTACTCATGCTTGTGCAAATAGTAGGACATGGCGCCAAAAAAAACGTCGTCACCCAGTACCTTGCGCAACATGTGCAGGATTGCAGCGCCCTTAAAGTACGTGTGCTCTGTGTTATAGATGGTATTCGAGTCGTCAAAGTTGTGATATTCGAGCGGCCTGATAATGTGCTCCTTGCTGACGTAATCAAAATACTCCTGCCGCACCAGATCAGCCGAGTAGAGGTACTGGTCCGCCCCAAGGCTCTCTTCATCCCAGAGCAGCATGAGGAAACTGGCGAAGCTTTCGTTCAGCCAGATATAGCTCAGGTTCCGGCAAGTGAGCAAATCCCCAAACCAGTGGTGGGCAAGCTCGTGGGAAATTGTGGCTTCCGCAGACCAGGGGTCAGTGTAGTAATCCAGGTCCGGGCTAAAATCATGGGCAGCACTTTCAGTTCTTAACACACTCAGGCGGTGGCCGGTGGCACTGGTGTGTTCCATTGCGCCGATGGCGTAGTCAGGAACGGCTATCTGGTCGTACTTGTCCCAGGGGTAGCGGTAATTGAAACGTTGCGAAAAGAACTCTACCATTTTCGTTGTGTTGCGAAAGGCGTATCTGCCTTCATCGCTCTTTCCGCGCGGTACCCAGTAGTCCAGCGGAATAGTGTTGAACGCCGGTGCCAGTGAACCGCGCTCGAAGTTGCCAACGTAAAGCGTCATCAGATAGTTTGGGTGTGGCAATTTCTGCAGCCAGTGGTAAGTCCTGGAGGGGCCTGTGACATCGCTTGCCTCAAGTAGCTTGCCGTTTGAAATAACAACATACGGCTCAGGCACCGTCACGATCATCTCGGAAGAAAAGCGATCGTTCACGTCTGAGTAGACGGGTAGCCAATTCGCGTGCAGCCCGTCCTCGCCATAGGTCGCGACGAAAAAGAGCTCCGGATCTTGTGGGTCAGCCACAAAATACATGCCTGCCTCCGGCGTCGCTGTGTAAGCCACTACAACCGAAAACGTATCCGAAGGCGCCTTCTCTTCCGGCAGTTGCACGACCAGCGAGCCACTATCCAGAGAAAAGTCCGTCTCCCTGCCTGCAATCGAAACCTTTTCAACTTTGAGCGCGAGGGCGTCCAGAGTTATTTCGTTAGTTTTATGCAGCGGCGCAAGCAGTAGAGACGCGGTGCTGTGCACCTCTTTCTTCGTAAAATCAAAAGAAAGCTCCGCCTTGTAATGTATCAGATCAAAATGACGTTCGCGGTTTGAATGATATTGTCCGGTAGGCATGCGCTGCGCAGACAAGGTCCCGGACCAGAGAATTACGCAGATCGTCACGACGGATGAGATTGAAAGGGACATTGGATATCCTCCTAGTTGCTGAAATCGTCATTAACGAGAAAGGCTGACCTTATCGAGGTAAGGTCAGCCTTTCTACTTCTACAAATGATGTTTGTGGTGCCAGTAATGTCGCAAATCTGACGTTTAAGCTTCTACCTTTTTCAGGTCTGCATGTACCCCATTGCTTTTGTCTGTCACATGCACCAACCCCTGTTCCTCCTTCAGGTAGGCGTTTGGATCATGGTACAACGCCCCCTCGGGGAGCCAGTCCCACAACGGACCGAGGTCGCGGCGAATCTGATCAAGGTAGTATTTCGGAATTTCCGTGGTTTCCTGTTCGTAGAAAGCCCGGAACGACCTGTCGGTTTCGAGTCGCTCAATCAGACTACCGTAAAACTGGGCCCGGCCTATGCCTTGCGCGGTGGCGCCACGCAATACATTCATCCAGCGCCACATTCCGGATTTGATGAACTTGTATCGTTTGTAAATAGCCGGTTTTGAAAAAGTGTAGAGGTTGAGATCAACCAGGTGTTGAAAAAACTGCGGCCAGGAATAATTTGCCGGCCTTATGTTCATGACGGACTGCGTGTTCAGAAAATGGAAGGGAAACGGAATGATGCGGCCGGCCTTCTGGTACTCGATATTCAACGGCGCTGACTGACCGAAGGATGACAGCAAAGAGTAAGCAGGGTATGCTCCGGGAGCCATGTCTACAAAACGTTTGCCCAGCTCAAACGGCTCCGGCCCCTCATCGACATCCAGCCCGACGACAAAGTTCGCCTGCAGGTACGGAATGTAGCTCATGATCATGTTTATATGCTCAGACACCTGTTTGACTTTCTCCAGCCCGTCGCGCTTGCCGGTCTTTGATTTATTGCCCAGGTCATTCCAGGATTCTACGCCGGGCATAATGACTTTGAAGCCATTTTTCTGTAGGCGTTTCAGGCGGTCTTCGGAGAGAAGGGCCAAACTGCTTTCAGCATAAAAATCAACCGTATCCGGCGGCACAGCATCCTCGATCGCACCAAGGTATTCATCAAAGCGCACGCCGAAATTTGGATCGTGCCAGCCAATTCTGGGGCGCTCGAATTTTGTACGAAGAAATCGCAGGTCCTCTTTGATGCGTTCAAAACTCAACTGTCGATAAGGAATAGTCGAGTCAACGCAGAAACTACAGGTGTACGGACAACCCATGCTACCCAACATCGGAACCATCTTTACAAACGGCGCTTTTTTCAAGGTCTCGTCGATGAAACGCCAGCGTTCCGGCACGGAGGGGAGTTCCTCGGGCTGGCCGGCAGCGCTTACGCGCAATCCAAGCGGGCGTTGCGGCTCACAGTCCTGAAGAATGTCTCGCATCAGTTCTTTGTCGGTAAACCCGAAAACGTAGTCGAAATACTTTGCCGCGTCCTGTGGATAGCTACGGGCATGCGGCCCACCCAGGGCCGTAACAGTCCCACGCGACTGCATCAGGTTGCTGATCGCGTACGCCATCTGCGCACATTGTGTAAATGAGCCTATGAATGCAAAATCAAGGTCTGTGGGTATTTCTTCGGACAGATCTTCGAACCCCGTATAACATAGATACCAGACTTCATGGCCTTCCTGCTCACACCAAGCGGCTATCGATTGCGGCATCACGCTGGCAAAATTCGGATTTGTCAGGCGTGCCCACATCGATTTTGTCGATGCTTTGGTTATGAGGTCGATGACCCCGATTTTCAGTCTTTTGATAGCGCCCTCCTTTTGCGATAATTCAGAATACGAGTTGCCACATCAAGGATATCTTTGAATTAGGGGACCGACGATTCTCTGCGTTCACAAGAATCATTCTATATGGCCGCCACCCATTTTGTTGTCACGAAAGAAATAGAACGAAGCATGCAGCGCATCTCTATGGCAGAGTTTGTTGGTATCGAGTCGTTCGTCGGCGAATCACAATTAGAGATGCTGGACAATCGTCTCTGAAAGGATGATTTCAAGGTGCTAAAACAACATAATATTTGCAAGCTATTTAAATTCTTTTTATTCAGACCCTTTTGGGGCTATGAGGCGACAACCACGAAGCAAGAAACCAGTGATCATGCACCGGGTCAGTCTTGTCGAGCAAAGGCCTTGCACCGCTAAACAAATAGAACCGCTGTTTTAATCCCAGAGTCTGGTCAGGGTGTGCGCCGCGCAAGTAACGAAGGTTGCGACCGCTCAATGGCGCAAGATCTGGATAAGGACTATTTGCTTTTGAATCCATTTCCTCTTAAATTACATGTGAATCTTTTCCTGGATGGCCGCCCGTATTCGTGAAATATGCTTGTTTTCATTGAGGAGGTCTGGTAGCCTGCAACATGCACGAAGGCAACCAAAGTATGTGTCCGACAAGAAGTGGAAGCAACACCGATAGGGATGTTGGCTTTGGCGCAAGTCATCCGGCCGATTTGATAATGCCACGAGGATGTGGTGGTGAAAATGAAACGAAGCGCGAAGAATGGACTGCTGTGTAAGAAACCGGGACCCGCACAAGCGCGAGATGAGCGCATAGGTCCTTCTCACCTCCGCGCTGCACTGCGAAGAAACAGAGTTGCGGGCGACGTGCCCGGGATGACCTGAAGGCAATTGTCCAAAACGCTGAGATACAACTGAGAGTGTCCATCATGAGTGAACAAGTTTTGAGCGCAAAAAAAGACCTGGAGTTGGAAGAATATTTTCAAAGGTACCGTGAAAACGTTATCGGTTACCAGCAGAGTTTTCAATCGCCCTATGGCGGGAAAGAGATCATCTATGCCGACTGGACGGCGAGCGGCCGCATGTATGGGCCAATTGAGGAGACGCTGATTCACGAGTTTGGGCCGTTTGTTGGCAATACGCACACCGAAGCAACCATCACCGGCACTTTGATGACCAGGGCCTACCACACGGCGCACGAAACCATTAAGAAGCATGTCAATGCCCAACCGGATGACGTCATCATCACAACCGGTTCCGGGATGACCGGCGCAGTCTGTAAGTTACAGCGCATCCTCGGCCTAAAGGTCCCGGAACAGTTGAATAAGTTGCTCGACATTCCCACGCAGCAAAGACCGGTGGTTTTTGTAACCCACATGGAGCATCACTCCAATCACACTTCCTGGCTGGAAACAGTTGCTACGGTCGAGTGTATTTTGCCCGACGAGCACGGTCTGATCGATTTGGACAACCTCAGGCAGTTGCTGGCAAAATACAAGGACAGGGAGACGAAGATAGCCTCGGTCACCGCGTGCTCGAATGTGACCGGGATTCAAACCAGGTACCACGATGTTGCAAAGGTGATGCACGAGCATAATGGATTGTGTTTCGTGGACTTCGCCTGTTCGGCGCCGTATGTGGCCATGGACATGCATCCGCCTGACCCACTGCAACGACTGGATGCCATATACTTTTCACCCCACAAATTTCTGGGGGGACCCGGCACTCCGGGGGTGCTTATTTTTAACTCCAGCCTGTACCGAATTCAGGTCCCTGACCAACCGGGTGGTGGCACTGTCACGTGGACCAACCCGTGGGGCGAACACCACTATTTCGACAGTATTGAAGCGCGCGAAGATGGTGGCACACCTGGATTCCTGCAGGCGATGAAGGCAGCTTTATGCGTGAAATTGAAAGAAGAAATGGGCATCCAAAATCTGTTGAACAGGGAGGAAGAGATCCTGGAGACCGTGTTCGAAGACCTGACACAGATCGACCGGCTGCATATTCTGGCGGGAAACATCAGGCAAAGACTGGCGGTTGTCTCTTTTTACATCGAGGGACTGCACTACAATCTTGGCGTCAAGTTGCTGAATGACCGGTACGGTATTCAGGTCAGGGGTGGTTGCTCCTGTGCGGGTACATACGGGCATTATCTGCTCAATATTTCACAAAACGTCTCGCATGAGATTACGCGCAAGATTGATGAAGGCGACTTCTCCGTAAAGCCCGGCTGGATCAGGCTATCTATTCACCCGATCATGACGACGGCCGAGGTTAAGCAAATCACAAACGCCCTGCGAGAGCTGGCGATGCATTTCGAGAGCTGGCGCGAGGACTATCATTATGATGCCAGAACCAATGAGTTCACTCACAAAAACAACACAGTCAAGCAAGAAGAAAAGACTGTCCAAAGTTGGTTTAATGGAGTAACAAAATGAGTTACTGTTTTAGCAAAAAACTGAATGCCACGATGGATGAAGCCATCGACCAGGTTACCGCTGAACTGCAGAAACATGGCTTTGGAGTCTTGACGGAAATCGACGTCAGCGCGACCTTGAAGAAGAAACTGGAGGTGGATTTCCGGCCTTACCGAATTTTGGGCGCGTGCAATCCTGCTTTCGCCTACCAGGCACTGCAGGCAGAGGACAAGATAGGGACCATGCTGCCCTGCAATGTCATCGTGCAGCAGTCCGGTGACGGTGTCGAAGTGTCGGCCGTCGACCCGATAGCATCGATGGCGGCAATCAACAACTCCAAGCTGGGTGCAATAGCCACAGAGGTGCAAGCGTTACTGCAACAGGTCATCGATGGCCTGTAACAAGACGGTGAAGAGGAACTCATGACCAGCGTGAAATCCGTATGATTCCCAATCAAAGACATCTGTTCGAAATTCCGGATGACGTGGCTTATTTCAATTGCAGCTATATGGCGCCACTGCAACGTGCCGTCAAAGAGGCGGGCCATATGGGTGTATCACGCAAAAGCGCGCCCTGGGCGCTGAAGCCGGCTGACTTCTTTACGGAATCCGACACGGCAAGGGCTCTGTTCGCCAGGCTGCTCGATGCTACGAGCGAGGACATTGCCATCCTTCCTTCAGTGAGTTACGGGATGGCTGTCGCTGGGGCCAATCTGCCGATCGACCCGGGTTCGGACATTGTGGTGCTGGACCAACAATTTCCGTCAAACGTCTATACCTGGTGCGAGCTCGCCGCAGAGAAAGACGCTCGGATCATTACGGTCCGTCGCAATGCGGGGGAGAGCTGGACGCAGGCGGTCGTTCGCAATATTAGCACTACCACCGCGCTGGTCGCGGTCGGGAATGTGCACTGGGCAGACGGCGCGCTCCTGGATTTGGAGGGTATCGCGCAATCCTGCCGGGCACACAAGGCGGAGTTGGTGTTGGATTTAACTCAATCGCTCGGTGCTTTACCTTTTTCAATCTCTGCTGTGCAACCGGCTTTTGCGGTCAGCGCAGGATACAAATGGCTGCTCGGCCCGTACGGCATGGCATTCATGTATGTGCGTCCGGATTATCAGGCCGGTCGCCCAATCGAACATAACTGGATCGCCCGTAAAGACAGCCAGGACTTCTCCGGCCTGGTCCACTACAAAGACGATTTTCAGCCGGGCGCATGCCGCTATGACGTGGGCGAGCGCAGCAATTTTGCTCTGATGCCCATGTCCATCGCTGCCATGGAGCAACTTCTGGAGTGGTCGGTTCCGCAGATTCACGCAACTTTGTCCGACTTGACCGGTGAGCTGGCCGGCCGTGCAGAGGAGCTTGGTCTGCAGGTGGCACCCCCGGATGAGCGTGCCGGTCACATACTGGGTGTGAGGTTTCCCCGTGGCATGCCACCTGGTATTTCGGAGAGTCTGGCGCAACACAGGGTTTATGTTAGCATTCGCGGCAATGCCATGCGCATCTCGCCGCATCTCTACAACTCCGGTGCTGACGTGGACAAATTGACCAGGGTGTTAAGAGATTTCGCCTGACGGAGGCGTGGCCCGGACTATTGAATCAACCGGCGAGATGCGAATCATGGGAAATGAACCTTTGCAGTTCGATGTTGTGGCGTTTGATGCCGATGACACCCTCTGGCACAATGAGCCTCTTTTTACCACCACTGAGAATAAATTTCGAAAGCTCCTGGAGCCGTACCACAGCCAGTTTTGGATCGACAAACGTCTGTATGAAACGGAGATCAAAAACCTTGCAGTCTTTGGCTACGGCGTAAAAGGGTTTACTCTTTCCATGATCGAGACGGCCATCGAACTGACCGAGGGCCGGATCCAGGGAAACGAAATTCAGCGCATAATCAATTTCAGCAAAGAGATGCTCAAAACGCCCGTGCAACTGCTTCCTGATGTTGCGGAAATCATCCCTGAGTTGGCCCGGCAGCACACTTTGATGGTTATTACTAAAGGCGATCTGTTCGAGCAGGAGTCAAAACTCGCAAGATCGGGCTTGGCAGACCTCTTCAAATTTGTCGAAATAGTTTCAGAAAAGAATGCCGAAACCTATGGTGAAATTCTAAAACGCCACCGCATCGCGCCTGAACGATTTGTGATGATCGGCAATTCATTGAAATCCGACATTCTTCCCGTCCTTTCCCTAAATGCCCACGCCATATATATCCACTATGAAACTACCTGGCAACACGAGCAGGTTGGATCTGAAGAAACCGATGGCGCCAGTTACCACCGGGTCGACACCGTCTCCGATCTGCCTGAGTATCTGAATCGGTTGACCGGGTCGGTGGCCGGTTAGGAGTAAGTTGACCATTCTTTCTGAAATAGCTGGTCGCACCACGAACTTTCGATTTCTTCAAAAGCACCCGGTAATTTTCCTTTGACTCCCCATCCGCCATTGCTTACCTTTTATTGAAAATGGTACGGCAAATATCAAACATTGTGGCTTCGGCTATCATTCTTCTGAATCTGCTAAGTTGCAGCAAATCAGATACGTGGTTTAAGGGCAATCTGCATACCCATTCCCTTTGGAGTGACGGCGATGATTTCCCCGAGATGATCGTGGATTGGTACAAAACACACGGCTACGACTTTGTTGCAATCTCGGACCACAACGTGCTTGCCGAGGACGAACGGTGGATCGTCATTCACGACAGTACTAAAGAGAAAAGCCTGCAGACTTATCTTGGACGCTGGAGTACAGAATGGGTTGCAATGGCCAGTGATAGTGGCGCGAAGAAAGTTCGCCTCAAAACTCTGGCTGAGTATCGCGGCCTGTTTGAAGATCCTGGGAAATTTCTTCTGGTGCAATCGGAAGAGATATCGGACCGGCTGGGGAAAATCCCGATTCACATCAATGCTACCAACATTGCTGAACGCATTGCGCCGCAGGGTGGGAGTACGGTTCTGGCAGTGCTGCAAAACAACATCGATGCTGTTCTGCAGCAAAGCCGGGAAACCGGCGTTGCCATTTTACCGCATGTCAATCACCCCAATTACAAATGGGCGGTGACCGCGCAAGATCTCATTGCGCTGCGCGGAGACCATTTGTTCGAACTCTACAATGGCCACCCATTGGTTCACAACCTCGGCGATAGCGCCCACATGAGTATTGAAAACATGTGGGATGTAGTGTTGGCAAATCGTATTGCACAAGGTCGACCGCCTCTTTTCGGTATCGCTGTTGATGACGCACACAACTATCATGAAACCGGCAAAAAATACAGCAATCCCGGCATGGGCTGGATTATGGTCAGGGCCGAGGAACTGACAGCACCCGCTCTACTCGCTGCGCTAGAACTCGGTGATTTCTACGCGACTACAGGTGTAAGCCTGACTGAAATCTCCTGCAATCACGATAGGATAAAATTGAAAATCCTAACGGAACCTGGTGTGCAGTACGTAACGGAATTCATCGGGACCAGCCGCAACTTTACACAAAGAATGGGTATGAAACGCGTGGCTGACGAGGATATTGGCCGCGTGCTTGACTACGTTCCCGGAAGTACCCCCACTTATGTATTCAAAGGCGATGAGCTTTATGTGCGCGCAAAAGTCATTTCCACCAAACTAAAGACCACGCCCTACGAAACCGGTGACTATGAAGTGGCCTGGAGCCAACCGGTTCTGCCAGGTCGTCGTAGCAGAGAACAATAAGGATGTTAGAATGAGGAAGACGGAAAAACAAGCGATAAAAAACATCGCCGCTTACCGCTTTGTGGCAATCGCCGGCGACAAAGTAACGGAACTCAGAAATACGCTAAAACAGGCTGGCCTAAATCACAACCTGAAAGGGACGATTCTATTAAGTCGGGAGGGGATTAACATTTTTCTGGCAGGAATACCCACGGACATTGATTCATTCTGGGCATGCCTGACCGCTTTTCCTGAATTTGCCGGCATGGATTACAAAGCGAGTTTCAGCGCGAACCAGCCATTCAAACGCCTACTGGTCAAACTCAAGAAAGAAATCGTCACCATGGGCCGGCCCGAGGTCGATCCAGGCACTCAAGATACAGAAAGGATTGCCCCACGTGAACTGCAGCGCTGGTTTGAGGAAGGTAAGGATTTCTTTTTACTTGATACTCGCAATGAGTTTGAGTTTGAACTAGGCGCTTTTGCCGGAGCCGAACACTTGGGTTTGGCGTCATTTCGCGGGTTCCCGGAAGCAGTGGACCATCTTGCACCGGAGCTAAAAAGCAAGCCCGTTGTCATGTTTTGTACCGGAGGAATCCGTTGCGAAAAGGCCGGTCCGCTCATGGCGCAAAAGGGCTTTGGGGCAGTCTACCAGTTGGAAGGCGGTATTTTGAAGTACTTCGAGGAGGTCGGAGCCGACCACTTCCGCGGCGAGTGTTTCGTGTTTGACGAGCGCATCGCCCTCGATGGCAATCTGCAAGCAACGGGTGCGGTTTTGTGCGACAATTGCCAGATGCCGATCACGCGGGCGCAGCAGGAGTCCGCCGGCTATGTAGCCGGTTCGCATTGCCCGTACTGTCTGGAGCCTTAACGCCCTCAGGCACTAGCAAGCGTTCTGCGCTGCCAAAATCCGGGCCAACGGACAGTAGCGGTTTACACCGCTAACAGTCTTCCGCCGTCAACAGCAATCACTTCACCCGTGATGTAATCGCCTCCCTGGAGCAAAAACAGGACGGTATTTGCGATATCCTGTGGTGTTCCTATTCTTTTGAGCAGAGTTTCCTTCTCCAGCTTACGGCGCTCTTTGCTGCTCGTGTCTTCGGAAAGGAGAACAGTGCCGGAGGCGATGGCATTGACCTGGATAGTCGGCCCCAATGCCTGCGCCAGGCCTTTGGTCAGGGCGATGACGCCCGCCTTGGTGGTGCAATAGGGGATGAAGTCCGGCCAGGGCAGCATGGCTGCCACATCTGCTATGTTTATGATCTTGCCGGACTTGCGCTGCAACATGCCTGCGGCCACAAACTGCGAGCAGAAGTATACTGCTTTGAGGTTAACCGAGAAAAGAGTGTCCCACTCTTCTTCAGAGGTTTGCAAGAGGGGCGTTTTGAAGTAGGCGGCCGCGTTGTTGACCAGGATGTCCACGCGACCGAACTGCTGTGTGCACTCGTTTACAACTCTCTCAACATCGCGAACGGCCGTGAAGTCACCCTGAAAAAGGGTCGCCTCGACACCCAGGGCGTGCAGCTCAGCAAGTGTCTGCGTTCCTTCTTCAGTGGCGCGATTGTGATGTATCGCCAGTTTTGCACCTGCTTTCGCGAGTGCTATGGAAATGTGCTTGCCAACGCGGTGTGCGCCGCCGGTTACGAGCGCAACTTTGTCTTTTACATCCACTTTGGGCCTGCGCTGACTATGGTGTTAACAGGCAGGTCAAGTCAGGCCGTTGGTCTGCAAGCTGTCACCCACGGCATATTCGACCTCGAGTACATTATTCTTTAGCCTGTTTCCCAGGCCTTTTCGATCATCAATCCGGATATTCGTCACCAGTCGGTCGGAGAATTTCCGTATTTCCTCGTGGCACTTGCGCGTGATAGTGGTGACGTCATCCCAATCTCCTTCGATAATGATTCCCATCGAGGTAAACTGGTAATCCAGCTCGCTTTGCGCCACTATTTTGGCCGCTTTCGCGAGCAACTCCTTGGTCTCTTCGCCGATGCCTACTGGTGTAAATGAGATTTGAGCTAACATAATCCTGGCTGATTTAAGTTCAAAACAGGTTGGTTTGTCAAGCGCTAAAATATACGAATCCGAATCTGAATGTCAAGCCAAAAACTAGGCGTACCGGGCATCTAGGTGTTGACATTCCGGGGACGATTTGATATATTGAACGCTCACTACAGACGGCCTAGTAGTCGTTTGGGTGGTTCGAATGCGTTTGAATCTGTTGATTCGAAGTGCTTCCCTGATTCGTTTGCTTCCAAACTTGATTTCGGATACCGGCGCGAACCGTGTGGCGCATTGCAGTACGAAATGCCGAGGCACACGAAGAGAGTTGACGTGCGAGCTCAGCGACGATTTTCAATTTTCGGTGCCGACTATTGGTCCCTGAGCAGGGACCCGGGTGTTGGTGCAGCCCTTGTTCTACCGCTCTGGATCGGGTATGAATTCGGGGCTCTGACGCTCAACCGGGGTTGGGCCGGTCGCATTCGTACCGGCGTTGATTATTTGTTAACGACAGTTATTTCGGAGATGGGCTTTCCTGCGGTTTTTAGCGGATTAGCCGTACTCCTAATTCTGTTGTTGTTAATTTTGAGGCATGGTAAGAACGAGAAGTGGGGCGGATTTAGAGCGCGTTACTTCAGTGCGATGCTCCTTGAAAGCGCTGTTTATGCCACTTGTGTCGGTTTCGTTGTCAGTTCGCTCAGCAGTCATTTTTTGTCTGTCGGCGCTGGCAGCACCGAGCGTACCCTGGCAGCCACACTGGTCGTGAATATTGGTGCAGGAGTTTATGAGGAACTGGTTTTTCGGGTAAGTGTTTTTTCCGGCTTAGTGTTCATCGCTGGGAAGGTGGGGTCGCTCAACAAAAGGGTGGTGTCTGTATGGTCAGTGATCGCGAGTTCCGTGCTCTTTGCTTCTTTTCATTACCTGCCGTTATTTGGAGAATCGTTCGCATTGGATACATATTTGTTTCGTTTGTTTGCCGGCGTCCTTCTGTGTCTATTGTTCATTATGCGTGGCTTCGGCATCACCGCCTACACACACTCTCTTTACAATGTATTTCTGATATTTCGCACGACCCCGCAATAGCAAAGCTCGAAGCCAGGGAATATTCACCAATAGGGCACAGAGTCAGTTCAAAAATGATCTCTAAAAAATCTGTCTTGCCGACACTGCTTGGTGCCGCCATCGGACTGACCGGTTTTCTGGCCTGGGTCTTCTTGTCACCAATTGTGCAGGGGGACTCCGGCAGGCATGAACTCACGATCAAGTCGGGCACGGCTTTCAGCCAAATCGTCGCCCAGATGCGCAACGCAGGCATCGTAGCTGATGACATCAGGCTGCCATTGGCGGCCAGATTGCTACGCCTGGAAAACAGTCTGAAGGCAGGCCGCTACCAGCTTGACTCCGGCCTTGCCAGTTATTCTCTACTGCAGGTGCTTGCCAGCGGCAGAGTGGTGACCGAGCGCCATACGATTCCGGAGGGCTTGCAGGCGAGACAAATAGCCGGTAGACTTGCGCGTTCTTTAGAAATTGATTCGACAGCTTTCGTCGCGCTGGTGCAGGATGAGGCATTTGCCCGTGAGTTGGGTATCCCGGCTCCGTCACTGGAGGGATTCCTTTTCCCGGAGACTTATACATTTCAGTGGGGCACGACTGCCAGACAGGCCATCAAAACCATGGTAGGAGAGTTTAAACGCCAGTTCAACGATTCCCTGCAGACGCTGGTCCGCCAGAGAGGACATGAGCTGCTTGACGTTGTCACCCTGGCCTCGATTATTGAGGGCGAGGCGGTGGTAGACCAGGAAAGGGATACCATTTCCGCGGTGTATCACAACCGGTTACGCAAAGGCATGTTGTTGCAGGCGGACCCGACGATTCAGTATGTCGTCCCCGATGGTCCGAGAAGACTGTTAAACAAGGACCTGGAAATAGATTCGCCCTATAACACTTATAAATACACCGGACTCCCGCCCGGCCCGATCAATAGTCCGGGACTGGCGTCATTACTGGCAAGTATCAATCCGGCCAAGGTCGACTACATTTACTTTGTTGCAGCCGGGGACGGCTCACACAATTTTTCCAGGACATTGCGCGAGCACCTGCGTGCCAAGGCGGCATTTGACCGGGTCAGGCGCAACCACCGAAAAGCGCAGACGAATAAGAAGGACTAAATGACAACCAGACAAACTGCCAAATCCCCTTTGCTAGACTCCCTCAACGAAGTACAGTGCGCTGCAGTGCAACATGAATCCGGCCCGGTTCTAATTCATGCCGGGGCCGGCAGCGGCAAGACGCGCGTTCTCACACACCGGGTTGCGTACCTGCTGGAGAATCTTGACACCAAGCCCTGGGAAATTCTCGCAGTTACCTTCACCAACAAAGCTGCCCGCGAGATGAAGGAGCGAATCCTGGATTTAATCGGCCTGACGGCCAGAGACATCTGGGTTGGTACCTTTCATTCAATCTGCGCACGAATCCTGCGGGTGGAAGCAGAGAAACTGGGTTACAAGCGCAACTTTATGGTCTTTGATCGTGATGACCAGATCAAGTTTGTCAAGGAAGTCATGCGCGACCACAGCATCCCCGAGAAAGACTATGCTCCTGCAAATGTCGTTCGGATTATCAGTGGGGCCAAGAGCGCCCTGGTGGGGCCGGATGACTATGTTTCTATGGCGAAAGAGCCACTGGAGGAAGCAGCCGCACTTGTCTACGGACATTACCAGAAGCGCCTGAAAGCTAATAATACCATGGATTTCGACGACTTACTGACGAATCCTATTTACCTCTTCGAGGCCGACGCAGCGACACTTGAACGCTACCAGGACAAGTTTAAGTATTTGCTGGTGGACGAGTACCAGGATACCAACAAGACGCAATACCAGTTCCTCAAGCACCTGGTTGCCAAACACAAGAATCTATGTGTGGTAGGCGATGATGACCAGTCGATTTACCGGTGGCGCGGCGCAGACATCCAGAACATTCTGAACATCGAAAAGGATTATCCCGGGTGTAAGGTTTTCAGGTTGGAGCAGAATTATCGTTCGACCAAGAATATCTTGGAAGTAGCCAACTCCGTCGTGCACAACAATCGCAGGCGGCGGGATAAGTCGCTTTGGACCAACAACGACTACGGCGACAAAGTAGCAATCATCGACGTTGTTGACCAAATTGCTGAAGCGAAATACGTTTCCGCCGCAATCAAGAGCGAGCTCGCGCACAGCGGCCGCAACTTCCGTGATTTTGTGATTTTGTACCGGACGAATTCGCAGTCGCGCGTGCTGGAGGAGGCACTGCGCAACTCCGGGATTCCATATATGATAGTCGGCGGGGTCCGGTTTTATGAACGCAAAGAGATCAAAGACGTCCTTGCATACCTGCGCCTTATTTGCAATCCTTTGGACTCTATCAGTTTTAAGCGTATCATAAACGTTCCTTTGCGCGGAATCGGGGACACCTCCCTCGCAAAGTTGGAGGAATTCGCACGGCATCATGCATTGAGCTTGCTGCAGGCAGCGGGGCGTGCGTCGGAAATCGATACTATCTCACCTCGAATTCAGAAAAATATCTTTAGTTTCTTCGAATTGATCGATAAGTACTCAAATCTCAAAGAGGAGTTCTCTCCAGGCGAGCTCGCCCGCGCTCTGGTCGAAGAAATTGGAATCTTACGCACCTTTAAGGAAGTTAATACTGAAGAGGCGCGCAGCCGCTCAGACAATGTCGTCGAGCTTCTCACTGCCATCGCCAACTACAACAATGAACTCGGAGAGTATTCTCTGGAAGCATTTCTGGAAGAAGTCGCCCTGATCGCGGATGTCGATACCTGGGACGACCGCTCCAATGCTGTTACGTTAATGACTGTCCACAGCGCAAAAGGTTTGGAGTTCCCGGTGGTTTACATCACCGGTCTGGAAGAGGGTCTGTTTCCGCTCACTCGGACCTTTGAGAGTGAAGAGGAGCTGGAAGAGGAACGCCGCCTTTTTTATGTGGGGGCAACTCGCGCCCGGGAAAAGCTCAGCTTGACCTGGGCATCACGGCGTTTGAAATTCGGCGAGTATTTCCAGAACCTACCTTCTCGTTTTATAGATGAAATCGAGCCTGCCCTGGTAGAGCGTATTGACTTACGTCAGAAATATCCGGCGCGGACACCCTGGCGCGGAGCGAGAAGTAGTCGCAACAACGTGCCTGCGCCCCCAAAGTATGATGATTTCTCGCAAGACTTGCCCCAGTTGTACGTCGGCAGCGAAGTGAAGCATCGTAAATTCGGCATTGGCAGAGTAAAAGCAATCCAGGGCAACGGGGAAAACCTCAAGGTTGTCGTTCGTTTTCAGGAGGCCGGCGAGCGCAAGCTGGTGGCCAAGTTTGCCAACCTGGAAGTCATCGAATAAGCCGTGGGCCCGGTTCTTTTCAAAACATGCTCTAAGAAGAATCCTATGAACACCTTTTCGCTAAGAATCTGTCTTCTCTTTGTCGTGACTGCAAGCAGCGCTTTCTCCCAACTTGCGACCCCGGACCGGGAGTTTCAGTTTGCCAGCAAATTACTTGAAGATGGACTGCACCTGCTGGCGGCAAAGCAATTTCAGGAGTTTGCTGAGCGCTATCCAGGTCATGCAAAAGCCGACCACGCCCTGCTGCTGGGCGGCGATAGTTTCATGAGCATCTCAAAAAACGAAAGAGCGTTTTCCCTACTGAAAGCCCTGGAACTTAACTATCCGCAGTCGCGATTCCTTGCCGAAGCGCGCTATAAGCTGGCGCAAACACAATCCGCGGCGGAAAGCTACGCCCCGGCTGCGGAATTGTTCAGACGCGTACACTACTTCCATCCCGAGAGCGAGCTGGCGCCCAGGGCTCTTCTGCAGGCTGTGCGGTCCCTGGAATTGGCCGGGGAGTTCGACGCTGCCCTGAAGACCGCCCTCACCCTGATCGCTGACTATCCAACCTCGGAAATTCGTTTGTTTGCTCATCTGCGCGTCATTGAGGTGCACGCGGCGCAAGGGCAACTCGCCGCAGCCATAGCACATAGCGACGATGTCCTCCGGATCTATGGTCCTGATTTCAAAGATGCAGGTTTCTATCATTTGCGAGCCAGGATTTTTGAAAAGACCGGACAAACCAGTAGCGCAGAGGCGATATATGCTCAAATAAGGGAGTCCTACCCGGGTACGGGGGACGCATACCAGGCTTCATTTCATCTGGGTCGGCACCGTCTCGATGCCGGTGACTTTCAAAACGCGCTGGCTTATTTTGCAGAACCTGCACCGGACGGTCTGGATAGTCAATTGGGGGCCGCTGCAAACTTCAAGCGGGGGGAAGTTTTAAGTACACTCGGGAGGACAGCAGAAGCCCTGGCGGCTTTCGAGGCTGCCCAGGAGCTTGACAATGGCAAGCTGCGCCGGAAAATCTTACTCAAGTCGGCGGGGGCACAGTTCGCTCTCGGTGACTTTGGCAGTGCGGAGGCCAACCTTAAGGAAATTCTCGCTACGGACACGAGCGCAACGACGCCTGTGCTGGGCGAAGCTGAGTTTGCGGAAACGTCCGACCTGCTCGTCGAGGTTCTCGTGCAATCGGGACGCGGTCGCGATGCCCTAGAAGTGCTCAGTAAACGCCGGACCCGTTTTCCGAACAGTCCGGATGCCCCTAGAGCGGCGATGAAAAGGGGAGAGATACATGAAAACTCCCTTAATAACTGTACGGCGGCGCTGCGAATCTACCAGGAAGTGATCGAGGAATATGCGATTCATCCTTTGGTTGACGACGCCCAGTTCGCCATCGCACGTTGCTATGAAAAACTGGCGTCGTATAAAATCGCGCAGGCCGAGTACAGTGCCTATTTGACTCGGTTTCCGGGCGGTGACCACTACCAGGATGCGCTTACGCGGAAAGAGATGCTCAGCCGGACAATGGTGACAGACCAGGGCGCCCTGGTTCGGGAAATCTCCAATCTCTACGCCCGGTCAACACAACAACAGAATATGGGAACCGTGCGGTTGAACCTGTCCCGAGTCTATTTCAAAAATAGATCTTTTCTGGAAGCAATTGCTCTGCTTAAGGACGTGTTGCGGGAAGAAAGTGATCCGGAGCTGAGGCCTGAGATTTTTTTCCTGCTCGGAAAGAGCTATTTTGCCTTGCGCACCAAGCATGCGATTCTTGCAAATCCCCTGCAAAGCCGGGCCTTTGCAGACAGCGCCGTCATCAGCTTAAGTTATGTCGCAGACCAGAAGCCGGCCTTTGCCGAAGGTGAAGAGGTCGACTATTTGCTGGTCACAATTGCGGCTGAGTCAGCGACACCGGACTCCAGCAAGAAGCTTCTCGCTGCTGCCGCGGCCAGGTGGCTGGAGGCGTATCCTGATGGCAAGTTCTTAGATCGGGTTTTGGTGCGCGCAGGGGATGGGCATTTTCAAAAGGGTGAAATTTCCGATAGTACTGGCAATCGCATGGCACTGAAGTACTACAGCGACCTTATAAAGCTGCGGCCCGAGAGCGAATTCTATGACCGTTCGTTTTATCGTTCATTGCTTTGTGCGCGTACGTTTGTGCCTGATTCGCTCATCGCAGTACGTTGCAGCCAGTTTGTGCAAACGCATCCCAGCAGCCAGTATTTGCCGAAAGTCCTCCTGCTGCAGGCAAGAACTGAACGACAATTAGGCCTGGTCAGCGAAGCTGCGACAACGCTCCGCCGGATACAGTCGCAGTTCTTCTATGCTCCGGAAGCAAGTGCGGCAAGTTCTGAACTCGGTGACTTGGAATTCGAACGTCAAAACTACAAGTCCGCGCTTGACCTCTACCAATCTGTCCGTGGGTCGAATGCCGCTGCTCTCGCCGCACACGCGGATTTGCAAACTGCCATAACGCTGGAGCGACTGCAAGTGTCGGAGAAAGCCATGGCTGCCTATGTCGGCTTTATTCAACGGCATCCGCGCCACCGTGCTGTCCCGAATGCCATGCTGCGCGTCGCCCGCCTGGCGGCTGCCGGCGGGAACAACACTTTTGCGGAAGAATACTACCGCAATATCCTGACATTAAACATACCCGAAGAAGGCAAGTACGACGCCAACCGGGCCCTTGCCGACCTCATGTTCGCGCAGAGAGACTTTGATGAGGCCCTGGGGTATTACGGGGCTGCAAAAGCCGGCGCGTCAAACTCAGCTCTTGCCCGTTATCCGCAAGAGAGAATCATTCGTTGTAACTACAAATTACGACGGACGACGGCAGCGGACCAATTGGCGAACGCTTTCGAAAAATCATTCGAGGACACACAGAGAGAGAAGAGTCAATTCCAGTTGGACAAAGCCGACGGGTACAAGGCCGCAAAGAGCTTTGATCTTGCCCGAAAGTGGTATTCACAAGCCCGGAAGAGTGGCAAGGAGTTCGACGTTGGAGCGCGGGCTGAGTTTGGTCTGGGGGCGGTTGAACTCATCACTAATCACACAGAAGAGGCGCTGAAGATACTTACGGAGCTGCCATCCAAGTATCCGGACAGTGAAGTGGTGCCGTTGACCTATTTCAACCTGGGTGATTTTTACTACAAGTCGCAACAGCTGGAAAACGCCATCCATGCTTTTGAAAAGGCGATTGAGCATCCCGAGGGCAAAGAAGTGCGGCCCAAGTCGAAGTTATACCTGATCAAGTGTTACAAAGACATGCGCTACTGGGATCGTGCCATCGCGCTGACCAGAGAATACTTGTCCTCCTACCCGGATGCCGAAGACAGCTTTGCCCGCAAAGTCGATCTGGGCCAATTGTTGATGAGCTTGAAGGAATACGACCGGGCAATCACGCATCTGAAGGGACTGCTGCCATACGCGGATGCAGAATCGGAAGCCTCAATTCAAT
Source organism: Candidatus Zhuqueibacterota bacterium (assembly GCA_029262055.1). Classification (GTDB taxonomy): domain Bacteria; phylum Zhuqueibacterota; class Zhuqueibacteria; order Oceanimicrobiales; family Oceanimicrobiaceae; genus JAJDAD01. The sequence goes on from JAJDAD010000020.1 coordinate 54,832, forward strand.
TCTACATAGCACAATCCTACAAGGAGATGGGCAATTTCCGGCAGGCCACCGCAGAATACTTGAAAGTGAAATATTTAACCCGGCCGACAAAGCTGCCCTGGCACGTGACGGCCTTATTTGAGACCGGGAAATGTCTGGTGCGATTGAATGACCTTGAGCAGGCCAGGATGGTTTTTAGAAAAATTGTGCTTGAACAGGGAATCGAAAGCAATTTTGGCCGGTTTGCGCAGAAGCAAATAGAAGAACTGGACCTGCGCCTTACTGCCGAGCCGGCTCCCTAGTCAGCATGAACGTGAAGCGAGCGCTAAGAACTTTTGGTGTCCGTTTCAAAATTCTCTTATTTCTTGGAAATCCCTTGGAATAAATCTATCTGAAAGTAGTATAAGTGTCAGACCATACATAACAAGTCTTTATGTCCGACAGCCGTGCAAAGATGGATAAAAAGAATGAGAAGGATGTCTTAAAACACATCCGAAAGTGTCTGGGAGGGGATTCTCAGGCATTCGAGTGGATCATTAAGACATACCAGAAACGCATCTATTTCACAATCTTGCAAGTGGTAATTCATCACGAAGATGCGAATGATGTTTTGCAGGACACTCTTGTCAAAGCATACACAAAGCTGAACACGTATGACGACAGTTACCCTTTTTATCCGTGGCTGTATCGCATCGCAATAAACACGTCGTTGAACCACCAAAAGAAAAAGGCGAGACAGCGCGCACTTTCATTAGACGACGTTGAGGCCACAAACGGCCAGGCGGAGCTTGCACAGTCGCCACAGCAAATGTTTGACATGGAGGGGAGTGAGCTCGTTGAGAAACTCAAAGAAGCATTAGACGACATACCTTACGAACAAAGAGCGGTTTTCATGTTGAGAGTAAACGACGGGCTTAGTTATCAGGAAATAAGCGATACACTGGAGATTTCAATCGGCACCGTGATGTCGCGGTTGTCACGGGCAAGAGAAAAGCTAAGAGCGCTGCTGCACGGATACTTGCAGACGCACGACATAGAGGTCTAAGCAATGAAGAATTGTGGTTTCGAGTCTGAACTTGAGAGATTCCTGGACAGTGACTTGTCCGGCGAGGACACTGCCCGGGTATCCGCTCATGTTGCCGGTTGCGTTGCCTGCTCGGCACATGTCAAGCAACTCCGTCAAATCGAGCAGCTTGTCGGCACTGACTTGCTGTCAGAACCGGGAGCGGACTACTGGGAAAACCTGCCCGGACAGGTTCTGCAACGGATTCAGCGTACGGAGCGTAAACTGGTCCCCACGATGACAGAACGATTTCTGGAGCAGGTTTCTTCTCTGTTCGCAATCCGTGGCTTTCAGATTGGCTTTGCCGGGGCCATGGCTGCTTTTTTGATCTTCATGCTCACGCGGGGTCCGGCAGTCGACAACCAGCAGCAAAGCATTGTAACCGACACGCCAATGCTGACGAGTCCGGCAGTGGTAGATGACCAGGGCGGGGAAGACCTGCCAGGGTCGGCAACCGCGCCAGAGATGGTAGCCGAAGGCAATACGCCAAACAGAATTTCTGTCCCCGAGCTTGCATCCCAGAACATTGAGCCGGTACCTGCGTCGCTTGCTGAGCCTGCACCTGCCTATCTGGTGCAGAAAGACGTCTCCCCGCTCGTGGCGAGAACGCTGCACGAGTTGACCTATGAACCCGTCCAACAAATGCTACCTCTGCCGAACTACCACTTTATCCTACCGTCGACCGCAGGAGAAGCCCCCGGCACCATCGAAGTTACGCCGAGCGTATTTGGGGACGATATCATGGGTGATGGAGACCGGAACCGTCAAGTCAGGACATTGGATGTGGCGGTCCCAAAACAAGAAAACGATTTCGCAGAGACGGCCTGGATTGTTCAGGAGAGCACGTCGCTTGCTGAAAAGAAAGCGATCTGGCTTTCCTACCTTGAAAGGGAGCAGGATCCAACTTATCGTTCGCTCGCCCTCTACAATTTAGGACTGGTCTTGGAAGCCATCGCTCAAGAAACCCTGGAACCTGAACATGCAGGAGAAGCTCTGCGTTTCTTTGAGGAGCATGAATCCGCGCTTAGATTCCAGATAGGTCAGAAGGATTTTGGTAAAAAAATAGAAGCCCTGCGTTTCATCGCCAAGAGGTAGCCGGGCAAGCCGCGGCGCTGTTCTGCGGTTGTGCCAGGCCCAAGAGTTTTTCTATCCCTCCTCCTTATTAGCCATGAAAAAGCCGTGATTTCGTCACGGTTTTTTCGTTTTTCCAGCCTTGATCTTCTTCTAAGTATTGACTACTCTAAGCAATGTCCACTCCGATTGATTTCACTGAAAGCCTGATTTCCCTTGGTCTCCAAGAGGACTTGGGGACAGGCGGCGACCTCACTTCTGACATCCTGTTTGAAAACGATCAGATGGCAACGGCGTCGATTGTCGCCAAGGAGGACGGGACCCTGGCGGGTGTGGCAGTAGCAACGGGGGTCTTCAAGAGTATCGACCCTGATATCTCTGTCCAGGCGCTGAAAGCCGATTCGGACACAGTCGCTGTTGGCGACAAAGTCATGTGCCTGGAAGGCCGCGTGCGTTCGGTTCTGCGGGCTGAGAGGACGGCCTTGAATTTCATGCAAAAGCTGTCCGGGATTGCTTCACTTACTGCCAAATATGTCTCCGAAGTCGGAGGTACCGAGGCCACGATTCTCGACACCCGCAAGACAACGCCGGGCTACCGTTACCTTGAGAAACAGGCCGTCCGTATGGGCGGCGGAAGCAATCACAGGTTTGGCCTTTACGATATGATTTTGATCAAAGAAAATCACATCGAAGCCGCGGGGTCCCTTTCGCGGGCTGTTCGTCTATCGCTTGATAGCGTCCGCCAGGCCGGAACTATCCGGGTAGAGGTAGAGGTCCGAAATCTGACAGAAGTGCGGGAAGCCCTGGCGGCCCGACCCGATAGAATCTTGCTGGATAATATGACCTTGCCCGAAATACGGCAAGCGGTGCAACTCGCCGACGGTGCCATTGAAATCGAGGTGTCTGGTGGCGTGATGCTAGACACTGTCCGTCAGGTCGCAGAGACCGGAGTCGACTACATTTCTGTTGGCGCCATTACGCACTCGGCGCCTCCTCTCGACTTGTCGTTGCTCATCAATTAGGACCACACCTCATGCTTAATAAAATCGATCACATCGGCATAGCGGTTGCGGACTTAGAGAAAGCAATCACAAAGTACGAAATACTAACCGGCAAACCAGTGGCGGATAGAGAAATAGTCGAAGAGCAACGGGTCAGCACGGCATTTTTTCCGGTGGGCGAGTCCCGGCTGGAGCTGTTGGCCAGCCTGGATGAGAGTTCGCCAATCACAGCATTCCTTCAGAAGAGGGGAGAGGGCATTCACCATATCTGTTTTGCCGTGGACGACTTGGTTGCTGCCCGGCAAGCACTTGCGGCTTCGGGATTTCAGTTCATCGAGTCTGTTGGTCAGGCGGGTGCCGGCGGTAGCAAAGTCGCATTCATCCATCCCAAGAGTGCCGGCGGCATTCTGATAGAACTTGTAGAACATCCTCCGCAATGAGCGTGTCGCAATCTCTGAAACGAAAGCTCGCTTCATTACCGAAAAAGCCAGGCTGTTACATGTTCAAAGACAAGCTTGGCAAGATCATCTATATCGGCAAGGCCAAAATCCTGAGAAACCGCGTGCGTTCGTATTTTCAGGAAGGCAGGTTTGAAGGGCTTAAGCTGAATCGCCTGCGGACGCAAATCAGCGATTTTGAGATCATCGTCACCGATACCGAGATGGAAGCTCTCATTCTCGAGATGAACCTGATCAAGGAGTACCGTCCGCGCTACAACATCAACCTTAAAGATGACAAGAGCTTTCCATACATCCGCGTCACCAACGAACGCTTCCCTAGAATATTTCCAACCCGCAAGATAATCAAAGACGGCTCGCGCTATTTTGGGCCTTATACCGATGTCGGTTCCATGCGCAGCCTGTTGAAGTCGGTTAAGCGCGTCTTTCCGGTTCGCAGTTGCAATTATGACCTGACTGAAGAAGTGGTCGCGGCCCGAAAATACAAGCTCTGTCTCGATTTTCACATTAAAAAATGTGATGGACCGTGCGAAGGGCTGGTCGACCCGGAAAATTACGCTAAGATGGTGCAACAGGTGGTGAATTTCATCAACGGAAAGAATCATTTGGTGCTCTCAGAGCTGCAGGAAAAAATGCACAGGCTGGCGGAATTGCAGCATTTCGAAGGTGCCGCACGGGTTAGGGACCAAATCCAATTCATTGAGAATTTTCAGTACAAACAAAAAGTCGTTGCTGACGATTTGCTGGACCGCGACATCGTTGCGGTTGCCATGGCGAAGACCGATGCCTGTGGCGTTACCTTCAAGGTGCGTGACGGAAAGATTCTGGGGCGTCAGCACTTCTACATCTATGGGGTGGAGGACGAGCCGCAGAGTGGCGTGGTCGCGGCCTTCTTGAAACAATTCTATTTGAAAACCGAGTTTGTTCCCGAAGAGATCTATCTGCCAACCGAGATACAAGAAGTTGAGCAACTCGAGGTCTGGCTGGCGGAAAAGAACGGCAAGCGGGTCAAGCTGCTCACGCCAAAGCGGGGCCAGAAAGCAAAACTGGTGGCTATGGCCCAGAAAAACGCCGAACTGCTCCTGGACGAGCTTCATTTGCAGAAGCTCAAAGCCGGCGAAGTCGTCGGTCACAATGTGCGTTCGCTACAGAGGGATCTCAGGCTGAAGCAACCGCCCAGGCGCATTGAGTGTTTTGATATTTCCAATATTCAGGGCACCGATCCGGTGGCGTCTATGGTCACTTTTGTGAACGGGAGGCCGCGTAAACAGGATTACCGCAAGTTCAAGATTCTCTCAAAGCAAACGCCGGACGACTTTGCCATGATGGCCGAAGCCATTGGGCGCAGATATGGCGGAACACTGGCGAAGAAACTGGACCCGCCGGACCTGATTCTGGTCGATGGCGGCAAAGGCCAGCTCTCTTCGGCGCTGGCGGCTTTGCAGGAACTCGACCTGGGCGACCAACCGGTAGCAGCCCTGGCAAAGCGCTTGGATGAAGTATTTGTGCCCGGCAGTTCGGAGGCCCAGAACATCCCGAAGGTCTCATCCGGTTTGAAACTATTGCAGCAAATTCGGGATGAGGCCCACCGCTTTGCGGTTTCCTATCACAGGACATTGCGGCGCAAACGTACACTCCAGTCCGAGCTGGACAACATCCCCGGCGTGGGACCACAGCGCCGCACGCTCCTTCTGAAGTATTTTGGCTCGGTGACAAATGTGCGTGAGGCCGCTGTCGATGAAATCGGGCTGGTGCAAGGAATCCCGGCAGATTTGGCCAAGCAGATCTGGGAACATTTTCACGTCGTTAAGGAGCAAGCGTCGTAATATGTGCAAGTTTAGCTCCCGCAGCGTACTCGCCCTTTGCATGCTTGTTTTTGCGCTTTGCTCTGAACCTGCATTCTGCAAGGACAAACCGACCACGCTGGTTTTCCCGTCGTTCCTGCACACAATGGGCATTCGTAAGGCGACCAGGTTTCACCTGATGCTGTACACCAGAAATCGCGTCAAGGTTCGTTCACCGGAAGGCATTGCAGTCGCGCGTCTGCAAAGTTGGGACGATCCAACCACCGAGGATGACGACGATGAAGTGACCGGATACGGCGTGAATTCCGGGGCGAACGTAATTATTTACAACAAATCCATGACCGCGCTTGGATTCTATGGTTTAAATGAACGCGGTGAAAGAAAACTGCTGCGCCCGACGGCAGTCGCCGCAAATGAGCGCGGCGACGTCTATGTCGCGGATACAGGAAAGCACCGGATCGTGCGCTTGTTCAATCCGAAAGCCAAGCTGGATTTTGTACAAGCCATTGGCACCCGCGGTCAAGATCCCGGGCAGTTCGAGGCGCCGCAGGGAGTGGCACTGGATGAGTCCGGTACGGTTTACACCTCAGACACGGGCAATGACCGGATTCAAGTGTTTGACCCGCAGGGCAATCTGGCGTACATTACGGGGGAAAAGGGAAAAGCACCGGGTCGTCTTTGGCGGCCGACTGCGATTGCCGTCACCAATGGCAAGGAACGCTGGTCGCATTACAAAGATGCCTTCATTGCGGTGGTGGACCTGGACGGCAGCAGAGTGCAGACCTTTACACTCGAAGGGAAACCGCTCAAGAGTGCAACCGTGGACTCTTTTTTTGCAAAACCGGGTCTGTTACGCTATCCCGCCATCGATTACTACAGCAACATCTGGGTCACCGACATGGAGAATCACTGCATACATAAATTTGACCGGCATCTGAATTATTTGACCTCTTTTGGCCGCAAGGGCGGCGGCGACCGTGAGTTCAATCAACCGAGAGGGATCGCGTTTTACAAGCGGTTTGGCCAGGTGTTCATTGCAGAGAAGGAGTCAGCGCAATACTACTGGGTCGGGTGTGACGTATTTGAGTTCTCAGCGACTTTTTCCGAGGGCGAGATAATCCTGCGTTTCTTCCTGACCGAGCCATCGTTTGTTACGCTTGCCGTTGAGACCCCTTCCGGGAAGAAGCGCTCAGGATTTTTCAAGCGTAAAAAGCTATTCGCCGGCAACCAGGAAATTCACATAAATACGGCTTGGCAAACAGCGCTCAACCGGCCGGCGGTCAGCCGGGATTCCGGGTCCAGGTTTACAGAAGGTAAGTACTTGATAAAACTGCAAATTGAGCCTACCTATTCATCCTTGAACTATTTTTTAAAAGAAGTTGAAACTTCACTTTCCATTCGTTAACTTCCGCGCATGAACGAACCCACTGTTGACCTCGAGCTGGCACGTGCTCATGGCCTCGAGCCTGAAGAGTATGACCGGATAGTTGCGATGCTCGGTCGCACACCTACATACACTGAGTTGGGCATTTTTTCTGTGATGTGGTCGGAGCACTGCAGTTACAAGAATTCAATCGCGTTGCTCAAAACTTTCCCGAAAGAGGGGGAACATCTGCTCGTGGAAGCGGGCGAAGAGAATGCCGGTCTCGTGGACATCGGTGACGGACTTGCGGTGGCATTCAAGATCGAAAGCCATAATCATCCTTCTGCCGTTGAGCCTTATCAGGGCGCCGCCACCGGCGTTGGCGGAATTTTGCGCGACATATTCACGATGGGAGCCCGGCCCATTGCGGCACTCAATTCACTGCGATTCGGCAGTCTCGACGACCCGCGGGTGCGCTATTTGTTCAAAGGAGTGGTCAAGGGAATAGCCGATTACGGCAACTGTTTCGGCGTACCTACCATTGGCGGTGAAGTCTATTTCGATGAAAGCTATGAGGGCAATCCGCTGGTGAATTGCATGGCCGTTGGGCTGGTCAAGCACGAGCGCGTTGCCAGTGCAATCGCGTCGCATCCGGGGAGCTCGGTGATCCTGATCGGTTCCGCCACCGGCCGGGATGGCATTCACGGCGCTACTTTTGCGTCGACTGAAATAGATGATGAATCAAGCGACCAGAGGCCACAAGTGCAGGTGGGTGACCCGTTTACCGAAAAACTCTTGCTCGAAGCCACACTGGAAATTATCAAAGAAGACCTGATTGTTGGCATTCAGGATATGGGTGCTGCCGGCATCACTTGCTCCTCCAGCGAGATGGCGGCGAAAGGTGGCTGTGGCATAACCATCGATATAGAAAAAGTGCCGCTGCGCGAAGACCGAATGACCCCGTATGAGATCCTGCTGTCCGAATCGCAGGAAAGAATGCTTGTTGTTGCCCAAAGTGGGCAGGAGCAGCGAATCCGTGATATTTGCCGCAAGTGGGACCTGCACGCCGAGATCATCGGTGCGGTAAGTGCAAAGCCGAACATCACGATTCAGATGAACGGCAGCACCGTGGCGGATATCAACGCTGAGTCCCTTGTTCTCGGTGGCGGCGCTCCTGTTTATCACAGGGAAACCAGAGTGCCCGAGTACATTGACCGCCACCGTGCATTTGAACCCGAGAACCTGCCTTGCCCGCAGGATCTTAGCCGGGCTTTGCTCGACTTGTTGTCTTCCCCAAACATCGCGAGCAAGCAGTGGGTCTACCAACAGTACGACCACATGGTCAGGTCGAACACAATGGTTCTGCCCGGTGCCGACGCAGGCGTCGTCCGCATCAAAGGCACCGACAAGGCGCTGGCCCTCAGTACGGATTGCAACGGAAAATACGTCTATTTGAACCCACGCACAGGCGGAAAAATCGCAGTCGCCGAGGCGGCCAGAAATGTCGTTTGTTGCGGCGCCGTTCCTGTGGCAATAACAAACTGCCTCAACTTCGGGAATCCGTACAAACCGGAGATCTACTGGCAGTTTTCAGAGGCAGTCGCTGGCATAGGTGAGGCCTGCCGGGTCCTAAACACCCCGGTCACCGGCGGCAATGTTAGCTTTTACAACGAGAACCCAAAAGGGGCCGTGTACCCGACCCCGGTCATCGGAATGTTGGGCATTGTGGAATCCTTGGAACACGTGACCACGTCCTGGTTTAAGCGTCCTGGTGACGTTCTGGTACTTTTGGGCAGGAGCGGTGGTCACGTCGGCGGCAGCGAGTACCTAAAAATACAATTCGACCTATTGACAGGAGATTGTCCGCCCATAGACTTGCCATATGAGAAGCGTCTGCAAAGCCTGGTCTTGCAAGGCATCAGGGCAGGTTTCGTCAATTCGGCCCATGACTTGTCTGAGGGCGGGCTGGCGGTTGCTCTGGCGGAGTCGTGTTTCACCGGCAGAGACCAACTGGGTGTGGATTGCGCCTTCGAGTTTTCTGGTCGGGCGGACTTCAGCTTGTTTGGTGAGGACCAGTCTCGCATTCTGGTGTCGGTTGAACCCGATAAGCTGGAAGAAATCCTTAACCAGGCTGCCAGTTACGATGTCGGCAGTCAAGTCATTGGCACGGTCACCGATAACGGCCGCATTCTTGTCGAAGGGGTCATCGACATCCCGGTTAGCAAGGCTGCTCAAGCCTACAACTGCGCCCTCGCAAAGAAGATGGAGGTCAGATAATCACGGACACTCCACAGACAACGAACAGTCACACAGGAGGCGACTGTGCAAAGTAAATCAACCTTGCCCAGCCATGAAATAGAAGCCGTATCTATCAACGATGACGACCTCACCATCCAGCAAGTAATCGCGGTGACGCGTCATTTTGCCAAAGTGGAACCGTTCGCGGGTCCGAAGCGCGCAAAAACGCAGCGGGTCCGCGAGTATATCGAAAAGAACTGGTTCAGTGATTCGGCCGAGGCGCGCTACGGCTTTAATACCGGGATCGGTTCATTGAAGAGTGTCCGCATACCGCAAGAGGATATCCGGGAGTTTCAAAAGCGTTATATTAAATCTCACTGCGTCGGTGTGGGAAAGCCGTTGGACATCGCCACCGTCCGTGGCGCCATGTTGCTGCAGGCGAATTCCCTGTCACGCGGGTTTTCAGGCATCCGGGCAATTATCGTCGACAAGCTGCTCGAAATGCTCAACCTGGGAGTTCATCCGGTGGTTCCTGAGCAGGGTTCTCTCGGTGCGAGTGGTGACCTGGCGCCGTTGACACACATTGCTTCGGCTCTCGTAGGAGAAGATGAAGCGCAGCTCTGGGTTTCGGGCGAGAGGGTGAGCATTAAATCACTAAAGAGCACCGATGGCCAAATAGAGTTTATTGATAAAGGGAAGCAAATCACTTTTACACCGATTGAACTCGAAGGCAAAGAAGCTATCTCTTTGACAAATGCCACAGCGATGATGCTGTCGATGGCCGTCCACCTGTTGTACGACGCCGAGGTGTTGCTGAAGAACGCTGACATCTCGGCAGCTTTGAGTCTTGAAGCAATGATGTGTGAAAAGGACGCCTTCGCAGAAGAGCTGCACGCCTTGCGCCATCAGAATGGGCAGATTAATACTGCCGGCAACATATCAGTCCTGATAGCGGATAGCCAAAGGATGAGCAAGGCTGCGCGTGCAGCCTATTTTGATTTTGCCGCAGCAGCAGATATCAAGAATAAGACGCAGGCAGGCGGGAGAGAGATCGATATACCGGCTGTTTTGGCGTTTCAGAAAAAGTATGAGTTTCACGAGAACAGAGTCCAGGATTCCTACTCTCTGCGTTGCGTTCCGCAAGTGCACGGCGCCAGCAAGGATGCCTTTACGTACGTCAAGAATATTATTAACCGGGAGATGCTGGCCGTAACCGATAATCCGGTAATCTTCGAGACCGATGCAGGTGAATTCGTGTCCAAGAGCGGCGGCAATTTTCATGGCCAACCGCTGGCTGTCGCGCTAGACTTCCTGGCCATTGCTTTGGCCGAAATCGGCAGTATTTCCGACCGGCGCATGTTCAGGCTCCTGAGTCCGCGCATGAGCTTCGGCCTGCCAAACAACTTGACCGGTGGCGAGATTGGACTCAATTCGGGCTTGATGATGGTTCAATACACCGCGGCGCAGCTTGTTTCGGAGAACAAAGTACTGGCGCATCCCGCAAGCGTTGACTCAATTCCGACCTCTGACAACCAGGAGGATCATGTAAGTATGGGCTGGACCGCTGCCAGAAAAGCCCGGCAAATACTGAAAAATGTCCAGCATATTATCGGTATGGAGTATTTAAGCGCATCGCAAGGCATCCACCTCAGCGCGCGCGACGAAAGCGTCAGTTTGCAGCGCTTTCGCCTCGGGAAAGGTACGAATACAGCCTTCGCAACCATCGCGGAGCATGAGACCGCAACGGGCGACCGGCTCTTTTTGCGGATGGATGTAGATCGCTATCTCCATCGCCTCATTACCGCAATGGAGAAATTGAGCACTGATGGTCACATTGTTGATGCCGTTGAGAACGTCTGCACTTTACGTATCTAAGCAGCACCGCTTTTGAACATTCTACGGAAACCCCTTTTTTCTCAACGAAAGAGTTGCGTGATTATGTCCCAAGTTAAACCAAGCCTGCCCAAGGGCACACGAGATTTCCTGCCCCAACAAATGTATCGCCGACAGTTTGTAATGGACACTCTGCGCTCGGTATTTGAGAGCTTTGGCTACCAACCTGTCGAGACACCCTCGATCGAGAAGTTAAGTGTGCTCTCCGGAAAGTACGGCGATGAAGGCGAGCAACTGATTTTCAAAGTGCTGCGGCGTGGCACTGGACTGGAGGACCTGCTGAAAGACCGGGACGACTTTGTCGTCAAAGAATATGGCGAGTTGGTCAATGAGGCTCTGCGCTATGACCTGACAGTACCCTTCAGCCGCGTGGTTGCCATGCATCAAAGTGAGTTGGTGTTGCCGTTTAAACGCTATCAAATGCAGCCGGTTTGGCGTGCGGACAGGCCACAGCGGGGGCGATACCGGGAGTTCTACCAGTGCGACATTGACTCGGTCGGTACCTCAGCGATGCTGGCTGACGCGGAAACCATAGCCGTTGTCTACCACGCATTGGTCAAGCTGGGTTTCGAGAAGTTCGTCATCCGCCTGAATAACCGTAAAATCCTGAATGGCGTCCTGGAAAATGCCGGTATTCAAGGCCCGAAAGGCGATGCTGCACTTCTGACTATTGACAAACTTGATAAAATCGGACTGTCCGGGGTGCACAATGAGTTGGTGCAGCGCGGATTCAGCGAGAGTCAGGCAGCGAAAATTCTCTCGGTCATCGAAATGGACGGAAGCGCCGGGGGTATTCTGCAAAAAGTAGAACAAGCGCTAAACCCGTCAGAGACACTCAGAGAAGGCCTCGCCGAAACCAGAGAGATTCTCTCTTTTCTGCCGTCACTGCAAGTACCCGCAGAGGTCGTCAAAGTGGATCTGTGCCTGGCCCGCGGGCTCGGCTACTACACCGGGCCGATTTTTGAATCAGTGGTCGAAGAACCTAAAATCGGGAGCATCACGGGCGGTGGACGCTACGACGGATTGGTCGGCATGTTTTTGGGACGAGACATTCCCGCGACCGGCACATCGTTTGGAATTGAGCGAATTATTGATGTGATGACCCAGTTGGAGATGTTCCCGGGCGAAGAAGGTGGGACCCAGGTCCTCGTTTTGATTTTTGACGCATCGACGCAGACCGACAGTCTTGCGTTCACTCAGGAGTTACGCAATTCAGGTGTGAGGGCGGAGAGTTTTCTCGAAGTTGCTAAGTTGAAAAAGCAGTTTTCCTACGCGGACAAAAAAGGTATCCCGTTTGTAGTGATCATTGGCCCGGATGAAGCCGCAGAAAACAAAGTTACCGTCAGAGACATGAGTAGCGGGCAACAGGTTACGCATGCGCACGACAATGCACTTGAGTTCTTCGCGGACAGATTTGTTAACTCTGAGACCTAAAGAGTGGGTAAAGACTGGAATAAGTAGCGGGAAATAAAAAAGGGACTGGCATTGGACCTAGGTGCAGTGCAGGAGTTGGTGTGCCAGTCCCCGGGGTGATTGATCTCCTCAAAGATGTGTGCCTGAGGTGGGATTGGAGATCAAATTCTTGTTGAGTTTTTAGGAGTCCGTTCCGGGCGCAGCCGGATGGTGTGTGTAGCGATATTCTTCCGTTGACCTCGCTGTTTCTTCCCTGTTGTATTGTCCATTATTACATCGCGCGCACTAATGCAAAACCAGTGCCACCAAAAAGCGGACGCTGCTAAGTGTATTTAAATTAAGGAAGGGAACTTTTGGGATGAGGGCGAAAACTCGTGCCCGCCGTACTTGCTCTGAAACAGTTGTTCTAACGTGGAACAGCGGTCGGTTTTTCAGACTTGGGTTTGTCCGGTTCTTCAGTTTTCCTAAGTGCCGCAAGCCTTTCGGTTACTCTTGTCATTATTGCCAGCCAGACCTTTGGCTCTTCCCGATATCTTTCCAGGGCCGACTCGAACGTTTCCTTCGTCAGGCCGTGTGTCCTAAAGACCGCAGCGCCTTTTTTTGCGGGGTCTATGTGAGAAGAGTCTATCGCACTTACAACTAACTCGAAGTAAACTGTTTCCAGTAGTTCCGGAGTGACTTGCATTGAATCCGAGTTGCTCCAGGCCTGACAACCCCAAAAGCTGCCAAGGATTAACACGAACGCCACAGTGGAATGGGAAAAAACTCTTAACACGCGGTTTAACCTGCGCTATCCATGAATTGCTTCCTGGGCATCCCGGGAGGATCTTGCCGGGTTTAGAACTTTGCCTGTCGCATGCTGCCGGCCCTGTCCGGGATAGATTCCTCCCGCACGACAGTGACCGCTGGATTTGCGCGCAATACGCAGTTTCATGAATTACCCAGGGTCTATTAAAGAAGCAGATAGAATTCTGACAATTAAAGTTGAACTGTAAAATGTAAGGAAGGACAGGTCGATAGTCAATGAATTACCTTGACTTTTGGGGCCATATTTGATAAGTTTTCCTCTTGTTTTTGCCTGATTTGGCTCTCTTACCTTGAAAATCAAAAAGAAGAAAACCCGTTTTGAGTGCCAGGCCTGTGGCCACGTTTCGCCTGGCTGGATCGGACACTGTCCCGGGTGCAATTCCTGGAACAGCTTCGTCGAGGAGGTAATACATGCCGGCGGCTCAACAGGTGGCAATGGGACAAAGGCGGCTGTCGCTGTACCGTTGTGCCAAACCGACGCGCAGGCAGCGTCGAGGAAGATCGTCCGCAGTGCAGAGTTCAACCGTGTCCTGGGCGGAGGCATCGTTCCGGGATCTTTGACTTTGATCGGCGGTGACCCGGGCATCGGCAAGTCAACGCTCATGCTGACCGAAGGTATTTCTCTGGCTTCGGCGGATTATCCGATTTTATATGTTTCAGGGGAGGAATCGGCCCGGCAAATAAAGCTCCGCGCCGAAAGATTGGGGCTCGACTCAGAGCACCTTTTCCTGTTACCGGAGCGCGATCTGGATGTCATCATGCAGGTTATTGCGGAGGTAACCCCCGGGCTGGTGATCGTCGATTCGATCCAGACCATTTTCCAGCCTGGCTTCGAGAGTTCGCCGGGCAGCGTGGGCCAGGTGCGCGAATGCACCATGAGGTTATCCCAGATGGCAAAGTCGCAGAACAGCGCTGTGTTTCTCGTGGGCCATGTGACCAAAGACGGCATGCTGGCCGGGCCAAAGGTTCTGGAGCACATGGTGGATGTACTGCTGCAATTCGAAGGAGATCAAAACCATTTCTACCGAATTTTGCGTTCAGTCAAGAACCGCTTCGGGTCTACGCGGGAAATCGGCGTCTTTGAGATGAAACAAAGCGGGCTTTGCGAGGTGTCCAATCCATCAGCATTGTTCCTGGAACATCGCCAGGAGAATGTATCAGGGTCCTGCGTGGTCTGCACGTTAGAAGGAACGCGACCCTTTCTTGTGGAGATTCAGGCTCTGGTTACCCCAAGCAACTATGGACTACCGCAGCGGACAGCCACGGGTATCGACAACAAGCGCCTGGCGTTGCTCATTGCGGTTTTGGAGAAGCGTATTGGCTTGCGTCTCGGCACTTACGATGTGTTCGTCAATGCGGCGGGCGGCGCCAAGATCGATGAACCGTCGGCAGACCTGGGGATCCTGATGGCCATCGCTTCAAGCTTCAAAGACGAAATTGTCGATGCTGGCACGGTCATAATCGGTGAGGTCGGACTCGGTGGCGAGATACGGGCAGTACCCCAGATAGAGCAACGTGTCGCTGAAGCGGCTAAGCTTGGATTCAAAAATGCGATTTTGCCACGCCGAAATGAAAAAAGTCTAAGCAATGAACCGTCTTTGCAGACGGTGGCGGTCGATAGTGCCGAAGCAGCTCTGGCAGAGATACTAAGTTGAATCCGTTCTTTCGAATCGCGGCGAGGGACGCGACCACCAGTGCGCGCAACGGCTGTCTACAGACCGCGCACGGAGAGATTCAGACACCTGTGTTTATGCCGGTTGGGACGCAAGGGACGGTCAAAACACTCGACCCCGAGGAGTTGAGTCAGGTCGGCAGCCAGATTATTCTCGGAAATACATACCACCTTTACCTGCGCCCGGGCACGGAGGTTATAGAACGCGCCGGCGGGTTGCAGAAATTCAGCAACTGGAACCGTCCTATGCTGACGGACAGCGGCGGATATCAGGTTTACAGTCTGTCCGGACTGCGTAAAGTCACGGATGACGGAGTTGTTTTTCAATCGCATATTGACGGCTCTTACCATCATTTCAGCCCGGAGTTTACAACTCAAATTCAGCTCAGTCTCGGCTCCAATATCATGATGGTGCTGGACGAATGTCCGCCGTATCCCTGTACCTTTGATTACGCCCTCGAGTCACTGCACCGGACAACAGCGTGGGCCGGTCGTTGCCTGACCGAGTTCAGGGATTGCGAGCCCAGGTACGGATACGAACAGACCATGTTCGCGATCGTTCAGGGGAGTACGTTTCCTGACTTACGCCGGCAGAGCGCGGAGGCTTTGATTGCACTGGACTTTCCGGGGTATGCTATCGGTGGCCTATCGATCGGCGAACCCAAACCCGTTCTGTTTGAAATGATTGGACTTTGCACCGAGATGTTGCCTGAAGAGAAGCCCAGGTATTTGATGGGCATGGGCAAGCCGGAAGATATTGTGGAAGGCATCTCGCTCGGCGTGGACATGTTTGACTGCGTGCTACCAACCCGGAATGCCAGAAAGGGGCAAGTCTTTACCTGGGATGGAGCTTTGAATGTCAGGAATGCGGCCTACAAAATGGATTTCAACCCGATCGCCGATGATTGCGGGTGCTACACGTGCGGCAACTTTAGCCGTGCGTACCTCAGACATCTTTTTAATGCGCAAGAAATCCTCGGCATGAGATTGGCCAGCCTGCACAATTTGTACTTTTACCATGAGTTGGTCAAAAAATGCCGGGAATGCATTGCTGACGGAAAGTTTGGAGAATGGCGAACTGAGTTCTCCAGACGGTATTCTACCCAAACGACAAACAACAATACGGTTTTAACCTAAAAGCAAAACGGAGGAAGGAAGTGACACTCATCTATTCAGTAGTTCCGCTCATCCAGGCCGGTGGCCAGCAAAGCGGGGGCACGTTGGGCTTTGTGCTGCCCATGGTGCTCATCTTCGCGATTATGTATTTTTTGATATTCAGGCCACAAGCTAAGAAACAAAAACAACACCAGGCCATGATCAACGAAATCGGCAAAGGTGATCACGTTATCACCAGTGGTGGGATTTATGGCACCATCGCGGGCGTAAAGGAAAAAGAGGGCACCTTTATTGTCAAAATCGATGACAATGTCAAGATTGAGATCACCAAGTCCTCAATTTCAAAGAAGCTGGAGTAGTCGTTGCATGGCGCTGCGCGAAATAGTCTTGTACGGGAATCCTGCTCTCCGGATTAAGGCCCGGACGGTCGACGAAATTGATGATGACCTCAGGCAGCTGGTCCAGGACATGGTTGAGACAATGGACGCAGCCGAGGGGATAGGCCTGGCCGCTCCACAAGTGGCCGAGTCCCTGGCCCTATGCGTCGTAAATAACGGCCTGATCGATGAGGATGCAGAACCACAGGCGTACATCAATCCTGAGATTATCCACGCCGACGGTGAGATAGAGGTTGAGGAGGGATGCCTCAGCATTCCGGATGTACGAGAGGATGTCAGGCGGCCCGAAACGATAAAGGTTCGGTATCTGGACATCGACGGCAAGCAACAAGAGGAAGAGTGCGGCGGAATGCTGGCCAGGGTCCTGCAACATGAAATCGACCATTTAAACGGAGTCTTGTTTGTCGACAGAATCAGCTCCATAAAAAGGCAGCTGCTGCAAAAGCGCCTGAAACTGATCGCAACAGGAGGCTAGCGCACACGGCGCTGAAACTATGCGAATCGTCTTCATGGGAACGCCCCAGTTTGCAGTTACAAGCCTCAAGGCCATCACGGCGAGCCGCCACGAGGTCGTTACGGTCGTGACGGTACCGGACAAACCCGTGGGCAGAGGCCTGAAGGTCAGACCGTCACCTGTCAAAGAGGAGGCGCTGCGACACGGGGTGCCTATCGTGCAACCGGAAAACCTTGGGGATCCGGCCTTCGCGGAGCAATTGCGTGCCCTCAATGCCGACGTCTTTGTGGTAGTGGCATTCAAGATCTTGCCGCCGGAGGTCTTTGAGATACCTGCAAAAAAGACGGTGAATCTACACGCGTCACTACTACCTAAGTATCGCGGGGCAGCCCCGATCAACTGGGCCATCATGAACGGCGACAGCAAGACGGGGGTTTCGACTATCTTCATCGAACGTTCCGTCGACACCGGCGATTTAATCATGCAGAGGGAGACAGAAATCAAGGGTGGAGAAACCGCCGGTGAATTGCATGACCGGCTGGCTGCACTCGGCGCTGATCTGCTAGTCGAAACCCTCGATAGGATAGACCAGGGCAGGGCCATACCCTCGCGGCAAACCGGAGACGCGACCAAGGCTCCTAAAATCAGCCGTGAACTTTGTCGGGTTGACTGGAAGCAATCAAGTGCGTCTGTGCGAAATCTCATTCACGGGCTGAGCCCGTCCCCTGGAGCGTACTCAACTTTGAATGGAAAACTGGTGAAGTTTTTCAGAGCGCGTTTGGTCGATAGGGTGGACCTAACCTTAACGCCCGGTCAGATCTTGGAAGAATACCTCGGGGAGCGACAATTGTGTATCGCGACTGACAGTGGCGCTGTACGGATAGATGAGCTGCAACCCGAGGGCAAAAGAAGGATGACGGCCGGTGAGTTTCTGTTAGGGTGGCAGACGAGACCCGGAGACCGCTTTGGGCGCGACTAAGCGCAGTGTCCGGCACATGGGGGTCGACATTCTGTCAGCGGTCAGAACCAGGGGAGCCTACGCAGACCAGCTCCTGAAATCCACTTTTGAGAGCGAAGCGATTCTGCCGGCTGACAAGGCGCTGCTGGTGGAGCTGGTTCATGGAACCTTGCGCTGGCGCGGGCAATTGGACTGGGTCCTGGCCGAATTGTACCACCGCAATTTCCGAAAAGTCTCCACGATTCTCAAAAGTATTCTCGAAATTAGTCTTTACCAAATTCGCTTTCTGGAAAAAGTGCCACACTATGCCGCGGTGTCGGAAGGCGTGCGCCTGGCCAAACAGCTGGGTGGGCCGGAATGGGGAAAACTAGTCAACGGCATCCTGCGAAATTACTTGCGCCGGGAGAGTTCCATAAAGCTCCCGGAAGTGAGGCATGATCCTGTTGCTGCGATTTCCGTTCGCCATTCTCACCCGGACTGGATTGTCCGACGTTGGTTGCAGCGCTATGGCGAATCCGACACCGTGCGGTATTGCACGTACAACAATCAGAGACCGTGCCTGTCAGCGCGTGTGAACTTGACAAAAACATCCAGTGAAGAGCTTATCGCACAGCTACAGGAACTGGAGGTCACGGCCCGGCGTTCTGAGTATTTCTCTGACTACCTCGTCCTGTCGGGGCTGGTTAATCCAGCGGACAATCTTCTGTTTCAGGACGGGTTCTTCACAATTCAGGACCAAAGCACTGCGTTGGCCAGCCTCCTGCTCGAGCCCGAGCCGGGCGACAGAATTCTCGATCTGTGCGCAGCTCCTGGTGGAAAGACCTGTCATCTCGCCCATCTGACGCAAGATAGGGCCGAGATTTTGGCCGTAGATGTAAATAAAGACAGGCTCGCACAGATAGGGGAGAGTGCCAAACGCTTAGGTTTGAGCTCGATAAAAGTCAAGTTGACAGACGCCAGATCTCTCAGTGGCTCGACCTTTGACAAGATCTTGTTGGACGCGCCCTGCACCGGCCTCGGGGTTTTGTCGCGCCGGTCAGACCTGAGGTGGTGCAAGCAGCCGGCCGACCTCAAGAAGATCGTTGCCATTCAGATAGCATTGCTGCAGAACGCAGCCCGTTTGCTGACGCCGGGCGGCAAGTTGGTTTACAGCACGTGCTCACTCGAGCCTGAAGAAACGGAGGAGTTGCTGGATAGGTTTCTCCAGCAAAATGAGGGTTTTGCACTGGCTGGCACAGACGTGCTACCATTGCAGAAATTTGCATCGCGGGACGGTTTTTTTCGGTCCCTGCCCCATGTTCATGGTACAGACGGGGCTTTTGCCGCAGCACTGGTCAGGACTGCCTAGGATCGAGTACATAAGAAAACAGATAATGGACGACTCATGAACCAACTTAAAGACGTGCTTGCCCGAATATTCACACGCCAACTACTCTTAGTAACCATCATGGCCGCAGCAATATTCATGCTGTTGGTCCTTTTTATGGACCAGGTAGCCATGCCGTTGTACACGAAACATGGGGAGGCGTTACCGGTACCAAACATTTTGGCCAAACGCTTTGAGACGGCGCGCGAAATATTGGAGCAGCAGGGACTGGAGGCGGTCAAGGCGGGTGAGAAGCATGATCCCAACCTGCCCTTCGGATTTGTACTTGAACAAAATCCCCGTCCTGACCGGTTGGTAAAAAAAGGACGGCGTGTCTACCTCACAATTAGTGTCGGGGAACGGGAAGTTCAGGTACCGCAACTTGTGGGCCTGTCAGAAAACAATGCAAAAGAGACACTCAAGAGCTTTGGGTTCAGAGTGGGGGAAATAGAGTATGAATACGATCCAAACGAACCGCCCGAGGTAGTAATTTACCAATCGATACCGGGAGATGCTCTGGCTAATTCCGGCACTGCTGTTGACATGACCGTGAGTCTGGGCAAGCCCACCGAGAACGTGACCGTTCCTTCCGTCTTCGGTAAACCGCTGCAGTTAGCCAGAAAAGAGTTGAAGAAGTCCGGACTGATTATTGGCGAAATCACCTACCGGGTAGATCCCACGCTTTTACCAAACACGATTCTGAGCCAATCTCCCGAAGCCGGCGAAGTGGTACCTTTTGGTCAAATGATTGACTTGCTGGCAACAGTGATAAACGAAGCTGATTTGGAAAACTAATTGCCTGAGGGGCTGGGGCTCATCCCGGACACGGGTTGCTTCTATGAAGAAAACAAACCGGCGAATAGTCCAAAACTGACAGCAAAACGAAAAAGCACGGCTCAACAAATAGCCAATTGAAATGACTTGACAAGATACAAACGATTGGCTATATTTCTTCATCGTACCAAAACTAGGCATGTTTGTTAAGGAGGAGGAAGTAACAAATGGCTAAAGGGCGTGTTAAGTGGTTTAATGACCACAAAGGTTTCGGTTTCATAGAACAAGACTCCGGTGAAGATGTGTTTGTTCATTTCTCAGTCATCGATATGGATGGCTACAAGACGCTGCAAGAAGGTATTGAAGTTGAATTTGAATGTATTTCCGGAGAAAAAGGGCTGCAGGCAACACGAGTCACGCAGCCTGCTTAGTGGCGAGTCACTGCCGCACCAAATGAGTTTTTGGTTCATAGCCATTAAAACCCCGATCCACAGCATCGGGGTTTTTTGATTGGTCTCGGAATACTCGGGAGTTTGATGGTGAATTTCAACAAAGATGATATTGACAGGATCGGCAAAGCCTTGGGGGTTGCGGGTGTTGCCATGGGCAACAATACCCGCTTTGTTCTCGAAAACGAGGAGGATGGCCGCAACTTGTCGCTTGAAATCTACGCAGATATTCCAATCGGCAGCAAGAAGGGAAATCTCATCAGTGTTTACACGATGAATGCCCATCTGCAATTGCATTTCTGTACCGGCTATGTTGTGAGCGACATGCTGGGAGAAGTCACCTTCGTCGGTGAAAACCAGGGCCGTCTGTCCGGGCTGACAATCGAAAGAGAGGCGGGCTGCTCTCTTTACTCAAATGTCGACTCGAGCCTGCTGTCAGGGGATTTCACCAAGCTGGGTCCGGAGGTGATGCTTTCCGGAATTGCACTATCTCTGACTGAGGGTTTGCTCCCAGACTCTGATTAGAGTAAATCGCCGGGAGTGTAGAGGTAAAGTGACCATCATGAGCGGCGCGCTCCGTGAGTTCCTGGATTACTTACGGATAGAAAAAAACGCCTCCAGTAACACGGTTACTGCGTACCACAAGGACCTGGAGCGCTATTTCGAGTTTTTGGGCGAGCAGTCCATCGAGGCCTTCCAGAAGATTCGGCCCGCTCATGTTTTTTCTTATCTTAACAGGTTGCAGCAAGATGATCTGAGTGCCCGATCCCGGGCCCGAAATCTATCTGCCATTCGCGCTTTCCACAAATTTTTGATTCTCGAAGGCTATGGCCAGACCAATCCTACCGTCAATATCGATTTTCCCAAGCTGGCTCGATATTTACCCAGTTGTCTGAATCAAGCGGAGATTGAGCTGGTCCTCGACCAGCCCGATACAGGTGAACCGCTTGGTTTGCGCGACCGCGCCATGCTGGAGTTTCTGTACGCGACCGGTGTTCGTGTTTCTGAACTAATCTCAATCGGGACTGGTCGGCTCTTCTTTGAAGAGGGATTCATCCGTGTTCTTGGCAAAGGTGGTCGGGAAAGAATTGTTCCGATAGGAGGGCAGGCAGTCTACTTTACAACCAAGTATCTGCAGGCCGTTCGGCCAACGTTGGCCTCTAGGTTAAAGAAAACGGACTGTATTTTTCTGAATTGGCGTGGCTCCCCTCTCAGCCGGATGGGATTCTGGAAAGTTCTTCGAAAATATGTGGTCAGCGCGGGAATTACTGGGAAAGTGTCTCCGCACACATTTCGGCACTCGTTTGCCACGCACCTGATCGAAGGAGGGGCGGATTTGCGGGCTGTGCAGGAAATGCTCGGACACACCGACATTAGCACGACACAGATTTACACACATGTTGACAGGGAGTACTTGAAAGAGGTGCACAGAACGTACCATCCGAGAGAAATGGGTAGAAACCATGAAAGATGACTCCACTCTTGCCGGCCAGGAGAGCCTAACCCCGGTCAAGCCGGGGAACCGCCTCGGTAGCACCATTCTTTCATTTGAGACTGTAACTTCTACAAATACCGTTGCCAAAGATCTTGCCAGGGCGGGGGCAGAGGAGGGAACGGTCGTGTTAGCGGACCGTCAAACGCAAGGCAAAGGACGGCAGGCACGCTCCTGGTCGTCACCACCGAAGAGGGGACTGTGGTTCTCCTATGTTTTGCGGCCACAATTTCCGGTGCAGTGGCTCGGCCTGATCCCGCTTTTGACGGCGAGTTCAGTGGCCTCCGCCATTGAAGATAGCACTGGTCTCATGCCAAATCTAAAATGGCCGAACGACGTTCTGGTCAGGGGCAAGAAGGTTTGTGGAATCTTAGCTGAGTCGGAGTTTCGGGCGCAGACCTTGTCCTTTTTGGTGGTCGGTGTCGGTTTAAACGTGAACCAAATAGCGGGTGATTTTCCACAGGAACTCAGACAGCGCGCTACTTCGCTCAGAATAGAAGCGGGCAGCGTAACGCGGCGTGAGATTCTGTTAGACAGCATAATGGCTCAAATAGATAAGGACTATCGTAGATTTGCGGCCAGCGGAATTGAGGAAACGAGTGCGAATTGGACACGGCGCTGCCCTGATATTGGCAAAATGTGCGAAATTCTTGAAGATGGAAAATCAACCCACGGACTGTTTGAGTCCCTTGACAAGTTTGGACGCCTGATCCTTCGGCTGGCCGACGGTACTCTAAAGACCATAGCCAGTGCGGACGTGAACAGAGTGTTCCCAATGGGTTCTCCCGGGAACCCGACCCACGGCCCCGATCTTCCCAAGGAGTCATATCCGTTACAACAATTTAAGACAAAAACCGCTTCATAGACCCGCAGTTCCCTCGTAGATCTAATGGGTTTGGTTGCTTTTTGACCATCTCCCGCACAAAATCCGCCAATATAACCTCCAGCGATCAGATGACCATGTCGTAAGGTGTTGTTATTACGGGGTATGTCCAGTAACCCAATTGCGGCATATAGCTTGCATCGTTCCTTATGCTCAATTAGTACTGATTCATTACCCCTGCGGAGACAAAGCACACCATGAACAGCGATTCCCCCCGGATTCTCGTCGTCGATGATGAACCTACGATTAGTGGAATGTTATCTGAAGCCCTCGCTAGAAAAAACTACAAAGTCACCGTCGCCGACGATGGCCGGAAAGCGCTCGAGTCTATTAAAAAAGAGCAGTTCGATCTCATAATTACAGATGTACTCTTGCCGGATCTGAACGGGATGGAAGTCTTGAAGATGGCGAAACACATCGATCCTGATACGGGAGTTATCGTTATTACTGCGCACAGCTCCGTGGAAAGTGCGGTAGAGGCCATGCGTGTCGGGGCATACGACTACATGACCAAGGGATTTAGCGTTGACGAAATTCAGATGACGGTGGGAAAGTACTTCCGGTTCCAGAGGTTGGTCAAGGAAAACGAGCTGTTACGGTCCGAGTTGGCCACCCGGTATGGGATAAAAAACGTCATAGGTAATAGTGCGGCCATCAAGCACGTCTTTGAGACCGTCGAGATGGTTGCGCCGTCGAATGCGACCGTCCTGATCCAGGGTGCCAGCGGCACCGGGAAAGAACTGATAGCAAAAGCCATTCATCAGTTGAGCCCCAGACGGGAAGAGCCTTTTGTAAAGATCAACTGTGCGGCCATCCCCGAAGGATTGGTGGAAAGCGAGCTCTTTGGACATGAAAAAGGAGCATTTACTGGTGCAATCAGAAGTAAAAAGGGGAGATTTGAGTTGGCGGACGGCGGGACAATTCTTTTGGATGAGATAAGTGAAATTCAATCGAGTTTGCAAGTCAAGTTATTGCGAGTCCTGCAAGAGAAAGAGTTCGAAAGAGTAGGTTCCTCGGAAACCCTGCAGGTCAATGTCAGGGTGATAGCCACTACGAATCGCAACCTGAAGGAAGAGGTAGAGAAAGGCAACTTTCGTGAGGATCTTTACTATCGCCTCAACGTGGTCCCCATCAACCTGCCGGTACTCAATGACCGTAAGGAAGACATTCCCCTTCTGGTGGATCATTTTGTTGATAAGTTCTGCAAGGAAAATCATCGCAAGATCGGTGGCCTGCATGAAAGCGCATTACAACGACTGATGGAGCACGATTGGCCGGGTAATGTTCGTGAACTTGAGAACACAATAGAAAGGGCAGTGGTTGTCTGTCGAGAGAAACAGATCCAACCCAAGCATTTGTATTTTGATGCCACCAAGGAACAAACCGGTGCGACAGAAAAGGACTTTGACTTTCCCAAGAACATGACTCTGAAAGACCTTGAAAAACGCATGATACTGCAGACACTAAAAGAGCATAATGACAACCGTACCTGGGCCTCCCAGAGCCTTGGGATCAGTGTCCGCACCCTCCGCAATAAACTGCAGGAATACCGCAAGGAAGACGCTGCCCTTACTGCGGAAATCAACTAGGCAATTTCTTTAGGGCTGCCTGGCAATTTCTTCCGGTCACTGATAGAAATTACCGGTCCCCGTCCTCGGCAGCCGTCCCTCAATCATCATATCAGGCTTTACCAAAAACAGCCTTAACCCTCTGAAGATTAAGAGGGTATTGGCCTGCGATAAGCCCCCTCCATGCATCCTTCTCAGGTTTTCTTAAGCGTTAGTTTGGGTGGCACAGCATTTGCGAGAGATGGACTGTCGTCCCTGAATTGTACTATAATTGTGCCTACAAGAAATCGGAGTGACGCGTATGAAATCTACTGCTAGTCCGCAACCACTTTGGCTTCAATACACCAGTGAAAGAAACCTGGAAACGCGTGAGAAGCTTCTCGTGCAATACCTGCCGTTGGTCAAATATGTTGCCGGCAAAATGATGTTTTCCCTGCCGACCTGTGTTGATTACAATGACTTGTTGAGCGCAGGCGTCATGGGGCTCATCGGCGCATTGGAGCGGTTTGACCCGATGCAAGGCGTCAAGTTCGAGACCTTTGTGTTACCGAGAATCAAAGGGGCGA
Source organism: Candidatus Zhuqueibacterota bacterium (assembly GCA_029262055.1). GTDB lineage: Bacteria > Zhuqueibacterota > Zhuqueibacteria > Oceanimicrobiales > Oceanimicrobiaceae > JAJDAD01. The sequence goes on from JAJDAD010000020.1 coordinate 79,619, forward strand.
TTCTCGATGAGCTGAGAACGTTGGACTGGGCACCCAGGTCGTTGCGTTCCAAGGCTAGGCAGGTTGAACGGGCAAGCGAACGCCTGGAAAAGTCGTTGGGTAGAGCTGCTGCCGGTCACGAGATAGCACGGGAGCTCAAGATAGATATTCATGAATATGGAGAAGTGTTGCTGGAATTGTCCAAGGCGTCGCTGCTCTCGCTGGACGGCAGCAGGGTAGAGGAGAACGAGCAGTTGACCTCCATGTATGACCTGCTGGAGAATACACAGTCGGAGAATCCACTCGGGATTCTTGAGAACACTGAGATGAAGGGCTTACTTGTACAAGCCATCGAGCATCTCAATGAACAAGAGAAAATAGTGATGGCTCTCTATTATTATGAAGAATTGACGCTCAAGGAAATCGGCCAGGTTCTAAACATTACTGAATCGCGTGTATCGCAGATTCATAGTAAGGCCCTTGGAGGACTGCATAGCCTTCTGGAAAGTGAAGTCCTCTGCTGATTAGCGCAATTCCTTGATTACAACCATCTCTCCCCCGGGAGATGTTGCTTTGGCTCAGAGATAACACCATAAACCCAAAAAGGATAGAGGCATCACATGGCTGTGAACACCCTGGACAAGCAGGATACTTTGCATCGGGTTGTGGACAATTTCATGTCCAACCTGAGAGAGAGTGTAGAGTTCGAATCAGGCAGCTTGTTTGTGTTTGAACGTAGCGAAAACAAGCTCCGTGAAATAGCGAAGACAGGAGATGGGATCGATTTCATCACAGCTATTGATTTTCCGTTGGGTGCGGGACTTTCAGCTTGGGTAGCCCAAAAGTGCAAGGTGATTTATTTGGCAGATATTCACCGCGGCAGCCGTCATGGCCTCAACCCGGTGAGATGTTATTTGTCCATGCCGTTAGAGATCAATAACCGTGTCATCGGCGTTCTGAACCTGGGCCATACTGTAGCTAACGCATTCGACGACGATACAATGGCTACTATTGAGGAGATGTGCAAAGACGTCACTCGAAAAATCTATAATCACACATACTTAAACCTGTTCAGTGATGACCAAGACGATTTTACTAATTGACGATGACCCGGATATACATCTGCAGACACGGATAATAATCCAAAAGGCAGGTTATATCTTCTATTCTGCGCTAAGCGCAGAGGCAGGACTGGACGTAGTTCAGGAACAAAGCCCTGATCTGATTATCCTCGATTTCAGGATGCCGACTAAGGATGGCCTGCAGATGTTTAGCGAGCTCCAAAATTATTTTGCGGGCAGAGAAGAGGACGGGCCGGCAGTTGTTATGCTAACTGCGGCCAGCCACACCTTCGATGAAAAGAAAAGCCTGTTGGAGTTTGGCATTGATGCTTATCTGCAAAAACCTTTTGGACCTCGTGAGCTAATCAATGTCATTGAGAATGTGTTCGTCACAAGAGATATGAAACGTCGGGCGGCAAAGTTAACCCGGACAATTGAGAATAGCAGAGATTTTCTGGAGAACCTGATTGAGAGTTGCCCGGTACTGATCATCACCACTGACCTGGCAGGAAATATTACATTCGCGAACAAGGCCGTAGAAGATTTGCTGAATTATGATCCTGAGGAGGTCACTGACAAGCCCATTTCTTTGCTGACGAAAGACCTGGAAAGAGAGATTGAGAAAAAGGTCGCTGAAAGGACAGTACAGCCGTCAGACTCTATCGAATGTTCGGTCGCAACAGCATCGGGCACTCGCCTTGCAGTAGGATGCCGATTGTCACTGCTTCGGGAAAAGACCGGGGCAGTTGCTGGAGTTTTGATTGTAGGCCAGGACCTGTCAGCACAAAAAAAGCTGGAACAGGAACTAGTCGAGAAGGAGAGGCTGACCGCGCTTACAGAGTCATTTGCTACCATAAATCATAAGCTCAATAATCCCTTAACTCCTCTTTTGGGAAACTTACAGCTACTTCGCCAAGACGGACAAGACTTGGGGGAAGGCTCGCAAAAACGCATCAAAATCATAGAGACAAACGCAAAGAAAATTTCCGAGATTGTAAAGAGTTTCGGCGAATTGACGAATCCAGTTACAAAGCACTATTATGGTGAAATGAACACAATTGAATTCATCAATGAGACGGAGCCCGAGTAGAAGATGAGAAATTCAAGGTTGATTTCCATGTCAGTCGTGGTTGTATCGTCGTTGTTCTTGCTATCTGTGACGGGACCATCTTATCCCATCAACGGAAAAGTGAGCCCACCAACGATTCAACTAAAGGCCAAATGCGTTGTCGTAGGCCAAAACGTGACATTCGGAGATATCAGCAACATTACGGATAGCAACACGCTTAGTCCGGCGCTTAAGTCGGAGTTGCGAAATGTGGTGATTAGAAAAGCACCGCCTCCCGGGGAATCAACAGATATATCACGTAACGAGATCAAACGTCGGCTTGAGCGTGCAGGCTTTGGGACAGTGGTACAGTCCATTCAGGGACCACGCAACATCAGAGTTGTGTCAGCCCATGAAGAAATCGACAAAGCGTTCATAAAAGAAGAATTGGCTTAAGCCGCTAAATGTGAAGATGCCGTAACTTCTATGCTGAATTAACTTGTTTATTTGTACAATTTTATTTATATAAACAAAATAAATCAAGAACAGAGGGAAGTGATTCTTCCAAGCAGGTGCTTATTATCAGTCAAGAACTTAATATAAGGAATTTCCTATGCTTGTCCTGACAAGGAAGTTGGGTGAGACGATTGTAATAGGGGATGATATAGTCATTAAAGTCGTAGATGTACATGGTAAACAAATAAGGCTTGGCATTGAGGCACCCACCGAGATCAGCATCTTCAGAGGGGAAATCTATGATCGTATTCAAGAGGAAAAAAAGAAGACAATCCCCCCCAGCAATACCAAAGACGAGAGTTAGGAGATGTGGCTTGGCCTGCCCGCTCCGTCTCAGCCATAGATTCGGCACAGAGTTTTAGAGCGCCTGTTCTGGAACTGAGAAACCTTCCAAAATCATATTCCCCAAGCTTACCAAATGCTGCTAACCGGACCTTGACGTGAGTAATCAGAAAAGAAAACATATCTCCATAGTCCTGGAACTGTCAGCATTCAGTGAATTTGCCGAAAACCAAACTGGATTACCTGAAAACAGGAATCAGCAGGACATCGTTGAAGAGTTCATCAGAGGACGATATGGCGTTAGTAACGGCGCATTAGGTATTGTAGTACGCGACGACAAGGTCAAGCTCACATGGCATCATCCTGAGACCGAACCCAAGGCTGAGGAGTCGCATCAGCGCGCCCTGGCGTTGGCGAAGCAGAAAGAGTATGGCAGTGCCATAGGTCTCTGGGTCAAAGCTATCGTTGTAAATCCGAATGATCCGGATTATTATTTCAATCTTGGCATCGCTTTCTTCGAACAGAAGAACTACAAAGAGTCGATAGAGAACCTCACGAAGGCCTTGACGCTCTGTCCGATTTATTATAAGGCGCAACTCATCTTGGGCACTGCTTATCTCAAGATTAGAAAGTTTGACAAGGCTGAGGAGCACTTAAAAGAAAGCATCATTTATTATCCCAGGCATCCATTATCATTTTTAAATTTGGGGGCTGTTTACAGTATCCAGAAGAGATATCAGGATGCCATCAAGATGTTTTCGAAGGCCATCGAGTTCTCACCTCGTGAGGTAAGGGCTCATTTTGGACTGGCGAAAATACACGCATTACTTGGCGATAAAGAGGCGGCCACGGAGTATTATCAGCAGGTAATAAATCTAAATACGAATGCTCATCTTGCAGTACACGCAAAACGTGCTTTGGTGTCATTGACACCGAGCGTGCCAGAGCCCGATGTCATTATTCAGGGTGAAGAAGCAGTTCTTCCGAAACAAAAAGTTGAACAGTACTACCAGGAGGGTTATCGCTGTTATCTTTTTGGCGATTACGTTCGTGCTGCGCAAATGCACAAACAATATCTGCAACACAAACGTCGGGATGACTTTGTCTGGTTTTCACTGGGCGAAGCCTGTTTGCGTGCAGGAAACGTTAAAGAGGCAATACCAGCTTTTCGGGAAGCAATCAAACTAAACCCAACGAAGGCGCTTTACTTCAAAGAGTTGGGGATAGCCTACAACTATCTCAGGATGAATGGTGAGACAATAGAGTGTTTTCAAGCGGCGGAAAAGCTGGGCAAGACAGACAGTATTTCCAGTACGATTTGGGGGAAAGTACTAATAGAAGAAGGCCGCTACGAAGAAGCCAAACAGCGGCTTGAATCAGCGCTGCAAATGAACAGCAACAACCTGTTGGCAAAATACAACCTTGCAATCACTTTGTTGAAGAGTAGCCAACCGGACGCCGCCAGTGATATGCTGTATGAAATAGCGCGGGCGCCACTGAAGAGTCCCATAAAGATGGAGGCCGAGTCTCTCATTAGCAGGTTGGCGCAGTAGGGAATTGATAGGATAGGGTCTTCTGAAAAACTCACAGTGAAACATGCTCCTGTTATGATGCTCACTGTTTTTGTGTTTGTTTGATTTGCGTTTTCTTTGTTCTTTTACAATTTTTGCCCTGCGAGTGTGATAGTTCTGCTCAAGAGCGCCATTTGAATCCAGGCTTTCTCGGTTTTGTCCGTTCTTGCGCGCACTCTTCCCAGGTCATAATGTGATTTGCTGTTTCCAATGGCACCCTCAATGCGGTTTCTCTCTTTGAGTTTTTGTCGGCGCCATCGTGTTTGATTATCTGCGGCAGCACCTTTCTTCGGGCGCCCTAGCGGCTTGAAAGTGTAGCGAATGCCGAGCTCATCGAGATACTGCCGGTTCTCCCTTGTTCCGTAGATAGCATCAGCCAGAACATATCTGGGATATTTACCAAAGCGCTCGAAGAAGGCTTCGACACTTTCTTTCAATCTGATGCCCTCGTTGAAATTGTCAAAGCTAATGTGATCGGCAAAGAGAAACTTGCCAACCAGAGACAAGTTG
>JAJDAD010000003.1 GCA_029262055.1 Candidatus Zhuqueibacterota bacterium
CCCGCAGGGCTCACCACCACCGTTACCACCGCCGGTCCAGACGGTAAGCCTTCATTGTCAAAAACCCGGTAACTGAATGTATCCACTCCCGTAAATCCGGGATTCGGAGTGTATTGAATCGCACCACTGCCGCCATTCACCGATGCTACGCCCGAGAGCGCGCCAGTGACTATTGCGACGCTCGTAATATCAAGACTACCATCACTGTCGCTGTCGTTCGACAAGACATCGATTGACACTGACGTCCCGGCAAAGGTCGCGGCATTGTCCGCAAGTGTAAGTGGTGCCTGGTTACCCACGACCACCTCTACCAGCACCTCTCCAACATTCGACATTGCGCCGGCGTTGTCTTTCACTGTATAAGAAAAGAGTACATTACCGGTAAAGCTAGTGGCAGGCGTATAGGTTATCACCCCGTTGCCAATTGCCGTTTGACCACTGGCGGGTGCACTAACGATTTGTATAGAAGTCCCAATAACCACCCCATCCTGATCCTGGTCATTCTGGGTTACCGCAATGGCCACCGGGTCTCCGGCAGCGGTGACGGCTGAGTCATTCTCCGCGACTGGCGGATCGTTTATGCCGGCAACAAAAAACAAGACGGTTGCCGTGTTGGAAACAGCCCCCAGGTTGTCCCTGACGGAGTATTTGGCGCTGTCGGTTCCGAAGAAATCGGGATTGGGAACATAGGTTAGAATGGCGCTGACGGGATTGACAGAAGCCGTGCCGTGTACCGCTGGTTGTGTGATCACGACAGATGTTGGGTCGACGCTGCCATCCGGATCACTATCATTACTAAGCACGGCGACGGTACTTTGGACATCCTCATCCGAAGTAGCGCTGTCGTTCACCGCGATCGGCGCATCGTTCGCCGGGGTTACCGTGATCAGAACGGTTCCATCGTTGGACAACGCGCCATCATTGTCTCGCACGCGATAACGCAGCGTATCCGCTCCGAAGAAATCCGTTGCAGGCACATAGGCGATCTGCCCGAGTACCGTGTTCACGCTTGCACTACCGTGCGCCGCAGGCGAGACGATTACCAGAGAAGAAACGTCAATGGTCCCATCGATATCAAGGTCGTTGCTCAGAACCTGAAGAGTCACGCCGGCCTCCTCAGAGGTTGTGACTGTGTCATCAATTGCGCTGGGGGGATCATTGACCGCAGCCACCGTCAGCCGTAGGGTGGCGCTGTTCGACCTTGCACCGCGTTCGTCCGCGACCGAGTAGAACAGTGAGTCCAATCCGAAAAAATCACTCGCCGGCGTATAGATTACGCGCGAGGTGCTGGTGTCAAAGATAGCGGTACCGTTTCTTGGTGGTGTGTCAATTGTCACGGAACGCACCACAAGACTCCCGTCAGGGTCGCTGTCGTTAGTGAGGATAGCCACACTCGCGGACTGGTCCTCAACAACACTCCCTGCATCATCAACGGCCAGGGGTGGTGCGTTTACCACAAAGAAGACGAACGCCTGGTTCGAAGTGGCCAGATCGTCGTCTGCCACTGTGTAACCCAGAGAATCGAGACCGAAGAAGCCGGGCACCGAACTATAGGTGAGCGTGCCGTTTGCACCATTGACGTTGGCCGTCCCGTTGGCAGGCGCCGTGGTGATGGCCAGGCTCGCGACAACCAGGAATCCATCGCTGTCACTGTCGTTCAATAAAACATCCGCCACCGTTGGTTGCGCTGAATTGGCCAGCACCGTATCCGGATTGGCAACGGGAATATCGTTCAAATCCTGCACCTGAATTTGTACGGTGGCAACATTTGACTCCGTACCCAAATTGTCCCGCACAGTGTAACTTAGCGTGTCAAGTCCAAAGAAATCGGCCACGGGTTCGTAAGTGATGACGCCGGTTGCGGGGTTGACCGTCGCGGTCCCGTTGCCGGGCCCATTCGTTATTGCGACCGTCGCAATGTCGATGGAACCGTCAACATCGGAATCGTTCGACAGAACATGGATGTCGACCGGTCTTTCCTCATCGGTTATAACCTGATCGGCAATCGCGGACGGCGGTGTATTGACGAGAATATTGACAGTCGCATTATTTGACACGAGTCCGAGGTCGTCAAGCACATTGTAACGCAGTATGTCATTGCCGTTGAAATTGCCGGTGGGTGTGTAAATCAAGGCGCCGGTCGCCGGATTGCTCACAACAGTCCCGTTGAAAGGTCCGAGAACCGTGCTCACGCTGCCAGGATCCAGGCTTCCCCCGTCGGGGTCGAAGTCATTTGCCAGAATATCTACTTCGACGGTCGCGCCCTTGGGCGTCAAAGCGGCATCATTCACCGCCACCGGTGGCCCGTTTATCTTTACGACAACCGACGCAGGTTGTGAGGTAACCGCCTGGTTATCCTGCACCGTGTACTCAAAGGTGTCAAGGCCAACGAAACCTGCGTTGGCAGTGTAGGTTATTGTTCCGTTTTCGGTGTTTACGCTTGCACTTCCGTTGCCGGGGCCAACAACAATATTGACTGTGCCAGGTTCTAGGGTTCCGTCCGGGTCTGAATCATTGGCCAGCACATCCACCACCACAATCCCGGTATTGGTCGCACCGCTGTCAGCCACCACTACTGGGGCCGAGTTGACACGTACGACGACAGAGGCTGGGTTGGACACCTTGCCCAAATCGTCGGCAACCGTATAAGAAAAACTATCAAGGCCAAAAAAGTTCGCAGCCGGTGTGTAGGTTACTGAGCCAGGCGCCGGGCCTGCCGTTGCCGTTCCGTTCGCAGGAGCGGTCAGCACCACGATTGCAGCAGGGTCGATATTCCCGTCCGGGTCGAAATCATTTGCGGTTACCGCGACCACAACAGGCGTAGCGCTTTCCGTGCTTGCCGAATCGGCCGTCGCGACCGGGGCATCGTTGACATCCGCCACCGTCACAGTGACGGTGGCTGCGTTTGACGTCCCTCCTGAGTTGTCCCTGACCGTGTAGGTGAACACATCAGTTCCGGAAAAGTCAACAGCCGGCGTATAGGTGATCAACCCGGTCAACGGGTCGATGACAACCGCGCCGTTCGGTGGAGAGTTCGTCACTACAACCGAACCGGGATCGATCGCTCCGTCAGAATCACTGTCGTTGGCCAGGACATCGATAGCCACCTGCACCTCTTCCGTGGTACTTCCGGAGTCGTCGATTGCAACGGGTGAAACGTTCGGCGTGCCACTCAGTGGAAAGTAATTGTGCAGGTAACGTTTTTTGTTACTGTCAGTCGCTAAAATTAACAGGCCGGAATCGTTAGTAAGAACTTGCTTGGCAGATGTCACGTCATTCACTTCGTCCTGCTTATCGCTCACAATGACTGGCTCTCCTATTCCGGATGCAAACGACAGACTGGAAAGGTGCGACTTCTTCATGTAGATGTTTGAAGGCGTGGGGTTCAGCGTCGGCCTGCCTGTGGTGATGACATAAACACTATCGGAATCAGCATTGAGCAGAACAATTGGACGCGTGTGGCGATGCACTGACTGACTGACCAAATGTTCGGACCACGTGCCGCCTGATGTTCTTCTCAGCAGAAATAGTCGTGGGTCATTATCCCCTGTAAGCGAGGTCTTTGTAATCGCCAAAAGGCTACCATCATTAGGAGAGAAAGCAAAATTGATATGGTCGTCGGCCACGGTCCCGAGTTGAGCATCCGCAAACGCTTCCTCACGCGGCTCCCACTCGGTATCCGACTTGCTGTCCTTGTGCACGGAAAAATAGAATTTTTTATCAGGTTGGTGACTCCACATGACGCCGATCTTGTTGCCATCAAGCACAGAGATGGCGGCGATGTCATCACTTAAAGTGCTGCTCTGTTGCGCAGGTATTTGAAATGGTGTGCCCCAGGTAAGGTCATCCCCGAGCGTGCGGTTTACCGTGATATTCTTGTCCTTGTTCCAGGCAGCCCAAAGTTGCCCGGTGGAGTCTTTGACAAGCGTCAGCGCCTCTGATTTGCGGCTCCCGAACTCCACCGGAAACCCGTTATCCAAAGCATAGCTTTTGGAAACGCCATTATAGGCAAGACGATACAGGCGCGGAGCCTGGGAGCCATGGATGGTCTTATGGTTGGTTTTAGCGCGTGAGGTGATATAAACCCGCTGCCCATCCAGGAGCACGTCGGAACTCGAGCGCGGTCGGTCATCCAGGTTGGGTCCGACACTCTTCCAGCATTGGTTGGCGAGGTCCAGACGGTGAACGCGGAAACGCAGCGAATCTGGCGACCAGAGTACACCCCACCAAAATCCATCGTGAAACCAGAGCTTGCTTTCGGGCTTAGCTTCGGTCGGAGCACTGGTCACGTCCGTCGACTGGAAGTTGAAATCGAGAAAACCGACGTCAACCGGGACGGAAACACAATCTTGTGACCGCAGTGAAAAAGGCGAGAACAGTACGAAAACTACTAAAACAAACTTGAAGGCGCCCGCGGCCGCAGATGTACTCGTGCGGGCCCGGGTTCGTGCCTTCCCCCAGAAGGTCTTCAATTGTTTGGTCCCTTTGATGTGCAAACAGTCAGTTGTGGTCCCAAGGAACATATGGCCGATATTTGATGCTGAGCCGCTACCAACAGCAATCACTACTTACTTCTGGAGCGTGACACGTTGAACAAAGTTTCGGCCTGCAGCTTTCAAGCGAACAAAGTAGACGCCCGAGCCGACTTCGGTCCCGGAAGCGTTGCGTCCGTTCCACGCTACAACTTTGAATCCCGCTTCCTGCTTACTTTGCACCAGTGTCTTGACTTCCTGTCCTATCAGATTGTAAATGACCAGACTGACATTTGCTGCTTGCGGCAGAGCGTAACGGATTTGAGTTTCGGCGTTGAAAGGGTTCGGGTAATTGGAATTCAGCTCAAACGCTTGCGGAAGTTCCGGTGTATTGTCAAGTTTCAAGCTCGCGTCATCCGCCAGTTCCAGTGCCAGCTCAAAGGCGCTTGCACTGCTACCCCCGGTCTCGACCAGCAGCTCAGGGGCATTTGCCCCATCTTTTGTGTGGTATGCCGCCTGATTGTTGGACTGGCCCTGAAGCGCAAAACTAAACGTGCCGTTACCGGTCAGAGCGGGCGTTATATCAACTTCGACAAACGTATTCAAGCCAACTGCTCCTAACTGCCCGCTGGCCGGACTGTCGATGGCCGGAGCGTTGCCGGCAGTCAAACTTCCCTCAACCCAGGCAGTTGTAGTGCCTTGAAAGTCATTCGAAACCAAATGTACCGAGCCGCCGTTGTCACTGCCATTTGTACAAAAGAAACGCAGGCGAGCGCTTTGGACGGTTCCACCGATGCCCGTCACAGCGAATTTGAAAAATGCATTGAATTTGTTTTTTTCTACTTTGGCTGTCGACTTTGTGGCATAATTTCTCGCAGGTTCCGTGACTTTGACTTGAGCATCTTCAATAGACAAAAATGACAGGGTCGTGCTGCCCCCACTCCCGACATTTATGCTGACAGTTGCCTCGTTGGACGTGGCTCCCTCATTGTCATCGACCGTGTAGGTGAAAGTGTCAGCGCCCTGGAAACCCGTGACAGGCGTGTAGGTTGTGATACCCGACGTAGGATTGACCTGGACGCTGCCGTTCTGCGGCAGAGATTTCACGGTTACGGTTGTGGCATCTAACGCACCATCCGGGTCGTTGTCGTTTGCCAGTATATTAATGACCAAATTAACATTTTCGGGTGTGCTGCCGGCATCGTTCTGGGCGACCGGCGGTACATTGCCACCACCGCCAGAGCCGAAGGACACAATCAGTTGTGGCCCGAAAGCCCCCTCCTGTGTATAGTATTTTGCCTGGTTGCCGGAGGTATTGCGCAAAGCGAAGCTAAACGTACCGTTGCCGTTTACCGCGGAAGTGACATCCCATTCAACTTCTTCATTGATGGCAACAGTTCCGACCGAGCTCAACGCTGTGCCTTCAATGGCGGGGGCATTGCCGGCGGTCAGACCGGACTCGACCCACGGCGACGACGTACCTGCGAAGTTATTAGAAACCGAAAAGAATGATCCGCCGTCATCGCTCCCGTCACGACTGTTATCTGTGACACGCAGTTGGATACGGGCTTGTGTAATATTCCCGGTCACACCGGACACCTGGAACTTAAAGTAGCTGTTGAACTTTCCGGCATCTATCTTGGCTGTACTTTTGGAGCCGTAATTGTTGCCCGGCTCAGTTAGTTTGACCTGTCCATCGTGCTCGGCCTGGAAAGTCAAAACTCCGCCACCGCCTTGCGGGGTGACCGTGATCGACACTGTGGCTTCATTTGAGCTCGCGCCCTCGTTGTCATCCACTGTATAAGTGAACGAATCAGATCCTGTGAACCCGTTGTTTGGCGTGTAGGTGATGGAGCCTGTGCCGGGGTCAATAGTAGTGCCACCGTTTTGGGCAGTATTCCCAATCGTAACGGAAGCAGGCGCGAGCGTGCCATCGCTATCGCTGTCGTTGGAGAGGACAGGAACCAACACCGCTGTGTTTTCCAAAGTAGATTCACTGTCGTCCACTGCGACGGGTGGATCGTTGTCGCTCAGCACATTTATCGTAACGGTTGCGGCATTCGACTGCGCGCCCTCGTTATCCCTGACGGTATACGTGAAGGTATCCGTCCCTATGAAACCGGAAGTTGGTGTATAGGAAATAACTCCGGTGGTAGGATTGACAACTGCGTTGCCATTGGCAGGGCTGGTGCCAAGCGCCACTGTGGTCGCATCCAACGTCCCATCAGGATCGGAATCGTTCGCAAGTACGTCGACAGCCAAACCAAGCCCGGCCAACGTTGTGCCGCTGTCATCCACCGCCAGGGGACTGACGTTACCGCCGCCACCGGTTCCCTCTACCACAATTAGCTGTGGAGCATTGCCGCTTCCTTCCTTCGTAAAATACTTCACCTGGTTGTCGGAATTACCCGTAATGCAGAAGCTAAAAGTCCCGTTTCCGGTAACGGCTGCCGTTACATCAAAATCAACAATCTGCAGTGGAGTCACAGCGCCAACCGTACTCAGGGATGAACCCGTAATGTCCGGACCGTTGCCGGCAGTAAGCGTCAGCTCAGCCCAGGCGGTGCTGGTGCCTGTGTGATTGTTGGAAGCAACGTAAATGCTGCCACCATTGTCGCCACCATCTGATGCGGCGTCGGTAACCTGCAGGCGCACTATCGCACTCTGAATCGGCCCGGTCAAGCCACTAACAGTAAACCTATAGTGAGAATTGAAGGTACCCCGCTCTACCTTGGATGTACCCTTTGAACCGTAGTTCTTTGAGGGGGCGGTTATCTTAGTCTGGTTGTCATCGGTTGGTTGGAAGGTCAATGTCCCGCCGCCACCACCGCTGGCAGTGACCGTCAAACTGACCGACGCCTGGTTCGACACAGCGCTGTCGTCATCCTCGACCGTGTACGAGAAACTGTCTGCGCCCGAGAATCCGGGGTTAGGGGTGTACGTGACCGCTCCGGTCGAGGAGCTCACCGCGACGCTACCACTAGTTGGCTGCGACGTAACCAGCAATGTCGAAGGTACCAGGAACCCATCGCTGTCGCTGTCATTGCTCAGCACGTCTACTTGTACCGGTACGCCCTCTCCTGTTGTGGCATTGTCGGCGTTGGCGATGGGAGCCTGGTTCGTCGTACCCCCGCCGCCATCGGTAACAATTATCAGCTCGGGCGGATGACTGCCCTCAGAAACGTTGTATTGTGCAAAATCAGATGAGTTGTTTTTTATGGCAAAACTGCATGGGCCGTCTGCGCTGATTGCGGCTGTGACATCAAACTCCACGTAGGTGTCCACAGTAACAGCGCCCAAGTTGTCCAATGCAACGCCATCGATTGATGGCGCGTTGTTCCAGGTCAGCAGTTCTTCCGTCCATGCCTGGCTCGTGCCCTGGAAGTCGTTTGAGACTTTGTGAACCGTACCTCCATCATCACTGCTGTCGGTCACATACAAGCGAAGCTTCGCACTAAGCACGGGTGCAGCAAGCCCCGTCACATCAAATTTATAATAGGCGTTGAAGCTGTTTCTTTGTACCTTCGCAGTGTTTTTGTGGTCAAAATTCTCATTCGGACTGCCTGCCTTCACCTGTGCGTCATCTGTTGCATCAAAAACCAGAGTCGTTGAGCCACCGCCACCGGAAGAAACAGTTACGGTTACAGTCGCGGTATTGGACGCAGCACCCGCGTTGTCGGCAACCTGATAGCCGAATGAATCCTGCCCGCTGAAACCAGCATTCGGAGTATAGGTGACTACCCCGGACACGTTGACGCCGACTGTGCCGTTCGCAGGTTGAGTCACAATATTCACTGATGTGACGTCTACGGTCCCATCCGGGTCCGAATCATTAGCCGTGACATTGATATTGACTGGACTGCCTTCTGTCGTGCTCGCCACATCGTCGTTGGCAATTGGCGGCAGATTACTGCCGCCGGCCGCGACCGTCACTGCTACGGTCGCCGTGTTGGACGCCGCTCCAAGGTTATCACTGACCGTGTAGTCGAAAGAGTCTCCGCCGATAAACCCTGCACTGGGGGTATATGTCGCCAGGCCCGAAGCGTCCACCGCAACTGCACCGCTCGCCGGCTGTGCAACGATCGCTACGGTCGTTTTGTCAATAATCCCATCTGGATCCGTGTCATTCGCAGTAATGTCGATCTGGACGGGGACATCTTCAGTCGTTGCTGCGGAATCGCTCATAGCGATGGGGGCGATATTTGTCCCGCCGCCACCACCGTTTCCGATCAGATTATGCAGATAATATCTGGTTTCATGGTCAGATGCGATGACAACGACACCTGTGGTAGAGTTGACAGTTTGCTTGGTAGATTTGGCGTTGTTGATGTCGTTATCGCTTTGACTATAGATAAACGGCCGCCCTTCGCCAGCCTGGAATGAAATATTGTCGAGGTGGGTGGTTTTTAACTCGATTCGCCTGGGCGCAGTGAACCTGCTCAGGAAAACATAAGCGCTGTCCGTTTCCGAGTCTACCAAGACCATTGGCCTTGTGACATTGTCTGCCCCGATGCTAACTTCGTGTTTGGACCAGCTGCCTGCCGGGGAGCGTTTGAGAAAATAGATGAGTGTCTCGTTCGTTCCGGAAAAATTCGTCTTTATAGCGGCGACCACTTCGCCGGTCGACTGGCGAACCGCCAAACTCATGTGATCATCCATGACGTTAGCGGATGCGGAAGACAATGCGGTTTCACGAGTCTCCCATTCCAGGTCCGATTTGCCGTCCTCGTGCACGGCAAAATACCCCTTAAAATCAACCTGGTTGCTCCACATCACACCGACTTTGTTGCCGCCGAAGGCTACAATAGTGGAGATGTCATCCGGATCCAGGTCACCTCCCATGACCGGGAGAACGAACGGCTGCCCCCAAGTCAAATCGTCACCCAGTGAGCGATTGACCCAGACCTGGCTGTTCTTGGTCCAGGTTGTCCAAAGTTGTCCGGTGGAATCCTTGGTGAGGACCAGCGCCTCTACTTTCTCCGTCATGAACGCAACCGGGAAACCAGCATCAAGAGAATAGGTTTCGGTGGCAGCATCATAGCTGAAGCGAAAGATCTTGCCCTCATTAGGCCCCAAAGCAGCCGTGTTGTCGAGCGTCGAACGCGAAGCCACGTAGAGCTTACTGCCGTCCCAGAGGACATCCTGGGCTGACTGCGGCCGTTCGTCAACATCAATCCCGGTATTCAGCCAACATTGGCTGGCATTATCAAGTTTGTATATTCTGTATCTTAACGTCTGCCGGTCCCACAATACGCCCCACCAGGAGCCGGCGTTGAACCACAACTTGCTCTCAGGTTTGTTCTCTGTGGGTTTTTGAGCCACGTCGCCGAGACCGTAAAAGAAGTCCCGGTAGCCGTTGTCAACCACCAGACACGAACCTTCATCTACAGGCGGAGGAGGCGCGATAACAGCGGGGTCAATAACTGAAAACACGTTGTCGCTGAGGTCCGTCAGTGAACCATTGGCAATATCCGTGACACGAATAACTGCGTCATGAGTCGAGTCCTGCGGAACGGTCCAGTCGAATTCTCCGTCATTTTCTGTTGTAGAAATAACATCTACCCACGTTAGACCGGCATCTGTCGAGTATTCAATACGGACTGCCGGACCAGCCCCTTCCGAAGTCCAGGAAATAGTGCGTTGCGTACCCGGCTCCAAAGTCTCACCTCCATTGGGAGACGCTACAAATACAAAGTTTCCGGCAAAAATCGGCGCCGAGGAAGCAACGTACTTCGGGGGTTCAGTGACCTCTGGACTCGTAGTCGACTCACCTACAAGAGTTCCGTCGTGGTTATTGGCTGTTAAGTCGTCGACTACGAGGCCGTCAATCAAATCAAACTTCCAATATGCGACGAGGCCTGTTTCGGTGCCAAGAAGCGTTTGGTTCATGTTGTCTCGTAACTCTGAGGCGGACTTTGCATGCTCCCAAATTCTCACCTCATCCATTTGACCGCTAAATTTCTTATCGGGTGTGTTAGGGTGCTTCCCCCCTACCAGGATATTCGCGTTTGTATTGGGCATGCCCCCGTTGGTGACAAGCTCGCCGGTCCCGTGCTCGATTCCATCAATGAAAATCCTGACAGTATCGGTAGCGCCATCATAGGTCATCGCAATGTGATGCCATCGCTTAGGCGAAATCACCCCACCACCGGCTTTGTATTCGAAATTGCTACCATCATTTTCGATGGCTACTGATACCTCATTCTGCCCGCTGCCATCGATGAGCAGACCCCAATCTTTCCACCTCTTGTCTAACCATTTTTGTATGACAGGTCTGTCTTTCGCCAGGTTGGTTAGGTTGATCCATACCTCGACCGTCTTACTACGGCCGGAACCGCCGCCAAGGTCGTCGGAATCAAGTATTTCGACATACCCGTCATCGCTGTCAAAACTGAGCGCTGACCCGCCATTCTGTGCAAAGAGTACAGGGCAAAGAAAGAGAGTAATTACAAAAATGTGAGAGAAGTGTCTCAATTTGGAGGGAGTGTCCGAAGTTGAATAGATGCTTATCATGGTTGCGATGTCCGTCTTATGAGGTCGTCTGTCTAAATCATCACGTAACACGAATCAAATCATTGTGTCTTTAACACTACATAACCTCTTGAAAGTACGGGACGTGGCTCTTCATACTCAAGCTTACTTGTCACCATTTTTTTGTCCTCTTCTTCACGATTTACGAGATGTGATATCCGCAATTGTGTATTTGAATTCGCAACTTCTGTACCAAAAATTGATAGCGCCTCAAACAAACCAGGTCAAGCGGATCCGGGAGGGTACCACCCGTCAAAGCCCTAGCGGTGCCTAATCCTATCGATGTGGGTAAACCAGCGCTGTAGCCGTAAACGCAGGATGGGCAAAGTAGACTTCCGCGTGATATTTGTGCGCCGCAGTTTAAGAAGGTCCTCTTTCATTAAATCGTTGTGTCCGTCATTCACCGTAAATGCCAACTTAAAACCCTGCCGGCGAAGAATCTCCACAATTTCATCGTCATGACTGCCGTTAGGATAACAAAAAATCGGCAGCGTTTCCCCCATCTCCTTTCTTAAATCATTGAAAGAACCCACTACTTCATCTTCGACTTGTTGCCTATTTAATTGTGTCATAATAGGATGCGTACGCGTGTGCGGACCCAGCGTAACACCCTCCTTAGCTAAAGAGCGCAGCTCGTCCCAGTCGAGAACAGTCTTGCGTTCTTCGCCTTCGGTTCCGGCCTGCTGACAAACCTCTTCAACGAACCGACAGGCTGCCTCGTGGCCCAGCGTCTTGACGTGACCTCGGAGTCGGGAGAAGTGGTGCAGGCGTTCCGTACGTGAAGTCAACCCCACGGTGCCGAAACCGGGAATATCAAGTTCAGAGGCTGGCCCTGAAACAAGTGCGCTAAAAAGCCGGTCCCACCAAAACATTCGACTCTCATCGCCCGGAAAGGCCGTCGGCACGAAAACCGTAGCGGGGAGATCATATTCCTTCATGATCGGCCACGCCTTTTCCTTGAAGTCACAGTATGCGTCGTCAAATGTAATCAGGACTGACCGGTCCGGTAAGATCCGGGAGTCCTCAACCGCAGCCAGCAGTTGCGGCAGTGAAATCACGTTGTACTTAGACTGTAGAAACCGCATGTGTTGTCTAAAAACATCCGGGGTCGCGCTGATCAGGCGTGGATCTAACGTCGGCGTCGCTTCAGGATCGTCGATGCGGTGGTAAGTGATTATTCTTAGCATATTGTTCAAGTGCATTTTGACGGCTGTCCTTGCAGTCACGCCAAACATGACGCCGATTTAATATTTTTCGGCACAATTGGTGAATTTTTGAGGATTAATGGAGTAACACAGTAGGAATACGGTCATCTGAGCCCTACGCGGAAGGTCGATACTCACACCCCGCCCTTGCCGGCCTTCCCGAAAAACGCTGCCAGAGCCTTGCGATGGTCTTCGCTGGTCAGGGCCTGGCCAAACAACTTCAATTCTCTCCTGATCGCATCCTCGATAGCGGCACGATTCGTTGTGTTTAACAGGGACTTGGTTTGCCGCAACGTGCCGGCCGGCAAAGCGGCCAGGGACTCGCACTTCTGTATAGCCACCGCCTCGACTTCAGCGTCATCGCAGATGGTGCTCACCAGCCCGAGTTGTTCTGCCCGCGCAACACCAAACGGTTCCCCGAGCAGCAGGGTCTCGCTTGCCGGCACCCGGCCAGCGACTTGACACAGGACGTAAGTGCTCCCGAACTCCGGCACAAGGCCCAGCTTTGTGAAAGGCAAAGAAAGAACGGCAGTGCGCCCCGCGACCACAACATCGCAATGCATAAGCATGGTCACCCCGATGCCAACCGCCAGGCCGTTCACCGCAGCCACGACGGGCTTCTCAAAACTGAGAAGATCCTGCATGAAACGAACAGTAGGCAGCTCTTCGAGCCTGAGCTTGCCTTGATTGGCTTTGGAGAAATCGTGCAAGTCATCACCGCTGCAAAAAGCGTCTCCTTTTGCTTGAATCAGAACCACGCGAACATCTTCATCAGCAGCAGCTCTGCTCAGCCCAGCACTCATGCTCTCATACATTGCAAGCGTCAAAGCATTCTTCTTATCAATTCTATTCAGGCAGATACTGAAGACACAGCCATTTTTCATTAATATTACGTTACTTTCCACAATTTACCTTTCATTACATAAATCATCCGGCACGAGCGCTCAGCTCTCTTAGAATAATCTAAGGAACGACAGCCTCAGCCTCCATTTCCACGAGATATTCAGACCCGATCAGGGATGCCTGCACCAGTGTGTTGGCAGGTTGAATATCTCTGAACCGTGCCCCATGAGCCCGAGCAACAGCCTCCCAATCGTCAAGATTCTTTATGAACAGCCTTGTGCGCACGACATTGTGCAATTGTCCACCCAGAGATTCGATGGCTCCTGCGATTTTATCGATCACAAAGTGCAGTTGAGCTTCCGCGTCCATGCCCCCAATCACCCTCTCTCCCAGCGTGGCAGTTGTTCCTGAGACCAGGATGCGGTTATCGTGCCGCACCGCCCTGCTGAAACCGGCGATATCCTCCCAAATCGTTCCGCTCAAAACCCTTTGTCTGCCGTCCGTGCCGGACCGGGCCGTATATGGCGGCGGCATGGAGTCAATATGATGACTGAGATCACCCGATGCAGTCAAAAACGGCGGTCGCCGGTATTCGTCACCGCAGTCGCCGGGGATACGCTCCAGGGCAGACACGGCCTCCGCGATCTCGGCTGTGTCTTGTTCATCCAGAGAGAACTGAAACAAGCGCCGGTTATCGTCCAGATGCTCGCTCTCTCCAAGCCTGGCGCCCACGATTATGCCACCGACGGCAGGTTCGGCCAGAATGGCTTTACAAGCGACATTAGCCATTGAAACATCTCTGCGCCGTGCAACACTGTGCAAAACGCGCAATAAGCCCTGAAAAGCCGCCCAACCCCCGGCGTGGTCAATGAACCGCTTGTACTTCATTTGCGACCAGGTGGCCAGCGCATCGATGGCAGGTTCGGGACGATCCAGCCACTTTTCAGTTAGAAGACCACCGGCGACGGTTCCAAACGCGAGCAATTTCACCCCGTGTTGCGCGCAGACGCGTGACAGACCATATTTGGCGCGTTGATCAAGAAGCGAAAAACAGACCTGATTAGAAACAATCTCGATTCCGCTGTGCAGGACTATTCCTAGATGCACGGCATCAAAGTTAGTGACCCCAAGGTGCCGGATCAGCCCCATCTCTTTAAACTCCTGTAGCCAAAACAGGTACTCCAGCCAATTCGGATCTGTATAATTCCAGGCGTGAAATTGTAGAAAGTCGAGTTGGCTGACCTGCATTCTGTCTAGTGAGCGCTGCACGGCTGCAAGGGCCTTTGCACGCGTGGCGGATTCCGGTTTAGGCACCCACTTAGTCAGCAACTCTACGGGCGCTGCTCCGGGTGTATTTTTAAAATGCCCGGCTACTTCTTCCGCCGAACCGTAATGGTCCGCCATGTCAAAAGTTGTAAAGCCCGCTTCAGCGTAGGGTGCCATGCATCTGGCGGTTGCTTCCAGGTCCAGTTTACGGTCCTCGCGCTCCATGTCCGCGATCTGCCAAAGACCGGTCAGGACACGCGAAATTGTAAATCCGGGAGCCAGTTGGCAACGTCCGATGGTTTCAGGCATAGTCGATTACTCCGGAGGCAAGGTGGCAAAAAGTGCGTCTACATCGACGCCCCTGGCACGCAGAATGCGCATTTCCCGCACATAAATCAAGGAACCGATAGCCATGACCGCCAGCCACAAGTAGGTTGAACTGAAATACCAGGCGGCCGGTGAGGTCAGGTCTTTCCAGATATGGACTGCCAGAAAGAGTCCCAGCAGAACAATACCCAGAACAGAGATCACCAATTGTAGCCTGCGCGAGGAGATCACGCGCACATTGCGCGCGATTCCGGGGTTACGTACGGGCAGGGTCAGCACCGACAGGCACATGAACAGGAAATTCACTAACATCGACATCACCAGAAGATCCACGCCGAGAAAGAAATCACCTGCCAGATAGCACCCCAGGATCCCGACGGTAGCCATGCCCCCACTCAACAGAATAGCCCTGTTGGGCGTATGCCATTTCGGGTGAACGTAGGCAATATGCTTAGGAAAGATGCCGTCCTCTGCCCAGGCGAACATCAGACGCGAAACTGCGAGTAACATAGCTGGCAAGTCGTTGAGCAGCGCAATGGCGGCACCAAAAACAATCGCCACGGTCCAGCCTGCCGGAAGAAGCAATCCGAGCAAACCCGGCGCTGTCAGGTCGCGGCTCAAGGATTCTTGAGCAATGTAACTCCACGGTACGGCGTGGTAAACGGCGGCAGTGAACAGAATGTAGAATGTGCTCACGACACCGACCGCAATCGCGATGGCCAACGGCAGGGAACGAGAGGGGTTCCGGGCCTCGCCACCCGCCTGCGCGATTGAATCAAATCCAATGAAGGTGGCAAAAAGCACCGCTGCCGCGGCAAGATGTGTGCTGAAATCAAATGGAGGCACGGTGGTCGTCGGCAGTTGCATCCCTTCCTTGTGCCAAAGCGCGCCCGCGAAATCAGCATGGTCGAAAGAAAAGCCGGCCACTATGACGATGGCGCCAAGACCAAACATCAGGAACATGAGCGGCACCAGTGTTTTTTGATAGAGTTGTACCCCGCGTAAATTGACTACCACAAAAGTCCAGAGAAACACTAACGCGATCAGGAACCGGACCGGTCCCATGTCAAGGATGGCCCCTGCAGTCTCAAAACTGAGAGCGAGGGCTACATCGCGCAGGAAGGGCACTATCACGTAGGACACAATGCCAATGGCGATCGAGAGCCCAAACCACTGTGAAAAACTCGCCACAAAGCCGAGGTAGGGACTGAGAGCCCGGCTGGCGTAAACATAGCTCCCACCTGCACGTGGCATTGCTGAGCCGAGAATGGCATAGCTTAGAGCAGCAAGAATAGCCGGCACAGCGGCGAACAGATACGCCTCAAGGACGAAAGGCCCAATGCCGGGCACGTTCCGCTGAATCATAAATGGAATGATATTGATGGCTGCACCCAACATCGAACAGATGCCGGTGGCTGCCAGTCCCAGCAGGCCCATTTCGCGTGACAGCCCGCTGTCCCGCCGAATATCGTGGTTCGGTAGACTCATCGAGGTAAATAACCTTACAGTTTTTTAGTAGGAATCCCGGACACAGCGAGCAACGTAAGGATTTTCGATCAAATTCGCAAGTCCGTCTCAATTGCCTCGTCGGCGTAGCCGGAAAACTTTCTGCCCCACTTGGCAAACGCACGAAGTCCCGGTAGCCGCTCAACTTCAGTGCCTTGAAAAGTCATTGTGCATCAGAACAAATCCGTTGCGCATCTCCTGCCGGTTCTCTAAATTATTGTTAAGTCTCTCAAGCCAAGGCAGGCATATCCGATGGGTAATCCGACAACGCTACCTCTTCCCTATTCCGAACCGCCGTTTTGAGTACGAGTCAAAGCATGCACAAGAACGCCGTCATAGTGACGGGCGCAGCGGGGTTCATCGGTTCATCTATCGTCGCGGCCCTGTCAAATGACTACGAAATCGTCGCACTCGACAAACGTGTGCCGGGCGAGAGTCTGGTCTCGACAGCCCCCTCCGTCCGGTGGCTGCAGATCGATATTGGCGACGCTGCCGCAGTCACGCAAGCTTTCCGGTACACACAAGAGCACTTCGGTCAGGTGGATTTCGTCATTCACCTGGCAGCCTACTACCATTTCGGCAACGACTGGCGGCCGGAGTATGAGGAGTCCAATATTCACGGAACGGAAAATATTATACAGGCTGCCATCGCCGGTGGGGCGCGCCGGCTCATTTTCGCTAGCAGCATTGCCGCTATGGAACCAGCGCCCCTCGATCAGCCATTGACGGAAAACTCAGCAACCAGTGATTACCTGCCATATGCCCGCTCAAAATCACTCGGAGAAGAAATCGTCAAACGTTTCGCCGACCAACTTCCGGGTATCGTGCTAAGGATTGGCGGTGTGTTTAGCGACTGGTGCGAACTCCCACCTCTATTCAGTTTGCTCAGACTATGGACGGCGCCTCTTCCCTTCCGGGCTACAATGCCGGGAAAAGGCAAGTCCGGGCTCCCCTATATCCATCTGTCGGACGTCGTGAATGTTGTGAAGTCCTGCCTCGCAAACGAACACCACCTTGATTCTCATGAAGTCTTCCTGGCCTCTCAGCATGGCACGGTCTTCCATCAAGATATCTACCGGGCCGTGCTGGACCCACTATCACAAAAGAAAGGCCGGTTACAACCCATCCGAATACCTGCGTCTGTGGCAAGGTCCGCCCTGACTGCTAAAGTCTTGCTGGAGAAGGCGCTGCAGAAGCCATCCTATCAACACCCCTGGATGATTGATTTCATCGATCGTCCCTGGGTGGTGGACACGACTGGTACACGCGAAAAGCTAGGATGGCAGTGCACTCCTGGCATGGGTGTTTTGGACCGGCTGCCGGTTATTCTGCACCACTATCGAACACGACGCAGAGACTGGATGGCCAGGAACAATCGCCGTAATACGGCGCAGTATGAGTATCTTGGTTAGTCGTCCCGCAATCTACATATCTTTCTGGAGCGAATATGGAATGGAATGAGGCAGATTTGATGTGCAGTGACTTGCTGACGCACCCCATACCTGAGGTCGGGACTATACTGGTAACCGGGGCCACCGGCTATGTTGGCGGTCGACTGGTCAGAGAACTGTTGGCGCGGGGTTATCACGTACGGGTGATGGCCAGGGTTGCGCCTGAGGTTTGCCGGGAGCGCTGGCCCGAGGCGGAAGTCGTAATGGCGGATGCTTTGAACATTGAGGAACTCCTGGCCGCCCTGGAGGGCGTGCACACGGCTTACTACCTCATCCATTCCTTGCTTCTGGGTCCCAGCAAATTCGAAACTGCCGACACCCGGGCCGCACTGAACTTCGGGCTGGCGGCCGAAGCAAATGACCTCAGCCGGGTCATCTACCTCGGCGGCCTGGGCGACACGCAATCCCTGTTGTCCCCTCATCTTAGAAGTCGAAGGGAGGTGGCAGAACAACTACGCAGCAGAAAAGTGGCAACCACAGAGCTACGTGCCGCTATCATCATCGGCTCCGGCAGCGCACCCTATGAGATCCTCAAGAACCTCGTGAAGAGGTCACCGATCTTCTTCATGCCCTATTGGGCCAAAACCAAATGTCAACCGATCAGCATTCGTGGCTTGATCAGCGTACTTGTCGGCGTGCTGGAAACCGAAGAGACCACCGGCAAATCCTACGACATTGGCGGCAACGAGATTCTCACCTATGAGATGATGTTAAGAATCCTCTCGCAGATTCTTGGAAAGAAGAAGCTGTTCATACCTACCTCCTTTTCGAGTACGCGTTTCTATTCTTACATTGCCAGTCTACTCACGCCGGTTCCTGCCGGGGTCATCCGAGCCCTGATGGAAGGTTGCCGCAACGAAGTCGTGTGCAAAGTGAACAACGCCTTACCTACCAATCTCTACCACCCGATTACGTTTAAGGAAGCCATCGTCAAAGCCATGACCCGCGAAGAGCAAGATGCCGTGCACACGCGCTGGTCGGACGAACATCCCCGCGCACACGAACTGGCCATAAAATTGCACGAACTGAAGAAGGCGCCGCACTACATCAGCTCTTATACGAGGATAATGACAAAACCGGTGAGCGCTTTATTCGAGTCGATTTGCAGAATCGGTGGCAGCGAAGGCTGGTTCCATGCGAACTGGATGTGGCGCCTGAGAGGATTGCTCGACCGGCTTCTTCTGGGCGTCGGCAGTTCAAGAGGCAGGCGCAGTGGTTCCAGCCTCAGGGTAAATGACGTTGTGGACTTCTGGCGTGTGGAGCGCCTGGCGAAAAACCGAAACCTTCTGCTCCGGGCTGAAATGAAACTGCCCGGCATGGCGTGGCTGGAGTTTAAGATCGACGAGGAAGAAAGAAACGACCGCCTCACCCTCATAGCCTATTTCGAACCGCATGGCTTGCCCGGCAAGCTGTATTGGTACAACTTCCTGCCTTTCCACTACTTTATTTTTGAGAATCTGTTAGAACAGTTGGACAGGACAGATTGAACATTTTGGGCAGAGTCCCGTCTGCTGATGAGAGTCCGGTTAGCCAAAAACTCAAGCCACGTAAGTATCAGATATACCTGCGCTAAGGGTATTTCCGTCTAAGTGCGAGACTTGCAAATTGCACAGTGAGTCCAGTGTGATGCCCGAAGTCTTGCCCGCTTCTGGCATGCGGGCACAAGCTTGTCCGGGTATCCGGGACGGCTCCCTGCTGAAAGGAAAGAATTATGCCGTGGCTAGATTCAGGGCACTTACCACGAAGAGCACGAAGGACACGAAGACACAATAGTTGCTGAAGCATTTTCAAACTGAGTTTGCCGTCGAAACCATGAGAACCAGTGCTCCGTATTGAGTTGTTCAGTTTACATTAGGTTCTTCCTTCGTGCTCTTCGTGAACTTCGTGGTTTGTGAAATATTTCAGTTTAACTTGCTTACTATTCGCTTTTCAAACAATCTTAACCGGACATTCATGCCGTCTGCTATGAATAAGAAAGCCCCATCCGCACGCGGATGGGGCTTTCTTATTCCAGTACGACAAAGCGGGTCTACTTCAAAAGTGTCATCTTCTGAACCTGATGAAATGAACCTGCCTGAATTTGGTAGAAATATGTGCCGCTGGGCACCGAGATACCAGCCTGATTACGACCATCCCAGGTGATCTCGTAAAAGCCGGCCGGCTCGAAATCATTCACCAAAAGGCGAACCGCCTGTCCGGTGACATTGAAGATCTTGATAACTACCCTGCTTTCTTCCGGCAGCTGGTAGTTGATTTTGGTTTCCGGATTGAACGGGTTCGGGTAGTTCTGTGCCAAAGCAAACTCATCCGGCAGCAACGTCGTTGCAGAATTGCTGAGAGTCAGCTTGGGCGCCACGCTTGCCGCACTTGCGCTCGGGGCGCCGAAAGTAACATTGTAAAACGCGTTTACGAACGGCGGGCCTTGTGGAGCGAACCCTCCGAAGAGGTCGCCAACGAAACTGGTGCTGAAATCCTCGACCAGCGCGAAGTAATCACCATCAGCCGGCGCTTCGAAGGCAAGAAATGAATCCAGCCCGTCAAAGTCATCATTAAATGCGAGGAAATTGCCCTCGCTGTCAAAGATGCTCAGGAACGGGTCCATGCCCGACGCGGGGTCCAGCGTACTTGCGTCGATATCGATTTCGACAATGTCACCTGCGCTAGCAGAAAACTTGAAGTAATCCTGGTCTCCTGCCGCGTCGATAGTCAATCCTTCTGCAGCGAACGGAACATCGACCGCGCTGGCACGTCTCATCTCTCCATTTGCTTCCAAAGCATCTCCGGGTGCCGCTACCAGCACCATATTACTCGGCAGGCTTGAAGTCGAACGAATGGTGTTTGTTCGGACGAAGTACAAGTGGGTTTCACCCACCCGGTTTTTTGTTAGGACCGGATCCTGCAATTCGCCGAAAGTCTCAACCTGGACATCCGCGAAACCTCTGCGCTCATAGACATTTGTATCGCGCACCTTAAACCTCTCGATGAGGTTGTCTGCTTGTCCGGAAGGTTCGGCAAAGCCAAGACGATAGTTCGCCCGGCGTCCGTTAAATCGAATGGCGTTGGCGCCCAGGAACCTCGGGGCCTCGTGCGGGACATGCTTCACGCTGGTGCTGACCGTCGCCATCATCCCGTAATTGCGTGTACCGCTCAGGAAAAATGTCGGAGCGGGCCCGTTGTCGCTGGTGAAATAGGAGCTTCCAAACCAACCCTCCTCAAGAAAAGTAAAGTCCATTCGAATAAACGGGAAACCACCAAACGGGAAGAAACTGGGATCGGCAGCAGACGGGAACTCGAGCATAATGTAAAACACCGGGTCGCGATCAGGTCTTTCCAGACCAATGTCTACCGTCGTCACGCCATTGGGTGAGCCAATGAACGGCGCAACTTCGTGCAGGACATTGCCCATGTCCGGGGAACCGTCAGGATGTGCGCCGACTACTCGCAATGATGGGAACTCGGCCGGCGTACCGCTGAAAGTGAACGTGGGGATTGACACACTCTCCAGCACATAATCCCTCTTGAAGTCAGTCGGAATCCGCTGCACGAGAAATGCATCTGAGGTAAAGGTGACGATGTTTTCGGTATCACCGAACAGGCGGATATCTACGCGTCCAGGAAAGGTATTCGTGATAATATCAATCCCGGACGTGGCTGTTCCGGCAGACACACTGACTGCATCAGCACCGGTACCGGGAAAACCCTCATCTCCACTCTCGGCGCTATCATAGCACTCTTCGGGAAAATCGGTGTCTGAGGTCCCGGCAACAATAGCGCTGATTTGTCCAGGACTGACGGGAGAACCGTCCAGGGGTTCGACGCAAACAAAGTAATCGCCATCAACCAATCCGGGAATGAAATAACTGCCATCCGGTGCAGAAAAGCCACTAACGGCATTGCCTACAGCGGCGGCCGAAATCGGGTCGGTCACTGCCGGAAAATCCGCCAGAGGCACGGCGAACACGCTTGCGCCCAGCACGGCGTGGCCATCCACGCCACTTGTCACGATACCCTCCAGCTTACCAAATGTCGCATCAAAAGTATCTGACGGATAATAGTATGAAATGTAGGCTATGTCGTCAGCATTCAGGGTGCGCCCGGCATCGACGTCAGAGCCAATAAATGGAAACATCGTTGCATCCCTGACCAGCGTGTGTGACAGGCCTTCCGAGTGTCCTATTTCATGCGTGCTGACATCCTGGATGTCGAAGGCAGGACTATTCGTACCACCGGCCAGGTCATTCCATACCAGGCCTGAATTGTAGGTAACATCCGAGTCGAGAATGGTCCCGGCCGAAAATGTGCCTGCCACATAATCCTCATCCCCATCACCGTCAAAATCCGGTGGCGTGTCAAAGGTGGTTTCTGTCAACAAGATGAAGGAGGGCGCGAACGCAAGCGGACCACCAGCGCCCAAGTCCACCCATCTGTGAATATTGTCGCCGTCCAGTGCCAGGTTCGCATTGGTCGTGCCAACACCCGGTGCAATGTTTTCCCAGGTGATTCTTGCTGTCCCAACATCCTGCCAGGCTGCGTAGCTGGCGTCGACAGCGGCCTCAGTGACGGCAAAGTCAGCACTACCGGCCAGACTCACCGAAGCTCCCAATTCATTGACCATGTAAGGAATTGGCAACATCGCGTCGGGCCAAGTGATGTTAATGATATTACCGTCTACATCTAAATTCTGTAGGTTGCCTCCGGGGAAGGCTGAAGATACGAGTCCAACAAGGGACAGGCAGATTGTGACGTATTTAGTAAATCGCATGGCAAACTCCATTTATGAGAGTAAATGACTGTTTTGGTGTGGTCGTTGAAATCGTCAGACTATTGTTAACGTTCCAACTTCCGCTTGCCATGGGTTTCATAAGCCTCGTCTGTGCTGGCCTTTTCAAAATCAATGCCCCCTTCTTTACCCAGGATGGTGTTGACTTCCTGAATGTAGCTCTCCAACTTGAAGGATTGCGCGCGGGCCGGCGACTCAACCGCTTTTCCGTCGACCTCTTTCATTATCTGAATATTTTCCGGATTCGAAAATATCATCTTCTCGCCGGTTCCATCTGCCCGGATGCTGAATTTCCCTAACGCCCATCCCATCACAGAATTACGCCCGGATTCCTTCTGCGAAATATAGACCAGGACTTCTTCATCGATGCGGAATTTGGGCGCGCCAGGTACGAGCATTCCGATATTGTCTACATTGCCACCGAGTCGCGTGACAGTCACTGACGCACCCAGGTCGCCCTTCAAATAGCGACTGACAGACAATACAATTTCTGTTTCAATGCGGCCATCCACCCATTTGCTGCTGGTGCCTACACATTTACCGATAGCAATGGCATCTGACTTGGTAACAAGATCTTTGGTGGTTAGCCGAGGAAAGGTCGTAGCGTCCGCGGTTTGATAGACGAGTGCAAAAGTGCAGAATAAGACGACTAAACTCCTGAAGGCAGGAGACAAGAGCCTTGTAAATACATGCATTTTTTTGCCCCTTAGATTGAGGTTTGTAGAGTTAAAAGTTGCGTTAGGCCAAAGTTGCTTACCAAAGGAAAAGAAACTACTTTTTGTGGATCACCCCCTTAGATCGGTATCAGAATTAGTCTATCTTGGTTGACAGTCTAAAATCCATCCCTCCTTGTGTTTTATTACGAGCTGAAATCACTTAGACTTACTGTTCGGCGAAATAAATGATGTGGAGAAACACGTCGAGCCAACAAATTCCGTACAGGCCGGAATTGAAAGGTGCCATGGTATAAGTTATAAAACCACTTTACGAATGCAACCTAAATAATGCGTTGTCACAACACTTCTTATTAAAAAACCGCAACAACTTGTGATTAGCGCCTCTTTTCGCGCGTCTTCAAGGCCTTTTTTGCCGTAGGCGTACTCAGTAACGCTTACTTTAGCAAAGTCATCTTCCGGGTTCTGACGGTGCTACCCGTCATAATGCGGTACAGGTAAACACCGCTGGCCAGAGGTGCTCCGGAATCGTCCAACCCGTCCCAGGTCAATCGATGTCCCCCGGGAACCTGTCTCTCTGTCTTAATGGTCCGTACTGCCCGACCAAGAATATTGAATATTTGCAATGTAACACTTGTCGCTTCGGGCAACGTGTAGGTAATCGTGGTGGTTGGATTGAATGGGTTTGGGAAATTCTGAGCCATCGCGAAGGAGGCTGGACGCGCCACGGTCTGGGAGACAGATGTAGCGCCATCTTGAATTCTGATATTGTCAATGGCCCAACCCCAGCCATTTGTATTTGCGTCGGCGGAAAGCCGGAATCGCACAAGAATGGTCTCATCGACAGCAAAGATACTGCCCAGGTCAAGGCTGTGTGTTCGAAACAAAGATGCGTCCCCTTGTCCGGATGGGAAGCGCGGCAACCATCCGCTTGAATCAAAACTGGCATCGTAGCCATCGCCTATTGCAAGCCACGTCTTGCCGTTGTCGCGGCTCCCCTCCACAACCACAAAATCCCAAAAGCCAAACTGGCCGAATGGCACGCCCAACCCGGGTTCGACCAAAGCAACATCATCGTACTCAATAAGTGAATGATCGTTTGCCACGGTGATGGGCGTCTTCAAGATCGCTGTCAGCTCTGTCGCATCGGGATAGGGATGCGGGCTGTGCAGCGCAGGGTCCGCGAATCCGGCCGCGGTGAGGACCTGCAGGCCCAAGAGAATGAAGTCATTGCTGGGCTCGTTGAAATCATTGAGATAGGTAAACACAGGTTGGTTAAGTGGAAGTAAAACCAGCTCAAGCGGAGCGCCGCCCACCCTTTTCCCTGCCCGGAATCCAAAAGCCGCCACAGAAACAGTATCGACCTCACTGACCGGGGCAACCAGGGTCAGCGCCGTGTCCATCGGTGTGATGTTTGGAGGCAGTGCCAGAAAGGTACTGCCATCTACGGTAATCGCTGTTGAATCGTAGGCCGACCGCAGCTCGACTTCAACATTGACAATCCCGCCGACGCCCCCCTCTACATTCAGAATTCGCGGTGGCAGCGTGGCCAACGGCGGTCTGTAGCCGGCCAATTCCGGCAGGGAAACGGTCCAGACACCCCGCCCGTGCGTTGCCACGACAACCTCGTCATCGACAATCAGCATTTCGTAGACAGCGGTTGCCGGAAAACCGCCTTGATGCAATGCCCAGGAAGCGCCGCCGTCCAGGGATTCGAAAATTCCGATTTCCGTACCTGCCCAAATACGATCCACGTCAAACGGCATCACGAGCAAACTGTAAACCGCCACATCCGGAAAACCGGCGCTGCTTGCGCCAGTTGGTCCGAATCCGGATATGTCCTGCCAGGATTGTCCCAGGTCAGACGTACTCAGAATCTTCGGCGCTCCGGCAAAAGAAAAAAGAGCAAAGGCAGTGCTATCTTGCAAGGGATGGGTTTCGATCCCGGAGATGCGGCCCAACGTAACGTCCGGAAAGACCACGGTTTCAGCAAAAGTCAGCCCCCCGTCCGTAGAAACAAAGAGCGGGCTCTCAGGTGTCATATTGCGGCCGGTCCAGACAATTTGGGGGTTGTGCAAGTGAATCTTGATTTGCGAAAAACTACTCTGGCCATCCCAGCCTGAATGCTCCATCGGAACCAGCCGCCACTCCGAACCGAAATGTTCTGAGCGCCAGACACCTGAAGCGCCGATGGCGAAAATCAAATCAGGATCTTGCTTTGATTTGCCAATCTTGGTGAAAAAAGGCGCGAGGTCGGGTCCTGAGTCGATCGCTCTCGAGATAGTTTGCCAACTGTTTCCGCCATCGGTGGAGCGGAAAATCAGATTGAACTGCGAGGACTCGATGAGCTTGTCCGGATCAACATAATGCCAAGCCGCCTCGAAGCCGTCGCCGCTGGGCGCCGGAGCCCAGGCACTGCTCCTGCCGGGGTCCACCGCGGAAACCCAGCTCCCGTTGTCTTGCGTCCCGCCGATGTATCGACTCTCACCGGGCGCTTTGTCAATGCCATAAAACTGTGAGGTATTGAAACCGGCATTCCTCTGGATAAAGGTCAGACCTTTGTTATCCGAGAAAGCAACACCGCCATCGTTCGCGTTCACCATTCTGTACTCTTGCGTCCCGGGATTACTCGGGACCAGGACCAGATTATGGTGGTCAACATGCACGCCCTTCGTTGTTCCCCCAAACTCGCCGTAGCCATCCGTAATATTTTGAATACTGCTCAGGCGCTGGCGTCGCGTGCCCCAAATGATGCGGATGAACCCAGTCGAACTCAAAGTGTCAAAATTGCTCGTGCCGTTGCCCTCAGGTGCCTCCATCCACAACCCGTAGAGATTTTTGGCCGTGATGTTGTCATTAGCAATAGCGACATCGGGAGCGGCTGCATTGTAGGTATTGGCGCTGATGAAGAGATGTTCCCGGTCTATTCCCCCCAAAGCGGTAGCCCGGTCCTGCAAGTCGAAAACGCCGTTCTCGTCCCAATCCCTGAATGCCGCCGCCAATTGCCGGTTGTTATCGAGATCCCACACTTCAAATGGTACATCCGGGTAGTCTAAGAATGTGTCGGCTGTCGAATCGAATCGATGTGCCTTCTGCGACCTGCCGGGTCCAAAACGTACTTCGATCGATACAAAGTCGTCCTCCGTTGCGTCGGTGCCAAAGAATTCCGATCCCAGAAAACCTCCGCCATCAAAGAAGGAACCAGATCCCGGGAAAAAAGCAATCAGCGATGACGTGTTCTCTGTTTCCGTTTTGAGAACAGCATTGGTGGAGTCGACACTCTCCAGAATGTCAATACGCCAGAGATTGACGCCCCCGACAAACACGGCGTTTTCATCGAACGGATCGCATGCGATGGTGTTGTCATACCAGCCCTGCCCTGCCAGCCAGTCAGTCTCCCCGCCGTCGGCCTCTTGCGCAACCACCCACGATTGCGCCCTGTTTTCACTGACATAGAGTACAGAACCCCGTTCAAACGCTTCTATTTCCGACGAGACAAAGAGTTTTGCCGGATTCACGGGTGAGATCGCGATTTCCATCCTGCCGACATTGCCGATGCCCACCGATGCATCGGTCCAGGTGACGCCCCGGTCGCCCGACTTCACGACTCCCTGCGTATGCACTGTGGCGTACTGCAGGTCAAAATCCGTCGGATCGGCCACCAGATCCTGCACCGGGTTCACGCCCGTATCCAATACCTTTGCCCAACTTAGCCCGCCGTCATCAGATCTGTGAATCCCAGAGGTCGTGGGCGCGGCATTGAAACCTGTGCTGGTGGACACTAAAACCAGGTCCGGGTCAGCGGGATCGACGACCATCCGCGTGACATTCTGAAAATCCAGGTTCGCAGTGTTGACCAACTGTTGCCAGGAGAGGCCACTATCCTCAGATTTCCAGATGCCGCTACCGTGAATCTGGTCAACGTTGAAGAAACCCTCGCCCGTGCCGGCATAGATAATATCCGGTGCGGCAACACTCCAGGCCAGCGTGCTAAAAGCAAGGTTTGGCAGACCCTGCGTCAGGTTCACCCAGGTAACACCCGCGTTTTCGGTTTTCCAGACGCCGCCTCCGACTGAACCCGCAAACCAGGTATCAAGGCCGGCAGCGCGCGGATCCACCAGCAGTCCGCGCACCCGTCCGGCAAAATTGCCTGGACCGCGTTCAGTCCAACCTAACTGGTTGTCGCCGGCAAACTTCACCAAAGCTCCCGTGGACTTAACGCCTTTGGCGTTGAGCAGGGCCTCGACTTTGTAGTTTGGCCGGTAGCCTGGATCCGTCTCATTGCTGCGCGTGCGGATGCCGTGGCGCCATTGCGCAAATAGGCTCGGATGTTGTTGCTTGGGCGTATTTTTCACCAAACGCTTGCGCTCAGTCAGGAAATTCGCGGGGCTGGCGCTGTCCTCCGCGGCCCTCTTTGCAATTGTCAAGTCGGACTTTGGATCGTGCGCTCTATTTCCGGAAATACGCAGAATTACAACGAGGCAGGTGAAAGTGAGCAGTAAAAGAGATGCGGGTTGCTTCATGGGATCTGTTATGTGAATGTAGCGGAAGAAAGAATTGGCGGGATATCTATTCGCCCCCCTTGGGAGGTTAGTCAAAAATACTTCAAATTGCAACATTCGCCTGACATGTTAAGCGAACTTAAGATTCAACGCGATGCATAAGTAGAACAAGGCCCGCCATCCTGACCTGCGGCAGGAATGCGGGTTCTTAAAAGACGTGGCATCACCTAGGAAAAAAAGGAGGGCACAACCTATGTGCCCTCCCAAACTTCGCTGGCTATTCAGCGGGACTACTTAAGCGATGTCATCTTAAAAGACTTTACAAAGTATGCGGCTTGAATTCTGTAAAAATACAGACCGCTTGAAACTTGTCGGTCGAACTGTCCATGCCCAGCCTGTTCGGAACTGTTCAACACAGACTACAATGCACAGAACGTATAGTCTGTCCCGTAGTTGTAATTGCTTGGTTCTGTTGGCAATGTGTCGCATTCTGTTTGTGGGGGAGAGCCCACATGCAAGACTTCGGTTGTGTAGGTGATGTCACCGCCTATGGCGTTAAATTTCACTTTACATCTGACTTTCAGCCACTTGCCGCAATCAGCGTCTATCCTGACCCTCTCTTTGCCGTTCACTATCTCGGCCCAAGCACCACCTTCCGCTTTTACTTCCCAATTGATACAAATTATGCAATCTAGATAGCTGGGATCAAGAGCTTTCAACTGGAAAAAACCCACCCACTCCTTATTCTGCAAATTGCTGTTTTTGTAGATATCATCGACTCGCTGAACGTAGAAAGGATATTCAGAAAGTGGGACTAGGCACTCGTCTACCGGGGATAAGCTAGGGTGTCCATTACCTATACTATAGAAGCAAACAGCTATCACAGTTATCACGAACACGATGGACTTCATGACTCAACCCTCATGGTTAGAATAATAGTTGTAGACTATGATCGAGTTACACACATTCGCACGCTCTCCCAAAGTCTCATTAATTAGGTACTCCTATCGGCCTGTAGTTAGCAAAGTCACCTTGAACGACTTCACGAAATCAGTCAGCCTGAATCCTGTAAAGGCAGTCCCCAGTGCCTTTCTGCCGAACTCAAGGGTGTTTAACGGATGCCCGTATCAATGCTGATATCAACGTGTCCGGTCTGATTTCGATTTTCCAGGGATAACCGGACCAAAAGAAATGACCGGGAGGTTAATCAAACCTCCCGGTTCTATTAACCATTTTCTCCTTCATCCCTAAGTGAAACATTTTTGAATACTTAGAACTTCATGTGGTCATTTGATACTATTTGAGCAAAGTCATCTTAAAAGACTTCACAAAACCCGCCGCTTGAATTCTGTAAAAGTACAGACCGCTTGAAACCTGCCGGCCGAACTGGTCCTTGCCGTCCCATTGCACCGTGTACCGACCTGCTTCACGTTTTTCGTTCTGCAGAAGCGTCCGTACGCTTTGTCCGAGAACGTTGAACACAGTCAATGTAACCTCAGACTGCTTCGGCAAAGCATAATCGATCTGGGTGGTCGGGTTAAACGGATTTGGATAGTTCTGAGACAGCGAAAAGACTTGTGGCAACTGCGAGCCACCGTCATCCTCAACGGAGACGACACCGTCCTGAATGTTCAGGTTGTCGATGACCCAGCCCCAACTCTCGGCGCCCGGATCTGCCTCTAGCCTGAACCGAACGAGGATCACCTCGCCGGCGGAAAATGTATCCAGCAAGTCCAACTCGTGGTGAACGAACATAGTTGAATCACCGGGACCAGCCGGGTCGTTTGCCAGCCAGGTGGCATTGAACCGCGCATCGTAGCCATCGGCAAGCGGTGTCCAGGAGATGCCATTATCGTTGCTTCCTTCGACAATGACAAAATCCCAGAAAGTTGCATCGCCGAAGACAGTGCCGGCATTTCCTGGCTCAACAATGGCAACGTCATCATAGGCAAATGTTGCACCACTGGACGCGACCTCGATCGGCGTTTTCAATAAAGCGATAAAATTCCGGTTCGGCGTGTAGGGGTGCGGAGAGTGCAGCGCACCGTCTGCGAACCCTGCCTCGCCAGTGAGAAGGTCAAGGCCACTAAGGACAAAATTATTCCGGTCTGCATTGAAGTCTTCCGCAAATGCAGCCTGCGGGTCGTTCAAAGGAAAGACAACTGTCGGGATAGGCACATTACTCAACTTGACACCACCTGCGTAGGCAGAAACTGAGACATCCACCGTATCGAGTGTGGTGGTTGCTACAATCAGAGTCAGCACCGAGTCGACCGCACCAGTATTTGCAGCGAAAGAAGCGAGACGCTGTCCATCCACATAAACAAATGAGGAGTCATACGGTGAAGGTAACTGTAACGTGGCGCTGATCTGGCCGCCACCGCCACCGAGGACAGATGCAAAACGCGGTGCAAGTGTCGCCACGGGAGGTTCATAACCGGACAGTTCCGGCATAGTGACAGACCAGATACCTCTGCCATGGGTCGCGACAACAACCTGGTCGTTTACGATAAACATCTCATAGGCGCCAGTGGCCGGGAAACCTTCCGTTTGCAGGGCCCATGATGCACCGCCGTCATTGCTCTCAAAAATACCGATCTCTGTACCGGCCCAAATGACATCTGTGTTAAACGGCATGACGAGGCAACTATATACGGCAACATCGGGGAACCCGCTTGCACTGGTTGTGCCTGTGCCAAAACCTGTTATATCTTCCCAACTTTGCCCAAGATCGGTTGTCCCGAGTATCTTCGGCCCGTTTGCAATGGAGAACAAAGCATACGCAGTGCTGTCTTCAGTCGGATGAGTCGCAAAGCCGGACAACCTGCCCATGGTTACATCCGTGAAGAGGTTAGTCGCAGAAAAAGTAATACCACCGTCCGTCGACACATAAGGCGTACTGCCCGTAACCATGTCTCTTCCGGTCCAGACAATTTGCGGATTGTGCAAACTGATCTTCACCTGCGAGAAACTACTAATGCCATTCCACGCGGCGTTTGTCATTGGCGCCAGAGTCCAGTTGCCCGCGAAATTGTCAGTACGCCAAACACCCGATGCGCCGACCGCAAAAAGTAGGTCGGGATCCTGGTCGGTACTGGCAATTTTCGTAAAGAACGGTGCGAGCTGTGGGTTACTGCCAACGTCCAACAAACCCGTCGCTGTATTGGCATTGGAAAAGCTAGCACCACCGTCCAGCGACCGCCTGATGCCATTAAATTGCGAACCGCCAATCATCTTCAAAGGATCGTTGTAATGCCATGAGGTTTCGTAACCATCACCCCCGATTGCGAAGGTGTAGTTGGTGGCTGCGCTCGCATCTTCTCCAGCCGGAGAGAACCAGGTACCGTTATCCTGCATACCGCCGAAGTAACGGTCCGCTCCATTCATCTTGTCGGCGCCATAGAATTGCGAGGTGATATAACCGTTGTCAGTTTCGCTCCAAGTTACACCGTTGTCCATTGACACAGAAACGCCACCATCATTTCCGTTCAAGATCATGAAGGTCTGTAATTCCGTATCTGTCGGAACAGCAAGCAGGTTGTGATGATCGACATGCACTGTATTTACCGGCCCCGAGGCTATCTGGGTGCTGGCAAGTCTGTTGGTGATCAAAGTCCCCCACTTTATCCTGATGGTAGCATCAAACGATAGAGTATCGGGGGAAACGATTCCCGCGCCGGCAGGTGCTACCGGCCACATGGCAAAGGTGTTTTTGTAGACTTGTCCCGCAGTAACCGCAATCATCGGGTCTGGCGCGGTTGAATCATAAGCAACAGAATGAATAAACAGATACTCACGGTCGATACCACTGCCGTCAATGTCTGATGCGCGGTCTTCCAACTCGTAGACACCGTTGTTCTCATCATCACGGAACGAGACCATCAATTGCTGATTGTTGTCGATGTCCCACACTTCAAAAGGTACATCAACATAGTCCTGATACGGATATTGAAATCCCCCTGCAAACAGGAATCTGTGTGCCTTTTGGGACTTACCGGGTCCTAAACGAACTTCTACACTCGTAAACTCATCTGGCGTTAGGCCGGTCGCAAGGCCGTGGAAACCTGCTCCGGTCTCCAGGCCACCGTTACCAAAGCGGCCGCCGAAATTCACAAAGGAAAAGAATGTGGACAGGTTTTCCTGATCTACTCCCAGGACCGTAATTAGTGTGTCCTGACCAGCAATTCCATCTAGCTGCCACATCCGGACTCCGCCGACAAACACAACATCTTTGTTGAAGGGATGAACCGCAATTGTGTTGTCGTACCAGCCCTGCCCGCCAAGCCAATGGACCGCGTTTTCATCATTGGCACCAAACCACGTAGCGCCGGCGTCTTCGGATTTGTACAGTATTGAACCAAGAGCGCCACCTTGAGCAGCGGCATAAATGGTTGCCGTGTCAGTTGGCGCTATTGCCAATTCCGAACGTCCTACCGGACCAATGCCCTCGGAAGAAGAAAACCAATTCTGTCCCGCATCAATCGACTTGAAGACAGCGTTGCCATTGACCGCTGCATATAAAGTATTGAAGTTTTCAGGGTTAGCGACAATGTGTTCAACCGAAAACGCACCGGATTCGTATACTTTTGTGACCGTCGCGCCGCCGTCTGTGGATCTATAAATACCGGAGGTGGCATTGCCATCATTAAACCCTGCAGCTACACCGAATACGAAGGTGTCCGGGTCGTTGGGATCAACGACGATACGCGTGATGTTTTCAAAGTCAGCGCTGCTGGCAGTGCTGGCCAGTTGCGTAAAGGTCGTGCCGCCATCGTCGGAACGCCAGATTCCACTGCCATCGAGATTATCAACGTTACCAAAACCTTCGCCGGTACCGACGTAAATGACATTGGGATTGGAAAGACCCATCGCCAGCGTACTGGTAGACAAATCAGGTAAGTCGGCCGTAAGATTCGTCCAGGTCGCGCCGGCATCTTCGGTCTTCCAGACACCGCCACCGACCGAACCTGCAAACCAGGTGCTGTAAGTGGGATCTCCCGGGTAGATCAGCAATCCTCTGGTTCTGCCGCCGACATTAGCCGGACCACGGGACACCCAGTCCAGTCCGCCGAGGCCCTGCAACGAACTCAATTCTTTTGTAGATTCAACATCGTTCGCCTTCAGCAACTCTCTGATCTTGTAGTTGTGGGGGTAATCAGGTCTGTCGGCGCCGTGGCGGGTCCGAATACCATTGTGCCAGGCGGCAAACAAATCCGGGTTATCAGGGTTGGCCACGCCTTTCACTCTTTTCTTTCTCTCGGAGAAAGGCTGCTTCTGGCCGGCTAAGATGGCCAGGTTATCAGCCTCAGTAGAAATATTGACGGGTGTCAAATCGTCACCCTCAAATACTGTGACATCTGAGTCCGTTGCTACTTCAAAATTCAAACTCAGAGTCAACGCAATGCAGAGAGCAACCAAAACACTTGAAAACGCATAGAGCTTTTTACTCATACTACTCCTCCTTGTTCGTAAGAATTGGGATAGATATTGGAAAGATAAATCAATGTCGTTCTGATGATGCCTCCTTCCCAGTTGCGCTATTATTAATTATACCTCTGAGGGAAAGCTATTTGTCGGGGTTTAAGGCGGACCGCTTGATCTTCTTTTGCAGCTTGCAGTCGTAAACATAGCCCGGCGAAGCAGAGTTTGCCTCCTCATCACCTCTAACAATACCCGGAACGACATCTACTTCGAAATTGTCTGGTGAAATCCACTTTATGTTAGCCCTACCAGGCATGTCCTCGAAAATCACTCTTTCTGCTTTCAAATCGTACACAAAGAATTTCAAAGGAGAAAAGCCCGGATTGGACGTTTCCTTTTCCTCGTTAATACAAAGAACGTAAGTCTTTGAACTATTAAAGAGAAAATCAACACGGCCCTCGTATTTTTCTTCGGCAATTACTTGATATGTTTTGGTGGAGATTGTTTGGATCTGGTTATTTCGGGGAGAAGTTTGCTTAGAGGAAGAACAACTCAGGATTCCGAAAATAATCGGGAAAACACAGAAACACGACCTTGTGATCATAAACTACGACTTCCTGTAATCATCGTACCATGGCTTTAGGTAGTCAGGAGGTGCAAACCAGAAAGGGAACTGGACAGT
The DNA here is from genome assembly GCA_029262055.1 of Candidatus Zhuqueibacterota bacterium. GTDB lineage: Bacteria > Zhuqueibacterota > Zhuqueibacteria > Oceanimicrobiales > Oceanimicrobiaceae > JAJDAD01. Next base: position 33,661 of record JAJDAD010000003.1, read on the forward strand.
ATTTCCCCAAGGAACTTCGGAAAATAAAGGAACCTATTTAGAAAAACAAGAAAAAATATCGACTTATTCGAAAAAAACCAAAACAACCCTGACCGCTATTCTCTAAAAAGGAACAGCAGAGGCCGCCGGGCCCGCCGAGCCCAGCTCCGTTCAGAATGATCGCCGTTCTTGTCAAAGTAGTAATGGAACTCCCTGTGCGGCTTGTAGCCCTGCCGCAGAAAAATCTCGCGAAGGTGATGATAGTCACAGGCGTGTGCCCCTTCATCGCCGAGACCGCCATGGTCAAAATAGATTTTGATATCGCGCGGCGGGTCCGGGTCCTGCTCGATCATTTGCAGCACTGCCCGTTTCTGCCAAGACAGGGAAGTTGACAGACATGCTGCTTTGGAAAAGACGTTCGAATGGCGCCAGATTAAGTAAAGAGAAATCAGTCCACCCATGGATGAGCCCATAACGCCCGTATGTTCCCGCCCAGGGTGCGTGCGGTAGGTCGTATCGATGAAGGGCTTGACCTCCTCGAGTATGTGGCGCATGTAGCTCCGGCCGAATTTTGTGTCGGCGTATTCCTGCAGGCGTGCCCGCGTGTTGTATAGGCCGACGATGATGGTCTCTTGCATCTTCCCCTGTTTCATCAGTCGGGTGGCGGTTTCATCCAAACGCCAGTCGACGCCGGCAAAGGCAGTGGCCGGATCAAACAAATTCTGGCCGTCATGGGCATACAGTACGGGGTAGCGCTGGTCGCAGTCGGCCGTGTAGCTGGGAGGTAGCCAGACCACCAACGTTCTTTTCCTGCGAAGGAACGCGGAGGCAAAGTCCTCATGATATTTGACACTGCCGACGATACCCTTCCTCGCTTTGAACAGGATATCGCGCCAGCCATTTATCTTGATGTCGATCACTTGATTCTCCTGAACCCGGTGGACACGATTGCCACATACTTCACCGTTTTTGACCACCTCCTCAGTCTCCCATGACCCCCGGCTGAATTTAAAAGCCAGGCTCGTTTGTTTAGGAAACTCAAAGTCGAGCTGCCACACCCCTCTGCCGACATTTTGCAAAGGCACGCGATCCGGAAACCAGTTGCCCAGTGCTTCATGGTCGCCGGTAATGTAGATCTGTTTGTCAGGCTTGTGAATAAGGGGCGCTTTGACTCTAAAGGTGATTTTCGCGAGGCTGTTTGGCATTACTACAGAAGGGTGGCAATCCTTGTCGGCTTACTTATCTTTTAAAAAGTCAGGCAGATCCAACTCGGCCTCATCCCCCCACTTGATCCACTCGAATGCAGATTTGCAATCGAGGCAGTAGTATTGCCGCACCATTACGGACGTGCCGAAATCGGACTGTTTCTCGGTATGAGACGAACCGCAGAAAGTGCATCTTTTGGGTGCGTCGCTCATCAGCTCAACTTGAAAACTTCGTTCTTATTTCCGCGCAAATGATAGAGAATGTCCTGATCAGGCTGCGACTGACGCACTCTTCTGCTGCGCGAATCCCAATCCTGCCATGCTGTCTCTTCTACCAGCGCCCACTCATCATTCGACTTGTGCAGGCCAACCTCAACCTGCAATTCATCAGCGCTGTTGCCGATTTCGGCGAACACTCTTGCCAGGGCTGAGGAACTACCCTCCTGCTTGACCCCGGCCTCCAGCAATTGCCGTTCAGCGCTTTCTTCCGGCGGCCCGAACCATTCAGCCACATCCTGTAGTGCGCGGGCGCAGGCGACACCGAGCGCCGTGCGCGTATCTTCATTTTTCAGCGCCAGTGTGCGGAACCAACCTTTGCCGTGGTGGACATGGTAACGCTCTTCCTGCAGCATTTTTTCCAGACTCATGTGCAAGGGCTGAAAAGCAGAATCCTTTAGCGAGTACAGCAGAGTAGTAACCGCAAAGTCAACCACATAATTGGCCGCTACCAGCCCAGCCCAGTTCGCAATTCCGCTGTCGAGGAAGGGAATATTGGCAAACTCCTCTGGCGCGCGGTCGCACACAAGCCGGTCAGGATCCTCGTCACAATGTTTATTGAGCAGCCCGTGCAGCAGGCGTACGTGTCCGAGCTCGCTTTGGCAGAGCGAGCAACACGCAATCGCTGCCTCGATCTGAGGCGGGCCAAACGTCCATTCGCCATAGTGATAGCCCAAAAGAAGCTTGGTGTCGGCGATGGCTATGAGCAGGTTGCGCAGGTTTGTCCGGTTTTCGGCGCTCAGGTCACCGGCCGATTCAAAGATTGCAGTCTGTGTTGACATTGAAGATATCCGTATCAGTTGCCCCAGAGGGGTATTTTACGATCATGAGTTACCCGGATCACGGCATCCCTTGGCACGACGCACATTTCGACCCAGTTCTCCTCATCGTACATGGTCCAGGCGTAGGCTTTCGCCAATTCGTCATCCGAGGCATTCAGGCTGCCCACATGAACTAAAGCGCCATCGTGATTCTTGCGTGCAAAGACTTCGTAGATTTTATCTGACATTATTCATCTTGTATTATTTCAGAGACCGACACCGTAGTATTGCAGAATCTGCCGCCCCTTATCCGTGATGCAGGCTTTCGTCCATGCCGGGCTCCAGACTACGTCCACATTCACTCCCTGCACTTCCGGAATCTTCCCCACCTCGTCCCGGACATCGGCGATGATCATGTCGATGGCAGGACACCCGATGGCGGTAAAGGTCATCTCGATTTGAATGTCTTTGTGATTCACCCCTACCCCATAAACCATCCCCAGGTCAACAACGCTGAGCGGGTATTCGGGATCGTTGACACGAGCAAGTGCATCCCACACCTGGTCAGTGGTTACCACAGACGTCCCCCGAAAATGCTACCCAAATCACCCTGGACCATTTCCGTGTAGCGTTGATTCATAGGGCCACGAGCCTTCCAGCGCTGGAAGACATCATCCCATGACAGCGGAGCATCAAAGTCCCATCTTTTCTCCTGCGGGTCATATTGACAGGGGAAAGGGTAATCCAGAACAAACTCCCGGGCGACATCGTCATAGTGCGCGGGCACGTCTATTCCAATCCCTTCGCAGAGTGGAACCGTTGCCTCCATCCAGGTCTGGCGCAATTGGTCGTTGGTCTTACCTTTCAGCTTGTAGTCCAGTTGACCGCTGTGGCGCTTCAGACCGTCGGGCAGGCCAAACCATTCCAACGTCATGGGAAACATCCAGTCAACGGCGCGTTGCAGCAAATCCTTCGCTTCACCGCCCGCTTTGGCCAGGCGGCGCATCCACGACTCACCGTGGCGCAAATGCAGGATCTCTTCGCGGTCGACTTTCACCAGAGCCCTTTTCAGGGGCCCGTAGCTGGTGTTGTTTAGCACATCACCGAGCAAGGTGATACCGGCCCGGTCAAAAAAGCCGTTCGCGACGACCATTTCCGCCCAATCTTCCAGCGGTTGATCGAAACCATAGGGATGCTTGAATTGGTTCGGTTCGCGACCATAAACCAGCCAGTGTTTGTCGACTCCGAGATCCTCGAGGATTCTATAAGCGATATTGGCATGTCCCAGTTCATCATGAATAATTGCCGTAACGGCAATCCTGCTGTTGATCGTGGGAGCATCTTTAGACGCCAGGTAGTAAGCTGGCGCGCTCATCAGTTCAGTATCGCCCTGAACCATGAGCTGGGTAATCAGGGATTTTTTGTAACCCGCGGTCATATCTTCTTCGGACTCAACTACAAAACCGCTCGCGATCCGATCGATTAGATCCTTTTCGGCATTTCCGTTTTTTGCATCTTGATTGTTGGGCATCCTGGCTCCCGTGAGATTGGGACATCATTGCGGAAAAATCGAATCAATATAGAATCGACCAGGATCAAAAGCAAGAGAAGATTTGGACATGGCATTCAGTGAGTAACAGACGTTGTACACTCGTCCGCCGGAGCTGCCATTCAACCCCCAGATCTCGCACCTTGTCGCCACAGTAAAAACATCCGCCGCAAAGGCCAGTATAAGCAAAGTAACGCTGGCCGCAACCGGCGGCACGGGCGACAACTTGTGGCGCAGGCATTGGAAAGAGGACACCATGTCACAGCATTCTTGCGAAAACCCCGGAAGCTCGAACTGACCTACAAATATTCGAAATTGCTCTGTGCGTGTACAGTCCTGTCTGACTAAAATCAAGTTGAATCATTCATCCGGAATCGCTAAAGTAGCAATCAACTTTCGTGGCGCGCACAGCGATTCACAAGAAACCGTTCAAATCTTGCTGCAGATACCGTTTGACGCTGAATTTGCAAAGGAAGAAACCGAGAACATCCTCAATGCCGTTTCAGACCATTCTGATCGATGATGAGCCACTGGCGCTGGAGAGATTGGCTCGCCTGCTAGAGCCGCACCGCGACCAGATCCGGATAATTGCCCAGGCAGACAACGGGCCCGAAGCGGTGGAACAGTTAGACTCTTTGGAGCCGGATCTGATTTTCCTGGACATTCAGATGCCGGGGATGGACGGCTTCGAGGTGCTGAACGCAGCAGGACATCACCCCCTGGTCATTTTCTCTACCGCATACGATGAGTATGCTGTGAAAGCATTTGCAGAGAACTCGGTGGACTACCTCCTCAAGCCAGTCGATCCGCAACGACTGCACCAAGCAATCAAGAAACTGGGCCGCTTGACCGATGCCGGCCAGGCCAACATGAAAAGACAAATCAAAAAACTGCTCGACCTGAGCGGACACTCTGGAAAGACAAGGATCACAGTTCGGGTAGGAGATGTTGTCCGGTTCATTGACGCGGAAGAGATCCACTTCTTCCGGGCCCGTGACAAGTATGTGGAAGTCAAAACCGCGGAAGAAAGCTTCCTGGTCAGCAAGCCTCTGAATCAGTTGGAAAAAGAACTCGGTGGCGACGATTTTGTCCGAATCCATCGCTCGGCTCTGGTCAACATGAAGTGGATTAAGAAGGTGAGACGACTGCAGAACGGCAATTGGTGGGTGGAAATGCAAGACCGGCATGCAACCCGCCTGCCGGTTAGCCGGAATTCAAAGAGCAAGCTCGGATTGTAAAAAAGCCCTCACAAGGTTGGTGTTCTATTTCCTCAATCGCTGCAATTCATCGCGCAGGGTCTGGTTGACCAGCTTGGGATTTGCTTTGCCGCAGGTAGCGCGCATGACTTGTCCGACCAGAAAGCCAACCACCTGTTCTTTACCGGCAAGAAACTTTTCCACCTCTGTCGGGTTGTCTGCGAGCACTTGCTGGACATGGCCGGTTATCTCGCTGCTGTCCGAAATCTGCACGAGACCCTTCGCCGCCACAATCGTATCGGGCTGCTCACCTGTACTGGCCATTTCCGCAAAGACGGTCTTCGCGATTTTGCCGCTGATCGTCCCCTCTGCCACCAACTTGAGCAGTGCGGCGAGATTCTCTGAAGTTACTTTGAGATCCTTCAGATTTAGATTGTGTTCGTTCAAATAGCCCAGGACTTCTCCCATCACCCAATTGCTGGCAGCCTTGCCATCACCAGCCGCCCGTGCCACCTCCTCGTAGTAGTCAGCAAGCGCTTGATTGTCAGTCAGAACTGCGGCATCATACTCCGGAACCCCGTACTCAACTGCAAGCCGTCTACGCCGGGCCGAAGGCAGTTCTGGCAGGCTGTTCTCAATGTCAGCAATCCACTCATCAGTTATGGACAACGGCACCAGATCCGGCTCGGGGAAGTATCGATAGTCGTGCGAATATTCCTTGCTGCGCATGGGAGCCGCTTCGTTTGTATTCGCATTCCAGAGGAGAGTCTCTTGCTGTATTGAACCGCCTTCCTCCAGAATCTTAACTTGCCGGGCTATCTCAAACTCTAAAGCGCGCTCGACACCCCGGATTGAATTCATGTTTTTTAGTTCGGTTTTGACGCCCAACTCCTTCTGACCTGCTGGCCGGACCGATATGTTGGCATCACAGCGCAAACTGCCCTCCTCCATATTGCCATCGCACACACCCAGGTAACGAACGATTTGTCGGAGCTCGGTCAGATAGAGATTCGCCTCGCGTGGCGTACGAATATCAGGCTCGCCAACAATCTCAACCAGAGGAACGCCACAACGATTAACATCCACCAGTGTTTCATCGCTCTTGACAAAACTCTCCGCATGTATGGACTTCCCGGCATCTTCCTCCAGATGAATTCGAGTAATGCCGATGCGCCTGGACTCATTACCGTCTTGAATCTCGAGATAGCCATGCTCGCAAAGCGGTTCATCAAATTGCGAAATCTGGTAGCCCTTAGGTAGATCAGGATAAAAATAATTCTTGCGGGCAAAAACCGAATGGCCGGCAATTCTGCAATTCATGGCCAGCCCCGTTTTAATGGCAAAGATGACGGCCGTCTTGTTGAGAACCGGCAAGACCCCGGGCAAGCCAAGGCAAACCGGGTCGACGTGGGAGTTGGGCTCGCCGCCAAAGGCAGCGCTGCTTCCGGAAAATATTTTGGATTCGGTGGAGAGCTGACAGTGAACTTCCAGGCCGATGACTGCTTCGTAGGACATGGTTTCTCGATTTTACCTCTCTACACGGGACTGCTCGATATGGCGCCCCAGCTTCAGTACTGTTGTTTCGTCGAAGGCATTTCCAATAATCTGAACACCCAGCGGAAGGTTGGCCGAATCAACCCCACAAGGCACCGACATCGCCGGCAACCCGGCGAGGTTCACCGAGACAGTATAAACATCTGACAAGTACATGTTCAGAGGATCTGCGGTCTTTTCGCCCAGTTTGAAAGCAGTTGTGGGCGTAGTTGGCGTGAGGAGACAATCGCAAACCGTAAAGGCCTGTTCAAAATCACGCCGTACAAGCGTTCTCACCTGTTGCGCCTTCCGATAATAGGCATCATAGTATCCGGCCGAAAGCACGTAGGTCCCCAGCATAATTCTCCGTTTTACCTCCTCCCCGAATCCTTCACTCCGGCTACGAACATACATTTCTTCCAGGGAGTCGCTCTGTTCCGCCCGGTAGCCATAGCGCGCGCCATCATAGCGGGCAAGGTTGGACGACGCTTCAGCAGTCGTGATTATGTAATAGGCCGCGATAGCGTACTCGGTGTGTGGTAAAGACACGTCCACGATTTCTGCGCCGTCCGCCGCAAGCCTGGCAACAAGCTGGTCGATGGCGGTCCGGATATCCGCGGCCAACCCGTCAGCGAAATACTCTTTTGGCAGTCCGATCCGCAACCCTTTTATTTTCTCACCAGAGTGCTCATCCAGGACGGGTACCGCGAGTTGTGCGGAGGTCGAGTCCTTTGGATCGTGGCCTGCCATAGCTCGGAACAGATCTCCCGCGTCCTGCACCGTTTGTGCTATCGGACCGATTTGGTCGAAAGAGGAGGCAAAAGCCACAAGGCCGTAGCGGGAAACCCGGCCGTAGGTGGGTTTTAAGCCGACCACCCCACAGAATGCCGCAGGCTGCCGAATAGAACCGCCGGTATCGCTCCCTAGGGCCGCAGTCACCATCCCGGCAGCAACAGCGGCGCAGGAGCCACCGGAAGACCCGCCCGGGACACGTTGGCGGTCATGAGGATTGCGCACTGCGCCGAAATGGGAGTTCTCATTGGAACTACCCATCGCAAACTCATCCATATTTGTTTTGGCGATGATGACGGCATCTTGCGCTTCGAGACGCTCAACCACTGTGGCGTCGTAAGGAGAGACAAAATCTGCGAGAATCCTGGAGCCGCACGTGACCCTACCACCCTTCATCACGATTAGATCTTTGACTGCAAGTATGGTTCCGGCCAGAGAGCCGGCTTCACCCGCGGCAACCCTGGCATCGACTTCGCCTGCTTTTTGCCGGGCCCGTTCGGCCATAACTGAAATGAAGGCATTCAAATGAGTGCCTTCATCTATTTGACTCAAAGACTGTTCGACCAGCTCCGCGCAGCTACACTCGCCGGAGAGCAGAGCCGCACGCGCCTGTGCGATCGTGCTAAAACTGATTTCTTCCTCCCTTGTCTTGCCGCAGCGTTATAGCAAACTCACTCGCTCTTCTTCTCCGTCGACTCCACTTGCGCCGGATCTTCGGATTCCGGTTCTTTCACCGATTTCTTAAATTCTCGCAGGCCTTTGCCTAACCCTTTTGCAAGCTCCGGAAATTTCTTACCACCAAACAAAAGGAGCACTACAAAAATAACCAGCAGGAGCTCCCAGTGACCTAAACCCATTCTATTCTCCTTTATTGGTTTTAGTCGGTGATGCTTTCGGCTTTGCTCCACCCACTTCCACTGTCTTGTCAAGCTCATGTTTCACTTCATCCAAGCCGCCTTTGATCTCTTTTTCAAAATCTCTCTTGAGCGGCTCGACGTTCAACTCGCTCTTAAAGTCGTCCGCAGCTTTCTTGAACTCGCGTATCCCTTTTCCCAAACCCTTTGCCAAATCCGGCAGACGTTTTGAGCCAAACAGCATCAAAGTAACCAAAAAAATCACGATGAGTTCAGGCATTCCTATTGAACCCATTATGAGCAACCTCCGTAGCGTTTAATACCAGCGTAATAGATAGAGCGCGACACCGATTCCCACCAGTCCCACAATATTCAGGGTCACACTGAAACCGAGTGTCAACGAAAAAAGTCCGACTTCCACGGGTGTTGGTCCCACCGCCAAGACAGAGGACTTCAGAAAAAAATCTTTGACAACTCCAGAGGGCAACACCAGGCCGATGAGCTGACCGACCAGCGAACCTATCAAGGCTCCCAGGATAATCACCAAAATGATCTTACCGAAGGACATTCGTGCCATTAATTTATGCCGCCATTTTGAACCATCGAATTGAAGATAGAGACTCCATCGCTGGAAGTCAACAGCTTCTCAAAGCACCTGTCTGGATGGGGCATCATGCCCATCACGTTTCCCTCGCGATTCATGATCCCCGCGATGTTCTGCAATGACCCATTTGGGTTTGAGTCGTCAGAAAGTGTACCGTCCTTGTCGCAATACCTGAACAGCACCCCGTTCTGCTTATTTAACTCAGCCAAGACATCATCCGTTGCATAGTACAGGCCTTCGGCATGCGCAACCGGTATGTTCAACACTTTGCCCTGCAAACATTGATTGCTAAAGACGGTGTCGAAATTTTCGACCCTAAGATGGCAAAACTTGCAGACAAACCGTAAATCTTTGTTCCGCATCAGCGCTCCCGGCAAAAGGCCGGTCTCGCATAAGATCTGAAAGCCGTTACAAATCCCGACAACAATGCCCCCGTGGTTGGCAAAATCAACCACAGCGTCCATCACAGGTGAGAACCTGGCCACTGCGCCCGTGCGCAAGTAATCTCCGTATGAAAATCCGCCCGGGAGAATGACCGCGTCGACATCACCAAGATTGTGGTCCTTATGCCAGATGAAACGGACATCCTGATGGCAGGCAGTCTTAAGCGCGTAGAAGCAATCGTGGTCACAATTGGAACCGGGAAAAACTACTACGCCAAATTTCATTCAACCGCCTGCAACAATTCGACTTCGTAGTCTTCGATCACGGGATTGGCAAGAAGTTTCTCACAAGCCTCGTCGCTCAGACGCCGTGCTTCAGTCTCGGACACGTCTTCAAACGTCAGGCTGATCAGTTTGCCAACCCGCACGCCTTTTACGGCATCGATACCGAGGCCCTGCAATGCATGCTCAACCGCCTTGCCCTGTGGGTCGAGGATCCCTTTTTTTAGAGTCACAAAGATTCGCGCAGTCGCCATTTTCCTCAGTCCACAAACGGTACTTCGAATGCTTCATCCTCATCTTCGTCTTCCCCCGTATGAGTAAGCACGGAGCGAACAAAGTAGTAGAGAACGAAACCCATAGCAATCGGAAACATCACCCGTTCCCGGAAGACAATCGCAGCCAAAGCGGCGGCGATTAACAAAACCAGTATCAGGGAGTTCCCTTTGTCGCTGCGGAAGCTGAACTTCGGCATCATCTGGTACTCGACGTTGCTCGTCATCAAGTAACACAGAAACAAGACGAGCGGGATGACCGCCGGAGCAAATTTAAGCCCTTCCCACAGGTCGTAGTTAAACAGAACATAGGTAGAAAGGGTCCCCGCCATGGCCGGAACCGGCAATCCGCTGAAGTTGGTTTTCTCAAACCCGTCCTGCATGACGTTAAACCGCGCCAGTCTGATGGCGCCAAAAAGCAGTGGCAGGAAGCTGAGTATGACGCCCAAAGGTCCCAGCTTGTACAAGAAAACCTTGTAAATGAGGATGCCGGGGGCAACCCCAAAAGAAACAACATCAGTAATCGAATCAAACTGAACGCCAAAATCACTGTAGGTGTGCGTGCTCCGCGCTATCTTACCATCGATGCTATCCCAAACACCGGCAATAATGATCAGCCAGGATGCGCTCACGAATTTACCCTGCATTGCATTAATGATCGCAAAAAAACCGAAAAACAGGTTCAACATAGTGAAAATGCTTGGAACAATGTTCCTATTGTATTTCATCATTAAAAACTCCTAGCACAGTTTCTCCGCCTCTGACTTTTTCGTTCACACGTACTCTGATATCAACATTCATCGGCACAAAAATATCAACTCGTGAACCGAACTTAATCATGCCAAACCGTTCCCCCGCCTGAACTGCATGTCCCTCACGAAGGTCGCAAACGATGCGACGTGCAATAAGCCCTGCAATTTGTTTAAACAGAACTCTCCTGCCACTGGCCGCTTTTACGCCGATGACGGTTTGTTCATTCACATCCGAAGCTTCAGCTTTATAAGCCTTCAGGAAAGCACCTTTTTGGTAGTGAAAATACTCGACGCTGCCCGTGATGGGGATACGATTAACATGGACATTGAAGATATTCAAAAAGACACTGATCCTCCGCGACGGTGCACGCATGTACTCGTTGTTGTTATCTTCGACTATCTCAATAACCTTGCCATCCGCCGGAGAGATAATATTGTCGTCTCCCCCCGGGGGCTTTCTGTCCGGATCCCGGAAGAAGGCAATGGTGAAGATTGTAAAAGCAATGATGACACCGGTGATTACCCAAATATGGATAAACGGGCTGAAGTACGAGCCCACCAGCATAATAACAGACGACAGCACCGAGCCGATGACGATGCCAAGTCCTTCTTTTGCCAACTTTCTCCCCTCCTGCGTTGGTGAAACTACTTGAAGACCCGAGTCAGAACTTCCTGGTATGCTTCTTCTACTTTACCAAGATCTTGTCGGAAACGGTCCTTGTCGAGCTTATCGCCCGATTCAATGTCCCAGAATCGACAAGTGTCCGGAGAAATCTCATCGCCCAGCTTCAACTTTCCAGATTTTGCGCGTCCAAACTCCACCTTGAAGTCAACAAGCATCAATTGCCTGCGATAAAAGAATGACTTCAGGACCGCGTTGATCTTCTGAGTGTATCGTTTCATGACCTCAACTTCTTCCTCAGTTGCATGCCCAAAGGAAAGAACGTGGTCCTCGTTAATCAGGGGGTCGTTCTTGTCATCATCTTTCAGGTAAAACTCCATAATCGGATGCTCAAGCTCCATACCCTCCTCAACACCATAGCGTTTCACCAGACTACCGGTGGCTATGTTGCGCATGACAACCTCAACCGGGATCATTTCGAGCTTCTTGATCACCATGCTCGTATCAGAGAATTGCGAGACAAAGTGGGTAGGAACATGGTAGCTCTCCAGGTAACTGAAGAGGTGGGCGGAGACCTGATTGTTGATAGCTCCCTTAGATTTTATCTTAGCCTTTTTCTTGCCGTTAAAAGCAGTGGCATCATCCTTAAATTCTTGCAGATACAGGTCTTCATTGTCTGTTTCGAAGACGATCTTCGCCTTACCTTCATACAGCTTCTGTTTCTTCTTAATCTTCGTTTCTTTCAATTTGCCCTAGCTCCCTCTTTTTATTATAACCAATAGGTTAGTTCTTTAACCCTACTCTATCAAAAATAAAACCGACGTTCCGCAATTGCCTGTTCAAGTCGAAGCAAGCATTCACTTCCGAGGCAGTTAGATGCTCATTCATTCCGGCATCCGACTGCGCCACATTCTCGAAATCTTCGTTAGTATCCCAAACCTTCATGGCGCAAGCCTGCACCAGCTTGTAGGCCACTTCTCGGGTTACACCTTTTCTTGTGAGTGCCAACAGCAACGGTTGTGAAAAAATAAGCCCTCGGGTCTTTCGCAGATTTGCCATCATGTTGTCAGGATAAACCACCAGCCCGTCGACAACATCGGTAAATTTCGCAAGGATGTAATCAAGGGCGATTGTACTATCCGGGATGATGATTCGTTCCACGGATGAATGCGTGATATCGCGTTCATGCCAGAGTGCAACATTGTCCAGGGCCGCCTGAACGTTGCTCTTCACGACCCGCGCCAGACCACAGACTTGTTCACAAGTAACCGGATTGCGCTTGTGTGGCATGGCCGACGATCCTTTCTGTCCCTTCTCAAAAGGTTCCTCAGCCTCGAGTACTTCGGTTTTTTGCAAGCTGCGAACCTCAGTCGCGAATTTCTCCAGAGAGGCTGCGACCAGTGCCAGACTGGACAGGTACTCTGCGTGCCGGTCCCGCTGCACGATTTGAGTTGAGACCGGCGCCGGCTTCAGCCCGAGTTTTTCACAAACATAAGTTTCTACAGACGGGTCGATATGCGCGAAGGTGCCTACCGCCCCCGAAACCTTACCGACGGAAATGGAGTCGATGGCGTGCCTGAGCCGTTGCTCGCCCCTACCGATCTCATCGTACCAAACCGCCAACTTGAGTCCAAACGTTGTCGGTTCTGCGTGCACGCCATGCGAGCGTCCTATGCACGGTGTGTCTTTGTATTCCATCGCCCTGCGAGCAACAGCAGAGCGCAGTTTTCGTAAACCTGCCAGCAGCAAGAAACCTGCCTGGCGCAGCGTGCTCGACAGGGATGTGTCAAGAAGATCCGAGGAAGTCATGCCCAAATGGATGTAGCGGCTGGATGGGCCGACGTGCTCGGCGACATTGGTCAAGAAAGCGATGACGTCGTGTTTGACGGTCCTTTCGATCTCAAGAATTCTGTCCTTATCGAATTGCGTTTTTTCCCGGATGTCAGCCAAAGCATCGAGGGGTATCTCTCCCAGTTCAGCCATGGCCTCGCAAGCAAGGACCTCAACTTTCAACCAAGTGCCGAACTTGGTGTTGTCACTCCAGAGGTTTGACATCTCCGGGCGCGAATAACGCTCAATCAACGGGCTTGTAACTCCTTCCCAGACATGTCAATTAAGACCTTTCAGCTGCAGAGTGACGTTGCCACTCCGGCCATCACGAATGAGGGTAAGTTCGAGTTTATCGCCTCCCCTCAAATCGGAGTTGTCTATGACGTTCCAAATATCCCGCTCGCTGTGAACCGCTTTCCCGTTAACCTCGGTTACGATGTCCCCAACCTCTATGCCGGCTCGCTCAGACGGACTGCCGCGCTCGATCTCCGTGACGATAACGCCTTTTTGCGAGTCAAGCTTGAAATACCGGGCCACCAACGGTGTAATGTCTTCGACGACCAGGCCGGTCGTCCACTTTCTATTGACGGACCCATGCTCTTTGAGGTCGCGTAGGATTCGCTTGATCCGGTTACTGGGGATGGCAAAGCCAAGGCCGATAGAGCCGGAACTATAATCGCTACCAGTGTAAATGAATGTGTTCATTCCAATGACATGACCGGCGCCATTCACCAGTGGCCCGCCGCTGTTGCCCTGATTTATCGCGGCATCGGTTTGAATCATATCCTGATAAACCCGGTCATTGCTCTGTTTGCCAAAATCGCGGTCTATTGCACTGACGACGCCAACGGTAACCGTCGGCTTTGCGTTTATTTCGAAAAGACCGAACGGATTCCCGACCGCAATCGCCCATTCACCAATGATTATGTCCTGCGAGTTACCGAGCTCAATATGGGGATAACTCTCACCTTCGATCTTGATAAGCGCCACATCCGTGATGTAATCCATTCCAATCAGTTTGGCATTGGGCGTACTGCCATCGGAGAGGCTGACCACAATCTCGGTGGCGTTGTGAACCACATGCTCATTGGTGAGAATGTAACCGTCGGCTGAAATCAGGAAGCCGGATCCGAGGCTCTTCACGGTCCGACGCGGGACACGCTCCGGAAAAAAGAATTCCATGAACGGATCGTTAAAACGCCGCCCCCTGCGCGCCTCCCGGATCTGGGTCACATTTATGCCGCACACAGCCTTGCTGACCCGGCTCACCGCCTGTGTAATCGCGTTCTGACGGCTGTTGGAAATGTCCTCGTTCTCATTGCCCAAGCGCTTATTCTGCGTGGCAGCGTTCACGGTCGACACCTCAAAACCCTCACTCGAGGAAGGCTTTTCACGGCTGCATGCAGATAGCAGTAATGCAGCGAGCAAAACTGTGCAAAAGAATCTCACGGCTTTCACGTCCTAGCTTACTCGGTCCTTAACTTTGTCCCAGTCTGCCAAAAACCTCTCCAAACCGATGTCCGTTAAGGGATGGTTGAATAGCTGGTCGAACACCTTATACGGCATGGTGGCAATATCAGCGCCGATCAAAGCTGCCTCCACGACATGGAGCGGATGCCTCAAACTCGCTGCCAGAATCTCAGTTTCAAAGCCGTAGTTGTCGTAAATCGTCCGGATATCCTGAATAATATCCATGCCCACGCCGCTTATATCGTCAACACGTCCCACAAACGGACTGATAAGTGTGGCACCTGCTTTGGCCGCCATCAACGCCTGGCTGGCGCTGAAACACAAGGTGACATTTGTTCTGATCCCTTCAGATGAAAGCGTCTTAACTGCTTTCAGGCCTTCGCGGATCATGGGTATTTTCACGTAGATATTGGAATGAAGACCCGCCAGGTCCCGTGCCTCGCTCAGCATACCTTCGGCCTCAGTCGAGACTACCTCCGCGCTGACCGGCCCGTTCACGATCTCACAAATCTGCACCAGGTTGTCCTTAAATTTTCCTTCTTCGCGGGATACAAGAGTAGGATTGGTTGTGACGCCATCCAGAATCCCCATGCTGGCAGCCTGCCTTATTTCGTCGACATTTGCCGTATCAAGAAAAAACTTCATCAAATGGCTCCTTCCATTGTTGCTACATTAAGGTTCAGTAGTTTACATTTACGAGAAACAGGCCGTGCGCCGGTACTGCACCCCCTGCGCGCGCTCTGTCTTTGGCCTTCAGGATATCTTGCAGGTCGTGTGGACTCAACTTGCCGCGGCCGACCTCGACCAGGGTTCCGACAACGATTCGCACCATGTTGTGCAGAAACCTGTTCGCCCGGACCTGCATGAACACCTCATCCTCCACTTCGTGCCACTCCAAACTCATGACGTCACACAAATAATGCGGTTCGTCTTTGTTTATGCGTGAAAACGCCGTAAAATTGTGCGACCCAACCAGATAACCCGCAGCTTCTTTCATCCTCGGGATATCCAGCACGTACTTGCAAAACCAGGAGTATTTTCTGTCTATTGCCCTCGGTCTTTTTGAAATCATGTATCTGTAGACGCGATTGCTCGCGTCGAAACGACTATGAAATCTCTCCGCCGCTTCAGCCGCACTCAAGACACGCACATCCTCCGGCAGGTAGCTATTAAGCCCCAGTCGCATGGCCGACAAATCCAGGTCACTCTCACACTTGAAATTGGCTACCTGGCCAAGCGCATGGACCCCGGCGTCGGTTCTGCCGGCTCCGATAATTTTTATCGGCTGCTGCAGCAGTTGCTTACCGGCGTCCTGCAAAACACCCTGGATTGTCCGTCCGACCGGCTGCCACTGCCACCCGCAGAACTCAGTACCGTCGTACTCGAGTTCGATTCTAATGTTACGCATTCTCAAAGTGAGATAATGGCGAACACCAGAAACAAGAAAGAACACCCAAGAGCCAGGAAGTCGTTCCGGCCGAATGTCAACTCGCGGTAGGACGACCTGTCTTTCCCGCCCGTGTAGCTACGAGCTTCCATTGCCAGCGCCAGAGCCTCGGCCCGGTAAATCGCTGAAACAAAAAGCGGCAGAATCATCGGAACCATCGCCTTAACCCGAGCCAACAACCTACCGTCCAGCGTGGCTCCCCGCGATAATTGAGCATTCTTCACGCGTCCGGCCTCATTAACTAAAATAGGCAAAAACCGAAGTGAAAGGGAGGCCATCAGGACCAATTCGTGCACCGGCACCTTTAATCGTTTTAAAGGTGAAAAAAGTTTATCCAGTGCATCTGTCAGCTCGATGGGCGGCGTTGTCAGCGTAAACAGCGCCGCAACCAGGATGAGAAAACTCAGCCGCATCGAATATCCCAAACCACTGACCAAGCCCTCCCGGGTCACCGGCATGCCGAAGTCAAACAGAGGTTGCCCAGGCGTTGTCAAGGCATGTACTAAAAAAGTTATAAAAAACAGCCAGACGAAAGGCCGCAAATTCCGAAAAATGGCGCCTGCAGGCAGGCCGGATCGGGCGATCCCTAATGTCAACAGGCTACCCCCTGCGATCAGCACATCAACCTCCATAGAGATGAACAGACAGGTCATGAGAGTCACGATGGAGATCAGTTTACTTCGGGGATCGAGGCAATGTAGAAAAGAGTTGCCGGGGTAGTATTGGCCTAGTGTCATGTCCCGCAATAGTGGCATTCAACCTGTCCGTTTGAAGATTTTAATATAAGATTATTATTTTTCAAAATCAAACCAAAAAAGCCTTAACAGTTGTACCAGTTTTGGCTTGATCCTGACAGAAATTCATACTAAATTCGCTTCAGTACCGAGGGAGGACGGTCAACCCCACCACAAATCATTTTCAAGCAAAACAGATTCTCTTGAGGCAGAAGAAATCGTTCTTCCGGCAGCAAAGCAAGCAGTTGTAGATAGAGTGCATAGAGCCGTTTTACTTTGGGGGCCTTGACTATGGATCCATTGCAACGCCCTGCGCGGAAACTATTGCGGCAGTGTCTGGCCCTTCAACCCGCTAACAGGGTCACCATCGTAGCACACGAGTCGCAGGCTGAAACCGCCAATGCAATCTGGCAAGTCGCAAAAAAGACCGCGGTTAACAGCGTTTTAGTCTCTTATCGCGCCCGAAGGGCCCGGGACTTTACCATGCCACCGGGAGTCACCAACTGCCTGACATGTTCGGATATTGCAGTTGTCCTGACTCCGGTTTTTCTGGAAGAATGCTTATTCGATCCTGCCCGCCAACATGGTGCGCGCGTCGCGATTCTGCAGTATTCCACACCACGGCAGTTCATCAGAGCACTAGCAAATGACCTGGTGGCTGTCTCCAACAAGAGCCAGAAACTCGCTGATATTCTTTCTATTGGAAAATGCATGCAATTGGCCTCTCCATCCGGGACCAACACGCGGGTTGACATCACCAAAACGCGTGGGATTGCGCACGCGGCCCTTGCCCGGAACCCCGGTGAAATCACTTCTCTGCCTGCCGGTGAGGCCTCAATTCTGATGGACGGCAACATTGAAGGCAGAGTGATACTGGACCGCCTTGCCGGCGGTAAAAAGAAGCTTGCGCAACCGGCGACCCTTAAGCTTGATGCCGGCGAGGTTGCACAAATACGCGGACAGGGAGAGATAGAAATCCTGCGCAAAGAAATACGAAAGTTTGGCAGACCGGGACGAAAAATATACGAATTGGGAATTGGTACCAACGATAAAGTTACTTTTGGAAAATCCGCACAGGAAGATGAAAAAGTGTCCGGCGCAGTACACTTGTCATTTGGCCAGGGCCCAGGCGGACGCGGTGCATCCGACCGCCCTCGTATCAAAGGCATTGTGACGCAGCCAACAGTGTCCATCGATGGCCGCGTGATTGTCGACCAGGGTGAAATCGTTATATAGCAACGCTGCTAAAAGACCATGATTCGTAGATAAAAATAAACTATGGGGGCCACCAGGATCTCGCTGTCGAACCGGTCCAGTATCCCCCCATGTCCGGGAATCAGACCGGACGAATCCTTCACCCCGGCATCCCGCTTCAACAGCGATTCCACCAAATCGCTTACTTGCCCAAAACTGCCGCAAATGCCCCCGATGACCAGCGCGTTTGTTCGGCTCAATTCAGCAAAGAAAAACAACTGACTTAAGTACGCAGTCAGAAGTGCAAACAGGAACCCGAACAGCGTGCCCTCCACCGTCTTATTTGGGCTGACGCGCGCAAAGAGTTTATGCCGACCAAAGCGCGAACCCATAATGTAGGCAGCTGAGTCACAAATCCAGATGCACAATAATATCAAAATGATCAGCTTGCCGCCGAAGTCGGACTTGAAACCGGACGTCCGCCCCATCTCTCTAATTAGAATCAAACATCCAAACGGCACGGCTACGTAGAACAACCCGGCGATAGTAGCCGAAATATTGAGAAACGGCGACTCCTGACTGCGAAACAACTCCGAGGTCAGAATCACCAGCACGGCAAGCACAATCAGCACAGAAAGCGCCTGAACCTCCCCGTGAAACATGAGGTAACAAATACCCGCACCCGCGACAAATGCCACCAAACGCTGGGCATTCACGCCTTTGTGATCAGCGAGATTGTAGAATTCGTGCAAGCCCAGCAGGACAATCACACACACCAATGTCGCAAAAAAATAGCTTCCCAACCACGCCAGCAAAAGGATCAGCGGTCCCAACGTGATCGTTACGGCCGCCCGGATTCCGAACTTTTTTAGGTCCAGGGTGTGTTCCTCCCGATTGTGATAGTACGTGATTATGAAGAGGTGTCGTTGTCACACCAGGGTCGCAGAGAACCCACAAGCTCGGCGCAGGCGGGCAACTCGTGCTCCGCGCAGTAGCGCTCTATTCCTTTGATGACTCTGATTCCGGTAGTGGGGTCGACAAAATTGGCTGTACCGATTTGAATAACGCTGGCCCCGGCGATCAAGAACTCCAGGGCATCATTGCTGCTAAAAATCCCACCGATGCCGATGATTGGAATGTCTACCTCCTGAGCAACCTCGAACACCTTGGCCAAAGCCACAGGCTTGATTGCAGGCCCGGAGTAACCGGCCTTGCCGGCGTAAATTCGGGGTCGTCTGGTCTCCGTGTCGATTGCAAGCCCCACCAGCGTGTTGATCAAAGAGACAGCGTCAGCGCCACCGTCGCGTGCCGCCCGGGCAATCGTGCTGACCCTGGTGACATTCGGAGTCAGTTTTGCGATCACGGGCCGTCCGGTCACCCGCCGGACCTGCGCCGTGACCTTTTGGGTGACACTCGGGTCCTGGCTGAACTCCAGTCCGCCTTCGCGTACGTTTGGACAGGAATAATTCAACTCGTATGCAGCGATGCCGCTTTCATCTTCGAGGTGCTCCACGACGCGCACAAATTCTTCAGCTGTACCACCGGCGATATTTACGATGATTCTGGTCTGCAGCGAGCGCAGAAACGGCAGCTTCTCGGCAATGAAGGCTTCTACTCCGACGTTGGCCAAACCGATAGAATTCAGCATGCCTGCCGCGACTTCAAAAATTCGTGGCGGTGGGTTGCCGGCCCGGGGGTTTAGGCTAATCGATTTTGTAACGATTCCACCCAATTGGTTCAGGTCGAAGAGGTCTGCACTTTCGCTGGCGTAGCCAAAAGTACCCGACGCCACCATCACCGGATTCTGTAGCACCAGATCACCGATCTTGGCCGAGAGGTCAACCATGTAACGCAACCTTACCGGCCTCGAAAACAGGGCCGTCAACACAAGTGAGCATGAACCGCTTACCGTTATCCGCGGTACGTACCGGGCAGCCAACACAAATCCCGAAGCCACATGCCATGGTTGTTTCCAGCGAGATTTGACACTTCACCTGGTATTTCTTGGCGATCTCGCACATGGCGTTCAGAAACGGTGTGGGCCCGCAAGCAAACAGTTGCACTGAATCCAGATGTTCCGTCTTATCGAGAAATGTAACGAGTGGCCCGGTGACCAGGCCGCGAAAACCCACGCTGCCGTCTTCGGTAGCCAATTCAACGTCGGCATTTCCTCGCGAAAATCCCTGAGTCAAAACCAATTCGCTTCCAGTGCGTGCCCCCAGGAAGACACGCACCCGTCTATGCATCGCCACGAGTCTCTCGAACAAGTAAGGGAACGGCGCTACCCCAAGTCCGCCCGCCACGAGAACAGCATTTTCGGCATCGGGGTCGATGGTAAATCCGTTACCCAACGGCCCCAGGACACTGACTACCTGACCGGTGCGTAGCCTGCTCATGAGTTCGGTTCCAACACCTACGATTTTCCATACGACTTCGATCCAACCGTCGGATTGATTAACTTGGCTGATGCTGAATGGCCTGCGCAGTATGGGAAACAGGTCCTGGTTGACTTTAAGATTCACAAACTGGCCGGGCTCAGCCTTTTGCGCTATGTCAGGACATGACAAACGAAGTGAATATATCTGATTGGAAAAGTGCGTGATCGAAAGGACGCGGCAGTCAAAAATTCCCCGGCTGCCTGCAGGCGAAGCTTCGTTACTCTTCTGCACGAGCTCGCTGGTTCTCCACCGGGTCTTCCTCCTGCTTCTGTATCTGCTTCTGACCGGCTCTCGGTTTCTCAGGAACGGGGCCCTCTGTTGCCGGGGACTTCACATTGCCTTCGGGAGGGGACTGGCCCGGCTCAGCCTGTTCGCCAGCAGGCGGCGCGGGGCCTCTTCCCATGGCTGACATTTTCTTGCTGACGTCACCTGAATATTCCGAGTCGGGGTAGCGCTTCATGATCTCGCCGTAGACCATGGCTGCCCTTGCATTATCAAAAATAATCTGCTCGTGAATCCAGCCGATGGCATACAGCGCCTTCGGGGCAAACTCGGAATTGGGGAAGTCGTCCGCCACTTTTTGGTAGTTGTCGATGGCCTGTGGGATATTCTGACGTTCGAACAGGTCGCGCTCGGCGGCCTGATAGAGATCCATGGCGGGCTCATGCTTCGCTGCAACGGGGAGTCCAAGCCGCAGGCGCGCGGCAACGCTTTGCTCGCTCAGAGGATACTCATCCATAAGTTTCTGCAACAAAGAGTCCGATGTCACCTGGTCATCATAGTCGTCCGCATAGATAAGAGCTGAGGAATACACCGCCTTGGGCGCTTCAGGATGGTCCTTGAACAAATCCATGATCTCGGCGTACTCTGCAAGCGCTGAATCAACCTGCCCGAATTGCAGCCGGTATGTTTCAGCCAGTTGCAGCTTGTTGGCCATCAATTCATTTAACTGACGAATCCGTGCCTGCTCGTTTTCATCAACCGGCGGCTTTTCGTTCTCCGTCAGTTGCAGACTTTTTTCCAGGCGGGCGATCTTTTTTCTTTGCGTCATCAACCGTAACTCCGGATGCACGCCGTGTTCCAGCAGAAGCAACTCAAGCTTTGACAGGCCGTAACTGTTGCCAGCTTCATCCATCAGTGCCTCACCCTGCGCTTTCTTGACAAGGTTGTTTAATCGGATCAGCTCTCCGATATCCCTGGCCCGTCGGCTGGACTCGGCCACATATTCGGATTTATTAAATTCGATTTTGACCTTGTCATAATTCTCTTTAGCCTTGGCAAAACTGCGCAGATCCAATTCATAGATTCTCGCCATCCTGTAGTAGGCAGTAGCTGCGGCTTCTGATCTTTTATTCTCCAGGACGAGCAGCTCGTACTGCTCCAACGCGTCATGCACCTTCCCCAGGTACTCAGGCTGGTTTGCATCTGATTTTTTCAGTAAGGCGACTCCGCGTCGATAGGTAATGTCTGCCAGTTCCAATTGCACGAAGCCATGTTTTCTCTTAAACAGCTCGTTTTCCAGGAGATCTTCACAGACAGTCTTGGCTGCGTTGAAATCGCCGGAAAGCTTCAGCGCGCGCGCATAGCTCAGCAGAGCTTCAAACTCACGGACATCCTGGGTGTCGTACTTTAGAGCCGATTTGAAACTAGCTGCGGCCTCAATCGGCTTGCCGTTGATTATCTGGCATTCACCAAGCTGGTAATAGGCCTTGGATTTCACCATCTTGCTACGTGAAGTGTGTGCCGCGGCCTTGTACTCCAACTCGGCGGGATCATAACTCTGTTGCTTGAAATGGATTTCGCCGAGCAAGAAGCGACTCTCTTCTCGAATCTCATCTTTCAGCTTTTCTTTCTTCAGCAACTCTGTCAACACAAGACGGGCAGAGGAATAGTCCTGCATCTCTATGTTGGATTTTGCCAGCCAGATTCGCGCCCTGTGGTAGTATTTGCTTTTAGGAAAATATTGGCCCAGCTCCTGAAACTTGCGTTGGGCCTTAATGTACTCCTCTTTGTAATACAGACACTCACCCAGAATAAACAGTGCATCGTCCACGTACTTGCTGTCTGGATAGACTTCGAGGATTTTTGAGGCTTTTGCTATTGTGTCATCGTACTTCTTCTTTTCCGCCGCGGTGATCGCCGCACCCTGTCGCTTTTGGCGCTCCTTCAGAGCTTCCCTGTAAAGCTCTTTTGTGTTATGAAAAGTATTGAAGTAAGCGCACGACGAAAACAGAACGGACAGCAACGCCAGCGTAAAAACAATCGCGCGTTGTGTGTGGCGGAATCTATGCATTGAAATGCTCTAATTACCTGTGGGTGAAATCAATTACAAAACATCGACACATAAACCAACGAGGTTCTTCGAATATCGTTCCCGGGGACACCCAACTTAATGGCTAACCCGTGGGGCCATCGAACCATTCGGGAGGATTTCCCTGGCAATATTGACCAGATAATGTGCAAATATTCCCACCAAAGATCCAGAGAAAAGTGCCGACACCAGCATGACCGGCATCAGGTAGAGCGCTTGTATCTTGTTGACAAACAATAGCGACGCTAATAGAAGCTGTGTTAAGTTGTGCGCGTAAGCGCCCAGCACACTTATACCAATTGCACTGAAAACACCGCTCCACCTGTGTTTGACTAAGCCCATAATGGCCGCAGCCGCCATGCCACCGCATAGGGAAAACAGAAAGACCGGATTGAGAAAGGTCCCGAGCACCAGCGCTGAAAGCACGCTCCGCAAAAATGCGACGAGCATGGCCGCCCTGGCACCGAACAAATAGAGGGTAACGACCGTGCCAAGGTTGGCTAAACCGGGCTTAAGCCACGGCAGTGGCGCCGGGATCAGCGATTCAAACAAAAACAGCGCCATCGACGCCGCGACCAGCACACTGATGCGTACCAAGGTACTGAGGTTGCGCGCACTCACCGAACCGGAATCCGGCCGCGTGCCGGCACTATTCCGTGATCGCGTCAAATTTGTTGCTCTGTCCACCTTGAATGGAAACAACTACTCGGTTCGGGACACAAACAATGACCTGCCCCACCCTGCTGATTTGGCCCTGGCGTTCGCAGACCTTGGCAGGGCAATCCGAATGGACCACTTGTAGCGCCCCTTTTTCGATGCGGATGCGCGTCACTCCCAGCGGCCCGGGCACCGCGAACTCACCGCTTTCGCTCAACAGTCGGTCAAAGCGCGTGCCGGCAGCCCCTACGATCTCCGCCGAGTGCCCGGCAGCCGTAAGTCCGTTTATCCAGAAAATGCTAAATGAACTGACGACCAGCAGGAACAGCAGTAGTATGCGGTCACCAGCCGTCGTCACGGCAAAAAGTTCGCCGAACCGCAATTCTAATTGAGCCGCTTTATTGCTATCATCGCTTCCTCAACTTGCTGCAGATATTTGAGCGCGCCAACATGGCCCGCGTCCAACTCGAGAACCTTCTTGAACTCGACCTCGGCTTCCTGGTATTTGTCCTGGGTATACAAGCTGATAGCCCCATTGAACAATGAGACGATCTCCCGTTCTTTCCGCTTCTTCACCACCTGCAATTCGCGCTCAACCCGATTATCGGCGGGAGAGATTTCCAGTGCAGACTGTAAGATTTCCAGTGCGTGGTTGAACTTGCCCCGACCAGCTTCGCGCCGCGCTTCTGACACGAGGTCCCTTATCCGGACTTCTTTCCGTGCTACTTTCCGCTGCCTTTGGGCCTCGGGGTTGCCCGGTTCCAGAGTCAGCGCCTGTTCATAGAGGTCCAGCTCCTTCCGCAAATCTCCCTGTTCTCTGGCGGCCTGTGCTTCGGCTAACAGGCTGGTGGTCTTGGCCCCAATGTCTTTTCTCACCTTGCGCAGACCGGTTGCAGCGCCTTTATGTTTCGGATTCATGGCCATGACCTCTGAAAGAACAGCCAACGCGCCCCGCAGGTCATCCTGTTGATAGAGAGTCATTCCTTTCCGGTACTGCGCATTCGCAAACTTGTTCACTCTGGGGCGCAGACGGGCAACGGCGCTCTGAGCTGCTGCATTGCCTTTCTCTATCTTCAGGATCGACCGGTATTGGTTGGTAGCAGGCACATACTCTCCAGCCTGTTCAAGGCGGCGGGCTTCAACAAAGAGATCATCGATCCTTGAACGACGTGCACCGATCCTCTGCCTGGTTTCTACCAGATAGCCTTGCAAACCTTCTATCTTTGGAGACAGTTGCGCGGCGGCTTCAAACTGGCCTAGAGCTTCTTCATAGTTTCCCTGCTTAAAATATCCGATGCCACTAAGGTAGTGTTCCTGGCCGTTGTCCTTTAGAATCGTATCGATGTTGCTCAGATAGTAAAGGGCGGTTGAATTGCCTTTGTCGAGCATCAAGACGCGGTTAAACATCTTTTTGGCTGCCAGAAACTGGTTGGACTCAAATCTCAGGATGCCCTCGTCTATGGTCTCCCTCGCGAAAGCTGCGATCGCCGGTTTGAGAGCCTGGAGTTGCATGCGTGCTTCATCCTGGCCTGGGTTTAGTTCGAGTATTCTGGCATAGATCAGTGCTGCCCGCAAGAATTTTGGTTCTTCTGGATTAAGTAATGTCGCCGCCACCGTGAGGAGGGAATCTACCATGTGGCTGATTTTGTCAGACCTGCGGTCCAGTGCAAAGACGATCTGTCGCACTGAATCGCTCTTGGCGTCAGCCAAGTCATAGGATAGATACTTTTTCAGGGACCGGCTGGCAGCGCCATAATTCCCTGTTTTGATCTGCCTGATCCCCGCTTTCATGTGCGGTCTGGCCAGGCTTCTCCGGTCAGGTCCGACACGGGTCGAAAGAGTAAAAAGCAACCTATCAGTTGCACCGGAATAAGCCATACTGAAACTAAAAAGGTCCAAACGATAAGCGGCGCCAAACGAAGCTTTATCGAGTTCAAAGTCTTCGATACCGGCGAACAAAGACAAACGGCCGGGCAATTGGAAGCCAACGCCAAGGTGCTCGCTGTTTTCTCCTTCCCGAATGTGATAACCGGCATTCAACAAGACCCCGGTCATGGGAAAGACATAGCTGAGCCCTAACAGGGCGCTCGTACTAACCGACGGACTGCTTAACGGAATCCCGTGCACGGCCAGACCAAAGCCGAGGCGGTCATCCCATTTCATGTCAGGCTTGCGGTACCAACCACGCTCAGGTGCGCCAATATCGGCATTTCCGAAGAAAGCGCCCCAGTTGGCGCTGCCAAACCAGCGGCCGCCTGTTTCCTCCAGATTCACGCTGCCGCCCAGAGAGATTCTTTCATTCATGCTACGCCCCCAGGCCAGCGAGCCGCGGTCAAGCCTTTCCGGCGTACCCGGCACACGCACCAAGCCGACTCCAAAGGTCCCGAAAGTTGGCAGATAGTGGGAGCCCGCAAGTAGATTGAACTCGAACGGATCATTGACGGTAGCCACAAACGTGCTGGTTTTCAGTCCGGAAAGCAGAGCAGGATTCCAAAAAATGCCGGCTGCGTCACGGGACTGCGCAACCAATGAACCACCCAACCCTACGCCGCGCGCATCCGGCAGGAAGAGCTGCTGCGCAGATGCCATCACTTGCGTTAGGCTAAGAACAAGCAGGATGATGCAATATTTAAGACTGTGTCTCATATTCTACCGCGTTCCGGATGCAGACAGTTTGAGTTGTTGAGGCACACCAGGTTAGGCAATAATGTCGCGGTCATAGTCAACTTCACAAACCGCGATGGGCTGCGACCTGCCCTTTACCGATATGGATTTCAGGCGCGAGGTCGGGTAGGAACCGTCAACATCATTGGCAACATCAAAAGAGGTTATGATTTGCCCGGCATGTGCGGCAGTGCAAAGGCGGGCAGCAACATTGACCACATCGCCGATCACGGTGTAGTCCATACGATGAGCCGATCCCATGTTTCCGATGACCGCTGAACCGCAGTTAATGCCGACGCCCACTTCAAGGCTGGTTTTCCCCCGTATTTCTCTTTCCTGATTTACAAGTTTGATTTGTCTCTGGATTTCCACAGCAGCACAAAGGGCATTTTCCGACATCTGTTCCCCCTGGAAAATGGCCATGATCTGGTCCCCCATAAACTTGTCGACTATGCCGTTGTACCTTTCGATAATCCGCGTTTGCAGGTTGAAATAGATATTCAGGAGCTTCACAATCTCCTCTGGGTCAAGGTGTTCGGCAATGGACGAAAAGTCACGCAAATCCGAAAAGAGTACGGTCAGGTTCCGTTTTACCGCAACGGCCCCCCGCCCGTCGCTTCGTACCGTTTCCTTGATCATCTCGACCGTCAGTTTCGAGACGAACTTCTGCATTTGTAGCTTCTCGCGCAACTGACGGATCATGCTGTTAAACTCGGTGGCTAACCTGCCCAACTCATCCTTGGAATCAACCAATATCTCAAGGCTTAGATTGCCGTTGCCAACCTGGCGTGCGCCGTCCGAAAGCAACTTGATTTGATTGGTCATTTTCTTTGTAATCATGTTGATGCCGACGAACGCAAAGATGACAATTAGCAATGCGGAAGCCAACGCAATTTTTCGCGCAAGCCGAACCGGGGCCAGTACAGCACGTTTTGAGAAGCTTATGAAGGCGACCCCCAACAGAATTTGCTTCGCCTCTGAGTTCTCTTGTAACTCGGCTGTGATCGGACAGAAATATTTAAACCGGGTGTCGGACTCGACCACACTGAACTGTCGATACTGTAGCAGCTCTTGCGGGTTTGCCAGCTCAATGGCTTCACCATCTTTATCAAAGCCGGCCACCAGTTCCGCCTCGTGGTTCACAACCACTGCCCGTTTCAAACCCTCCACTTCAGCATTGTTCAACCGGAGCACGGCTTCCTTCACTTTCCCCGACTCGCCGCGCAGCAAGTCGCCCTTAACCGTCTCAGCCAGATTCCGGATCAGCGCTCCACTGACCTGGGAAACTCTCTGCAGGGTTGCCGCCTCCTGGGTCTGGATGAGGATCAAGCTGAGCATCGAGAGAACGAAAAGAACGATGGCCCCAATGATCAAACTCAGTTTGAACCGGATCGGCAGGAAACGGAAATACTCTGCAATAGATTTCCCCCTGGCTGACACGCGAGCAAAAACTGAACGCTCGTGAGCGACGGTGATAGTCTCGGTGGGCGTGGCCCCGGTCTTGCGGACTGGGCCGGGTTGGTCACTAAATCCTGGCAAATGGCACCGCGTTTGAGAGTCTGTTGTGGCTGTTTACTTACATACCACTGGGAGCTATTTCAATTCGGATATTTTCCAGTTCAAAAGTACGGGTCTGGGGCTCCACCAGGGTCCAGAGGTAGTAGAGACAAAAAGACAAGAAAATGACAAGAAACGCCAGGCTCTTTACCGAACCGCGTGATGTGCGGGCATTCTTGCGCAGACGACGAAACTTGATACGGGCCTCATCCTGCTCCTTTTCCTCTTCAGTCTGGTAGTAGTAGGCAGTGAAACCGAATTGCCTGGGTCTTCTCCTGACAAAAAAATCTTCAAAAAACATGGCACTACCTGATGGTGTCGAAAAGCAAATTTCCCGGTGAACGGGTTGATTGACCGCAATACTGGAAACGCAAGATTTCACGAATTACCCGAACATGAAAATAACCAAAAATCAATATATAGTCAAGCACTTTGCAGGTTACAGCGCTTGCTACAATCTTGCGGTTTTACTATCTTGCCGATTCTGAAAATACACAAAACAAACGAGGTAGAAATGCCACCAGAATCAAATGCCGGTGCCGGCGCTGAGTTCGAGGAGTTGGTTGCGATCATGGCGCAACTCCGTGGTCCGGAAGGATGCCCCTGGGACAAAGAGCAAACGCATGAATCGCTGCGACAGTATCTGATTGAGGAAGCATACGAGGTCCTGGAAGCTCTGGATACCGGCGACATAAAGCACCTGAAAGAAGAATTGGGCGACCTTCTTTTGCAAGTCGTTTTTCATGCGCAAATCGCATCTGAAGCGGACCAATTTGATGTTGCGGAGGTCATTAGGGGCATTTCTGAAAAGCTGATCAGAAGACATCCCAATGTTTTTGGCAACCAGACGATTAACACAGCTGAAGAACAGTCGATCAATTGGGAGAAGATTAAGAAGGCTGAGGGCAAATCATCCACAATCGCCGGGGTGCCCATAGCGCTTTCCGCCTTGCTGCGCGCGTGGCGGATTCAGCAAAAGGCAGCAACAGTAGGTTTCGATTGGCCGGAACTGCAGCCTGTCTGGGACAAGCTGGAAGAAGAACTCGAGGAATTCAAACAGGCATGCCGCAACGAGACGCCTGCGGAAATGGAGGAAGAATTTGGCGACCTGCTATTTTCTCTGGTCAACCTATCCCGCCACCTGAGCATCAACCCCGAGGACGCTCTGCGCTCCACCACGGAGAAATTCATCCGTAGGTTTCAAAAAGTCGAAGCATTCTTTGATAACAAGAACCAAAACCTGACGGACGCAACGCTGACAGAAATGGACCAGGTTTGGGACACGATAAAGCAGGAAGAACGGGCCGGCGCTAAAGAATAACTGGACGACCCAGCTATTTGTTTTCCTTTTCTTCTTCCGCCGCCGCAATAATTTTCTTGGTCACGTCTCCCGGTACTGTTTCGTAGTGCGAGAATTTTCGGCGGTGCAGCCCCCGCCCGTGAGTAATCGATCGTAGCGAGGTTGAGTACCGATACAATTCCGACAGCGGCACTTTCGCTTTCACGATTTGAAACGGGCCTTCACTGTCCATTCCCGAAATCTTCCCACGCCTTCCTGAAATATCGCCCATGACGTCACCCATATATTCTTCCGGCACCATCACCTCGACATCATAAACCGGCTCAAGGATCACTGGTTTCGCATCCAGAAACGCCTGTTTAAAAGCACGTGCGCCCGCGATCTTGAAAGCCATTTCCGAGGAGTCCACGTTATGGTAGCTGCCGTCGTAGAGTGAGACCCGGACATCAATCACTTTATATCCGGCCATGACGCCGTCTTCCAACGCTTCCCTGATACCCTTCTCGACGGCGGGAATGAATTTTCCCGGAATCACACCGCCGACTATGTTGTTGACAAATTCAAATCCGCCACCACTCGGCACCGGTTCAACCTTGATCCAGACATCCCCGAATTGACCCCGGCCACCAGTCTGCTTCTTATATTTGTACTGGGTCTGAGACGAACTGCGGATTGTTTCACGGTAGGGAATTTTAGGTTCCACCAGCTCGACGTCAACACCAAACTTTTCCTTCAGACGTTTGACCACGATATCCAGATGCAATTCACCTTGTCCTGAGATAATTGTCTGCGCCAGCTCTGCGTCGTGATTCACAAGAAAAGTCGGATCCTGCTCATGCAGCACATGCAACCCGGTTGAGATCTTGTCCTCGTCGCCCTTGGCTTTGGGTTCAACAGCGATTCTAATCACCGGCGAGGGGAAGCTGATCCCGGACAGGGTGATTGGATCTTGCTTGGTGCTCAACGTGTTTCCGGTGTGCGTATCCTTCAGCTTGACTGTGGCTCCAATGTCGCCGGCGTACAATGTTCCGACCTCTTTGCGATTCTTGCCATTCATCAGAAAAATCTGCCCGATCTTTTCCCCGACATTTCGCGTTGTGTTTTGCACCTCGGTGCCGGCCTGCAACTTACCGGACACGACACGGAAAAACGACATCTCCCCAACGTGTGCTTCCGAAACGGTCTTGAACACAAGCAGCGAAAGTGGAGCATCAATATTGCACTCTCTGCTCGCTTCAGCGGAGCCGGTTGTGCCAGCTTCAGCGGGGCGGTCGGCGGGCGAAATCCCGTAGTCAGCCAGGAAGTCCATCAGGTGTTTCAGACCAATATTCTTCGTTCCAGCGCCACACAGTACCGGAAAAATACTTTGCTTAAGGATGCCCGCCCGAAGCCCCTGCGTCACCTCATCCGCTGTTAACTCTCCATCTTCAAAGAACTTTTCCAAAAGCGCATCGTCGCTTTCCGCGGCAACCTCGACGAGCTTCTCCCGCAACTCATCAGCCTTTGCCTTGTGCTCGGCAGGAATGTCACTGACCGAAAACTTACCCGAGCCATCCCCTTCATATTTGACCAGTTTCATGGATAGTAAATCTACAAATGAGTCGAAGGCTTCACCCGCATTGGTCGGGAACTGGATCACAGCTCCCTTGTTCTCAAACCGGTCCTGAATCGATGCTAATGATTTATCGAAATCGGCATGCTCCTTGTCCATTCGGTTCAGGAAAAATATGCCCGACAGAGCGCGCTCCTTACCGATCCTCCAGGTACTTTCGGTCCCGACTTCTACCCCGGCGACAGAGTTGACAACAATCACACCAGTGTCAGTGACTCGCAACGCCCCCGTGACTTCACCTTTGAAGTCTGAATACCCGGGAGTGTCCAGAATATTGAGTTTGCAGGACTTCCACTCGCAGTGCAGAAAAGAGGCATTGATTGAGATCTTGCGGTTGATCTCGTCGCCATTGTAGTCTGATAAGGTGGAGCCATCGTCCACAGAGCCCAGGCGGGTGCTTTCACCTGCGGAAAACAGTGCAGCCTCAGCAACAGTAGTTTTGCCGACACCTGCGTGACCAATGAGTGCGATATTTCGTATATCTTCTGGCTTGAACTCTTTCAAATTGACCTCCGTCGTATTTTCCAGGTTCGGCCAAAGGCTGGCATTCCCTGGCGGCTAAAGAATCTGTCATGTCATACGAACCCTTGGGTGCAGATTCGCATGCGAGGTTCAAATCAAGTAGTGGTAGAACCAGTTCTTAAGGAAAGAAGAGGGCATGAAGAACAATTACGTATATCGGTGTCCCTGACCATCAATATGATCAAAAACTCTTCGCGGCTCCTTCCGCCGTGTCGTAAGTCTCAAAGATCGTATTGAGTTTAGTCATCACGAGGATCCCCTCCATCGCATCGTTAATACCGGCGAGCTTCATGTTGCCGTCCTTATTACGAAGCGAAGTAAGGGCTGAAATCAAGATACCCAAACCGGAGCTGTTCATTCTTTTGACCTCGGACAGGTTCACGACGACGTTTTTGACGCCACCATCTAGAAGCTTATAAATCTTGTCTTTGAACTCGTCAGAGCCCGGGGGGCCACCCATCAACTTGCCACTCAAATCCAGAACAGCGACATCCCCGATCATGCGCTCCTTTAATTTCATGTTCCCTCCTTAAGGCTACAAATGCAGCGAATTTGACCAGTATCTGGCCGGTTGCAAGCTGTGTTCAAAACGTCATAATAACATTTGACTTGACGAAAGTCAAGAAAAAGTTTAGGTCAAAACCGGTCCTTTTCCCCAGTTGACAGAGGCTGTGGTTCCTGAGCTTTTTTGTTGACAAAAGAATAAGATATTTGTATATTCTTCGACCTAATTTATCCATGCAGGAGAAAGAATAAGTAGAATGGCCAACTATAAGTCAGCAATCCGCAGAATCAGAAGCAGCGAGCGCTCGAGGAAAAGAAACAGACAAGATAGATCCATGCTTAAGACCGCGATCAAGAGCGTCACCTCATCGTCGGACAAAGAGGCAGCTTTACAGAATTTCAACAAGACGCAATCCCTGTTGGACAAACTCGCTGCCAAAGGCATAATCCACCGCAACAAAGCCGCCAATCAGAAAGCCAGACTAGCCGTCTTTGTGAATAATCTCTAAGTTTACCTGCACAGAGCTATTGAAACCGGGAGTGCGTCGAACCGGTAATTCCCCCTAATTCCGGTGAGATTGTGAGCCCGGTTTCTTTTTATTAAGTCATGTTGTAGTTGGGTGACTCTTGCGAGATGGTGATGTCGTGCGGGTGACTCTCTGTTAGTCCGGCTGAACTAATCTTTACAAATTGTGTATTCGTCTTCAAGTCGGCGATAGTTTTTGTTCCGCAATAGCCCATAGCTGCCCGCAAGCCGCCCACCATTTGGTAAACGACCTCGCTCAGTTTGCCGCGGTAAGGCACCCGCCCCTCGATGCCTTCCGGCACCAATTTCCGAAGATCTTCTTCCTTCTCTTGAAAATACCGGTCTTTGCTACCCTGCTGCATTGCCGACAGTGAGCCCATGCCGCGATAGACTTTGAAGCTACGACCCCCGAGAAACACCATTTCACCGGGACTCTCTTCGGTGCCGGCGAACAGACTGCCGATCATGACACAGTCCGCCCCCGCTGCCATGGCTTTTGGTATGTCCCCGGTTTGCTTGATGCCCCCATCCGAGATCACTGGAATATTGTGCTTGTGACAAACTTGCGCACAATCCATGACTGCGGTGATCTGCGGCATACCGATGCCGGCCACAATCCTGGTGGTGCAAATGGTCCCCGGGCCCATCCCTACCTTGATAGCATCTGCCCCGCGCTCTATCAAGGCGCTCGCTGCGCTCGCCGTGGCCACGTTCCCTGCGATGACATCTATTTCCGGAAACTGCTCTTTGGTCCGGGACACCGCATCCAGGACACCGACAGAGTGGCCATGCGCCGTATCCACCACCAGCACGTCAACATTGGCGGCAATAAGTGCCTGCGCCCGCTCTGTCCTGTCCTCTCCGACGCCGACGGCGGCGCCCACCCTCAGCCTGCCCTGGGCATCTTTTGTTGCTGATGGATGTCGCCGCTTCTTTTGGATATCCTTGAAAGTGATCAATCCCTGTAGATTGCCATCCTCATCAACCACCGGCAGCTTCTCAATCCGATGCTCCTCCAGCATTCTCTCTGCCTGTTCAAGCGTAGTACCGGCCGGGGCCGTCACGAGCCCGGTCTCGGTCATCACATCAGCGATAGGAAGATCGAGATCAAGCTGAAACCGGAGATCCCGGTTGGTCAAGATACCTACGAGTTTTTGGCCGGCCACGATTGGAATACCGGAAATCCGGTAGCGCTGCATCAACTCCAGAGCTTCCGCGATGCGTGTTTCGGCGGTCAGTGTGATCGGCTCGTGGATCATGCCGCTCTCGGAGCGCTTGACCCGGTCGACTTCTCCGACCTGTTGGGCAATAGGCATATTCTTGTGGATGATCCCAAGACCACCTTCACGGGCTAGCGCGATGGCCAGACCGGCCTCGGTCACGGTGTCCATGGCAGCGGAGATGATGGGAATATTGAGCTGGATCCGGTTCGTAAGCCGCGTGGCCGTGTCAGCCTGGTTTGGTAAAAAATCAGAGTATGCAGGCACGAGCAACACATCGTCGAACGTGAGTCCTTCTCCTCTTATTTTTTCTAACATTCTCACTCCCAATTTTTGTGCTGATTCTAACAAACATCCGGCAAAGAAGCAACCTTTCTATAGCAAAAAAGGCCAATCCACGGGTGGATTGGCCTTCACTGCTTTAGTTGAATACTAACTGTCTTTTTGACTAGTCTGTGGCGACCTTGATTTTGTCCGGCGCTGTTGTGACATCACCGGTCAAGTGAATGACCTCTTCCAACTCCTCCTGGATATACTGAGTCAGTCCCTCTGCGTCTTCGTCCACTACTTTGACCACGATGCCGTGTTCCTTCTCGGACGTTAAATCTTCATCCTCCCCGCTTGTGCTTCCCGGTTTTTCTTCTCGTGGCCGGGGTTCCGCCGGCAAGGCTACGTCGGCGTTGCAACGGATAGTCGCAACAGAACTCCGGTCTTCCAGACTTTCCTCCAAGCCGGCCAAGTCGTGCAGGATCCCCAACGTCCGGCTCATTTTGAACAGGAGGAGCCTGTCGAGGGGCTGCTTGTTACTCAAGTGACGGTCAAGCCGCCAGCATATCTTCGTGACGATTTTCTCGGTCGCATCGTGACCGTGGATCATCGCCAAGTCACGGATGTTCTCGAACCACGCTTTGAGCTGCGAACGGTAAAGATATGAATCAGGATTGGCGGCAACCGCCAGCAGAAGTCGTTTGATGCGCAGAGAAGACCTAAGTACCTCGCGCAGGTAATGCTCTTGCAAGGACATCTCGTTCCTGTCGATGGAAGATTCAGGTCTCAATGTTTGTCTTCTAAAAAAGCTTATCGAAATATTTGACTGCGTCGTGAACACTGGTAAAGCCGGCTTCTTGCTGTTCCTCACCCGGGGCAATGTTCTCTGTCGAGACCGTTTCGGGGTTGTCCTTCTCGACCGCTGTTGCTGCTTCATCGCCTTTTCCTGAGGTAGCACCTTTCTGTTTTGCCTTTGCGCCGGTCTCTTCGGGCTTCGTGAGCAATTCCAACAGGCTGCTGAATTTCGCCTTAATCTCTTCCGCTTTCTTGTCGGCTCGCGATTCCCCCGCTATCATATCGCGCACGATCGGCGGGATCTGTCGAAACAGGTCGAGGAAACCTTCAGAGAAATCGAACTCATCGTTGAGGGCGCAGTCGGTTATTTCCTCTATGAGTTCCGCAAGATTTGAAATCTTTGCATAGCCAAAGAGTTCGGCTGAACTGTAAATGGATGCACAGGTCTCCTTTATTGTCTTAAGGTGCTTTTCATTGCCGCCGCGATTACCCAGGCCGAGGCTCTTGATAGCGTCCTCCAGCAAACCGATGTCCGAATCAGACTCCTCCATAAATATATCAGAGAAGACCTTCTTGGCTTTCTCCTGCTTGGAGGCTTTGTCCTCGTTCTCTGCCGGTGCGCGTTGAACCTCACCTTCCGAGACGTCAAAATCCAGACGGACGCCAGGCTTCCGGGGATGATTGTGGGCAGACTCAGGGTTGAGCGCCATCTCTATTTCGGCGGACGACCGTTTCCCCGAATGCAAACAAGTGACGATGAGCATGACGCGCAGGGAGCTCCCCATCGATTCATCCAGTCGCGCGCCCCAGATAATCCTGGCTGAAACATCGAGTTTCTGTGCGACTGTCTTCATGATTGTCTTGGCCGATTTCAGGGAAAGCTCCTGACCGCCGGTGATGTTGATCAAGGCGCTCCTCGCGCCGGTGATATCAACATCCAAAAGCGGATTCTCCAATGCCTTGGTTGCCGCGGCCTCTGCGTCCATTTCGCTTTCGGTAGCGCCGATACCTATCATGGCCAATCCCCCATCCTCCATGATTGTTCTGACGTCGGCAAAGTCAAGATTCACAAGACCTTTTTCCGTCACCAACTCCGTAATCCCTTTGACCGCATTGACCAGAATTTCGTCAGCGACCTTGAAGGCATCGTTGAGCGGCATGTCGGGTACAAGCTCCAACAATTTATCGTTTTGAACGACAATGACAGTGTCCACATTCTTCTGCAACAGGTCGAGGCCTTTGCGGGCATTGTCCCATCTTACCACTCCTTCATCACCAAAAGGCAACGTGACCACGGCAATGGCGAGTGCCCCGGACTTTTTGGCTATTTCCGCCAGCACGGGCGCCGCACCGGTTCCGGTGCCGCCACCGAGTCCGCACGTAATGAACACCATGTCGCTGCCTTCAATGGCCTCCTCCAATTCGGTATGACTTTCTTTTGCCGACTCCTCACCTTTGGCCGGGTCGCTGCCGGCACCCAGACCGTTGGTTATGTTACGGCCGATGAGGATCTTCTGATCGGCGTTTGCATGCAGCAAATCCTGGGCGTCTGTATTGACCGCTATGATGTCTACATCCTTTGCGCCAACTTCCAGCAAACGAGTGACCGTGTTGTTGCCTGCTCCTCCGGCACCAATAATGCGGATGACAGTCTTGTGTGATCCTAACACGGCCTGCAGTTCTTTGTCGGTGTCCACTTGGGTCTTTGCCATGGTATCAGTACTCACAGTTTGATAGCCTTTTTGAAGTTGAATCCGCTGCGTGCTTACGCGGTCGCCTTACTTTTATAATCGGCACGGTTTCGAAGCATGCCTATCGCCGTAAGCAATTCTTTGAAACGCTGCGAATCGGCTGCTTCATTCGATGTTATTTCGGTGAACTCCTGGAACACGTCGCGAATGCCTGCCCGATCTTCGGAAGTCAGGACATAGTCGTTGGCCAGGACAGTTTCAATTGTGCTGGCCAGGACGTCCGGTAGCGCTCCGACTTTTGTGAGTCCAGCCTTAAGAGCCAGTCCGTAGAGGGCACTGGCAGCAAGTTCAATGTCTTCGAGGGCTGCGGTTTGACTGTCATTTGCTTCAAGGGAATCCAGGGCAAGGCCTATCACATTGAAATAGATGGACGCTTTTTGAGTGTATTGGCTTGCCTGATCCGGCTCACCGGTGTCTACCTTTATCACTGCCGGGTCATCATCGCCCTGAGCAGATCCGGCCTGGTGCAGTGTTTCGCCCTCCGGGGCCAGTTCAAGATCGCTCTCCGAGGCAGGTGTCGCACCCGGGTTGTTGATGTCAGCTATCAGGCCCAGCAACTCGTCATCACCAGCGCCCGGAATCTCAACCGGGTCTTCTTCCGGTTCCTCTTCATTTGAAAGAAGGGGTTGTCCGGCCCGGCTTTCGGTCTCCGGCTCCACTACTGATGCTATCAGAGATTTATCAATGGTATCACCATCAGGCGCCAAACCAAGAGGTTCTTCCTCTGCTGCCACTTCGCTTTGCGCGATGTCCTCAAACATATCCGTACCCGGCACGGAGACCTCGCTCCCCGCGAAGCTTGTCTCATGAACCACGGCAACTTCGTCCAATGGACTTACTTCCGGCTCGCCCGGTTCAGCAACAGCGGGTTGTACCTCTGTCAGCTCTTCCGACAAGCCAGAATCCGGGGTGGACGCCAATGTCGTTGCGGGGTCCAGAATGGCCGGCAGGTCCTCAGTCTGTTCCGGAACCGGCTCTGTCATTTCCTCGGCTGGGATGGGATCTTCTTGCTTGTCGCGAAGACTCCTACTCAATTGCTGCACAAGTTTTATATCAATGCTATCCAATTCCCGTTCTCTGAGAGCGGTCATTAGATCCCGCAGCTCCAGCAGATGAACCATGATCGCGGAAGGTTCAGCATCAGCGACGCTGCGCAGCTCATCAACCTGTTGCCTTGTTTTCAGAGCCAGTTGTTCGAAAGCCTCAAACCCATAAATCATCGCCGCCATCGCAAGCGAGTCTACGATTTCTCGTCCCTGATCTACGCTAGCCAGTGTTGCATCGCCGGACGCATTGACAACGGCATCCAACTTCTGCAGAAGTGCTTGCAGCTCGTGATCGAACAGGCCGATCAGACTGCCGGGCTCACGGCTCGGCGGGCTTTTTGCCTCTTCGACCACTTCGTCTACCACTACTCCCACCCGCTCATCCGTCACTAATTCGCTTTCGTCCTTTGTCTCGGCATGGACCTCCGTCGCTGTCTCGGGAGCATCAACTATTGCCTCTCCCGGGTCGTCTTCCTGCAGAACAACCACCTCCCGCTCTGAACCGGCAGCGGCCTCTAATGGCACGTCATCCACCTGGGATACCGGTTCAACGAACGGCCGGGGTTCCTCAGGTTCGTCGATATGGCCCAGGTAAAGACGTAACTGATTCATCCCGCCTTCATCCTGGAAAGCCAGCAACGCACTGTTAAACATCGAATGTGCGAGGCTTTCGATTTCTACTTTGAGTCTGTCCGAATCGAGATCGGCTGTATACAAATACTCCGTTCCACGGTTTATCTTGTCGTAGAATTCACCAAAGCCGGAAACCCGGTTCAGTATTTCCAATTCGTCGACGGCATTTTCAGCAGCCACGAGCTTGTCAAGCAATGTCCCCATCAGCAAATAGTGTTGCTTCTGGTGACTGTCTACCTCTTCCAGTACCCGTTCTATTTCGCTGCTCAAGCAGTTGTAGAAATAGCTGCTGGTATGGAAGAAACGATTGACCAGTTCATGGTGAAAATCTTGTTGGGACAGAGTTGCTTCGCTCATCAATCTCAATTCCTGTCAAGAGTGTCGTGTCATTAGTTCCTAAATGTGTCGTACAGCTTCAAAACGGCCGGTATGTAGTCGCGGGTCTCCTCATACAACACCTCGTCGTTGCGCCCACTCGCCAGCCATTTCTTAGCGCGCACGGCGCCTCCGTTATAGGCAGCGAGACCACCGTCAATGCTATACAGTTCGATCAACATTGAGAGGTAGCGGCAGCCCAACCTGATATTTGTCACCGGTTCAAAAAGCACCCGTTCTGCTGTCGTCCAGGCTACGTTTGCATGTTGACTCATAAGTCGACCCGTGCCCGGCATGATCTGCATAAGGCCGAGTGCGCCAACCGGTGATACTACTTGTGGATCCCATGTGCGGGCACTTTCGTGGGTAATGGTCGCGCAGATCAAATCAACATCCAGATTGTCATATTTGACGCTCATTTCATGGACGGTGTCTGCAATCCGGTCGCTTGTCTCCCCATTGAGGGACTGGTTGTAGGTCCTGATTATTTCTTTTATTTTTCCGATAGATTGCCGGCGAACCCTGTCCGTGGTGGCAGCCCCCCGATAGGTGCCTACCATTCTTGACACCACCTCCAAGCGGAACGCCTCATCTATTTTTTTCGTAACCTTTGGGGAAAAGCTAACCATTGAGCTCAGTGTTAATGCAATCAGCAGAACAAAGCCAACCTTGACCAATATTCTGCGCATCAATGAAGCAGGCAAGAAGACACCTCCTGTCAGGACGATTCTTGCAAGAAACCAAACAACTGTGTTCCCTTTTCAAACTTCTTGTCCCTGTTTCAAGATCGTCCTCGATGTGGCTTCCTTTAGCAAACGCAACAGCTTTTCTACATCTATTGGCTTTGTCAGGCAGGCCAAAATACCACCCTCTCCGACCAACGCGTCTAGTTCCGGCATGCCCGACGTCGTCAAGATTATGGTTGTCAAGTCCGGGTTCATTGGTTTCAACTGGGCCATCAATTTCAGTGCGGCAATATCAGGTAATTGAAAATCTGTGATCAGGGCCGCTATTGGCGGAGTAGCCAGTGTGAGTGCGGTTTTGCCATCGGGAGCCGGAACCACTGCAAAACCCTCGTCGGTCAGTATTCTCGAAAGTCCGGCCCGGCTATTGCAATCAGTTTCCGCAACCAGGACTTTCGGCATACCATACTTCATGCCTATGCTGCGACAAGCTCTTCGGTCACAGGCGCTTTGTTATCGACAGCCATGTAGCCACTCCCGACAACCTCGCGTGCCAGTTCCAGATAACTCTTGGCGCCGTTACAGTGTTTGTCAAACCCAATAACCGGTTGTCCGTAGTAGGGGACTTCCGCCAATCGAATGTTACGTGGAATAATCGTCGAGAACACCAAACCCTGCAAAGTGTACCGGACTTTTTCCATGACGATGCGCGTTAGCTTGTTGCGGGAATCAACCATGGTCAGCAAAAATCCGCGATATCTCAAGTTCGGGTTGTCCTCATTCTTGATGATTCGGGTAAGCTTGAGGAACCTGCCGAGAGCTTTCAGCGCGTAGTACTCGCACTGAATCGGTACGATCAAGGAATCTGCTGCCAGCAGGCCGTTGAAAGTCAGGCTACCCAAGGATGGCGGACAGTCTATCAGTATAAAATCATAATCATCCTTAACCGCGGCGAGCTCGGATTTTAGCCTGGTTTTGGAGGTAACGCCCCCCAGGTTGCGACGCTCCTGCTCATCGGACCAGATGTTGGTCGGCACAAATTTGAAATTGTCGAAAAGTCTTGTGGGGTGGATTGTATCTTCTAATGAAGCATCACCCAGGAACAGGTCGAAAATTCCGGCATTGATGTCGTACCGGGTGTAACCGAAACTGGCCGCAACGCTGCCTTGCGGGTCCAGATCAATCAAAAGCACTCTGTTGCCGAGATGTGCCAGACTCGCGCTCAGATTTACAGCCGTGGTGGTTTTGCCGACACCGCCCTTTTGACTCGCAATTGCTATGACTTCTCCCATGATTAGGCCCTTTTGCTTTGGTACGAAAATCCCTTGGTTAAGCGCACTGATGTAGCAGTGTTTTCCAGTCTCTGGAAATTGTCCGCTTCATCGGAATGTCGTCATGCCTGACTTTGAAAGTACCGTTGTTCCAATTTAACATATTATAGAAGGCGCGTTCGCCATAGAGTTGTCCACATTCCGCATGAACGATGTCGCCATCTCTAAAATAGATCGTTCCCATCGTTTCCCGGCGCGAGATACAGAGTGAGGAATTGCTCTTGTTAGAGCAATATAGTTGCACGAGGTCGTGGATCCCGGCTGTCTCTATCGAACCTTTGAACCCCTTCTCCGGAAAGTTCAAGGCTGAAAAGACTATCTGCCGCAGGTAACCGATATCAAAGGGCTTCTCCAGATAGAAGTAACTGCCCAGGTCATCAGAGCGCTCCATAACTTCATTGGAGCCGTATGCGGTAATGATTATGACGCGTGTGTCCGGGTGCAACTTCCGGATCTGAGAGACCAAAGCCATGCCATCACACCCCGGCATACGGACATCTGAGATGACTAGATCAAATCGTTCTTTTTTGATGAGTTTTAGAGCAGCTGTTCCCGTATTCACACACCGAACATCAAGAATAGGCTTAGAGTTTTTCAGGCTCCTTGCCAAGGCCCATGTGATGTCCTCTTCGTCATCAGCAATGAGAATTTTTTTCAGGTCGGTCAATCCATTCTCCGGTGGTAATCCAGCCCGTGAGTGTGAAAGGCAATCAGTATACCAAACAGCACGCATTTACCCTGTTTTTGTGGCAACTACTCAAATAGCTGCCTTCAGATAGGATTTCGTCACGCAAAATCAAAAGCTTAACTAGCGTGGAACTTGTTATAATAAATTAAAAAAGAGGGACTTACAGGAAGAGCAAAACATGGCTGAAAGACAAAGAGTACGAAAAACTCTCAGAGGGGGTGACTAATTATCGGACAGCTGACTATTACACGATTCCATAGTTTTTCATTTTTTCGCGGAGAGTGGACCGGGATATGTTGAGCATTCTGGCCGTTTGCGACTTGTTGCCATTATATTTCCGCAAGACATTAGAGATATGGACCCTTTCCATGTCTTCCAGCGCGTCGGAGCCGGAGCCGTCCTGACTCCATTCGTGGGAAGAACCCGATTTGGCGAAGCCCTGCTGCAACTCTAAAGGTAAGTGCGACGATTGCAGCTCATCGTCCTCGCATAAAATGACAGCTCTTTCCACCACATTCTTGAGCTCGCGAACGTTGCCGGGCCAGGCGTATTTTTGCATTTTCTCGGACGCATCGGACGCAATTCCGGAAATCTCTTTGCCAAATTCCGCGTTGTTTCTCTCGATAAAGAGCATCGCCAGAGGGATCACGTCTTCAGTGCGTTCACTCAGTTTCGCTATGTTGAGCACCATCACTTTCAGGCGATAATAAAGATCTTCGCGAAACGACTGCTGCTCGACGCAGTCTTCCAGGTTGCGGTTTGTCGCCGCGATTATTCTGACATCGATTTGGATGTCAGATGTGCCACCAATACGCCGGAATGATTGCGTCTCCAGCACTCGCAAGAACTTTGGCTGGATGCTCATTTGCATACTGGAAATCTCATCCAGAAAAATTGTGCCATTGTTGGCCATTTCGAAAATACCTTTCTTCAAGCCCTTGGCATCTGTGAAAGCGCCTTTCTCATGGCCGAACAGCTCGCTTTCAAGCAAATTCTCTGGGATAGCCGCACAGTTGATCTTGACGATGGGTTTGTCGGAGCGGGCGCTCCAGTTGTGCACAGCATTGGCCACTAATTCCTTGCCGGTCCCGCTTTCACCCTGGATAAGAACGGATGTTTTGGGTGTGCCCGCCACGATCTTGATCAGCTTCTTCAGCTCACGCATCGGCCTGGAGTTGCCGTAAAGCTCGTTGTCGGGGAAGCGCACTTGCTGGCTTTTTAGACGCGAGACTTCCTTCTTAAGGCTGTGCGTTTCCAGGGCCTTGGCTACCACCAGCTTCAATTGGTCGAGCTCAAAGGGCTTCATCAAATAGTCATAAGCGCCCTTTTTCATGGCGTCTACCGCAGGGCGGGCATCGGTGGTCGCGGTGATCATGACTACCAGAATATCCGGGTCCTTGTCCTTGATCGACTCCAGGATGTCGATGCCGTTCATGTCCGGTAGTTTGATATCGAGCAGGACCAGATCGATGATATCCTGTGCCAGGATTGAAAGTCCGTGTTTCCCATTGAATGCGGTCCGCACTTTGCTACCCTGTTTGCGAAGTACATCCGCCAATGTTTGGCACAAGTCTTCGTTATCTTCTATTATTAAAACGTTAGCTTTGGTCATCGGTACTTTATTCCTCCGTAGGCAGCAAGATCCTGAATGTCGTACCCTTACCCTTCCCGCTCTCTACCTGAATGTCTGCTTCGTGTTCGGTGATAATTCTGTATACAATTGAAAGACCCAAACCGGAACCCTGGGGTTTTGTTGTGAAAAACGGATTAAAAATGGACGGCAAAGCCTCGTCGTCGATACCTGC
The DNA here is from genome assembly GCA_029262055.1 of Candidatus Zhuqueibacterota bacterium. GTDB lineage: Bacteria > Zhuqueibacterota > Zhuqueibacteria > Oceanimicrobiales > Oceanimicrobiaceae > JAJDAD01. The sequence continues at coordinate 76,081 of JAJDAD010000003.1, forward strand.
GCCGGTATCTGTCAGCAAAACTTCCACGTACAGGGCGCTTTTCTTTTGATAGGGGAAAGTGCGACCTCGCCGATCAACACGATTGATCGTAGTCACCTTCGACTGGGCCTGGATGTGCAGATCGCCTCCCTCAGTCATTGCGTCGATTGCATTCAGGTAGAGATTAACAAATACCTGTTGGATTTGGTAAAAGTCCACGTACAGCAAAGGCAGGTCGGAGGCAAAACTCTCCGTGTACTTTATTGACTGTCGCCGCATCCTGTTTTCTACCAGCGCGACTACCTCCTGAACAATCTCCTGCAGCCGGATGCACCTCCGTTTGGGTTGCCGGGGTTTGGCGTAGGAAAAAATCGTTTTAAGAAGATCGTCCATTCGGTTCACTTGCCGTACGATCCTGGAGACATATTCCCGGCGTGAGTCGTCCGGCTCGATATCCTCCTCCAGCGTCTGGGCAATGGTCTTGATGCCGGCGAGCGGATTCCTGATCTCGTGCGCGATTCCGGAGGCCAAAACACCCATGGAAGCGAGTCGGTCCATTCGCTGGACCTCGGTTTGCATCTGCTTTATCTGCGTGATATCCCTGAAAGAAATGATCATCCCGACCCGGCGATTGTTCATGTCATAGCGCGGGGTGACGGTGAATCCCACAAAAATGGCCTTGCCATTACTAGCGCTCAGCCGCATCTCCCGGTTGAGCAGGCCTTGATCCGGATCGTGAATGTTCATCAGCAGGCGTTCACAATCTTCGGGGGGAAACACCTCATCCAGGGTCTTTTGCACCACAGCTTCCGGAGCAAATCCAAGAATATCTGCCGCGCCATTGTTGAAGGAGGTCACTCGGTTGTTCAAATCGATTGTGATAAGTCCTGAGCCCATGCTCTCAATGATACTTTCGTTGAAGTTCTTCAACTCGGTCACTTCCTGCTCGAGCTTCTTCTTGTCCGTGATATTGCGGGCAATGGCCACACAACCAATCACGCTCCCCCTTTCGAATATGGGATTGATGTTGATCGACAGGTAAATATTTTCATCCGTAGCTGACCTCAGCCTGATCTCAAAGATCCGGGCCTTGCCGCTGATGGTCTCCTCAAAATTTAGACGCGTCAATTCCCGGTCTTCGGGCAAGACCAGGTCAAACAGTTTCTCGCCCAACCAACCATCCCGGTCGAGGCCGGAGATTGATGCAAGTCTGCGATTTATGAAAACAAAAGTGCCTTCGGCATCGAGCGTAAAAATGAGATCGCTGGCGTTCTCGATCAAATCCTGGTACTTATACTCCGACCGCTTGACCTGCTCCACCAACTCCTTGTTCTTACCACGCAGGTCGCTCAGCATGAGGACATTATCGATGACATTCACCAGTTCCCGGTTACCAAACGGCTTCAGGAGGAAGGCGCTCAGGCCAAGTTCAAACAGCTCCTTGCGCTCTATGTCATCTTCTGACGCGGCCGTGAGCATGATCACCGGGATGTAGCGCACTGACTTGTACAGAGGATTGTTGTTGAGCTCCACCAGATACTCGTGACCGTTCATCCCGGGCATGAAGTAGTCTAGTATGACCAGGCCTGGGCGTTCGCTGAGCAAGAGTTTCAGTCCCTCCTCACCCGATGAAGCTGGTACGTAAGAAAACCCGGCCTGGCGAATGACGATGCCGCCTATTTCCAGCATATCCGGGTCGTCGTCGACGAAGAGAATGGTTCGGCTATCCTGCACTGTGATTGTTTCCTATAGAATCTTTAGAATCTTTGCTGAATGGGATTGTAAAGAAAAATGTGCTACCCCGGTCTTCATTTACACGGAAGCCGATTTTTCCACCATGTAGCTCTACCAGACGTTTCGATAAACCAAGTCCCAGGCCCATGCCGCCGTGCAGGCGGCTGGCTGAGTTGTCGCCTTGCCGGAAATCCTGAAAAATCATATCCCGCAGCTCCGGAGGGACGCCCATTCCGGTATCGCGGACATAAAATTTCACAGCGTTTTCCTTTGCGACCGCGCCGACATCTATTTGCCCCGAAGAGGTAAACTTCACGGCGTTTCCGGCCAGGTTAACAAACACCTGGTAGAGACGACGGAAGTCAGCGTTAATGCAAGGCAGCTTCGTGTCCGTGTGCAGCACCACGTCCAGGCCTTTGCTCCTGGCGATGGGCCTGACAGTGCCCCCGGCCGCCAACACCAGGTCGCAGGGCGCGCATGGCTCATACTCCAGGATGAGGCGGTTCGCCTTGATTTTCGACAGATCGAGAAGGTGCTGCACCATGTCCAGCAAATTGGTGGCGCAGGCTTTGATACTATCCAGCGCATCGCTCTGGCTCTTGTTTAAGCCGCCATAGACCTCGTCGTGCAAGAGTTCCGCATATCCCATAATTCCGTTCAGGGGCGTGCGGAACTCATGGCTGATGTTGGAGACAAACTCCGCCTGCAGCCTGCTTCTTTCCTCGAGCTTCATGTTTTTCTTTTGGATCTCCAGGTTCAACTCGTTGATTTTGCTACCCTGCGAATCCAAAAGCGCTTGCGCTTTGAGACGATCACGGATGTCGCGTGCGATTCCTTCGAAGCCAAGCAGTCTCTTGTTTCTCACAATTGGGGTCATGCTCAGTTCGACCGGAATGAGTTTTCGCTCCTTGGTCACTATCCGCGCCTCGATCTTTCCTTGCCAGCGTTTAGGATACTTGGCCCGGAGTTGATGCCGGATCGCCCGTGCTCCATTCTCCTCCAGAATCACCTGGATGTGACGGTTGAGCAACTCATCGCGACCATACCCCGTGAGTTGCTCTGCCTGCCGATTCATGAAGACGATCCGACCTGCCGCATCATGAAAATAGATTGCATCGCTGGCATTCTCTACCAGTTGCAGATAAGAGTGCGGCGCGAAGTCAAACCTGTACGGCTCTTTCAATCTAGCCACAACCGTGTTGGTCAAACGCCTGATGGAGCCAGTCGACTTGACCACATAGTCGACCGCGCCGTGCTTGAACGCCTCGTTGGCCACATGCTCATTATCCGTTCTTGCTATCACAATGAATGGGACATCGGTAAAACGCTGCTTTGCCTCTTGCAGAAAAGTGAATACCGACATGTCCGGCAGGAAGTCATTTACCAGGTAGAGCGCAAATCCTTTGCGACCCAGCAACTTGAGCCCCTCATTGCCATTCCTGACCCAATCGACCCTGACATTCGTACTTTTGAAATGCCGCAGCGCTCTCCGGCCATAGTCCGGGTCGTCTTCTAAAAGAAGAACATCCGAACTTGCCGGCTCGGAACGATTCGATTTTCTGTTATTCTCTATCACTTTCATAACGGATCTACGCAACTCAGACCGGGTCGTCTTCGGTCGCCAGCGCCTCGCTGACTTCCTGGACAGGCCCCGCCATCCGCGGCAGCTTGATCATGAAGGTCGAACCCTCGTTTAGCATGCTGTTCACCTGCACGCTGCCGGAATGTGCCTCGACAATTTGCTTAACCAGAGGCAAACCCAAGCCCGTGCCCCTGGTTTCATAGACTTTTTCGTTGTCGGTAACGCGATAGAATTTCTCAAAAACGTGTTGCAGTGACTTCTCCGAAATACCGTACCCCGTGTCTTTCACCTCCACACACACGTTGTCTCCCACCTCAAACAACCGAATGGTTACACTCGCATTGTCCGGACTATATTTCACTGCATTCGAAAACAGGTTCAGAATGGCCTGCTCGATCATGTCGCGGTCAAAGTCTGCGGACGGCACCTCTTTGGGGCAAACAAACTTTACCTTAATCTCTTTTTTCTCTGCCAACTGACGATTGAAATCCAGGACCTTTTGAATGAGCATCTTCATATCGACCGGACTTTTTTGTAGCTGGCTCTTTCCTGCTTCGATCTTGGATATATCAAGGAACTTGTTGATCAGGTCGTTGAGGCGGTTGGTCTCCTTCAGAATGATGTTGGCATATTCCTCTGCCTGGTGCCGGGTGATCGAACTGTCCATCAGCAGTTCACTGAAACCTGAAATACAGGTCAGCGGTGAGCGCAGTTCGTGGGCCACCATCGACACGAGCTCGGTCTTGAGACGGTCTATCTCTTTTTCGCGGGTGATGTCTCGCAGCACCGTCACTACATACCCCAGCTCATTGCTGTCGGTATTTGCGATTTGGGCAGCCTTTGCCTGTATAACCCGCGACTTCCAGCCGTCACTAGTCTCAAGCGAGATTTCCGTATGGCCTCTCTTGTTCCCGAAATCGACTGAGTAATGTTTGATGAAGTCGACCAATGTTCCGTGGCTCAGCACTTTGTCCAACGCTTCATCCTCAACCGAATGATCAGCCATGCCAAACCAGGTTTTCGCGACCGGGTTTACAAGCGAGACACGCTCATCGGAATCCGTCAGAACGACACCATCCGATATGTTCTCCAGAATCTTCTGGGTCATGAACTTCTCACGCAGCCGCTCACTGACCTTGCGCTTCTTGTTTATTCTGAGGTCTTCAACGATGTAATTGAACAACCGTGCCAGCCGTCCAATTTCGTCTTTGGAGGTTTCCGACACTTTGTTGAAAACCTCTCCGCGTGCTACCTGTGTGGCGGTGTGTACAAAACTATCAATCGGTCTCACAATGGTTTTGCCAAGGTAGAAGGACGCCAACAAGGGCAGGAGGACGCAGGCAAACGCGCTGACCAAACCCCAGCCGGACAGAGTGGTGAGGCTATCTGAAGAAAAAATCAATGCGTAACCAGAAAGAAGGCACCCGGGAATGGCCGCGGCCAGAAAGGTTACGAAAAAGATTCTCCTGAAAAGTAGACTCTGAAAAAGCGAAATAGCCCTCATCCCTGCTCCTTGTTATGACTCGGCGAGAATGGTATTTCTGCCGGCCTGCTTCGCTCTGTACAGCCGCTCATCCGCCACTTTCACCAACTGGTCAAATCCTTTTGCATCCTCCGGAAACGTGGCCACACCCGTGCTGATGGTTATCTTCCCCAGCGGCTGCGTCTCGCCATGATCGAACGGATGCCCTTCCACTAGCTTTCTAATTTTTTCCGCCACGATTTTGGCTGCATACTTGTTGGTTTCGATCAGCACCAGAGAAAACTCTTCTCCGCCGTAACGCGCAGCCAAATCAATATTGCGAATATTTTCCTTAAAAAGCCTGGCCATGGTTCTCAGGAGAGCGTCTCCGGCCGGATGACCATTCGTGTCATTGTAATGCTTGAAATGATCCAGGTCGATCATAATCAGCGAAACACTTAAATTATGGCGCGTGGCGCGATTGAGTTCCTGCTGCAACTGTTCTCTGAAATAACGATAGTTGTAGAGTTTGGTCAGGCCGTCGGTGATTGCCAGCTGCCGCAACTCCTCCTTTGCGCGCTGCAGCTCGATGACTTTCTTTTGCAGTTCATCATGCAAATACTTGATTCGCAGAAGTGACCGAACTCTCGCCAGCAGCTCCATCTTATTGAACGGCTTCGTCAAGAAATCGTCTGCACCGGATTCGATGCCACGAATCTTGTCTTCCAACTCGTTGAGTGCGGTCACCATGATGATCGGGATAAACTGCGTTACGCCGTCACCTTTCAGGATCTTGCAAACCTGAAAGCCGTTCATCTTCGGCATCATGACGTCGAGCAGGACCAGGTCCGGCGCATATTCCTGCACCATCTGGATAGCCTGTTCGCCATCACGGGCAGCCTTCACGGTATATCCTTCACCGTGAAGGTAAGAAGTTAACAACTGCACATTAACTTCGACATCGTCGACAACAAGAATAGTTTTCCGTTCTGGACTATCCATTATGAGGCACTTTTCTGCTAATATCGAGAGTGGCTGGGCTGATTAAACAAGAATTGTGAGGCGCGGACACCAGAACTAAATTCGGGATGTGCAGCCGAGCTTGTTTTGAGATCTTTAGTTCTGAACAATTGGGAGCGAGACAATAGCGCGTTGATAAGTGCCAAAATAGTTCATACTCGGAGATTTTACTCTAAAACGTCATCAACGCAAAGTGTACGATTATCGTTCATATTTGCCCAGAAAAGTACATCGAAATTTCACTAGAGTCAAGCAGTAATTGGTTAAAGTATCTTAACAAGCGGATGATGCTTCCTAGTGCCCGTACCCGGTATTACCCGAAGCGCCATACTGGCCAGATCTCCTGCACCGTGGTTAGGGATAATTTACTTGATAGTTGTATAGATTTCGCTCAATTGATACAGATAAAGCAGCCTGGTCAGGAGCTCCTCCCGGCTTTCATTTCACACTGACAAACCGGCTCCAGCGGATAGTCGAGAGACTCGACTGCGAACAACCCGGGCCGGGTAAGCTCGCGGGCGATCACTTCGCAAGACAGCCTCAAATTGTCTTGCCACCTTTCAATGTAGAAACGGGCGACCCGTCTGCGTGCCGCATTTCAAAATGCACGTTGAAGGCAAACGGCTCAAGCTCCTCAGTCAGTCGAACAACTTTGAGGGCGGTGGCAATCGACTGCTTTCTTTGCGACTCATCACAATCTCCCCGGTAAATATCAAGAGGAAGATGCACGGTGTAAGTCAGATTGCTTGCCTTCGCAATGCTTCGCAATTCAGCGATCAGCCTCTCATCAGGTAAACTCGATTCGTCGTCTGCCTCAAAACAGAGCAACTCGATGTCATCGACGGTCTCCCGCAGTTTCAGCACATTCGGCAAGATGTGATCGGGGTAAATGTAGGACGTTGTGCCGAGACGAAACGGGTATCGGCGCCCTTTGCAAACCGGCACAGTTTCTTCTGAATTGTTGTCATTCTCTCCGGGGCGGGTTTTATGGAATGGAAATGGCAAACGGGCCGATGCCGACTTTCACCGAGTCCACCAGGGTTTCATTAGAGTCGAAAACAAAGACCGTACCCGGCGTGGCAGCATCGCCAAAATTAACCGAATAGATGTTGCCCTGTTCATCAAAGTCCACCCCGGCCGCTCCGAAAGGGGTTCCGCCTGCAGTGACAGCTGCCAGGGCATTGGATGCGTTTCTCACCACCGTATTGGTTGTCGTATCGAAAGAATAAAGCCCGGCAGAAAAAGAGGCGATGTAGGCGACGCCGTCCGGGTTGACACTGAATTCACCTGGAAAGTCGCCGATGGTGAACGGACCGGCGGTGAGCGTTTCCGTTACAGGATCGATTACCGAAATGCTGCCATTGCCGGTGCCGAATTGACCGGAATTGACAACGATCAGTTCGCCATCATTGTCCAGTCCAAGAAATTGTGAATTAGTGGCTCCTGCGTCGATGGTCCTGGTTACCTGAGATGTAGCGGGATCGATGACGGAAATTGTTCCGTTGCCGACCGGTTGAAACGTGTTGAGGTCGACATTGGCATTGGCGACAAAGACCTTTCCACTGGCCACCGCCACGCCACTAGGCACTAGCCCGACTGCGATGGTGTCGGTCACCGACATCGTGCGCAGGTCGATTCTGGCCACGCTGCCCAGGTTCAGGTTGCAGACAAATGCCGTGTTATCGTCCAAAAACGCAGAGCCGGTTGCCCCCGAACCTGAGGGTAAATCGATGGTACCGGTGACCGTCAGGTTGTCAATGTCGATGACGATGACGTTGTTCTCGGACCCGTTCGGCACAATCGCACGACTCCCCCGTACGGAAAACCCAACCGCGCTCGAGTTAGCCCCAAGCTCAATGACGTCATTTTGCACGGTCAAGCTGTCGAGTTCGATCACGGAGAGGCTGTTGGAAATCGAATTGAGCACAAACGCTCTTGCACTGGCACCATCGTCAACGGGGCCAGCGGGATTGTCACTGTCGCAACCGATTAGTAAGAAATTACTTACAACCAGAACAAACAAAATAAAGGCTGGGTTCTTCTGGAACATTTGGTCCTCCTTATGTAAAGATGGTGTGGTAACTTACTGATATTTCTCACTTGGCTTCCTCCTTCTGAGGAAACTGTTTATGGTATCTAAATCCCCTCCAAACGCGCAACGCGCGCGGAGGGGCAGGTTCAAATCGCGCTCAGCGTTTTGAACCGGTGTGGGTACGTCTGCCCTGCCGCTGGTCACGCACCCACCCCTGATTCAAACTCATGGAGTGAGAAATGTCAACTCTCATCCCCTTTCTGATTTTCCACAAATGCAGATCCATGTCACGGGTCCCCTCAACCATAAAAATCTTTCCGGGATGACTCTCTCAAATATTGGTTGTCAAACTGATTCGAAATTCTCTGCCGGGCATGGGGAAATTGCTGACCACCGCGTACCGCTTCGAGAACAAGTTGTTGAGCGAGAATTTCGGCAGAAGCTGCAGGCTCCCGATGCCAAACTCCCGCGAAACGGTAAAGTCGAGCAGCCAGTAGGCAGGAATCGCGTTGGTCCCGGCCACATTTGGAAACCTCTCACTGACCCAGCTTTGGTCAAGCCTGATATTGAACCCGGCCATCAGCAAAGTCAGTTTCGAATTCAAAACATGGCGTGGCCGGTATGGCACAGCTTGCCTGTTCCCCGGCAAATCGAATCTCGAGTCGTTGAATGTATAATTGGACTCCAGTTTCAACACTTCGCTGGCGGCCGTCCAGCTCAAGGAAAGCTCCACCCCGCGCGAAATGACGCTGGCAATGTTCCTCGGGCTCCAGATAAAACGAAAGTCTGGCAACCAAAGGATTATGCCATCGACATTTCGATGAAAATAGACACCGCTGAAACGGAATTGTCCCGCCCGAGACCCGTGAGCATCATAGTGCAGGCCAAAATCAAATTCGGTGGCCCGTTCCGGCTTGAGCTCCGGATTGTTCCTCACCTGCACAGTTGAGATGAAGAAAAGGGAATTGAACGAAGGCACCCGAAACGACCGGCCGGCACCAATGACGAGCTTGAGGCCGGCCGTCACAAAATCGTTCAGCGAAACACTGACCTTGGGACTGACTTCCGTGTCGAGTCGGGTAAACTTATCGACTCGCAGTGCTGGATAAACACCAAGCGATTTGAACAGTACCCCTGACTTGTTGCCAAAACTGGACTTGCCGCGGGCAAACAAGCTGAATGACTCACGGGTCGGATGACCGGCGATATTGTTTCCGGAGACCTCATCGTGCTGGTACTCGGCACCGTAAGTCACAAGATGTTGGGGTGAAAACTCCAGCGAATGCCTGGCCTGGAGTCCATACGAAGTGTTGTCATTGCTGCCATCGAAGACGGCGCGTTCGGGATTTTCAAAATCGTTATTGAAGACATCGTAGTGGGCCGACACTGAGACAAGTGACTTTTCGCCGACGCTGCTGGTAAGGGACAGATTGGTCAAATAACGCCGGTTGCCAGAGCGTGCCAGAGGCGTTGGATTGCTGATCTCTCCCGGCGTACCGGTCGAAAGGTCATAAAGCTGCGCCCGCATTTCGAGATTGGCCCTTGTACTCACATCCCATTTGAGACGGGCAAAAGCGTTGTATGATCCGAAGTCAGCATTGGAGCGCTTCTGTGTCGGTCGGCTCACGCGCGACACATTGACAAACCCAAAATCGCCATCACTCTCCAGCCAGTCCACTGCCAGGCTGTAACGCACGCGCGAAAGCCTCTGCCCTATTTGCAAGCCAAGCTGATGCGTTCCGAATGCGGCCAGTGCTTGCTGGAAAGACGCCTCGGTTTTTCTTGATTCGGGGCCGGACTTTGTCACGAGGTTAATGACGCCCGCCACCGCATTGCTGCCAAACAGGGCCGAAGCGCCGCCCTTCAGGATCTCGACGCGCTCGATGTTGTTGAGCATGACATTGTTGAGTCCCGTCTGCCCGGATTGAGGATTGGTCGCAGTCTGCCCGTCGATTAGAACCAATACCTGGTTCGCTTCACTGCCACGAATCGCTATGCTCTGTTGCTGACCGGAATTACCATAGCGCTTGACAAAAACCCCTGAAACCCGTTGCAGTAACTCCGTGACGGTCTGAGCGTTGCTCTTTGCGATTTCGTCACGAGAAATCACTTCCAGGTTGGGCGCCATCCTTGCCAGGCCTTCCTGTGATTTCGGCGCGGTTACGGTCACCTGCGCCAACAACAGAGTGTCCGGTCTCAAGTAGAAACTAATTCGTGAATACTGGCCAACTTTTACGTTGACGCTTTGCACGGCGGGTTTGTACCCAATCAACGAGGCTTCTACCTCGAAGCTGCCCTGCGACAAACCGTTCACCCGAAAATGCCCTTTCGCGTCTGTGGCATCTCCAAGAGTGGTACCCAAAACGACAACGTTTGCGCCGTCCAGAGGCACGCCGTGCACCGTGCGCACGACGCCGGAAAGGCCACTGCCCGACTGAGCTGTCAATTGCGCAGCAGACAGTGCGGACAAAACTGCAATCAGGAAGAGGATAGGAGTCAAGACGAGACCTTTACTTTCATTCATTGCAACAATGAAAGCGCAAAAAGGAAGGCGGGACACTACCGTGGAGAAAGAGGAGGTGCTTGCGGTGCAAACAAGAAACCCAACCGTCTAAGAAAGGGGTTGGGTAGCAGTAACCAAGACCAGAAAACTAGTCCCTCCCTCGAAGGAATCCACAGGCAGGTCTCCTGGCTTACAGCTTCAAACCTACTAATCGCGCCTTCCCATTTCGACGATTCGAAACAGTGGCAAACTTGCGACTTTTGTAGCTGCTTACAGTTGCGGGGCAGCGCCGGACTTGCACCGGCTTCCATTCCCAATTATGGGATTACCTGTTTCCGCTATCAATATAAAATACTCACTCAAGATAAAAAAAACCGATCAATTGTCAAGGACTAATCTCCGCAGACGTGACAAGATTAGTCCAAACGGGTTGCATAAATAGATGTGATTGAGTACCTTGACGGACGTTTCTTATCTGCAAAAAACACTGGTGCCATGAATTCTCCAGCTGATATTTCTTCGAAAACACAACTGCATTTACTCCAGGATTTTGGTCCGGCTCGCGCAACGGACTGGCAGCGCGCTGCTGACAAATTGCTCAAAGGAGCTGCGCTGGAGGATGTCCTGGTATCGGATACTTACGAAGCAATTCGGCTCGAGCCGATCTACCATCCGCAGGTCGTCGAGGCACAGAGCCGCCAAGAAACGGCACCGGCGACGCCTGCACTTGCAGACCATACCTGGGAAGTTGCACAGGAGCTGCCGCTTGAGCCAGGACAAGAATACAGTGCGTTGTTGCATGAGGCCCTCGACAATGGCCAAACCGCGGTTAACATTGACCTGCAACGACATTCCCATCTCAAGTTGGAAAACCTGCGGCTGGCCCTGGGCGGCGTCGATCTGGCCACAACGCCGGTCTATATTTCCAGTGGAATTTCCAGCCTGGCCGCTACCGCGTTCCTGACTGAAATCTGTGCCGAACGCAAGTTCGATCTTTCTGCACTCCAAGGTAGCGTCACCGCCGATCCTGTCGGTTCTCTGGCAGCAACCGGCAAGGTCCCGTGTTCTTTATCCGACATTTACGATTTGATGGCAGGCAACTCGTTAACCGGGACCGCGCCCAACCTGCAAACCGTGGGCGTCAGCCTGACCGGTTACCAAAATGCCGGCGCTAATGCCATACAGGAGCTGGCTTTTGCATTGGCCACGGGAACGACCTATCTGCGTGAATTGTCCGGGCGCTGCCAGGCTGTCACCATCGACGACCTGGCAAGAAGAATGCGCTTTTCGTTTGCCATCGGGCCTGACTTTTTTCTCGAGATCTCAAAACTGCGGGCAGGGCGAATCTGCTGGGGTCGAGTCATTGAGGCCTTTGGCGCGGACCCCAACACCACGGAAATGGTGGTTCACGCGGAAACGACGCGCAGCAACAAAGCACAAATAGACACACATCTCAATGTTCTGCGCACGACCACCGAAGCCATGGCCGCGGTGCTGGGTGGCTGCACCAGCCTAAACCTGAACGGCTTTGCTACCAACAACCCGCGGGAGCCTCTGTCCGTTCGCCTTGCGCGCAACACCCAAATCATCTTGCGTGAAGAGAGCGCCCTGCATCAGGTGCAGGATCCTGCGGCCGGCTCTTCGTATGTTGAAACGCTCACCAGCCAACTCGCTGAACAGGCATGGGAGCTCTTTCAGCAAATTGAAGCGATGGGCGGCATGGTGGAGGCTCTCCGGCAAAGGTTTCCGCAAACTAAGATTACAAAAGTAGCCGAAGCCAGACGCCTGAACGCGGCCTGCCGAAAAGACACCTTCATCGGAATCAATCGCTATGTCGACCTGTCACACAATGACCTTGCGGACCCGATCTGGCCCGCCCCTGCACAGGCCGGCCCTGCGCCACCGCAGCAGGTGCAAAAGCTTCACGATTGGCGCAACCTGAGTCCCGGTGAAATCATGAGTCGCGCGCGAGCCGCAGCCGTCGCGGGCGCAACGGCCGCGCACATTGACAGTGTCCTCCCGGACGGGAACAGCGCGGTCCGGGTCGAAGCTCTGTCACCCTGGTCAGTCGCTGCCATGTTTGAAGACCTGCGCTTCGCCGTGCATCGCTGGGTGAAGAGCCGTGGTGCGCCGCCGTCCGCAGTGCAGGTGAACCTGGGTTCGGGACCCGTTGTAAAGGCCCGCTCTGAATTTGTGGCTGATTTTTTAGGAATCGCCGGCATCCGCATTACGCACCGGGTTGAATGCGTCGACTCTCAGGAAGCTTTGACAAGACTTCCGGACGCCGACACCAGCATTCTGGCGCTCTCTGGCAGCGACGAGGAATACGCCAGGTCGGCGCTGCAGATAGCCCGAACAATCCGAAAGACGAAGGCGATCAAAAACGTGGTTCTGGCCGGTAATCCCGGCGAATCCCGGGCCGCTCTGCAGGAGGCGGGCATTGATCAGTTTTTCCATGCCGGTGTTGATGTGAGACAGACTTTGACCGACATCCTGACCCGGGTCGGAGTGTTCGATGCATAAACAGCCTGATTTCACAAAGATAGAACTCGGTCTGGCCGATCAATCGCCACGGGCCGCCACCGAGTCAGCTCCCGTCTGGCAAACAAACGAGGGGATTGACGTCAAGCGGTACTACACGCGGGCTGACCTGGCCGACTGCGAACATCTCGATTTCACAGCCGGGCTCCCGCCCTACTTGCGTGGCCCGTACGCCACCATGTACACCATGCGGCCCTGGACCATTCGGCAGTACGCCGGCTATTCCACTGCCGAAGAAAGCAACGCCTTCTATCGCAGAAATCTGGCCGCCGGACAGAAAGGTCTGTCAGTGGCCTTCGACCTCGCAACGCACCGGGGATACGACTCAGATCATCCAAGGGTCATCGGGGACGTCGGCAAAGCAGGTGTGGCGGTGGATTCAATCCTGGACATGAAAATCCTGTTTGATTCCATCCCCCTGGACAAGATCTCTGTTTCAATGACCATGAATGGCGCGGTCTTGCCGGTTCTGGCCTTCTTCATTGTCACTGCTGAGGAGCAGGGCGTGAAACCGGAACAGTTAACCGGTACCATTCAGAATGACATCTTGAAGGAATACATGGTGCGCAACACCTACATCTACCCGCCGGCAGAATCCATGCGCATCATTGCCGATATTTTTTCATTCGCTTCCAGGCGCATGCCGAAATTCAACAGCATCAGCATCTCTGGCTACCATTTGCAGGAGGCGGGCGCGTCAGCGGACCTGGAAATGGCATACACTCTGGCCGACGGGCTGGAATACGTCCGGACCGGCCTGGCCGCCGGAATCGATATCGATGATTTCGCCCCACGCCTGTCCTTCTTTTGGGGCATCGGGATGAACTACTTTATGGAAATCGCCAAAATGCGCGCGGCCCGGGTGCTTTGGGCTAAGCTCATCAAACAGTTCAACCCGAAAAACGACAAATCGATGGCCCTGCGGACCCATTCCCAGACTTCCGGGTGGAGCCTGACCGAGCAGGATCCCTTCAACAACGTCGTTCGCACCTGCGTTGAAGCTATGGCCGCGGTCCTCGGGCACACACAGTCTTTGCACACCAACTCCCTCGATGAGGCAATTGCATTGCCCACGGATTTTTCCGCCAGAATCGCACGCAACACGCAACTGTTCTTGCAGGAGGAAACCGGGATCACGCGCGTCGTCGATCCCTGGGGCGGCTCGTACTATGTTGAGTCGCTAACGCACCAACTGCTGCAGCTTGGCTGGCAGCACCTGCGGGAAATCGAAAGACTCGGCGGCATGGCAAAAGCCATCGAAACGGGCATTCCCAAAATGCGCATCGAAGAAGCAGCGGCCCGGCGCCAGGCGCGCATCGATTCGGGACAGGAAGCCATCGTCGGCGTCAACAAGTACCGCCAGGATAGCGAAGCGCAAATCGAGATACGCGAAATCGACAACAAAGCCGTGCGTGCCGCGCAGATCGAAAGACTGCGCGAGCTGAGAAAGAGCCGCAACGAAGCGGACGTCCACCAGACCCTGCTGGCGCTAACCCGGGCAGCGCAAGACCGGCACGGCAACCTGCTCGAACTCTCCGTAAACGCGGCGCGGGCCCGGGCCACTCTCGGCGAAATCTCGGACGCCCTTGAAAAGGCCTTTGGCCGCCACAAAGCGGTTGTCCGGGCCATTTCAAATGTCTACAGCAGTCACTTCGGAGAATCGACCGACATGAAAAAGGTACACCAGGCCATCGCGGCGTTTGAAAAAATTGAAGGCCGCCGCCCCAGAATTCTCATCGCAAAGATGGGCCAGGACGGTCATGACCGTGGATCAAAAGTGATCGCCACTGCTTTTGCCGACTTAGGCTTTGATGTTGACATCGGGCCTTTGTTTCAGACGGCGGAAGAGACAGCCAAACAAGCGGTGGAGAATGACGTGCACATCGTCGGCATGAGCTCCCTTGCCGGCGGTCACAAAACGCTGTTGCCACAGCTGGCAGCCGCACTGAAAGAGCTTGGCCGACCGGATATTATGATCGTAGTGGGCGGCGTTGTTCCAAAACAAGACTATGCATTTCTCTTGGCCAACGGTGCTTCCGAAGTGTTCGGACCGGGCACGGTCATTCCGGACGCAGCTACCCGGATTCTGGCAAATCTCAAACAACGGATTGTCTGACTCATGTTTCACAAGAACCGCGGTTGGCTCTTTCGAAAAACCTGGCCCGTTACGCATTGTGTGGTCACAAACTTTACCGTGACCCTCTGGTACATCTTTTTTCACTGGTGCAACAGGACCACTGTTATCGGGAAGAAAAATGTCCCCTATCAAGACAATACCCTGCTTCTCTCAAATCACCAAAGTATGGTCGACAGTTTTCTGGTAGGTTTAAGTGCGGTTTATCCCGCTTCGGTCCGCCGGCCGTCCCTCCTTCCGTGGAATCCGGCTGCCGAAGAGAATTTCTACTCGAACCCGGTACTGGCGTGGTTTTCTGACAACTGGAAGTGCATTCCGGTCAAAGAAGGCAGAAAAGACGTTCGCGCAATTTTTAAAATGGCAGAGGCCCTAAAGACCGGCATTATGACCCTGTTTCCCGAAGGCACGCGTTCCCGCGATGGGACAATCCGGCAAGGGCGGGCCGGCGCCGGTTACCTGATTCTGGAAACAAAAGCTACGGTCGTCCCGGTTTGTATCGATGGCATGGACAAAGTGCTTCCCATCGGCTCCACGTTTCCCAGAATGTTCAAACGCATCTACGTCTACTACGGTGAGCCACTTGATTTCTCCGATTACTTTGAGGGCAAGCGGTCGAAAGAAAAGGCCCAAAAAGTCATGGAGATCGTCATGGAGCGAATCCGGGAAATGCAAGGGGAATTGAAGGAGTTTCAGCACGGCGGACAGGTGTTGAAGCAGGAGGACGGGTTTACGGCGTCAACTCCATAGCCAATGGTGGTTGTATACGCAGGGAATGGTGCTCAGCAGAAAAAACAAAGCACCTGTTCGAAATGAGACTATGACTGGGAACAATGCAGTGGGTTCATTCACAAAGAAACTAATAATACTATCAATAGTCGCACTGTCAGCTTTCGATGCTCTTGCCCAATCTGAAACATCCGATTCGGTTGGCGAAAACACAGTAACCTACGGAGTCAAGATCTCTTCAATCAGTACCACCAAAGCATTTGTTCTTGTGCCAGGTTTCGTCGCGGGTTACGGAAAACACTCGATAGTCTTTGGCCCAACATATGGTCTCGAGTATGGTCACGACAGAAAGGCCTTAGGCGGACACCTCCAGTATCAGTACTATCCAAACGCAAGACACGAGAGAATAGATTTCTATTTCTCGTATGATGTAGATCTTTTCGGATTCGCCCAGAATGTGGGCCTTTACGGGGTGGAGACTTTCTATTGGCAGAATACAGTAGGATATGGCTTTACATTAAGAATCTTGGGGCGAGTCTATTTGAGTCAAAGTTTTGGCCTGGGCTTTGTTTATGTCAGAAAGCAGTTCAACGCCAACGAATCAATAGGACCCGAGAGCTTTGACAGGGTTGATATTGCCGGGTTACTAATATTCGGAATTGGATATGGTTTTTAATTTGAAAACGTTCTTTCAATCACTGTTGATAGGTGTAGTCTGTTTTTTCGCATGCGATGATCTTGGTGTTCTCAGTCCTGAAAAAGAAGGAGAGGTGTTTTACAAAAACATCAATTTGAACAATCAGGATTCACCAAAGACACACTATACATTTCTCACATTCAACATACACAAAGGATTTGGTCTACCCCCTGAAGATCCTCCTCGAAACGGCGGAAATGAGCAGCATTTTTTGAAACTAGTAGATGCTATCAAGTCTGTCGAACCGGACTTCGTTGCTTTACAAGAAGTTGTCCAAGGAAAATTCAACGCCACAATACAGAATCAAATTGAGTTTCTTGCTCAACATCTTGACATGAATTATGCCTTTGGTCCGGCACGGACTGAACGCAACCTCATTTTCGAAGATGGCTTAACCGGAAATGCTATACTGTCAAGATATAAGATACTGAACGTTGTCAATAGCAGCATAGACAAGAATGAAGAGAGAAGTTGCCTTCATTTAGACGTGGAGATAACTGATAACATCTATCTCACTATTTTGAACGCTCATCTCTGGCCAATACCGGCTAATGCAGCTGACTTTCAGTTCGCCAATGTCCTTGCGATTGCTGACATGAAAACTCATCCTACGGTCATTATGGGTGATTTCAATGCCCATGAACGGTCTACTCATGTTCTAAGAGTCAACGAAAAATACCCAGACACTTTCCTGCAAATTGAGGATGAAGACTCTCAGACTATCCGGAAACACGGAACGTATTTGCCCAAACGATTTCGAATTGACTATATTTTCACTGAATCAGCTTTTTTTGAAGTACTGGATATTGGCTTGCTCCCAGATGAGTATTGGGACGTTTCAGACCATGTCGGGTACCACACTATGATCACTTTCAAATGAAAATCGCCCTCATCCAACAACAAGCCACTCCGGACCGGGAAGCCAATCGTGCGCAAGGCGTGGAAGCTGTAAAGGAAGCAGCGGCGCAAGGCGCCCAGGTTATCTGTTTCGCTGAATTGGCCTTCGACCCGTTCTATCCTCAGGAAAAAGCCACGGACGACAAACTTTCTCTGGCAGAAACAATTCCAGGTTCGACAACCGAGTCTTTTTCTGTCCTTGCTGCAAAGCTTGGGGTCGTCCTCGTTCTCAACGTTTTCGAACGGGATGGAGAACGTACCTACGATTCGTCCCCGGTCATCGACACGGATGGGACAATGCTCGGAGTCACTCGAATGGTCCACATCACCGAATACGCCTGTTTTCACGAACAAGGTTATTACGCGCCCGGCAACAATGGTGCTCCCGTTTATGACACAGCTTTCGGGAAAATTGGCGTAGCCATCTGTTACGACCGGCACTACCCGGAATACATGCGCGCCCTGGCCTTGAACGGCGCCGATGTGGTCTTCATTCCGCAGGCCGGAGCAGTCGGCGAATGGCCGGACGGACTCTACGAAGCCGAAATGCAGGTTGCCGCTTTTCAGAACGGGTATTTCACGGCTTTGTGCAACCGGGT
Source organism: Candidatus Zhuqueibacterota bacterium (assembly GCA_029262055.1). Lineage (GTDB taxonomy): Bacteria > Zhuqueibacterota > Zhuqueibacteria > Oceanimicrobiales > Oceanimicrobiaceae > JAJDAD01. The sequence goes on from JAJDAD010000003.1 coordinate 93,987, forward strand.
TGGCAAGGAGCCGAAGTTGACGTTTGCAGGCGAGTCATTCGTTTGTGACCCGGCCGGAAAAGTGATCGCTCGGGCCGGACAGGGAACAGAAGAAATTCTGTTTTGTGACTTGAATCTTGACGAGGTCAGAGAGTCGCACGCCCGGCAACTTTTTTTGCGTGATCGGCGACCGGAACTTTATGCTGAGTGGCTGGCAAGATGAGCAGTAAGCGCAAGCAACTTGCCATCCAAGACTACGTGGATGGCATCAAGGCCAATGATCGCACAATCCTGGCCCGGGCGATTACCTTAATCGAAAGTCACGCAAACGGCCACCTGGAAGAGGCGCAAAAGGTCCTGACCGAGATTCTCCCGTTCGCGGGCGAATCTATCCGGGTCGGCATCACTGGCGTACCGGGCGCAGGCAAAAGCACCCTGATTGAAACCCTTGGCCTGCATCTGATTGAAAAGGGTCACCGCGTGGCAGTGCTGGCGGTCGACCCGAGTAGCAGCGTGACCGGTGGCAGCATTCTCGGCGACAAGACCCGTATGGAAAAGCTGGCACAAAACGAAAATAGCTTTATTCGGCCCTCACCGTCCAGCGGCGCGCTTGGCGGGGTCGCCAGAAAAACGCGCGAGACCATTCTCCTATTTGAGGCTGCCGGCTATGATATTATTCTTGTGGAAACCATTGGAGTCGGCCAAAGTGAAATAACCGTGCGCTCAATGGTCGATTGCTTCATCCTGCTGCAAATTGCCGGAGGTGGAGACGAATTGCAGGGCCTGAAACGCGGCGTGGTTGAAATTGCCGATATGATTTACATAACCAAAGCAGACGGTGACAATCTGCAGCGCGCTGAAGCTGCAAAAAAGGACTTCGCAGCGGCCGTGCACTACCTGACTTCGGCAACCGAGGGATGGCGCACCGTGGTTGCAACCTGCTCGAGTTTGACCGGAGCGGGCATTGACTCTGTTTGGAAGAATGTCGAGGATTTCCAGCGCGCAGCCCAAAAAAATGGGATATTCTCCACACGACGCAACCAACAAGCAAAAGACTGGGTGCACTCGATAGTCTCTGAGTATTTGGGCGACTCATTTCGAAAGAACCCGAAAGTCCTGAGAGTCTTGGAAAAACTGGAGGCCGATGTAGTCGAAGGAAAACTACCAGCCACCAGCGCCGCCCGCAAGTTGATTGAAGCTTTCGAATCATAATCATGGAGTGCGGCGAATATTTTGCCGCACCGGAGGCAAGTCAAACCTGGAGTGCGGCAACTGTTTTGCCGCACAAGAAGTATCATGACCACTGTAACCATTTAGGAAGAAAAGTGCATCAAAACATTTGATGCACTCCATGGGAACACCTGGCAAGAATGACGGAACAGTACAAAACTTATCCCCACAATCCACCACATCTGTTCAGGCCGAATGCAAAGTATTTTATCACCGGCTCGACCTATGAAAAGAAGCATCACCTGCGCTCTGATGACGCCAAGAAAAAAGTCGAGCACTATATGTTCAGCAGCTTCGAGCACTATGGCTGGCAGATCGAGGACTGGGTTCTCCTGAACAATCATTACCACATCATGGTCGATGCTCCATCCGACGCAGTAACGTTGAGTCACGTCATCAAGAACTTTCACAGATTCAGCGCCATTTGGCTGTTAAAAAACAGTTCACCGAGAATCGACTCAACAAAAACCTGGTACAACTACTGGGATACCTGCATCACTTTTGAGAATGCCTACTTTGCCAGACTGCACTACATCTGGGTGAATCCGGTAAAGCATCGCTATGTGGCCGACCCGGCCGAATGGCCGTGGGGCAGCTTCCCGGAGAGGTTGACGGATGAGGACTACGTGACCAGAATAAGAGCCGAACATCCGTGTAACTCCGTGAAGGTTAGGGATGATTTTTGATCGGTTCAAAGCAGTCGAGCCATGGAGCGCAGCAAATGTTTGCTGCACTGAAGAAACAGTGCGAAAGCGGCAGACACTTTGCCTAGACAACAACGAAAAACAAAAAGGCATCAACGCAGTTGATGCACTCCACAGAAACACTGGCCAGGTCCATGGAGTGCAGCAAATGTTTTGCTGCACAAAAATACATCACCACAGTTGATGTACTCCATAAAAGAGGAATACATGAATGAAACAGGTCAAGCCATACCAACCCAAAAACAAGATCAGAATCGTCACCGCCGCCTCTCTTTTTGATGGTCATGACGTTGCCATCAACATTATGCGGCGGGTCATTCAGGCGACCGGCGTTGAGGTGATTCACCTCGGCCATGACCGCAGTGTCGAGGAAGTGGTGGACTGCGCCATTCAGGAGGACGCACAGGCAATCGCCATGACCTCCTACCAGGGCGGCCACAACGAATACTTCAAGTATATGCACGACTTGCTGCAGGAACGCAACGCAGGTCACATCAAGATATTCGGTGGTGGCGGTGGCGTCATCTTGCCGGAGGAAATCACTGCCCTGCACGAATATGGCATCGCCAGAATCTACTCACCCGATGATGGCCGCAAGCTGGGCCTGCAGGGCATGATCAACGATATGCTGGCGCAATGCGACTTCCCAACCGGCGCGCAGTTGAACGGTCAAACCTCCTCGCTTCTGGAAAAAGATTGCGGCTCGGTGGCAGCGCTCATCTCAGCCGCGGAGAATTTTCCCGAGGACTCGCAAAGTGTACTGAAGCAAGTGCATAAACTGGCCGACAAGGTGACGACCCCGATCCTCGGCATCACCGGCACCGGCGGCGCCGGCAAGTCCTCACTCATCGACGAACTCGTCAGGCGTTTTCTCCTCGATTTCAAAGAAAAGACCATTGCAATTGTTTCGGTGGACCCGTCCAAGCGCAAAACCGGCGGTGCGCTGTTAGGCGACCGGATTCGGATGAACGCGATTCGCAACAAGCGCGTCTACATGCGATCGCTGGCCACTCGCCAGGCCAACCTCGCCCTTTCTGCCAGCGTAAGAGAAGCCCTGCAAGTCTTGAAAGCCGCACGCTATGATTTGATTATTCTGGAAACCTCGGGAATCGGGCAATCGGACACGGAGATCACCGAGCATTCCGATGTCAGTCTCTATGTCATGACCCCGGAGTATGGCGCAGCTACCCAGCTCGAAAAAATCGACATGCTCGATTTTGCCGATGTCATTGCTCTAAACAAGTTTGACAAACGTGGTGCGCTGGACGCACTGCGGGATGTCAGGAAGCAGTACCAGCGCAACCACATGTTGTTTGACACTCCGGAGGCAGAGTTGCCCATCTACGGGACCATCGCCTCGCAGTTCAACGATCCCGGTACCAATGTTTTGTATCGGGCGCTCATCGACAAGTTGGCGGCCACGGGAGCAGACCTGCGTTCCGGTTTTGAAGGCGCTGCGGGATTGTCGGAGAAGGTCCACATTATTCCGCCGAAACGGGTCCGCTACTTGTCAGAAATATCGGAAAAGATTCGCATCTACGACGACTGGGTGGATGCCCAGGCAGATGTTGCACAAAAGCTGTACGGGCTGCAAAAATCGCTGCAGGTGCTCAAAGACACCGGGGCAGATGACAAGGTAATCACAATAGTCAAGCAAGCTTACCAGAAGCTCGAGCTTGATCTGCATGCCCGCAACAAGGCCTTTCTCGATAAATGGCAGGAAACTCGTGATAGTTACCGACAAGACGACTTCGCGTTTGATGTTCGGGGCAAGCAACTGCAAGTCCGGACTCACACAGAAAGCCTGTCAGGCACAAAAGTACCAAAAGTAGCTTTGCCGCGCTACCGGGCCTGGGGCGACCTGCTGCGCTGGAAACTACAGGAAAATGTCCCCGGGCAGTTTCCCTTTACCAGCGGCCTGTTTCCGTTTAAACGAATCGGGGAAGATCCGACGCGTATGTTTGCCGGCGAAGGCGGACCGGAGAGAACCAACCGCCGCTTTCACTACGTCAGCGCCGGGATACCTGCAAAACGACTCTCGACCGCGTTTGACTCGGTCACGCTGTACGGCGCTGACCCGGATTACCGCCCCGACATTTACGGCAAGATCGGCAACTCCGGCGTCTCCATCTGTTGCCTGGACGACGCCAAGAAGCTCTATTCCGGTTTCAACCTGGCGCACCCGAAGACCTCGGTCTCGATGACCATCAACGGTCCCGCACCGATGTTGCTCGGATTTTTCCTGACTGCCGCCGTCGACCAGCAGTGCGAACTTTACATTCGTGAGCAGGGGCTGCTGGATAAGGTCACCAGAAAGATCGAAACTCACTACAGCAAGCGAAATGCCGTTCGCCCCACCTACCAGGGCGAGCTGCCGAAGGGCAATGATGGCTTGGGCCTGTTGCTGTTGGGCGTGACCGGAGACCAGGTTTTGCCTAAGGATGTTTATGAGAACATCAAAGGCGAAACTCTCGCCCAGGTACGCGGGACCGTGCAGGCGGATATTCTGAAAGAAGATCAGGCGCAGAACACCTGCATTTTTTCCACCGAATTCGCTCTCAGGCTTATGGGTGATGTCCAGGAGTATTTCATTCAAAACAAGGTGCGAAATTTCTATTCGGTTTCCATCTCCGGCTACCACATTGCTGAGGCGGGGGCTAATCCGATTACGCAGCTTGCCCTCACCCTCAGCAATGGATTCACTTATGTGGAATATTATCTCAGCCGCGGGATGGACGTGAACGAATTCGGCCCAAACCTGTCTTTCTTTTTCTCCAACGGCATCGACCCTGAATACGCCGTCATCGGACGGGTCGCGCGCCGCATCTGGGCCAAAGCGATGCGTTACCAGTACGGCGCTGACAAACGGGCGCAAAAACTGAAATACCACATCCAGACATCCGGCCGATCCTTGCACGCGCAGGAAATAGATTTTAACGATATTCGAACCACGTTGCAGGCACTTTACGCCGTTTATGACAATTGCAATTCTCTGCACACCAACGCCTACGACGAAGCCATCACCACGCCAACCGAAGAATCGGTGCGGCGGGCGATGGCTATTCAATTGATTATCAACAAGGAACTGGGGCTGGCCAAAAATGAGAACCCCCTGCAAGGCTCCTTCATCATTGAAGAGCTGACGGACCTGGTGGAGGAGGCAGTCCTGCTGGAATTCGACCGGCTGACGGAGCGCGGCGGCGTGCTCGGCGCTATGGAAACCATGTACCAGCGCGGCAAGATTCAGGAA
>JAJDAD010000021.1 GCA_029262055.1 Candidatus Zhuqueibacterota bacterium
TTGAACGAATCGTTCAAGACATTGGAGACAACAGGAACATATATCCCTAATAAAAGGGCTAAAGATATTCTAAAATCTGCTGGTGCAATAGAAAAAGATAATGATATCTTGACGCTGCCATCTGAACTTGTAAAAGAAGTCTTAGGAAATGTTTCTCCAAGATTTAAATTATACGATCAAAAGGGTCAGGGATTTCTTAATATGGAAATCGGTAATACTTTTTATGGGCCAGGGTCTGACTTGCAATATGTAATTGATATGGAAACAGAAAAACCAAGACTTACAGAACTCAGTGATATTGCAAAACATATTTCTATGATTGATAAAATTCCTGAATTTGATTTTTTGATGAGTACAGGACTTCCGCATGATGTGACTTCGGACAAGCTTTATGAAGATGTATTTCGGACAATGATACTTAATTCCGATAAGCCTATGGTTGCAACTGGTGCAAATCTAGATGATATTAAAAAGACTTACGAAATCGCAAAAATGACTGCAGGAAGTGCGCAGTCTTTTAGGGACAGGCCATTCTATGTTGCATACTTAGAACCGGTTTCTCCATTAAAGATCGAGTCAGACATTGCAGAAAAAATCATGTTCTGTGCAGAAAAAGGTGTGCCGTATCTTTTTGCAGCAGGCGCCAATATTGCAGTGCAGGCGCCTGGAAGTCCGGAAGGTGCAGTGATACAGGGTACAGCAGAATCACTTAGCGGGCTTGTTTTAGGTTATCTTGTTAATAATGATGTAAAATTTGTTTTTGGTTCAAATTCAGCAGGATTTGATGGTGTAAAAGGTATTGTAAGTTACGGCGGTCCGGAATGGTCAAAGACAATGGCACTTTATGCTGAACTTGGAAGAAGATTAAATCTTCCTGTGTGGGGCGCAGCTGGGTGTAGTGATGCAAACAAGCTAGATGCTCAGGCAGGTCTGGAAGCCGCACAGTCAGTCTTGATGGCAGAACTTTGCGGGTCAACCCTTGTACACGATGTGGGCTACTTAAGCCATGGTGACATGACTGATCCTCGTGCATATATATTCAATTCAGAAATTATTAAGCGGGCAAAATGGTTCAGGGATCGTGGTGTAATTGTGCCAGGTGAAATCCCACCTGTTATTGATGATGTTGTAAGTGGAAAGATTAAGACTTATCTTGATTCTGATCATACGCTTAAGAAATTTGGTACCAGATATCATCCATCAAAGTGGATTGACAGGAATCTTCATAGTGAAAGCAAAAATTTATTAGAATCATTAAAACAGGAAACTAATGGTCTCTTAGAAAAATGCAATCCTGTAACTGGCATTGAAGTCACCTCTAAAAGAACAGATGGACCAGAAGAATATAACGGACCAATTGAAATTAAAGAGAGAGAAAAGAAAGATTCTCTAGAAAGGATCTTCAAAGACAATCCAACTGGTGCTGATAGGGTAAAAGATTATCTGCAGGCACAACTTGATGCAGGAAAAAACCCTGATGAACTTTACCTGAATTTAGCAAAGGTTTTAGAAAAGACAATTGATGGTGCGGACTTAGTATTTCAATTGGCATATGGCAGGCTTTTTAATGATACAGCTGATATTGTTTTAGAAAAGATGGAATACAGCAAAGAAGGTACGCCGCTTGTTCTTGCAACTGTTGAAGGTGATATTCATTATGTCGGAAAGAATTTAGTTGGGCAACTTGCAGCTGTGTCAGGATATAATATAGTTGATAATGGAATAGATGCAAAAACCGGAGAACTTATCCTCTCTGCCCTTGACAATGGCGCAAATCTGATGGGACTCTCAGCGCTTCTGACAACAACAAGAGATAATATGCATAAGACCATTGATGCAATGAAATCATTGTCCATTAAGGATCAGGTCGGTGTTATTATAGGCGGCGCAGTGATTGACGAAGATTATGCAAAAGAGATAGGCGCAGATGCTTATCGGAGAAATGCAGGTGAAGCAGCATCAGCACTTGATGGAATCAAGCAGGATTTTATTGATACATATGAACGTAAGAATATAATCGATGATAATTTTTCTGTTATCGGTGAAAATATCAATTCAATCAGCACAAAGGTAAAAGAAGCGATGAAAAACAAGGATGAGGAGACATTTTTGGAGATTGCAAGAAAACAGATTGATAACGGTGCAATTTATCTTGATGTTGCAGTCTCTCATCTTGGCGATATTACATTACAGGAAGATGCAATGAAGTGGGCAGTTATGACTCTTCAGGAAAATTTTGATGTTCCATTATGCATAGACAGTGACGATTATCGCGTGATTGAAGCAGGCGTTAGTGTGTATGATTCTACAAAAGTAGGCAGTGCAATAATCAATTCAGCAACACTTGACAAAGACAGGTTAGAAAACATGACAAGGATTGCAAAAGAGTCAGGAAGTTATATTGTCTTTCAGGCAGCTGATGGTGCAACAATTGATGAAAAGTTACATATTACTGATCAGTTCATAGATTACGCTGCAAGCAATGGTATTGCAAAAGATAAAATCTTTGTTGATCCTGGTCTTGAGACCATGGCGCATAATCAGGATAGTGCAAAGACTGCGCTGCAGACAATCTCTGCATTAAAAGATAAGCATCCTGAACTTCATTACACAGTGGGTCTGACAAACGTGGGTTACGGTCTTGGTAAGATGAAGCATACAAGAGCATTACAGCAAAGTTTCCTAAAAATTGCTAAACGTGTTGGGATGGATAGTGCAATTACCAGTCCAAACGTGCTTAATTATGAGTTTAATGACAGGACTAAAGCATTATCAGAAAGTATTGAATTCATTGCAGGCATAAGAGACAATGTAGATTATGCTCAAAGGATTTTGGATACAGAATATGAAAGCAATTGAATCCATAAAACAATTCAGTTCGGTTGAGATAAATAAAAAAAGACTCTACAGTCGAGTCATGCAGTCTAAATCATCTCCACCCAACTGGCTTGTATCAGAAATCGAATCTTGTATGGGTGGTTCCTCATTAGAACTAAAAGGAATTTATTCTTTTTTTAATTTTTATATCTCAAAAAACAACGATGGATTATTAATCCAAAACGAAAAGTTTGAAAGCAGATTTCTTGCAATAAAGTTTACTTTTGCAAAAGAGGTCGGTCTTTTTATCATAACTGTTGGTGATGATATCACAAATAAAGCAAGAGAAGCAACAAAACATAATGATGGACTCCAGTCTTTAATCTATGACTCCATCGGTTCAGAATATGCAGAATCAACAGCTGATGCAATGCAAAAAGTAATCGAAAAAGAGAGAGGTTATTGCATGTCGCGCTATAGTCCTGGATATAATGATTGGCCGATAACAGACCAGGAAAAACTCTTTCGGTTGATTGATGGCAGCAAGATAGATGTAAATTTGACAAAGAGCAGTTTTATGCAGCCTGAAAAATCTATTTCTGCAGTGATTGGTTTTAGTGATACAAAGA
>JAJDAD010000022.1 GCA_029262055.1 Candidatus Zhuqueibacterota bacterium
GGACGCATCCGTCGTGTCCACCAAACGTCTTCCGGGGGTCATGCCAGACAGACTGCGGGAGGTCCACAGGTCGAGCCGGCCGTGACCGGGTCGGTCAAATGGGGCTACAAAACGAAAGCAGCACGGGAAGGCCATCCCGCACTGCTCTCTTGGAAAGTTGACCCGAAGGCCAATTCTAGTGTGATCGTCTATTATTACTTCATGAGAATCATCTTCTTAACCGAAGTAAATCCGTTCACCTGAATCCGGTAAAAGTAAACGCCGGAGCTCAGATTGGCAGAACCGACCGTCACTTCGTGTTCACCGGGATCCATCGTCCGGTCGACCAGCGTCAGCACCTGGGCGCCGATGGCGTTGTACACAACCATTTTCACATGGCCGGATTCTTTCAGATCAAATCTTATCCGGGTGGTTGGATTGAACGGGTTCGGATAGTTTTGCTGTAAAGCATAGCTTTCCGGAATCGCCGCACCCGAATGGACGGAAGTAACCAGCAGCGAAAACTCATCTGAAAACTCGCTGCGGTTCTCTGAAAAATCAAACGCTGCGATACGGTAGAAATAGGTGCTTCCGACATCGACATTGTCATCGACAAAGGTGTTTTCCGTCAACTCTGCCACCGGTTCTGTCGCAGTCGGATCAAAGCCGGCTGACGTGCCACGGTAAACTGCGAAGAAATCAAAATCGTCGTCAACCGCTTCGTCCCAACCCAGCGCTATCCCGGCTTCTGTTTCGACACCGGCCAGACTGGTGGGTGCAGCGGGATTAAGATTGTCGATCGAATAGCCGGTGGCTGGTTCGGTGACTGCATAAATCGCCGTGACGTTGGTATGTCCGGAGACCCGGAAAGTCGATAGTTTGACTCCGGACGCAGTGGAATCGTACAGCGTTGGGACAATCGCGCTGTACTCGTCCTGCGTAGCTGCCGGAACTGAGCCAACAAAGTCCCACAACTCACCGTCCATCGCCAAACCTGCGCCAAGCTCGAGTCCCGCTACTTGCTCAGAACTGATATTTAAAGTCTCAAGCGTGTTCTTGTCGGCAGCAGTCCCAGCATCTTCAACCTTGCGCCAGACAGCGTACCTACGAACCGGATTCTCGCTGACGCCGTCGCCGCCAAACCTCTCCCAGGTGACACGTACTTGCTTGCCTTGATCATTTGGCACATCATCAACGCCAGTAACCGAGTTGGGAGACAGCACACCGTACATGAGCGCTGCTTTGGAGAGCTTGAGTAATGCGACACTGAACTGATAGTTGTGCACGCCATGGCTGTGATCATTAGCCACTGCGAGCCAGTTAAATCCAGCCAACCGCAATGTCAGGGTCCCGCCCTCGTACCAAAGAGGACTGCGGATGTCGACAAAAGAAGTGTCAAACGGGGGCAGCAGCATACCGACATCATGCAGAAGCCCTTCGACCTCGGTGGTAGCAGCTTCGATGTTGCCGTCACCGTCATGATCCGCGCGTGCCAGGATATCTTCGAATGACGTCATTTCCGGGTCATGGCAGGCCTGACATGGCTCCACGTTGTCGAAGGTGGTCGTCACACCGTCGACGGTCTCGGTGGTGTGCATAGCCCAACTGTGGTCACCCAGATCATCACGATCGTTTTCAGCCATGTGACAGCCGACGCAGGCATTCTCGACAACATCTTTGTGCGTGGAGTTGGGCAGGATCATACCAAATGCGGCAACGTGCCCACGCACGCCAAACAGCATATCGGTCTGGTTGCTATGGTGCGGGCCCCGGTAGGTTGAATGGAATTCCCTCGCGTATTGCTCAGCGCCCCCTTCACGACGGTCTTTGTGGCAGCTCATACACAACTGGCCTGTGCCACCAAGGGTTATCGTTGCTCCGCTTGGCAGTTCGACCTCGCCGGGCAGGCGAAGTTGATGTTCATTGGTCGCGTCGTGCGGATCATGACACACCGCACAGGAGATGTTCTGATTGCCGGTCTTCAAATCCAGATCACTTGCCGGATCCATTCTGGCGATAAATCCCCAACCACTGTGGCAAGGTGCGCAGGTTGAACTCGTGCCCCGCGCAAATGTAGTGCCGGTAGCATGCGCAGAGTTCTTCCATTGCGTGTTCTTGACATGGTACGGCGCCTCTTCGTGACATCTGCCGCACGCACCCTCATCCAAGGAAAGCGCTATCTTTGACTTGTCGCCCTTGTGCAAACTGCCCGGGCCATGGCAGTTCTCGCATTGGATATTCGAGACTGCGGCCAGTGTCGGGAAATTAGTCACAAGATCATCCCAGTTGCCGGTCTGCAGTGTATCGGGGAATGTCCAACCTACCTGCTGTTGCACGTCCCAGAAGCCACCGTTAAATGTATCTTCGAAATAACCGACCGTATGGCACTCGACACAATTCTCATTGTAATGCGAGCTCTTCAAACCATCGATAGCTTCGGTAAACATGCTGGCATGCCCGGTCTCGCTCCAGGTCATTTCGTTGCCTGCATGACAGTCACCGCATTGTCCTAGGGGGAAACTTATTGGCGTGGCGCCACCAATGGTCCCAACACCAACGTACTTGGCACTGGTGATGGTTACACTCTCGGTTGCCGTACCGCCATCGGTTGTGACCTCAACTTGCACCTCAAACTGACCGGATGTATCCGGCTTAAAGGTCGTCCTCTGGGTCGCTGTACTGTCGAGTACAACCGTGGAACCGGTTGGCTGACTGGTAAAATTCCAGGCAACAGCGGTTACTGTCGCGCCGGTCCCGTCTTCTGCAAACAAGTAGACCTGCTCGCCGACACCGACGACCTTTAGGCCGGTTGACGGGTGTGTGGTCCAGCCGAGGTCATGAATCTCTTGCGGACTCCAGGCCTCAACCACAATGGTAGCTACCGGCGGCACGAGTTGTGCCTGGATAGCAAACATACCCAACAACAACAGCACCATAACACTAACAACTACTCTCAGATAACGCATGTAGAACCTCCTGTTAATGGGTTTCGCTTTTTAGCGTAAAGACTGTGGAAGTTGTAAAACCGAACAAAAGACCTCTTTCAGCATTTTCTGGTCGATTGGCTTGACACAATAATGCGTCACGCCCTCTTGCAGGACTTTGCCACCGAGTTCCAAATCCGTGTTTCTGGAAAGCACAACAATGGCGACTTTCGGCCTGATCATGCGAATAATCCTGACCATCTTGAGGCCGTCGGATCCACAGAATTCCAAATCGTAAATCACAAGCTGAAAGTCGCCATGCAATAACTCCAGCAGAAGATCGGCATCTTCATGGACCCGGTGGACGGATAGACCCTCTCGACACAGGAATGCTTGCAGATCAGACCTGCATTCATCATCACGACAAGCCAATAAAATCTTCTCATTCATCATAAATTCCTCAAATAAGCAACTGACAAACCGTATGCCAGAAACCCGTTTTTGTCAGAACAAAAACATCGTCATACGCTGCACAGGTAAAACTTAAATAAACAGCTTGTTGCGTGCCATGCTATTATGGGTCGATTTCAGTCATAATTGTACGCCCCCCGATGATGGAGACATTGATGTCTCACTCATAGAAGTGAAATAAGCATAACAACTTAATTATTCATAGGTTAGCAAAATGAGGTGCGCCTGCCCCACTGGCGACAGAAAAGTCTCTGTTTTTGTGCATGGAATGGATTAGATCAGGAGGCAAGGCCGCGTTTAAGGGAAACGCAGTGAGCAATATTCTAGTGGGAGCACCGCCATCTCCTGGCGACAAAAACTTGTTTCAGGCATGAACCGCGTGAGACACGAGAGGCAACGAAAGAACCGTTAAGCCGGCGTCTCGATTGAAGTCAAATCCCTGCACGCGTGCAGGGTCCAGGTCAAGTTTGATAACAACCATCGATCTGGCGCGAGCCGTAGCACCTTCCTTATCGAGCCTCACTCCTGGTGGCAGGCTTCGCATTCCTCCACTGCAAAAGCATCTGTGTCGTTGTGGCATTTTCCGCAGGAGCCGCCCTCGTACATTTCGTCCATTGTCACAGATTCAGTGTCGGGAACGCCGTCCTTCAGGATATCAAATGTACCAAAGTGGCAGACAGAGCACGCAGCTTCATCCTGTGACAAAACGTGGCTTTCATGGCTGAAGGTCACCGGACCCGGACTATCCTCACCTACCGGATAGTCAAAAGCCTCGGGCAAAACCAGCTCCGGTTCCACAGGTTCTGCGCGCAAAGGTGTCGCAGCAATAGCGTTGCTCATCGAATCCAGTTTGTACCGACCATTCTTGCTCAAACCAAAAGTGATCACTCCAAGAATTACTACGGCCCAGGCGGCCAAAACGATATTGCGCGTGAATATCGGCGGCCCGGCATCCTGCAACGCCGCCTTCCCCGATGCAGTTTCTTCGGGCGGGAAAACGTGAAAATGCTTGACCGCAAGTCCGAAGATCGTAAAGCCCAGCACAACCAGCGCCAGCGTCACCGCGATCTCGGTCCATTTCGGGAAATAGGTTTCCGAGTGCAACATGCCCGTAATGCTGACATTGAGCCGGTTGACAATAAATCCGATCACCACCAGCAGTGCGGAGAAAAACAGCCCCGATTCCCGCGTTCGAATCCGCTCCACATACAGCAGACACATCGGCAACAAAACACCCAGTCCTATCTCGCCCCAGAACAGCACGCTTTCCTGATTGAATCTGAACATCAGCTCAGCTTGTCCGTGCCGAAACAGGTCCTGCACCCGGAAAACGAAATAGACTGCCAAAAGGACGACAATGACCCTGGCAAGTCCAGTCAGCAACTCCTTCTCCAAACGTTTCCCAAAAGCGCGGGCGCTCAGAAATGATTCCACGATGGTCATGGCAATGCCGGCCGTGATAGCAGTAATGAAGAAAAATAGCGGTAAGAACGGCGAGTACCAAAGACCGTACAGCTTGTCCGGAACAATAACGTAGAGAGTGCCCAGTGAAGACTGGTGCAAAGTAGAGAGCAGTACGCCTAAAATTACAACCGGCAGATAGATCGATCTAATGATGCGTAAAGGAGCTTTTAACCCAAACCTCTCAAGCACCATAGGACTGAATTCAAGTGCAAGAACGATTGTGTAAAGCGTCACGCACCAGGCCACCTCGAACATGACGGAGTGTGGGTTCCACATAATCAACGGGTGCCAAATACGATACGGTCGACCCAAATCAAACAGAATCGCCACCACCACGAGCACGTAGCCCAGAAAAGCAGTCAGTATCGCCGGACGACTGATGGGCTTATACTTCTCGAGGTTAAAGATGTGGACCGTTGCCGCTATCACGAACCCTCCCGCTGCCAGCCCAACCCCTACCAAAACATCAAACCCAATCCAAATACCCCAGGGAAATTGGTCGCTGAGATTTGTTGCCGCGCCAAGTCCTTGCGCAAAACGGACGACAGTTGCATACGCACCGCCGACAAACACCATGCCCGCAACTACTTTCCAAAAACTCAGGTTAGGCTTCTGCATTCTTCTCCTTCAGAAAATAGAGCAGCAGGACTGGCTACTGTTTGGTTGGCTTTACGGTCGCAGAGCAGCCCATCGCAGTTGTATTCAATCTGGCTCGGCACCCAAAGCCTCTTCTTCGGTCAGCTCGCCGCTGCGTACCTTGTCCAGGGTTATTCGGCGATTGATTATCCACCAAATACCGAACATAGTTACTCCCCCGACGCTCACAATATTCGGTATGTGCGAAAGCACATTCCAAGTCAATTTCGGATATGCAAGGTCGGCTTGCATATACTTGAAACCCAATTCCTCAAATGGAACATCAGACAGATAAAGCACCGATGTTCCACCAGCCTCGTGGATACCGTAAATGTGGTCAAAATACAGGCCCGGGTTTTCTTGAATACGATGTTTGGCCACATCGAGCAGTTCATCCCTTTCTCCGAATATTGTCGCCCCAGCGGGACAAACTGAGGTGCAGGCTGGCTGTTCACCTTTCCTTACCCGGTTGTCGTAACACATGATGCATTTTTGGACTTTCGGCAGAACGGAATCCCATTCGTATTTCGGGACCTCAAAAGGACAAGCCATGATGCAATAGCGACAGCCCATGCACCTGTCTTCATGGTAGATAACCGGACCTTGTTCGGTTTTCTCGAGCGCACCTACCGGGCAGACTGAAACACAGGTCGGATCCAGACAATGCATGCACTGGCGGCGGATGTTAATGCCGCCTTTGCGGTCTATCGCCGTCCAGGTTGTAGAGGTAAGTTGACTGCCTGGTTTCGATGCCGGTAAATTGTTTATCTCCCTGCATGCAGACACGCAGGCCTCACAACCAATACACCTGGTCAAATCCGTAAGGATTCCGACACTCATGCCCAAATCTCCATTAGTGTGTAGGCCCGTTAGTTCTTTTGCAGGAACGATCTCGAAAAGGCTTCCCAGTCGTGGCCATTCACATCAGCCACTGTCTCTTGTTCGCTGCCATTGCTCTCTTCCCTGGATCCGCGCTCTTCGGCGGAAATGTTCCGGACCGCTTCCATGAATTTGTCGACTTCTTTCTGATACCAGCTTACCGCGTTCGCACCAATACGCAGGCCGCGTAAATCCGTGGCCAGATCCGCTGCCTCCACACGACAGAGCCACCCAAGTTCATAAGGCTTCATATTCAGCAACTCGATATGCTCTTTGATTTCAGAATTGACTGTCCGGACTATGCCGCTAATCGGCGAGGGGAAGGGCAAGGTTCGGCCAGCCTGTACCAGAGTGAAGACAGGAGCGCCTTTCTTGATCTTTTGCCCGCTCTTGGGCAGGAGAATCTCGTCGATGCTCCCGACCAGCTTTTGCGCCAGATCATCGAGGCCAATCCGGACGGACCCATCCATTTCGAGGCCAACCCAGGTGTGTTCCGGCGCGATGAACAAGCCCGCCGGCACATTGAAAACGTGCTCAGACTGTGTTTCGCCTGATGTTGCGGTAATCAGGTGTATCTTCGGCCGTCTCCCTCTTTCAAGTCGATCTTGCCGCCGGATCCATGATTTGTTCACAAACGCCACCAGCTCATCTTCGGTGAACGGCTTCTGCACATAGTCCAGAGCACCATATTTCATTGCCTCCACCGCGGATTCAATCGTCGCGTAACCGGTAATCATAATGACATCGATATCCGGACGTAAGTGCTTGACAGCCTTGGTCACATCGAGGCCGTCCATTTCGGGCATTTTCAGGTCGGTAAAAACAAAGTCGTAGTCATATTGTTTTATCAGATTCAGGGCCTCGGGGCCGGTCTCAACCGTGTCAATCCCGTAGCCGGCGAGGACCAGAATTTTACGAAAACTGTCCAGGACAATCGCCTCATCGTCGACAGCCAGAATAGTGGCCTTAGGATCTGACACAACCACACGTTTCAGGCTTTTTGCTTCTTCGGCGAAATCCAGCTTCAGGCCAACATCAAGTGCAGCCGCCCGTTCTCTTCGGGCCTTGTTTTCACGAAACCGGTGAGAAGCAACACGCACCAGGACATCTGCCGTGATGAACACAACGATCATAAAGACAACTAGCAGCGCAACCATTTTGCCTACCTCTTAACGTTTAAGTTCCGGTTTCGGCCACTGGCTTTCCCGCACCCTGCTGGGAAGCGCAACTCGATGCATCAGACAGGACTGCGCCAGTAGCCACTGGTAATCTCAAAGTAAATAGAGTTCCCTCCCCTACTTCGCTCGTCACGTCTATCTTCCCACCGTGTTTTTCGACTATGCCCCACACCACTGACAGGCCTAGACCGTTGCCCTTCTGACCTTTGGTGGTGTAAAAGGGCTCGAATATCTTGCTGAGTTCTTCTTTCTTAATGCCGCAGCCGTTATCCGACACCTGCGTTATCACATATTGTTTTTCACCGACGTCTTCTGTCCGGGTCGCAATCTTGATACTGCCACCGCTCTTGCCAATTGCGTCCGCAGCGTTCACCAGGAGATTAATCATCACCTGCTGGATCTGATTTGTATCCGCGTAAATGGGCGGCAACCCCTGCTCGAAGTCCACCTGGACGACAATATCTCTGGCTTGGAATTGACTGGCGACGATACCGACGGTCCGGCGGAGAGCTTCGTTCAGGTCAATGCTGGCCTTTTCGGGGGAAACAGGTCTGGCAAAATCCAACAGCCCTTTGACTATTTCGCGGCAACGCTTGGTTTCGCGAACGATCACTTCCAGATCTGCGGTGACTTCAGGATTGTTTGTGTTTCTCTTGAGCAGAAAACTACTGTAGCTCAGAACTCCGGTCAGCGGGTTATTGATCTCGTGGGCAACTCCCGCCGCCAACCGGCCGATTGAAGACAGTTTATCGGATTGATATACCTGTCTTTGTGCTTCCGAGAGCTTGCCCGTCATGTCGTTAAAGGCAGCGGCCAACTGACCTATCTCGTCTCTCCTTTTGACCGGAATCTTGTAGCTGAGATTGCCGGCGGCGACCCGATTGGTGGCGTCCACAAGCTGCTTTACCGGCTTGCCGACCAGGGTCTGTACCAGATAGGCGAGCAAGAGACTAATGGACAGGATTGCAGTTATCGCAAAAATGACCATCTCGGCCTTATTCGATGCGATTTGCTGCTCCACTTCCGCGAGAGAAAGCGTTACATCTAAGACGCCCAGTACC
Source organism: Candidatus Zhuqueibacterota bacterium (assembly GCA_029262055.1). Classification (GTDB taxonomy): domain Bacteria; phylum Zhuqueibacterota; class Zhuqueibacteria; order Oceanimicrobiales; family Oceanimicrobiaceae; genus JAJDAD01. Next base: position 8,593 of record JAJDAD010000022.1, read on the forward strand.
CTTTGACTCGCTTTGTGGGCGTGACAAGGAGCCTGCCAACAACCCGGTTCGTTGTTTATGGGGTTGATGATGCCAAAATCCCTATGTCCCGCCGCAGTCGCAAACGTCCTGGTGCGTTCATTCATGCTCAGACTTGTCAGAGGCTGGTCCGAAGTGTGGCAGGCATAGCAGGACTCGGCGGCCTTATCCACCATTTGTCCAATCTCGTCCTTGTCCGAAGAATAGTTGATTCTGCCTTCCTTGTTGAAGATGCGAATCTTCTCAATCCCCTCCTGGCGACCAATGGTGTCGATGATCCTGTGGATATGGTCTCTCTGATTCAGCATCATTTCATAGCGCGTACTGCTCTTGACAGTCTCGCTAAGCTGATTGGCGTTGTGGTCGATTTGGGTAAGTAAAGCTTTCTGCTGGGAAGCAGTAGTGATGAAGGCAAACACCAGGATACCGGCGATTGCAACAACTCCCACCGTAAGAATTAACTTGGAGCTAACGCGATACCTGATAGACATGCGTTCTTCCCGAAGGGTCTTTGGCTACCCCTGATCTTTACATATCACTGGTTTGCTTCCAATTACGGGAATGGAGGTGGTGTCGGCTGATCAAGCGATGGAAAGTCCGGCGGTCTATTCCACTATCTTCTGCCGCTTGCGTGACATTGCCGTTGTGGCGGGACAACATGCGGACAATGTACTCTTTTTCAAAGCGTGAGACAACGCGGTCTTTGGCTTCTTTCAATGGCAAATCGAGACCGATGACATGGCCGTTTTGCGGCATACAGGTGACGTTCTCCGGTAGGGCTTGCACGCCGATCCAGGGTTCGGTGGTGAGTGTTATTGCGCGCTCTACAACGTTTTCGAGCTCCCTGATGTTCCCGGGCCAGTTGTACTTTTCGAGACAGCGAAGAGCATTCTCGGTAAATCCGTTGATTGTCTTGGGCGTCAGTTTCGCATATTTGGTGATGAAGTGACGGCACAGGAGGGGCAGATCCTCTTTTCTTTCCCGTAGCGGTGGCAAATGGATGGAAATGACATTTAAACGATAATAAAGGTCTTCTCTTAAGCTTTGCTCAGTGACAGCCTCTTCGAGATTGCGGTTTGAGGCTGAGATAATTCGGACGTCAATATCGATTTCGTCCGTGCCTCCGACCCGCCTGATCCTCCTGTCCTGCAGCATGCGCAGTAACTTGACCTGGAGTGGCAAGGTCAGTTCGCAGATTTCATCGAGAAAAAAAGTCCCACGGTTCGCAAACTCCAGGAGTCCGGGCTTGCGACGATAAGCGCCGGTAAAAGCGCCTTTTTCGTACCCAAACAACTCACTCTCGAACAGATGTTCGGGGAAGGCACCGCAGTTGACCGGTACAAACGGCTTGGCTTTGCGCAGGCTGTGATTGTGGATGGCCCGTGCCACAAGCTCTTTGCCTGTGCCACTTTCCCCGGTAACAGTGACATTGGTCTCGCCATCTGCCACCCTCGAAATCAACTCAAAGACCGGACGCATGGTTGCGCTCCGCCCGATGATGTCGTCAAACCCGAAATGGTGCTGGAGCTGATCCTTCAGAAACTTCTTTTCCTTATGCAAGCCGCGATGCTGCAGAGATTTTTCAACGACTACCCGTAACCGTTCAGCACGGAAGGGCTTCTCTACAAAGTCGAATGCACCGTCGCGCATGGCAGACACCACGCTTTCCGCATTGCCATAAGCACTGAAGATCACAAATGGGGTCTCGGGCGCCTTGGTTCGGGCCTCACGCAACAAATCCATACCGTCGACACCCGGCATGGCTAAGTCACTTATGATCAGGTCGTATTCCTCGGATTGAATGGTCGTCAAAGCGTGGTTACTGTCACTGAGGGTTTCTACGTCGTAAGTCCCGTTGGAGCGCAGCGCCTTGGCACAACTGAGGAGGAGGTCGACATCATCATCGACGATTAAGATTCTGTACTTTTCTGTCATAACGCTTCTTCCGAGGCTTGGTTTACAGCAAGACGGAATAGATCGTGATGCGACTTACAGAGCGGATGCAGCATGTGCCACCCAGCCCTGAAGAGCCGGATAATCAAAGATACTGCAAAGATGAAGCCAAGCCTTACGCATTGCCGTTCAATCTTGTTTCTTAAAGACTTAGAAGTCGCGACCCACCTAGCGATACGCTCCGGTAGCGCCATTCTTTCTATTCTTACGAAAAATGTCACTTCATTTTCCTGAAACAGAGATACCGTGTAAATCCGGACATTGGGCGATCGTTGTCTCCTGTGGCTTTTCCCCAGATTGAATCCATATAGTACTAGAGTCAGCAAATTGCCTGACCGGAGTGTTTCCGGCTGCGGATTCCCGCGCATGGTTTCAGGCGCCGCTTGCGCAAAGATACGTCGCTTAGCGATACAGGAATACCATTGCATAAATGACCATGATGATCACAAAGATACCGATAGCCAGGCAGCTCAGTCCAAAAACCCTGGCCCCGGTGCGCAACCAGCGCGGCGGCGCAGACACCAGCTTCTTCCGGATGCTCTTGTTCTTCAGCAACAAGGCATATTCGCGTGGTCGGTCATACTTGAATTCGTCCAGCGGAACGCTCCCGGTAAAAATAACCGGATCCATTGGAAATTTGTCCGGTCGAAAATGGGTGTTGAAGAAGTGCACGGTAAAAATGAAGCCCGTGGCCAGCAGCGCCTCGTCGCTGTGAATGATGGTAGCAACATTGATCAGCCAGCCGGGCATACCGAGGCCGGTAAAGAACTCCGGAAACCACAGCATGAGCCCGCTGCCGCCGATCACTGCCACGCCCCAAAAAACGGCGAAGTAATCAAATTTTTCCCAGTAAGTCCAACGCCCGTAATGCGGCCGCGGCCCCATGCCAAAGAACCATTTGAGGGTTTGCCCGAATTCGATGAAGTCCCGCTTGCGCGGTACAATCGTGTCCTCGCCGGTCAGCATATCCTTGAGCGAAAGTTTATCTTTCCGCTTTTTGTAGATGAGATGACCGATGTGCAGGATAAAATAGAGAAACGTAATAAAGGCCGCGTACCGGTGGACATAACCCGTGACCTCGTAACCACCCATGATCTGTGACATACTCTGGAATACGCCCACCCCGGAGAATTTTATGGTCATTCCGGTGATGGCAAGGGAAAGAAAGCTTGTGATGACCAGAATGTGAAGAAACCTGGAAAACCCATCAAAGCGCTGAACATGAGCCTGCCTCCTACCATTGCCTGCTCCAGACGCTACCGCATCCGCTGCCCGGGCATTCTTAAGATGCTTGCGCCTTTCATAAACCGCGCGCGGCAACCACAAAATCGTGTGCAAGCCAAAGAACGCGAACGTACTGAGCAGCAACCCGGTCATGGCCCAGAAAGTGTAGTACAAATATGGGTACCGGGACTTATTGTGATGCGTCGCATGCGTGAGATATCCGACAAACTTACGATTTGACTGAGGATGGCAGCTCTTGCAGGTCTCCACGATGTTGGCGCGGCTCAACGTCGACTTTGGATCCGAAATCGGAAGGATGTTGTGCGCGCCATGACAATCATAACACTTCGCGGTTTTGATGGCTCCCAGTTTGGATACTTTGCCATGAAATGTCTCGAAGTATGTCTCCGCCACATCTACGTGACATTTGCCGCACTGGTCCAGTATGCCCTGCCGGAAGTGGTCGACATCGACTCTCTTGATCGTATGCGACAGGTGGCAATCGTTGCACACGGGCAGGGCTTTGTCTGTTTTTGTCACGTCGGGGCTATGAATACTCGTTTTGAACGCTTCATAGATTCCAAGGTGGCACTGCGAGCATGTACCCGCGATGTTGCCCGGGTTGACAGTTGAGGCAGGTGCATCAGCGGGCAGTTCACGATGCGCAGTGTGACAGTCGACACAGGTTGCGGTGACTGTCAGACCACTTTGCAGCAGGCCTTTGCCGTGGATGCTCATCGAGTAATTCTCAACAATTTCGTGCTCATTCCCGGTATAAGTCAGCGCTGCCTTCTGCCCCTCTCGGTGGCACTTACCACACAAATCAGGTATATTTCTGGCAAAAATCGGTGAATCCAGGTCATCCTTGGCCTGCATGTCATGGATGCCGTGGCAGTCGGTGCAGTACGGAGCGACCTCATTGCCCTGGGCATGCTCCGCCGAATGGAAACTCGTGCCGTAGTCCTGCACCTCCTCGGCATGACACATGGAACAATCGACGCGGCCGCTGTCACGGCAAATCGGTTTCTGGGTTTCGCTGACGTTGGTGTGACATTTGAAACACGGTTGATTGGAATGGACCGAGTTCCTGGCGGACTCCTGATCGACGTACAGGGAAACAGCTACACTATCCTTCTGCATGGTCAGAGCCGTGTCAGAATGACAGGCCATACAGCGCGAGTCCGGGAAACTTTCTTCGTAGAAGACGCGGCGGACCTGGTGCGGTTGATGACAATCGACACAAATAGGAAGCTCATGTGGCTCCTTTTCCCAAAGCTCGCCCCTGATGACTTTCCGGTGCACCTTTTCAATCTGTGCGTGGCATTGCATGCAGGTATCGGCTATGTTCCTTCTATTGATGCTGGAGTTGTCATCTTCGTGCGGCAGGATGGCGTGGGATGTATGACAGTTGGTGCAAACTGCTGTGACGATCAGACCCCTCCTGAACAGCCCATCCCCATGAATAGACTGGGAATAGTCCTCCAGAACATGCCTCTCGGAGACCGTGCGCAACCTGGAGACCGGCGTACCTTCCTTGTGGCATGAACCGCAGAGACGCGGGATGTTCATAACGTAGGTCTTCGATGCCTCATCGGATGCGGGCAGGATGTCATGGGTCCCGTGGCAGGTTGCGCAGTCCGGGGCCAGATATTTTTTGTGCCGCAGCGCATCTCCATGCAGACTGGCCTCAAACTGCGCGACAGCATCGTCGTGACATGAACTGCAATCCACCGCCTCCAGATCATCCTCATGTGGGAATTCATCCACCGCCGCGTCTACGTGGCAGGAAATGCACTCGTTCTCGCCGTGAATGGACCTCTGGAAGCTCTTACCATTCACATGCAACGAAATTTCCTTGCCGTCTCTTTCGGCCGTCAAGTCGGTATCGTCGTGGCACTCAAGGCATTCGGCGTCTTCCTGGGCCTGCAGATCAGTTAGCTGCGGCGGTCCGAAGGCCACCATCAGTGACACGGCTGTAGAAACCGCTATATTTGTCAGGTTTGTATTCAAGTGTGGACCCTTCCCTGTTAGCTTTGCGAACCGCAAACAACTGATAGTAGATACAAGCCGTGATAGTCGCCCGGTCTGAGCCAGGCTCAAACTGGCTCGTTTTCAGAACACTTAGTTGGTTCCGTCTCTTCGTGACCCTCCTGCTGCATCTTCTGCCATTCCAGAAAATACTCGTGCCGGAATTCCTTTTCAGATATTCTTCCGTCGACCATGCTGGTGTTCAGCGGGTAGGTGTCAGGATTAAAAATGACATAATAGAAATGCCACACCACGATGGCCAGCGTTGCCAGCCAGGCTTCATAAAGATGGACAACCGTCAGCAGGTCGATAGCCCAGACCGGGAAATAGGTGAGGGTGACATTCTCAAACCAAAGCATTACTCCCGAAACGCCCATGATGACGCCGCCCCAGATGAGCGCGATGTACTCGGCTTTTTCCATATAACTGAAGTGGTCAAACTTGGGCGGGTGTTTCTCCAGTCCGAAGTTGTAGAGCAGGTTTGTGCCCAGATCGCGCATGTCTTGCAGACCCGGCCGAAAAGCTTGTAACAGGCGCCGGCCTCGTCGGGTGGCGGCCATGTAGTAGGCATGATAGATTCCCAAAAACACAAACGCCGCTCCGGCGATGCGGTGCAGAATCCCGCGCAGGCTGAACAGCCAATCCAATCCGGCAAAAGGTGCGGCCCACCACGCTTCCGGGTACTTCAGGGCAAAACCGGTGACAGCCAGCAGAATGAAACTTACCGCAAGCAACCAGTGTTGCACACGCTCGTTCCTGGTCCAGCGGGTGTAGGACTCACTCTGGCTTCGGTCGATCTCTGTAAGGGAAGTCATGCCTCCCTCCTTTGTTTCAACTGTTGCCTGGACTTCTTGATAAAATCAACCCCGTTGTGGACAATCATGCCACCGATTACGACAACGATAAGCCAGAAATAAGCGATCCTGACGTAGTTGACAATAATGCCCGGCCTGCTTGTGGTGGTCAGATGAATTCTCCCTTGCGCAAAGTTTGTGGTCGTCTTGGGATGACAACTGCCGCAAGTAGCTTCCAGGTTTGCGGGATTGATGGTTGACTGTGGATCGGAAGACGGCAAGATGTTGTGGATACCGTGACAACTAGCGCAATTTGCGGCTTTGAGCGAACCCGCCTTAACTGCCAGACCATGAAAACTATTCTCAAATGTTTCGGCCCTGGACTCGCGCATGCCGTACCTTTCCGTGATAAGTTCGGAGGCATGGCAGCGCTCGCATGTTTTATCCGAAACCCGCAATGGATGCACTGGAGATTCCGGGTCATCCGGAGACTTCACGCTGTGCTCACCGTGGCAGTCGGTGCAGACCGGGGCGTCGCGTATGCCCTTTTTTGCGGCTCGCCAGTGAACACTCTCAGTATAAGTCTTGTAGATATCCTGGTGGCATTGGCCACATGTTTCGGGAACATTCTTCCAAAAGATTGGCGACGCCGGGTCGCCCATGCTACGGATGCTATGTCCCCCGTGGCAGCTCACGCAGTTAGCCGCAGCAAAGTTGTGCTCGGACAAAACGGCCAAGCCGTGTACGCTTTCCCTGTACGCTGCTAAGGGATCCGAGATGGAGATATCATATTTCTTTGCTATTTTCGGATCGGCATGACATTGCGCGCACGTAGCCGCCAGGTTCAACGGATGGATAAGCGACACCACATCTGAAGCGGGAAGAATATTGTGTTTGCCATGACAGCCACTGCAGGTGGCTGCGTCACCAGAACCGTTCTCTACCGATTGCCCGTGCACACTCAGCAGGTGTGGCTCAACGACGTCTTCGTGGCAGATGCCGCAATCGACCCCCTCACCCGGTTCCCCCGGATGCTCCTCAATGTCCACGTCTGCATGGCAGTCAGTGCAGTCAAAATCGCCATGAATCGAATAGAGGTATTCTTCTTGGTCGACAAAAAGGGAAATCTCCTTGCCAGCGTCATCCTCGCTTGTCAGGTCAGGGTCCGCGTGACACTCAAAGCATTCATCCTGAGCATAAACTACGACCGGCATCGTGACCTGCCAAGACGCCGCCGAAAGGTAGAGAAGCGCGACTGCTAGTAGATGATTTGTAATCACAATTCACTCTCCTGAGCATCTTTCCAGAAATACCGCTGGCACGATTTCAACAATCGTACCAGGTAGCATTCTTGCACTTAGTAACAAAACAAGTGTGAAGGGATAGACAGTAACGCTGTTATTACAATAGGTTACGAATGTCACGCTCGTGTAAGGCCTTCGTTCAAAAATAAGCATCGGGAGCGCAGATTTCGAAAATCTAAGAAAGCATTCTCTAAGGTAAGAAGATAAAAAAACGCCGGACGTGTCAGAACGAGCCGGCGTTTGCATAGCCTGGTGCCACGGAAGGGCGAAGCACCAGGCGACTTTCCACATCGTCTACCCAGCCGCTGTTTTGTGCGAACCGTTGTCTTGCTCAAGCCACTTTAGGTGTTTAGCACCCGCCACATCGTCAGGGACCTCCTCCAGGAGCTTCTCAAACGCTCCTTTGGCTTTTTCTTTTTCGTTCATTTCGAGGTAAATCTCTCCCAGATGAAAATGCGCCATCACATACTCCGGTGTTACAGCAATGGACTCCAGTAGATGGTGTCTGGCTTTTTCTAAGTTGCCAGCGTGCTTGTAACACAATCCAATCCGATAATGCGCTGCATGGTAATCAGGATCGATAGTCAGCGCCGTTTTGTATTCGGTGATGGCTTCCTCCGCACGCCCGCGATGATAAAATGCAACCCCCAGGTCGTAATGAGCATCGAGGTATTGCGGATCAAGCGTGATAGCTTGTTTGTAATAGTCGACGGCCCAGTTCAGCAAACCCATGTGAAAATAGACATTGCCGAGCAGTTTGCAGTACACTGCATTTTCAGGATTCTCGCTTACCAGCTTTTTCAGTATCTTCATTCCTTCCCAACTTTTCCCTGCGCGCTGGTGATTCAGGGCAGCCATGAGCAGATCATTCGTCTTGGTATCGGTCACGGACATTTTCTTGCTCCGGTGTTAGTCTGGATAGTTCAAAAAACGCGGGCGGATTTAGTCCGCCAATGCTCAAATCGCCAGGTAAAATGCAGCCTGCCTATAAGCGCACTTTATGATTTGAGCACAAAGTCAGCACCTGAATTGGTCCCGCTGTTCCGAAGTCGACCCGATAGCGACGGCAGCGGCGTTCATCACTCATCTTCAGGCTCCCCTGCGAACAACATGTACCTCAGATCGACATCAGAGAGTATCTCGGTAGCCTGCGCAACCTGGTCCGCTTGTACCATGAGAACAGTCGGCTGCACAGCCGGACGAACCGAGAGAAAGTGTTCATCCTTGAAATAAGAATTGATCTTCTCTCCGCTCAGGATACTCTTGATGAATGAAATATCTCCCTGATTGTAGGTGGCTAGCAGCGGTACAAACTCAAAATCTTCGTCGTCGGGCTTGCTGTCGTCAGCATGAATTTCTTCGACCAGATCGACCTGGCAATCGGCGCAAACGGTAAAACCCTCACGGTATTCTGTGTTACAATTCGGACAGAACATTTACACTCCTTTCTCCCGCTGTCACCACAAATCGACAGGCGAAGATTTTAGTAAACCTCCACTGCCAGCCCGGCCTGCTTGCGCACCAGGGCGGCGATTTCGTTCAACCGGTTGCGCGGAACCTTGCGCAGACCGCCGCTTGCCGGTTGACGGTCAAGGCTGTAAACCTGTACCCCAACCGGAGCGATATCCTGCAAGACAGTAAGCCAACTCGCCACCTCTGCCGGCGCCGAGTTGTCGACTGAACCTGTTACGAACATCGACTGGATCATACAGTGCTGCAAGGACTGCAGACCTGAGACTATTTCATCAAAGCTAACAGAACTTCTGCAGCGGTTCAGGCGCGCAAAGCTGTCCTGATTGCCCACATCCAATTTCATGATTGGAAGATGAATTTTGCGCAACGCGTCCCTGACCCCTGGTTTGTTACATGTTGTGCTATTCGACAGGATTGCCGTCTTCACGTCCAATCGCAAAAAGGCAATCATGGCAAGAATCAAGTCCACGATGACCGGAAATTCAGGATGGAGAGTCGGCTCACCATTGCCGCAAAAAGTCAAATAATCAAATTTCTCCGGCCCATTGAGCGCTGCACGGACTGCGAGCATCACCTCCTGTGTAGAAGGAAAATACTGGTTGTAGCCGGTTGCAGAGTTGGTTTGCACGTCGGTCCAACCGTACTGACAGTAGCAGCAGTCCATCGAGCATATCTTACGGTGCGACGATAGCAGATTCACGCCCAGCGAACGGCCTAACCGCCGCGAATGCAACGGGCCGTAGATGATGCCATCCTGTAACTCCAGGAGGTCGCCGTTTTTTGATTGAGTCCTGGTCATGTTTGCGTCAACAGTGTTATCCTTCTGCACTTGTGTATGGCCGGTCAGCGTATCAAACTGTCCCGGAATAGATTCCCAACTATTACCGACATTTCGCGACATCAGAATGCTATCTTCCTTCCAACTCCGGCTCTAACGGCTACAATTGTGAGTGCCGCACAGGAAGTTGCATGGGGTAAAGAGACCATGACCATGATGAGAAGGCTATCATCTTTCTCCGATGCACCCCAGGGGTCGCTGTGAATAACAGTGCCACCTTCCCCGGGACCAGCCGACTATTGGCAGACGGATTCGAATCCCGCGTTGAATGCGGACCGATTCAATTCCAGAAACTCGGTCCGTTTGACCTTGGCCTGTAACGAGGCCAGAATGCTCTCTTCCGATAAAAGTTTTGAGCAAGCGACAAAAGCGCCGAGCATCACCATGTTGGCGGTCTTCGGTTCACCCAGCTTGTCTGCCAACTCCGTGGCCGGCACGTACACAGAACAAACATCATCGCGTGCAACCCGGCGCTCGATCAATGAAGAATTCACCAGGATCAATCCATCCGTCCGGACGTCCTTTTCAAACTTGTCGAGGGATGGCAAATTCATTGCCATCAACACATCGGTATCGGTAACCAGGGGCGAGCCAATCCGCTCATTTGAAATAATGACATGGCAATTTGCCGTGCCGCCGCGCATCTCGGGGCCATAGGACGGCAACCAGGTTGCGAAATAGTCCGACAGCATGGCTCCCTGCGCCAACAGTTGACCCAGTAGAAGAATACCCTGCCCACCAAACCCGGAAACCTTGATACGTGGGTTGTCAAACCCGCTACTTACGGTAGGCTGCGCAAACCTCCGGTCGGCAGAACTGCCTGCTCCGACGATTTTAAGAATTTCGCTCCGGCTGACGTAGTGGCCATTGGACTGTTTCCGGGCGCCATCCGGATCGGGATGAACGCCATTTTTGTTTTTCAAGACAGAGAGAGGGAAATAGTCGATCATGCTGCCCCCTAACCATTCTTTGGCTTCGGACGGCGTCATTTTCCATCCGGTGGGGCAGGACGACAAAATCTCCACAAAAGAAAAGCCGCGACCCTCCATCTGATTCTGAATGCCCTTACGAATGGCCTTGCGAGCCTTCATCACATGTTTCGCGTCAGTGATTGCCACCCGCTCGATATATACGGGGGCTTCCAAAGTGGCGAGGAGCTCGGATACACGCAGCGGGTATCCTTCGTTCGCCGCACTACGACCTTCCGGTGTGGTTGTGGTTTTCTGACCCAGCAACGTGGTGGGCGCCATTTGCGAACCGGTCATGCCGTAAATAGCATTGTTGACAAATATGACCGTTATGTTCTCACCACGATTCGCTGCCTGCAGAATATTGTTACCTCCGATCGCGGCCAGGTCCCCATCGCCCTGGTAGCTGATGACCACCGAATCCGGCAGCGCCCGCTTGATACCTGTGGCTACTGCCGGCGCCCGACCATGCGGAACCTGAATATTGCCGCAATGAAAATAATAGTACCCGAAAACAGCGCAGCCGACGGGACTCACAAACACGGTCCGGTCCTGGATCTCGAAATCATCCATGGTCTCAGCGATAAGCTTGTGCACAACGCCGTGACCGCAGCCCGGACAGTAGTGGGTTGAATGAGGGTTGGCGCCGGGCTTGCGCACGAACTCGTCATAAAAGGAGTCTGGCTTTTCCAGGACTTTTTTCATAGGTTAAATCCTCGCTTTTTCGGGCAGGTGCTCTTGTACTTTTGCAAGAATCTCTTGCGTTGTCGGTACCGAACCACCCATACGGCCATAAAACTCAACCGGTCGCTTGTGCCGCACCGCAAGCCTGATATCATGAACCATCTGACCATTACTCATCTCTACCGCGAAAAACATCTCTGTGGTTTCCGCCAGTTCCGCGATCCTCGGAGCAGGGAACGGGCACAGCGAAATCGGTCGCAACAAACCCAGCGCCAACCCGCGTTTCCGGCCTTCCTCGACAACCGACTGCAGAATGCGGGACACAATGCCATATCCGACCAGGATAATTTCGGCGTCCTCGGTCTCTATTTCCTCCCAGAGAATTTCGCGTTGCTCGATCTTGTCGTACTTTCTCTGCAACTTCGCGTTATGCTCCTCCAACTCATCGGGATCCATATAAATTGATGAGATCAGGTTGTCACGCGTAGCAGCAGTGCCGTTGACACACCAATCTTTGCTCGGCAACTCCGCCACAGGTTCCGGCAACTGTACCGGTTCCATCATCTGGCCGACAAAGCCGTCGGCGAGCACGATTACCGGCGTCCGGTAACGATCCGCCAGTTCAAAAGCCCGCATGGTCAAGTCACACATTTCCTGAGCGCTATTGGGTGCGAGCACAATCAGCTTGTAGTTCCCGTGTCCACCACCCTTGACCATTTGGTTATAGTCGCTCTGCTCGGGCGCGATATTGCCCAGGCCGGGACCGCCGCGCATAATGTCGACGATCACCATCGGCAGCTCGGAACCGGCTGCGTACGAAATTCCTTCCAGCTTGAGGCTGATACCGGGACTGGAAGATGCAGTCATTGCGCGCTCCCCGGTAGCTGCGGCGCCATATACCATGTTGATTGCACCAATCTCACTCTCGGCCTGCAGAAAGGTACCTCCGACCTGCGGGAAGAGCACTGCTGCCGTCTCCGCGATTTCGCTCGCCGGCGTAATCGGATATCCGTAAAATGCGCGACAGCCGGCCAAAATCGCTCCCCGGACAACGGCCTCGTTGCCCTTTATCAAGACTCTTGACATGATTTCCTCTTGTTTAAAGAACTAATGTGGGCGGTAAGACCAATCCGCTGGACGTTTGGGTTGCAGACATGCACGCACCTCATCCGCGTTTAAAAACCGTAATTGCCGCGGGCTCCGGGCACACATAAAAACAGACACCACACCCCGTGCAGCCGTGTCCCTGATATTCCGCGGGCCGGTAACCCATTTGGTTTAACTTTTCCGATGCAGCCAAAACTTCCGGTGGACAAACTTCGATACATAGCAGACACCCTTTGCAAAGGTCTGCATGAATGGCAACCGCACAATCGTCGCTTTTTGCCCGTAGCGGGTGGTTGCCCATCCCCATCTTTACAGGCTCTACGTGTAAAGGCATTCTACTGCCATTGTGTCGAGTACGCATCTCTTGAGCTCCATTGGTTTAGAATTCACCTTTGTCGGATATGTAATCAGGCGTGCATCGCCCGGTCAGTGTAATTCAGCAGCTTCTGCATCTTGAACGGCTTGCTCATAAAAGCAAAGGCGCCCTGATTCATAGCTGCTTTACATAGGTCCGAATCCCCGTCAACGGTTACCATAATCACCTTAGTCGCCGGAGCGGTTTTTCTAATTTTACCTAAGACAGAAAACCCGGACTGATCCGGGAGGTTAACGTCTAGAAAAACCACAGGGCAGGCGCTTTTCTTGAATTGCCTCAGAGCCTGCTTGCCGCTGGCGGCAGTCTTTACTTGATAGCCCGCGCGATTTAGAATTCTCCTCAAAGACTGTCGAAACGCGAAATCATCATCGACAATTAGAACTTTACTGCAATCGTCAACCATGTTTCAATCTCTCCAACAAATGCTACAAAAGAATTGCTGGCCTACGTCACAGTGTGAAAAAACCATGCCAAAGGCACCGAAAGAAAAAGCCCTCTGTCGTTAGGACAGAGGGCTTGAAAATAATAGAGTTAGCTTTCGAACAGAATCAACCAATCACGTAGGAACATTGAGTCGCTTTCCTAGTTCTGGTAATAGGTGGTTTACCATTCGCATTTGTGGTATTTTGCTTAAGACCTAATATCGATGCCAAGTTCAGCTATTTTACGGTACAGCGAAGAAAGACTCAACCCGAGCAGCCTTGCTGCCTTGGCCTTATCGTGGTCTGCGATTTCCACTGCCTGGACGATCCGATCTTGCTCGAAGCGTCTGACCGCTGACTTCAGGTCGCCGTCAAATTTCTGGGCGATCTGGTCTTTCGAGACCAGGTGTGTGAAGTGACGCATGGTAAGTTGCTCATCATCACACAAAATCATCGCGCGTTCGATGGAGTTTTCAAGCTCTCTGACATTGCCCTTCCATTCGCAATCCACCAGGAACTGCAGTGTCTTATTGTCGACGCCGTTAACCTGTTTGTTCAGTTGGACATTGTATTGCTTCATGTAGTGTTCGATGAGATCCGGAATGTCTTCGGCACGCTCCTTTAGCGGCGGAATCATAATCCCCACCACGTTCAGCCTGTAATAAAGATCCTCGCGAAAATTCCCGGCCTCAACTTCATTTGCTAAGTTCTTGTTTGTGGCTGCGACAATGCGAACATCGATGATTTCCGGATTGGTGCTGCCGACCGCAAGAATCTCTTTTTGTTCGATGGCGCGCAACAGCTTTACTTGCAGGTTAATGGGGATGCTGACGATTTCGTCGAGGAAAATCGTCCCACCTTCCGCTACTTTGAACAGTCCTTCTTTGTCGCGCAGGGCCCCGGTAAAGGAACCTTTGACGTGGCCAAACAGCTCGCTTTCAATCAAATTTTCCGGAATAGCCGCACAGTTAATGGGAACAAACCGCTTCTCGGCACGCAGGCTCTTTGAATGCAGTGCGCGGGCGATCAGCTCTTTGCCGGTACCGCTTGCGCCGGTAATCAAAACAGTCGAAACCAGAGGGGCAACTCTAGCAACCATTTCCAGCACGTCGCGCAGAGCCTGACTCTTTCCTACGATATTGTCATAGGACTTAGTCCGACCCAGTTGTAGTCTCAGGTACTCATTTTCCCGCGATAGGGTTTGCCGGTCCAGCGCGCGCTCTACGGTCTGCAGGATAATCGCCTTTTTGAAAGGTTTTGTGATGAAGTCATACGCTCCTTCCTTCATCGCCTCTACCGCTCTTTCAACCGTACCGTAACCTGTCAGGAGGATGACTTCCACTTTGGAATGCTGCTTCTTGATTTGGCGCAGCAGCTCCAGCCCGTTCATTTCGGGCATTTTTAGATCTGAGAGAACCAGGTCCACGGGCGCTCGGGCAAGTTGTCCCAGGGCTTCCGTGCCTGAAGCCGCAGTTTTGGTGACGCAACCCGCTTTGCTCAGGACTTTCTCCAGAGACGTCCTGACGCTGGCTTCATCATCAACAATTAACACTGATTTCCTGTGCATGATCACCTCAGGGTTTTGACCGACGTGGGAGCGAGATGCGAAAAACAGTACCCTCGTCAACCTTGCTTTCACAGCGAATATGGCCGCGGTGCTCCTGTACGATTTGTTGCGAAACCGCTAAACCCAATCCCGTGCCAAAATCTTTGGTAGTGAAAAACGGGTTGAAAATGTTACCGACCAATTCTGTCGGGATACCAACTCCGGAATCCTGGATCACGATGACGACAAATTCATTGTTCTCCTCTGTCCAGATTTTGAGCTTACCGCCTTTCGTCATAGATTCGATGGCATTTCGGACAATGTTCAGCAGCACGCGGCGGAGCTGGGCGCGGTCAAACGGCACGGTGCATGGCCGATCCAACCCATTTGTTTCGACCACTATTTCCTTCTGGCTTAACTCACTATCGAGGAGCGCAAGCAGCTCTCGGATCAAAGAGTTGACATTCCCTTCCAGAGGGTGCGAGTCAGGCAGGCGTGAGAACTGCAAGTATTCATCGGTAAGCGATGTGACACGATCGATTTCCCGAATCATAGCCTGCAAAAGGGATTCTGCCTCGGCGCGGTCAAAGATCTCATTACTACTGATCTCTTCATCAAGCAACTCAGCATTCAGGCTGATGGACGAGAGAGGATTTCTGACCTCATGCGCGACTTTAGCAGCCATCTTCCCGATTACGGCAAGTCTCTCGGATTGAATAATCCTCTGTTGCAGCAGTTTTTGTTCGCTAATGTCATGTATCAAAGCAGTGAACATCCTGCGGCCCTGCACAAAAAATTCACTGACCGAGAGTCGGATAGGAAACTCAGTACCGTCTTTGCGCTGACCAATCTCTTCACGTCCAATCCCGATGATCTTCTTCTTGCCGGTCTTAATATAATTGGCCACATACTTGTCATGATCCCGACGGTACGGCTCCGGCATTAAGTTTCTGATGGGCGTGCCAATCAGCTCATCGGGCCGAAACCCAAAAAGACGCTCAACAGCCGAATTAGCGGATTGGATGATACCTCTTTCATCGCTTGTAATGATGGCGTCCACGGCAGCCTCCACCACTGCCCGGAGTTCAGCCTCGCTGTCTCTAAGGGCTTGCCTCGTTTCTGCCTGTCCCGTTATGTCTGCCCCGGAGCTCAGAGTCCCCACGACCTGCCCGTCATTGTCCCTGAGGAGCGTGTTTTGCCAAATCATCAACCGTTCCTCACCGGACTTCATCATGATTCTGTTTTGATAGCGTTGCTCGGGTTGCAGATTACCACGCATCATCTTTTCGAAAACGGACGCGACTTCTTGACGGGCAGAGTCAGGCAAGCAAGTCTCAAACCAGTTCTGTCCCAACAGCTCATCCTCTTTATGGCCGAGCAATTCACATCCCCTGACGTTGATCATCGTGATGCAGCCGTTGCAGTCGAGCGCCACAAATATTACTTCTGCCAAATCAAAACACTGTTGCGCGAAATCCGTTTTCATCTGTTTAGACCTTGGCTTGCATTGTATTCGCTGTTTCTGCGTCGTGTTCTCGATCTTATCGTTTTCCGGCAAAGCTCGTACCACGTTGTCCTCCAATGATTCTATTGTCTCGCTTATCACTTAATAAACTGCATATTATGCTGAACAATAATACGGATGAAAACACCTAATTCGCAAGAACTGTTTCCTATTTATAAGAATTTCACTGAACACGATTCTTATTATAAAAAGGAAGGCACCAACTTTGTCCAGGGAAAGCTGGTGCCTCAGAAGGGCAGCGGATGCCCTCGTCCTCGGGGTGAGGTCTCTATGTTAGAAATGAAACCGGCTAGCTGGACAAATCACTCGTGCTGCGTAGCTTAAACCTAATTGGCACGGAGATCCAGACTTTCACAGCGCGGTCGCGCTGCTTTGCAGGCTTCCATTCTACTTGCATAACTGCTGCTTGGGCCGCCTTTTCAAAGCCGACTAGCGTTCCCGAATCTTGCAGAATAGTTGTTTTGAGCGTCCGCCCACTCGTGCTGACTAAGGCAGCCACAATCACCGTACCCTCCATCCCGGCTTTGCGAGCAATCTCGGGGTATCTGAGGAAAGCATTAATGGCCAACATACCACCTATAGGCACTGGCGCCTGGTCATACGGCACAAAAACATAACCATCATCAACATTGTCGCCCGGCGGTGGCGGAGGAGGCAGTTCACTCAAATCAAGATTTAGGTTCGTACTTTCGATTGTCAGGTCTTCCGGAATATCTTCACTTTCTGAAGGCACGGGAACCACCGGTCTTGCCGGTGGTGGAGGTATATTCCGGACTTGCTCGGTCACGGGGATATCTTCAACTTCAATTATGATGGCCTTTTCCGTGACATTGGTTGCATTCATCTCAAAACCCGGAAAGGCACGAAACAGGATAATATGCAAAACCAATGAAGCGATTATGGACACTTCCAAAGTGGCTTTGTATTTCAGTTTCAGGTCCGCCTCAGACGCCTTTACGGGGTACATTCTCTTCTGCTCATTTTCTGCTGTTGTTGCTTCCCTACTTAGTCAGCAGCCACACGCAAAATATGGGCCAGAGATTACAGGAAATACCGAGAGAACCCCCATCTACTCAACGACTTAAAAAACAAATAGATAGAAGAATACATCACAAATGGCGACATGCACGACTGTTCCTAATACCGAGAATTTCCCGTACTCGAATCTCTTTTTCAGGAAGTGGCCATGGAAAAACAGGCGTCACAATACAGAGTATGGCAGGGCAGGCTTGTTCGGAGAAAAAGTCAGGTGAGGTCTTTCGGTAGTTCCTGCTTGAGGCGTTGGTTGTCCGGTTGTAGCTCGATGGCGCGCTCAAAAGCCTTTCTGGCTTTCTTGGGTTCCCCGAGTTCCTTGTAGGCCAACCCGAGTTGATAATAGGCTGCGGTGTTGTCAGGCGCCTTCAAACACACCGTTTTAAATTCCTGGGCCGCACGCTCCCACTCGCCCTTGGTGAGGTACGCCACGGCCAAATGATAGCGCGCCATAATGTTGCGGGGAGAGAGCGTAACGCAGCGGGCGAGATTTACGATGCATTCGTCCAGCAGGCCCAGGTGAAAACAGGCCAAACCGAGACGATAAAGGGCCGCCTTGTACTCCGGCTCAATCCGCAGTAATGTCCTCAGAAATTGAGCAGAATCCTGCAGATCGCCCCGGTAGTAATGCACAACGCCGAGATCATAGAAGACATCCTTGAAATCCGGGTCCTGCTCAAGGACATTTCTGTAAATCTCCGTTGCCTGGTCGAGGTTACCCTCGTGGAACAGAACGTTCCCCAATACCTTCAACGCCATGAGATGAGTAGGGTCGGCCCTGACGATTTCTTCTAGCTGTGTGTGAGCGAGCTGGTTTTCACCTCTTGCCAGATTCTTCAGTGCCATCAGAAGAAGCTCATCAGACGGCCTGGTCCGAAGAGACTGGCTACATGACGGACAGAAATTAAAAGTACTATCTACACCGCTTTTGCATACCGGACATTGCATTTTGGACTCCTGGACATTTTCTTCTATCTAACGGCTGTTACCCCCTCCTCTGCAAGCCCCCGGACCATCATTGGCCTGATCAGTTGACTGTGCAGCTTAGACACTATGTGTTCTAATGGCTTTCAACATGTCCAGCGATGTCACAATTCCGACAATCTTGTCCTGGTCCGTCACAAACAAACGGTGGATCCTGCCATCGATCATGATGTCAGCCATCTCCGCAAGGCTTTCGCTTTCCGGGACCTTGAAGACAAGCGGGGTCATGATGTCCCTGACAACCAGTCCGTCGTCCTCACGAATCCGCAGTTCCCTGAAATCGTCTTCATCATAGTCATCCTCCCAGCCCTGCAGGTAGTAGTCGGTCTCGCCGCTCTGATTTACGATTTTGACCCGCTGGCCGTCATGCCGGACAATATCGGAGAGAGAAACCACGCCCGTCAAGTCGCCTTTTTCGTTCACAACTGGCGCGCCGGAGATCATTTTCTGGGTAAAAAAAGCAGCCAATTCATGGACGGTCATGTCTTCCGGCACCGACTCCACCTCAGTGCTCATAATGTCTTTGGCGGTCAAATCTTTCATCTCTGGACTCCTCTCATGGGGTTAGAAACGGCAAAGGACCTTTGCCCTGCGCCTAACTTTCCGCCCGCAACGTCAATACGGGCCGATCAGCTTTGCGCAGGACTTTTTCTGTGGTCGAGCCAATTAACATTTTCTCCAGACCGCTCATGCCGTGTTTCACCATCAGCACCAAATCAACATCGGCGGCTTTTGAGAACTGCACAATCTCGGAATGAGGAACACCTTCACAAACATGCATTTCTACGCTGGCGTGGTCGACATTGCTGTCATCGCTGAACTTTTTCAGAGAATCCATCGATTTGTCCAGTAAGTCCGGGTAAGCTTCGGTCATAGAACCTTCGCCCATCAAATAATAGGTTGGGTAGACCCGTTTGTCAACCACATGGAGTAAATGTAATTTCGCCTGAAACTCTTTGCTTAATTCTGCCGCATGCTTCAGAGCCATCTGTGAAAAATCGGAAAAGTCAACCGGGACGAGAATACTACCGAGAGCCGGCAACACCTCAGCATCCGGCTCCTGGTGCGCCACTGTCATCACCGGACACGTAGCGTGACGGACGATTCTCTCGGCAATGCTGCCCATTAAGAAATGAGGGATCGCGGCCCGGCCGTGTGTCCCCATCACAATCAAATCATAGTCATTCTGCTTCTGGTAAAGCGAGATCTCGTCCGCAGGAGAAATCCCACGCACCACCACCTCTTCAAACGAGTGCGGCTTGTGCTTTAAATTTAAGTCCTGCATCCTTGACCGCGCACTTGCTTCCAGCTTCTCATAGAGTTTTTCAAGTTCGGGAAAGTTCTTTTCCACCTGCGAGGTGTCCTCCTGAAACAGAGAGACCACGTGTAGTAAGGTCAGCCGTGAAGCAAACCTCTCAGCCAGGAGCACCGCATGCCGCAAAGCCTGACGCGCATGTTTTGAAAAATCTGTGGGCAGCAAGATGTTCTTGTAAGGACGCATTTTGACTCCTACTCTTCCGGGAATCGTGTGATGTTTTGACTGCTCAGGTCCGGTTCTCGTCCAGTCTGAAATTGATCGGAATGGATACCCAGACTTTCACCGGTCTATCTCGTTGCAGAGCAGGCCTCCACTTCATCTTCATGAGAGCGCGCTGTGCTGCTTCCTCAAAACCGAATGTCGAGCTGGGCGCGCCCTTCAAAATTTGGGTCCTGATCGAATTGCCCTTTTCATCGATCAGGACCCCGACTATCACTCTGGCCTCTATGCCAGCTTTGCGGGCAATTTCAGGATACTTCAGGTTCTTGTGGAGCCTGGAATAACCACCGATGGGCTCCGGTGGATTGTCATATGGAATAAACTCATATTCCTCGTACCTGCCGTAGTCAGGAGGGGGAGGCGGAGGCGCCGTAATATCAGACAGATCCAGATCGGTGACCTCGATTGTCATATCTTCGGGGATGTCCTCACTCTCGGTCGGAACCGGAATCGAAGGACGGGGGGGAGGGGGCGGTCGTTTGATTTGTTCGGTGGGGGGGATATCTTCAACCAGAATTTCGATGTCGGCGCTGGTCGCAGGTCCTGTGGAGACATCGAAAGCGGGAACGACCCTGAAAAGCAACAAGTGAATTACAAGGGATCCGATTAGGCCTAATTCAAGCACTTTCCTGTGCTTAAGCTTCAAGTCAACGTTAGGTCTCTTTTTTGAAACCAAAATAGTTCCACCTCCTTAAGATGTTAGAGAATACCCGGAGGAGTGACAGCTGCCGGAGTAAACCGCAAAGCATATACCAAATAGCCAACCGGCAGTTGCTGATCTATTAAGGCGATAATTTCTTTGAGTTTAAATTCGTTGGCCAGGTATTCCGTGCCGGCTCAGGTTTTATCATAATTGGGAATTTGCGGATAATATTTCAGGAGCCTAGGAATAAGCCATCACAAGGCTCTCGGCAGCAAGTGGATTAAGAAAAACCGCGGCGATCAAAGCTTCGAAACAAATGAGATCCGGGAAAGTTAGATTTCAGTAGACTTTGGAAGTCGAACTTTATTTCTTCCTTAAACTCAACTCCTACAACGGTCACGGCTCACTCCAAATGACATTCGGGCGTCGCAACACCTATTTTTCCCTTGTCCTGCTGCTCTATTGCTGCAGTGCCTGTGCGCCCAACAAGTACCGGTCTCATTCTCAGACAAAACACGACTCCGGCAATATCCTCACGGTGAGCGATAGCGCCCTGACCCGGGCCACTTTGGAACTGCTTGCCCGGGAAGGTTCCCCAGACAGTGAAGACTACAAAACCCTGAGACAGGCCTTTGACCACGCCCTGGCGACCTACCTTGCCCGGTCAGGCAGACAATTGCCGACAGAGCTTAGAGTCCGGCATGATGGCATGACCTTCGTCTTTCCCCTGCAAATCATACGCTCTGGCTCGGACAGACATCCGGTGACGCCACAACCGGCACAAGCGTGGCGGACAGTCACCAACACGCTCCGCGGAGACCTTCTGGATCTCGTACCGTATCCCGACGGCTCAAAAAAACCTGGAAAATTCCTCGCCTTGTTCGCGGACTCCCTGGTCGTCATCACCTGGTCAGGCTCGAAGGTGCGAACCAAGAGCCACTGGTTCCACCCTGTTCAGTTTCGCAATGTCAAACCGTCGTTTCCCACCGGTATGATAAATTTGTCGAATCATGGCGGCCGCAAAACAGTGGAGTTAGTGTCCTCGTCATTGCGGCAGGGGATCGCCTTCGAGGTGCGCGGAAAAAACCTGCAGGCACTCATGGAAACGCCCGGGCCAGCCACAAACACAGCGCCGGCTAATTGGAACCTGAATGAAGAAACCGGCGCTTACACCGATCCCGGAATTGCCCCGGGGCAGTTTTTGAGCTACCTGCGATTACCACGGAAGCGTTACCTCACATTGGACGAAAGTGGTTTTATCAATGTGTACCAATCTGACAGCTCGGAGCCGATTTGGCGATCGCAGCGAGCCTGGGGCGACCGCCTGTTCGCCGTGCAAAAACAAACTGTCGTTGTGTGCGACAGCCGGCAAACCTCCTTCGTCGCGTTCGCCACCGAAGGCCGGGGCCTGAGGCTTTTGGGACAATCTCCGAGATTTCCCGGAACGGTCTCAGCCGTAACCAGGGCACGCGACGGCCGGAAAGATGGCTATCTGGTGGCCACCAAAATACCGACAGGACCCTTTCAAACTGCGCAGCACTTGCTTTTCATTACGAATGACAACATCGGGTGGCAGTTACCGGTGACAGTTGCGCCGCCTCAATTTCCTGATTTCGGAGCATCCTTGTCAGTATTGGTGGACGCACCGTTGCCTGAAATTCAAGATCATGCATGGCGCCGGTTACCGCGGATTGTTTTTCGCAGCTTGTATGAAACACCGTATGAACTTGATGACCGCCAGAAGCTAAAGCCTGTGCTGGTGGCGGAGGCATCGCCGGATGAACATTTTCGGATTTGGGATATTGAACTGCGCTCCGACGTCAACTTTGCGGATGGGACGGCGCTGACCGGCAAAACTCTTCTCTCAAGCTGGCGGACCAATTGGTTGCAGTGTGCCCGGGCTCGCTGCCCTTTGCGCCCACTCTGGTCGAACATTCTCGGCGCTGAAGAGTTCATCGCTGGTGCCCGGGATTCCATTTCGGGCATACAAACCATCGGTAGCCGGCAACTCAGAATTTTCCTCAAACAACCCCGCCCGGATTTTCTGCGCGAGTTAACTGTGCGTTGTTTTGCGCCCAGCAAGACTGCTGGCAACAAAATATATCCAATCGGCACCGGTGCGTTTTTGGCGGAAGAGTTAGTTCAAGACGGTCGCCTCACCCGGCTTGTTTGCCGCAGAAATTCCTACTACCGCCACGGTCAACCTCCCTTGCAGGAAATCAGGTTTTCCTTCCGTGGCGAAGAAACGCTTGACTACCTGGCCGAAGCCACTTCTGCCGCAACTCAGATCAAACGAAAACACCAGCTCGATTTTCTAAAGAAAACGGGCACCCACGTAGTCCGAAAACTCGCGCAAGAGACTACCTACTTCGCGGCGCTAAACCCGGGCGGCCCAGGTCTCGCGACAGCAGACCGCCGAAACGCCATCATCACGGAAACGAACCAGCGCAACCTGATCGCCAACATCATGACCGAAGCCGAGGCCGAACCGGCCGGCTCTTTTTTCGGCATCGAATCGACAATTTTACCGGCGGGGGAAGCCGGGCAGTCAGGCCGGACCTCCACGCTTTTGCTTGTCTCCTGCAAACAACAAGATCCGGTGGCGGTTCAAATAGCGGAACGAATGGTCGCGCGCCTAAATCAAACCGGCAGGCCCGCGCGGCTGCAGAAAATGACCGGCACGGCATTTGGCACATTGTTGAGAAGCGGACGCTACCATATCGCCATCGACGCATTTAACTCTACATTCGGCGTATCACCTCTGAGTTTACTTGCTCTCAACTGGCAGGGATATGTCTTTTATCCTGATCTGACCCGCCGTTTGGAAGAGAGTCAGCAATCTCCCGGCAAAGGCAGCGCCGCCGAAATGGAAAGAACGCTTATTTCTGAAGGCCTGCTCGCACCCATAGTCCGAATCAGAGAGTATGCGGTCTTGCCGCCGGCCCTCCGGAACTTTGACCCGGCCGGTGTTGGTCAACTGAATCTCGCCAGGGCATGGCGACCAGCTAAATATGGAAATTTTGAAAAGAAATAGCCTCTCAAAGAAAATCGCTGCCGCCACTATCGCGCTGGTCGTGATTACAGTGGGCCTGGTCACTCTGGCAGTGAGGCAGTCCGTAATTTCCCAGTTCAAATCGCAATACGCCGACCAGGTGGCAGCATCGTTGCACGCGGTCGAAGACAAGCTCGCGACCGAACAAAGTGCAATCAGTGCGCGCCTGTCAGAGTTTGGCAGGCAGATGCGCACCGACAGCGATCTGCGCTTGCATCTGGGAGAGAGCGAGATCAATTCCTTCGTGGTCGATTACGCGTCGTCTTATATGGCAACACTCGGCCTGCAGGTGCTCACGCTTGTGGATGCCGGTCACCAGGTGGTAAGCTCGGGCCACGCGCGCAACGACTTCGGGAGCGACATGTACTGGCTGGTCCGCGCACTGCGTGAGTCGGCAGGGCGGCCCGTTCTGGCCCACCTTACAAACAGTGGTGAAAACCTGGTCGTCCTCGCCAGGATGGACTCTCTGGTCCTGCACAGAAGGCCTTTTTACCTGGTCGGCGGCAAAAAGATCGACCGGAAACTGCTCACAAGCTTCACTGACATCAAGGGACAGTTTTGTCTTTTGAAACTCCCCGGGCTGGCCATTGCTCCTGAATCAGCAGAGGCCGGTGCGCTTCTAAAAAACCTGCAAGCAACAAAATCCGTGCAGCTCTGGCAGTATGAAATCTCGGAAGAATACACGCTCGGACAAATCCACATTGCACTGAACACACCGGCAGGCACGGACGATGCAACCCTCTTCCTGCTTCATCCAAAAACAAACTTGAATCAACTGCTTCGGCGAATGAACCGGAGCGTGCTGTTTATCAGCTCTGCCGGAATCATTCTGGCAGTCCTGTTATCGCTCTGGTTGGGCCGCTCGGTTTCGAAGCCTCTGCGCAGCCTGGCAACCGCCGCAAAAAACCTTAAGCTAAACACGCTGGAAGCTGACTTCGATGTGGATACCAATGACGAAGTAGGTACGCTTAACGAAGCTCTGAATGACATGCTAACGAGGTTACGGGTAAATCGGGTGCACCTTGCCGCGGCCGAAAAAAAGGCCAGTTTCGCGGAAATCGCACGCCAGGTCAACCATGACATCAAGAACGGGTTTATCCCGATTCGTAATATCATGCAGCATTGGCAGGAAGTAGCACAGGACAACAAAGAGAACCTGGCCCGGGTTTTTGAAGAGCGTAAAGCAACTGTACTCGACAGCTTATCTTACCTGGAAGGCCTGGCCCGCGATTATTCGCGCCTGCGCCCGCAGAGCAAACAGACCTCCGTGAACGTAAATGAAATTGTGGCGAACCTGGTCCGCAGCTACACTGGAGTTGGGAATGGCGCTCTGCATATTGAGTTTCACCCACAAGCCGAGGCTTCGGTGCTTGCCGACGCTGTTCAGCTACGGCGCGCATTTGAAAACTTGCTGCAAAACGCAATCGAAGCGATCACGGGCAAAGGAAGCATTCTAATCAAGACTTCCTTGCAAGAAAAATTTCTCCTGCTCACGGTTAGTGACACCGGATCAGGCATTCCTCCCGATGTCAGGTCGCGACTGTTTGAAGCCCATTTTACGACCAAATCCCAAGGAACGGGACTCGGCTTGGTCAATGTTAAGAGAATTATCGAAGAGGCTGGCGGCACGATATCGATTGACAGCCAGGTGAGCAAGGGCACCACGGTCTCGGTAACCTTGCCGGTCAGTGCATCAAGGCAATCTAAGACCGATGGCACCGATTGAGCGGTCTTGTGACGTAATGCTGCAAATCCCAACTTGGGGTCCACCGTGTCCTCCTATGCCAGTAAACGAACGCGGTCAAAATACTCAGGAATCAGATGGGTACTATTCTATTAGTCGATGACGTCAAAACAGTAAGAGAACAGTTTGCCTATGACCTTAAGCGCAAAACGAATTCTGAACTCTTAACCGCCGAAAACGGCCGTGAGGCTCTGCAGAAACTGCAGGAACATGACGTCGATGTTATAGTCCTGGATCTCGAAATGCCGATGATGGACGGCCTGGAAATGTTGGAGCAACTCCACAAGCAGGGGCCTGGTGAAATTCCGGTAATTGTGTACACCGCGGCGGGCAACTTTCAAAGATGCGTGCGGGCCGTGCAACTGGGCGCATACAATTTTTTCGACAAGAATGAAGTCAGCCTGGAGCAACTGGCACAGGCGGTCGAGAACGCGCTCGCGCACCGGCTGCTGTTTCTCGAAAACCTGGCTCTCCGGCGTGCGGCGCGGCAGGATTCGCCCATCATCGGGGCCAGTAGCGCTACTGTGAAGCTGCAGGAGCAAATCCGGCAGGTCGCGGAAGTGCCGAGCAACGTGCTCATATTCGGTGAAAGCGGAACCGGCAAGGAGCTCGTGGCCAGAGAAATCCATCGCAACAGCCCGCGCAGCCGGAATCCTTTTGTAGCGCTCAACTGTGCGGCCATTCCCGAAAACCTGGTGGAGAGCGAATTGTTCGGCTTCGAAAAAGGCGCGTTTTCCGGAGCAGGACGTACCACCAAAGGCAAGTTCGAGTCTGCTAACGGCGGCACGCTTTTCCTGGATGAAATCGGGGATATGCCAATTTCGGTCCAGGCGAAGCTGCTCAGAGTTCTGCAGGAGGGAGAAGTCACTCGCCTCGGAGGCGAAAGCCGGATCCACAAAGTCGACGTACGTGTAGTCGCGGCCACGCATCGCGACCTCGAGTCCGCAGTCGAAACCGGAGCCTTCCGCAGCGACCTCTTCTTCCGGATCTGCACGCATTTGATCGATGTTCCGCCGCTGCGCGACCGGCTGCAAGACATCGACTCGCTCACAGTCCACTTCGTGGAACGCACCTGCGAACGCTTTGGGAGAGGCGTTAAGAAAGTGAACCGGGAGACCTTGCAGCTACTCCGGACCTACGACTGGCATCGCAACAATATTCGAGAATTAGAGAACATTGTGGAGCGCATGATCATTCAGTGTCCGGGTGAGGAGCTATTGCCCGAACATGTTCCGGCGGACATTCTCGGCCCAAACTCACAGCCGGACCTGAACTCGGGCAAGACCCTGCAGCAACTGAAGGAAGACGCAGAACGCAATATCCTGGAGCAGGCGCTGGCAGCAAACGACTGGCACATCTCGAATACCGCCAAAGCGCTCGGCGTTGCCAACCACTCAAACCTGCTAAAGATGATGCGGCGGTTGCAGATTAAGCGGCCAGAGAAGTAGAAATCCGCCAATCCTCGTCGTGACGCGCGAAGGGTTTCCGGTGACCTCCCAGTCCACGACTTACTGGGGATTCGTCGCAAACACCGTCAACTCCGTAATAAACCCCCGATCCTCCATCTCCAGGACGGCACAAATGGCATGCGCGATATCTGTGCCCTGCAACTTGGTGGGATTAAATGGTCGAGCCTCACGACCGGAATTAGCAGCAAAGTTGGTTTGTACTTCGCTGGGATTAATAAGCGTCACGCGTACATTGTATTTTCTCAGTTCTGCCTGCCAGCACTGCGTCATCGCTTTCAAAGCAAATTTGGTCCCGCAATAAGCAGTTCCGCCGGCAAATCCTTTGGTGCCCGCCGTCGAACTGATGTTGATGATGTTCCCAGAATTCTGTTTCTTGAAAATCGGTACGGCCTCATGCGCCATCATCATGGCGCCCGTCACATTCGTTGCAAACACATCCCGGAACTCCGTGACATCAATGTCTTCCAGAAGATCGAAACAGCCGAAGCCGGCGTTGTTAACCAGCGCGTCCAGTTTGCCATATCGCTCCAGGATGAACGAATAGATTTGCTTCACATCCGATTCGCTGGCGACGTCGCCGGCGATGGGTACCAGGCCGTGCTCCTCGCCCGCGGAGTTTAGGCGCTCCTTGTTGCGAGCACTGATGATCACCTCGGCGCCCCTTGACTTGAGCAGAGTTGCCGTGTCCAGGCCGATGCCCTGGCTGCCGCCGGTGATGAGGATGATTTTGCTACTTAGTTTCATTTGACTCTCCTAAGCTCCCAATTCATGCATTCTAAAGGCTTATGCGTCTACTATGTGTTTTTCCTGCTCCGTAGAAATGAATTGCACTTTCTTGCAATATTTGCTTTCGATTTCAGCGTTCAAAATCAGCAACTCATTCTCTCCGCTATCATTCTTGTCGACTGCGATGGCGTGAGGCAATCGAGAATATTTCTTACCCCTAACATTGACTGCGTCGAGCTGGCTCCAAACCATGCCGGACCTGTTTTCTTCAATCCTAGTGCGCCATTCCTCGTCAAATTCAGCGGATGACGGATTTCTCAACTTTATCCTGTCACTCAAGGCCAGCTCAAACGGGCTAATTGTTAACAGGTAATCCGCTAGTGAGGCCAAACCGAAAGACCGTTCCTTACTGGAACCCTCATCTTCTACATCAACAAAAATTGACATGATGTTCCTGGACTTAAAAATGTCAATCAAAAGCCTGAAGAGCAACTTCTCTCTAGAAAGCAGCGGGAATCCAGTCTGCATATGTGCGGTGGAGGCAAATAAAACACGGGAAGGCTTTGTCTCTTCAAGTAGTCTAACAACATAAGCAATGAATTCTTCTGGAGGCAAGAAACCAGGTCTAAAGGCAGCAACCACAACCCGCATGCAGTGATCAGATCCCTTTATGCTGCAGCACCACTTGTTCATTAGCAACTTTTTTCCTGCCGCACTGTGCTTCATCAGATCATCGTATCCAGAACAGTGCTCATCGTCAATCCATTCTAGCCAAGTTCCATTGTCTAAAGAACTCGGATTACACTGCATCCTGGTCATGAGGTGAGTTCTTCTCGCGATAGCGACTCGATTCATAAATATATTGGGTTCTTCATCCAACTGCAAGATGAGTACATCACCATTGCCGACAACAGCAGCTTCCTTTCCTCTCTCTGCACCGCTGCTCTCAATTCTCCAAAGTCCACCCATTAGGACATTTAATCCCAAAGCCAATTTGTGTCCTCCCTTTTTCCCTCGAATTACGATACCTGCATCCCTGGGCATTGTCTTCCCATCGAGTATGCGGAATTTGTTTTCTGGTGCCAATATAGAGTCAAGATGCGTTATGCCAGTGTGGGCAACTTCTTCTCCTCTTTCCCTGGATAGCTCCGTCTCCTCGATCGCTTTTGAGAAATACCAGTGAATCGAAGGGAAAATAACGAAGCCCGTTTTGTCGATTATATTCGAAAAGGAATGATTTGGTGGACAAATCTTATACAGATGCTTTCCAAGAACTTGAATCCCATAGTGTTTCTTCTTAATCTCAATATGTCGCGTCTGGTACTCGGGTTCACTCCCCTCGGATAGTTCGATGACAACATCAGACAAAAACTCACAATCAGCGATTAATTCCCGAGATTTTTCGCTGCCCTCTTTGCCATAGTCCTCTAACAAGAAAAATGTTAGAAGATTCTGTTCCTTGTATCTTTTGAAAAGCTCCCACAGGATTTTCCGGTTGGCACCTTCAATTTGAGAGACATTTAGGGAGTCCACAAATAACACATCTCTATCCTCAAGGTCCTTATTACCTTTCTTTTGGCGAAGATAATCGAGGTACTTCAGTCCAACGTCAGCAACTGCGATTCGGTTCTTCTCCATGCTAAGCGTATTGAAGCCTTCAATATCGATAAACTCAAATGAAACTGCCATTTTGCGAACAGAGTTGTAGGTTTCGCTGATGCACCAGTATGAGCAGTTGATTTTCTTCTTAGCCATCCCCACCATCAATTGAATTGCCAGGGTTGTCTTACCAGAACCTGGAGTGCCCTTGATTAAGATTATCCTCGGCACGACCGCACTGTGGCCCGGTTTCCTAAACCCGACATCATTCTTTTGCGGAAAGAGCAAGTGATTCAGGCCTTCGTTGCAAACTGGTATTAAGTCTGTTGCGTTGGTTTCACGCGGTGTGATCTTTCTGCAAATGAAGACCGGTGTAATGTACACTCTGCTGTCCTTTTCTGACCTATGCTCCTGCCCATATAGGTAAGTGCTCGCGAGGATTGCTTCACTCTTACCAATTTTTGAGAGCAAATGTGTCTTTGCCTCCCCTTCAATTACGAGTTCACTATGATCCATATCAATAAACGTCACTTCGTCTGACTCTCCATCAGAATGGAATCTCAAAGTACCATAGTATTCGCCTGAGCGCTTTTTAAGTGCATCAAGAATATCGCTGATGGGTGCGCGTCGATCTTGTTTGTTGCCCTTTTTTATCTTAAGTGGTCCTCCGCCCACTGTAGTTTCTGTTGATACTGTGTTCTTTTCGACGATTCCATTTTGCACGAGAAAATCTACATTTTGATAGTACACATAGAAATCAGCCATATCACCCCTCGCTTGTTAACGTGGCAATCTCGAATTCCGTCCAAGATAAGATCCGCTCACCAGGTCACAATCCGGTGCCTTTCGAGCAGGTCTATTAAGTCTCCCCACTCCCAGAACCCAACTCCGCCTTCTGCGCGATATCCAAAGTCGATTTAAACTCGATGCTGTAAATATCCAAAATGGTGAGAAAGAAGACCGCAATGACCGGCCCGATGATGAATCCCATGATACCGAACACACTGATCCCGCCCAGTGTAGAAAAGAATATCATCAAATCGTGCATGCCCGCATCGCGGCCAACGAATCGTGGCCTGAGAAAATTGTCGATATTTCCGATCACTACGATGGTTACGACCAGGATGGCAATTCCCTGCCAATAATGCCCGAGCAGGATTTGAATGAGGGCGGCAGGATACAGCACCAGCCACACACCCACCAGAGGGATGACTGAAAGCACCACCATGACAACACCCCACAGAATCGGTGAATCAACGTCACAAATCCACAAGGTTAACGCACCCAACGAACCCTGCACAATTCCAATCAGAACGGTGCCTTTGATGGTCGCCCGTGAAACCGAGACAAAGCGATGGATTAGGCCTTCCTCGTAAATGTCATCCAGGGGGCTGAGATACTTGACCCTGTCGATCAGCTTATCCCCGTCCCGGAAGAAGTAGAACATGGTGAAAAGGGTGATAAACAGGTCGGTAATAACCTGAAACGTGCCGCGAGATGTTTTATTTACAACATTTGTGACGACAGCGCCGACGTTTTTGGCGATGTCTTTGATGGATGCATTCCAATCGAAGGTATCAAGCCCAAGCATTTGCACGATAGCATTATTCTGAATATCACCCAATACGCCATCATCTCCCTGCTCGATTATTTCCTGAATTTTAGGGCCGGCAGTACGGAACAAGTCGATGCCTTCCAGCGCCACCATGTGGCCAACCGAGTAGACCGGCGCCAGAAGAAGCAGCAAAAGTAGGAGACAACAACAGATCGCACTAAGCGATTTCCTGCCACCGAAACGTTTCAACAGAAAATCGTAAGTGGGATAGAAAAGAGCGGTGAACACGGTGGCCAGAAGTACCGGAATAAGAAAAATTTGGACGATATTAAAAAACAAGATTGCCGTAAGTAAAAGCAAAAGCAACAGATAGTTGCGGCTGAACTTGCGGGCGAAATTTTTGGGTGTTTCTTGAGTCGGTGTGTTCATGTTGTTTTCGCTTTAGAACACGAATGACACGGATTATCTCTTTGGAGTGAATTAACTGTGTTAATTCACGTGCAGCAAAACATTTGCTGCACGCCAAGATTGCCGCCGGCCGCTATACGATGTTTGTCTGTGTCATCCGCGAAATCCACGCTCCCCTTTTTCGTATAGAAACATGACAAAAAGAAAAAGCCTCATTCGTCAGAATGAAGCTTTCTCAAATGATAATGACTATTCGCCCCTAAGCAATGGTCACATCCTTGCTCAGGAAAACATCCTGAATCGCATTCAGTAAAGCGACACCGTCGGCCATAGGCTTTTGGAATGCCTTGCGACCGGAGATAATTCCGACGCCGCCCGCGCGCTTGTTAATGACGGCGGTTTGCACTGCTTGTTGCAAGTCATCTTCCCCGGAAGCGCCGCCGGAGTTGAGCAAACCGATACGGCCCATATAGCAATTGGCCACCTG
Organism: Candidatus Zhuqueibacterota bacterium; assembly: GCA_029262055.1. Classification (GTDB taxonomy): domain Bacteria; phylum Zhuqueibacterota; class Zhuqueibacteria; order Oceanimicrobiales; family Oceanimicrobiaceae; genus JAJDAD01. The sequence continues at coordinate 40,089 of JAJDAD010000022.1, forward strand.
GTAGCGCGTCAAGTCGATGGGATTGTCCGATGAAAGTTTTTCATAAACCAGCGGATGCGTCTTACCGAAATTGATCGCGGTATAACCGCCATTCTTGGTGGGCTGTTTCTGCTTAATTATGTCAGCCTGAATTGTTACGCCCATGTGGTTGGCCTGCCCGGTGAGGTCCGCGGCGTCATGATAATCCGTCCCATCTTTCTTGAAACCAGAATTTCTGAGATAAGTCCAAAGAACCGTGTACATTCCGAGTTGGTGCGCGCGCTCAAACGCTTCTGAAATCTCAAGTATTTGCCGCCGCGACTCATGTGAGCCATAGTAAATGGTGGCGCCTACCGCAGCAGCTCCCATGTCATAAGCCTGATCAACGCTGGCATAGAGCGTTTGATCATAAGCAGCGGGATAGGTCAAAAGGTCGTTGTGATTGATTTTGACCATGAATGGAATTTTGTGAGCATATTTTCTCGAAACCATCCCAAGAACGCCCAAAGTTGAGGCGACTGCATTGCATCCGCCTTCGATCGCAAGCTTGACGATATTCTCAGGATCAAAGTAAATGGGATTTGGCGCGAAAGAGGCGCCACCGGAGTGCTCGATCCCCTGGTCCACCGGAAGGATGGAAACGTAGCCGGTACCACCGAGGCGTCCGTGGTTAAATGTGTCCTGCAGATTGCGCAAAACCCGGTTGGAGCGATCCGAGTGCGCATAGACGCGGTCGACAAAGTCCGGACCGGGGATATGGAGTTGTTCTTTGGGTATGGTCGTGCTTTTGTGCTCTAATAGAGCCCGGGCGTCGGCTCCGAGCAGGTCAGCAATACTTGTTCCAGGCATGTGGGTTTCTCCCTTTTGAAGGTTACAGAAAATATCGTTGCGGCCGCTTCATCCGTGACACGGGTGCCTATTTTCGGAAGTCAGACTGAAGTCGCGTAGTCCCGATTATAACAATTTCCACTTATCGAGTCAAGAGAATAGAACGCAGGTTACGGATAAACCGTCAAAGATTCGTCACAATTCAGCATGCCGGTTTTTTGCCGTTTTGTAGAGTTCGAGATAGTGCCGAGCCGAACTTTCCCACGAAAAATCCGTGGTCATACCGCGCTTCATGATTCCCTTCCACGCCTTCTTGTCGTTATACATATCAAGTGCGCGCAGGATAGTAAGGTGAAGTGCATACGGGGAATAGTCGTTAAAGGAAAAACCGTTGCCCTGCTCGTAGTATTCGTGGTAGTCTTTGACAGTGTCAGCGAGTCCCCCGGTCTTACGGACAATGGGCACTGTGCCGTAGCTCAGGCTGTACATCTGGTTCAGGCCGCACGGTTCGTAGCGGGACGGCATCAAAAAGATGTCTGCGCCGGCAGTGATCTGATGGGCTAGTTCATTGTCATACCCGACATGCGCTGAAAAGCTGTCTTTGTAAGTGCTCGCTGCCCAACGCAGGAAGCCTTCAAGTCCGTGGTCACCGCTGCCCAACGCTACGATTTGCAGCGGCAATTGCATGACCTCATTTATGATGGGCTGTAGTAACTCTATTCCTTTTTGGCTGGTCAGCCGGGAGACGATTCCCAAAACCGGGACATCTTCGTCAAAAGGCAACCGGGCGGTTTTGAGCAGCGCTTTCTTGTTTTTCTTCTTGTTGGCGAGCGCACGGGCAGAGTAGCGGTATGGGATGAACGCATCCTTCTGCGGATTCCAATCCTCGGAATCAATGCCATTCACGATGCCATACAGATCCGTGCTGCGCGCAGCCAGCTCACCTTCCAGGCCGTTGCCGTAGGTGGCAGTCTGGATCTCATGTGCGTAAGTCTCACTGACCGTGGAAATGATTTCTGAGTAAGCGATTCCTGCCTTCATAAAAGAAAAAGAATCGTCAAACTCCAACGGACCTCCCGGGTAGTACAGATCGAACGAGAATCCCGCCTTTTGCACGGTGGGTCGCCCGAAGCGTCCCTGGAAAGCGATATTGTGGATCGAAAAAAGGCTGGCGGTGTCATCAAACAGATGGTCCCAGTTGTAGGTCAGTTTGAGCATAGCCGGCATCAGGCCGGCTTGCCAGTCATTACAGTGCAACACGTCGGGCGCCCAGTTGTAACGCTGCATGATCATGATGGCGGCGTGCTGCAGCAGGATGAACCGTTCGTCCTCATCCCAGTCATTCGTGTAAATTGTCGGACGGTGGTAATAAGTCGGACAATCGACCAGATAGACCTCGGCCTCGGAGTCCGGCAATTTGCCGTACCAGACATCAAACAAAATATCTTTGTCTCCAATCCGGACGAGAATGCTCTTCAGTTCCGCAGCCGCAATCAGGCCGTGCTGCGCCACATCGATCGACGAATAAAGGGGCAGGAAGACTTTGACTTCGCAGTCAAGCCTGGCTAGCGCTTTCGGCAGGGCTCCGGCAACGTCGGCCAGCCCGCCAGTCTTAACATACGGGAAACACTCGCTGGAGACAAAAGCTATTCGCATTATTTCTCAGGTTTGAATCAGAATCGACTCTCAAGAAAGTGGGGCAACATCCGCCGCCAGGTCGGCCAGTCGTGGTCCATATCGGAGCCCCACAAGTCCAACTCGTGTGGGATACCTTTGGCATGCAGAATCTCAGAAATCTGACGCGATGCACCCGGAGACTCGTACGCTCCCTGACCGGTAACAATGTACACGTGTCTTTTGCTCCTGAGTGTGTTCAGAATCTCCTCATCGTGCCAGTTGGGCAGGTAGTCGACCGGAGAATTGAAATAGCAGTTCTCATCGTAGTAGCCTTTGGTGTAGTCTTTCAAGTCGTAGCAGCCACTCATGGCGATGACCCCGTCAAAAAGATCGGGCCTGCGGAAAAAATTGTTAGCTGCGTGCAGTGCCCCTAGCGAAGCGCCGGCAGAAATGATCGGCACCGGGCCCTGGCACGCGCCATAGATGAACGGCACCACTTCATCCGCGACATAGTGGTTGAACTGCTGGTGACGCAGCGCTTTGTCCTGCGGAGACATCCAGTGGTTTAGCCAGCTTTCATTGTTGATGCTATTGATTGAAAACACCCGGCATTTCCCGCTTTCGATGTGCGGCTTGATAGAATCGATGAGCAGGAACCGTTCATATTCCAGAAAGTCAGCGGCTGCTGTGGGAAAGAGAAGCAGAGCAAATCCCCAGTCACCATAGGCGGCGACTTCCATGTCTTTGCCGAGGTTAGAGCTCCAGCTCTTGAAAATCTCGCGCCGCATTGAGTATCTCCTTAAGATTCGCTACCATGGTTTTGAGCCACAGGCGCTAATCTACTGAAGCCGTCGCCGGGACGCAAAGGAATTTTTGGCCGTACGTCGACTCGGTTCACCACAGTCCATCAGCCGCCGGCAAGTTCTCCAAATCGTCAATCATCCCGTTGATGATACCCGGCAATTCGTCCACGTGCTTGAGCGCCATGGCCGAAATGAGCCGAGCAATATCCGCCTCCAGATTTGACGGAACGTCCGGGCAGATAAGTTTCACGATCTCAACCAGCCGCTTTTCTCCGGGATGTGGCCGGCGATTCAGTGCCAACAGGATATCAAAATAACTTGCCAGAAAGGCCGCCACACGATGATTCACGCTCACCAGATCGTTTCGCTTAACGGCTTTGTTGATTTGCACGAAATACGAAGATATGGTTTGCCGCAAGATAGGGAAGTTCTTCGCGATGATCGCTCTTCTCAAATCCTCAGGATAAGAGCAATCAGCCCTGCTTTGCAATTGATTAAACCACCCTTGCTCATCGTATAAAACCTGTGAGTTGAGTACATTGTACCAGATGCAGGTCGAGTAGCCAACTGACGCCTGGTGTTTTACCAGCACGCGATCCAATTCAAGCTCAACCCAATCCTTGCGCCGGTACATGATGTCCACATTTCTTCCAGGCGCCTGGCATTGCCACTCGTCACCCGTCTCCCAAAACTGATTATTGACTTCGAAGCGATTTGCGTACTTCCGCGCAATTGCTCGCCTTGCTGCAACGGAAATGTCTGTTTCGCTGTAAACATAGAGATCGTAGTCAGAGAGATTGTCGTGGGCAGGGCCGGTGATGGAGCCAGCCAGTGTGATGGCCTCTACTTCAGCAACCCTCTGAAAGTCTGAAACGATGGATTCAAGTCGTACTTCTTGCCGGGAGTCATTCGTCATTTTTCAAAATTTGGTCTTTGCTAATCTCTGGTGCAACTCGTTCACTTCCAGCAATGCAGCGGAACCGTACCAGGGATGCAGCTCCATGACCAAACGGCCGGCCTTGATCGCCGGGTCGCTGGCGGCAAGCTCACGTGCCTGGGCAACCGTTTCAACCTTGAAGATGTAAATGCCCCGTACCTCGCCATCGTCCATAAACGGTCCGGCCAGCACCAACTTCCCCTCATCCGCCAATCGAGTAATATTGTCGAGGTGTGCCCTCTGCAAGCGCTCTGCTTCGGCGGCGTCCTGGTCACGATTCGGACCTGCCTTCAGAAACGCCATGACGTAGCGCCGCATTCCATATTCATCGGCTCCGAGTTTTTCGGCCAGCGCTGCATCGTATACCGTAGCTGAAGGTGTCGCTAGGTTGGATGGTTCTTGATTATTCGAACATGCCGCTACGAGAACAACAAAAAGCAAGATAACACGCATAGTCTCTCCCTCGTTTTGATGGACGGCCCGAAAATTGGGCTTCACCGAAAACAACATTGCGTCACAGCTCCGGACAAGTCCTCGGTCGGCGCTCTCAAACTCACAGCCACTTTGCATAGAGTGCCACCGCTCCCGTGGACAGCTTCACGGTTCGTGTCCAATAGGACACAGCCCTGTGTCTGCCAGTACACAGCCGCATAAACATAGTTCTTAATAGGAAATGATGCAAGCGTGTCCTCTCGAACACAGTGCCCGCAAAAGTATCAGTTTCAAATCACAAGCATATCGCATCCTAACAATTTGTTTTCACATAGTTTATTCAGGAGTCATTCATAGCTGGCACGGCCTTTGACTAAACAAAGGGCAAACGACGCTCTGAATCACTCACTTAAACCAGGAGGTTTAAAATGCAAGAATCACGAAGCTCCAACCGCAATCGTTCCGGACACCAGGCCGTGTTTGCAACCAGCGCCCTGATCATGGCAGCGACCCTTTACGCCGGCGTATCCTGGCTGCGCGCCAAATCCGAACTCACGGTTCCAACACCCGAACCGGCTGTCATGACGCAACCTCTTGCGCTGCCACAACCGTTTACAGAAGACAATGCGATCGAAGAAGCCGTCTTTGTGCAACCGGCAACTGCAGAGGAAATCGACCAGAAAGAAACTTCACCAGCCCCTGAAGTGCGGTCAGTCGCGGAGATTTACACTTCAGGCCTGACCCATCTCCGCAGCGGCAACAGCACGGACGCTGTCGAGGAGTTTGAGGAGATTCTGGACCGCAAGCCCGGACACGTAAGAACGCTGGTCAATCTCGGCCGCGCGCAGATCGCGCTGAGAGAATTCGAAGATGCTCTGAATTCCGTCGATCGCGCAATTCAAATCGACTCGACAGATTCTCAGGCATGGCGTGTGCGCGGCCGGGCTTTGCATAGCTGGAATGAAATCGACGGGGCGGTTTCTGCATACGAAAAATCCATCGCGTTGAACCCGGAGAACCCGTACGCTTACAACAATCTCGGCCTTATTTATATCGAGCGCAGCCGGTTTGGGGACGCCGTCCCGGTCCTGGAAAAGGCAATCGCACAGTTGGACAACGTCGCGTTTTTCTACAACAATCTCGGCATCGCCTATGAAACAACCGGCAGGCTGGCGGAAGCCGCTGAAGCGTTTCAAACCGCTGTGGAACTCGATCCTGAGTCCGAGAAGGCAAGCACCAGCCTGGCACGAGTCCAGCAGCTCGTAGACAGCAAGCCGGTCGAAGACATTGCCGAAAAGGCCTCAGACGAAGATCCCGGACCCGACGCGGTAACCGGAGACAGCACCGCCATCAGCACCAACAGCAGCTCGCCACTGCAAGAGGATACGGAAACAGTGGAATTGCGGAAGTAAGCGCTCCGCTACCGGGCGGCCCGGCCATCGGAAGGCCGGGCCGTTCTTTTTTGGGACTACCTACGCGCAGAGGCCAATATGAAGACCAGCGACCTTCTTTCAGAAATAATCAATGACCTGACCCGGCTGTGGAACAACGGTAGTTTGTTCGGCACCGCGCCTGCCTTTGCATTAACCCTGCTGCCAGACAATTCAGCCGGGCTGAACGACCGCCGGAATGCGGTGGCCTCAAATCCGGTCGACGGCCCTGACAGTAGACAAAACCGGAGGTGAATCATGAAACCCGCCGTCCTGCTTTGCCTGCCTTTTCTGGTGCTGAGCGTGGCACAATTGAACAAAGGCGCCATCGGAGAACACGAACGAATGGCGCAAACAGCGAAACAGAAGAAGGCGTACGCCTGCATGATCCGGTCACGCATCACAACCATTGACCGGCAGATTGAACGACTGGCCCCCTCACAAAACAGACCCGTTACACCGAGAGCGCAAGACCTGTTGAACAGGGTCAGACAAGCGCTGCATCATGACCTCAGAATGCTCGAGGGCGACGGCGCTTTGAACTGGCCGCAGGTACGCTTAAGAATCGAGAAAGCGATTGCGGATGCGGACATTGCGGCGGGCGAATAGCCGCCAAAAGTTTTGACAACAAAGCAACGAATGTCTATCTTCTCAAAAATAGTTTTCGCGGATGTCGCAAGTGTGCTTGTGCCGATTTGCCATAATCTCAGGAAGAAAATTTGGTTGAAGAATTCCCGCCAGTCACTTTCGCCGACCCGGACTCCGGTCTGTTGGCCATTGGCGGAGACCTTGAAGTCGGCACTCTGGAACTGGCCTACCGCAGCGGTATTTTCCCCTGGCCGCACGAGGATGGTGAACCGGTTTGCTGGTTCGCCCCGCCGCAAAGGGCGGTTCTTAGGTTTTCCGACCTTAAGGTCCCGAGGCGCTTGCCCAGGTCATTGCGCCGGGCGCGTTTCACATTCGCCGTCGATCGCGATTTTCCAGCAGTCATCCAGGCCTGCGCCGAAAGCAAAAACAGAGGGGAACAAGCCGGCACATGGATTACTACGGAGATGATCGGCGCCTATGTGGACCTGCACCGGGCCGGTTGTGCCCGCAGCTTCGAGACCTATGACCAAACCGGCAACCTCGTGGGAGGCATGTACGGCGTACAATTCGACCAGTACTTTGCCGGTGAAAGCATGTTCTTCAAACAAACCGATGCATCGAAATTCGCGCTTTTGCAAGGGATCGAGTATTTGAAGAGTCTCGGCCTGAGCTGGATGGATATCCAGATGCTCACCCCGCTCCTGCAAAATTTTGGCGCAAAAGAGATTCCCCGCAACCAGTTCATGCAAATGCTTGCCACAGCGGTAAGCAAAGAAGTACGTTGAGTCAACGTTATAGCCAGCACGATTCATCAACTGTCTTTTCCTGTCATCCTGGAAGGATCTTTTTTGATAAAACCCGTACCCGTTGCGCGCTACCGGGCCTGTCTCAAAAAAATTCCTCCTGAACGACTGTTTTCTTTGATCTGTGCACAACAGAAGATTTATGAATTGTTCAGGCTAGAGTTCGCCACTTGCAGGACGTTTTGCAGCAGCGTTCTCATTCGACAAAAAGGCCACATTTGACGCAGCGCCTCGAGCCCCGGCCGATAAAAGCCGCCCGCTTTTTTTGAAGCCTCCATGCTAAAATTTCTTTGCTTGCATCCTTTCAAATGTCTACCTTTTGCCAATCATGGGTGGCACTGACAACCAACAACTCGTGCAGCTCCTGGCGGCCAGCGAGCAAATCCTTATCTTCACTGGCGCCGGAATCTCTACCGGTAGCGGCATACCGGACTATCGTGGACCGCAGGGCATCTGGAAACAACGCCAACCGGTCTACTATCAGGATTTCATGAGATCGGAGGCGGCACGGATTGAGTACTGGGATTACAAACTGCAGGGATGGGAAGGCTTCCGTGATGCCAGGCCAAACGCAGTGCACCAGGCAATTGTCGAGCTCGAACAGGCCCACAAGATCTGCGCTGTGATCACGCAAAACATCGACGGCTTGCACACGAAGGCGGGAACAACAGCCGAACGGCTCATTGAGCTACACGGTACCAACCTGGCGGTCGAGTGCCAGTCCTGTTGGAAAAGGACGCCACCCGCGGCTCATTTCGAATCATTCAAACACACCGGCACCGTACCGGTGTGCAAAAAATGCGGCGGATTTCTGAAGCCTGCGACCATCAGTTTCGGGCAGAATCTGCGGCAAGAAGACCTGACCCGGGCCAGCGAAGCAGCGGCGGCAACGGATCTCGTGATCGCCCTCGGCTCAACCCTATTGATACATCCGGCCGCGTCCCTGCCGCTAATGGCGGCCAATCGTGGGGTTCCATACGTGATCATAAATCGCGGCGCAACTGAACACGACGGTCACTGCGATTTGACATTGAGGATGGATGGCGACGTCGTCTCCTTATTTCCGCCGGCGGTTAAACAGGCTTTGGAGCCCGGCAACTAACGACAGTACAAGCATGACTAACAATCAATCAAATAACGACGACGCACTGATCAATCGGGTAAAGGAGGTTTTCGGGCGCAATGTCCCTTTCCACGACTTGCTCAATCTGCAGGTCGCAGAACTCACCTTCGACAGCGTGAGCATGAAATTAGACATGCGAGAGCAACTGGTGGGCAACTCCATCCACGGCATTTTGCACGGCGGGGTGATTTCGGCGGTGCTGGACGTAACGGGTGGCCTGGGCGCCTTCATGAGTTTGCTCGGAAAAATGTCAGATATTCCCGACAGCGAAAAATTACGCCGTTTAGCGAAGTTCAGCACCATCAACCTGCGCATCGACTACCTGACTCCCGGACGAGGAGAGCATTTTGTCAGTCGCGCAAAAGTCTTGCGCACCGGCAACCGGGTGACCACCGCCCAGATGGAATTGCATAACGATCAGGGTGACCTTATCGCGGTCGGGACCGGAACCTATTCATCCGTGTGAGCAACTCCGACAAAGCAAACCCTATACAACCCGGAACATCCCATGACCGCCAACAGCTTTGGATTACGTGGACTGCTCACCGCAAGCCTGACGCCGCTAGAATCCAATCTCGCCATAGATGCGGACAAAATGGTCAGCCATTGCCGCTGGCTGCTGGACAACGGCTGTGACGGGCTGGTGATTTGGGGCACCACCGGAGAAGCCAATTCCTTCTCGTTGGAGGAACGCACGAACCTGCTCGACACGCTGATCGCCGCGGGAATCGATCCGCAAAAACTGCTGGTCGGCACCGGATGCTGTGCCTTGCCCGACACGCTTCGACTATCCCGGCATGCAGCAGCGCACGATGTTGCCGGTCTGCTTCTTCTACCCCCATTCTACTATAAAAACGTCAGCGATCGAGGGCTTTTCCAGGCTATCGAGCAGCTCTTGAAGCAACTTGTTGAGTGCGAGGCCAGGATCTACTTGTATCATTTTCCGAAGATGGCAGCAGTATCTTTTTCGCGCCCGCTGGTCAGCAGCCTGGTGGACGCTTTCCCGGAACGGATCATCGGAATCAAAGATTCGAGTGGCGATTGGCAGAACGTAAAAGCACTGCATGAAACGCTTCCGGGGTTTCAGGTTTTCTCCGGGAATGAACTGATTCTGAGTGAAATTCTGGGACTGGGAGCGGCCGGCTGTATCTCGGCCACCACCAATCTAACCTGTAGACTCGCAGCAAATGTGAAAGACTCATTTCCGGGAACTGCCGCCGCGCAAAGCCAGGCAACGCTTAATGCCATCCGAAAGGAGATTCAAAAATACCCCATGATTCCTGCGTTAAAATACCTGATGGCGCAAAAAACCGGCGACCCGGCCTGGCAATATATGCGGCCGCCGCTCACACCTCTTTCCGAACCAGAAACCGGCGCACTTCTGCGTACATTGCAGGAGTTGCAATTGCTGCAATTCTGCACCTGACTTCTCCCAAAACACACTCTAAAGAATGATTTGACTTAGCGCCTGCTTTTGCTAAATTGCGGCTATGGTTGACGACTCCGAAACTCCGGCCTGGTACGAAGACTGGTTCGGCCAGGATTACCTCAAAGTCTATCCGCACCGTGACGAGCAGGAAGCAATAGCGCAGGTACGCTTTGTGGAACAAGCCCTGCCGCTCGCTCCCGGCAGCAAAGTCCTCGATCTCGGCTGCGGTGGCGGCAGACATGCCCGCGAACTGGTACGCCGCGGCCTGCAGGTAACCTGTCTCGACCTCTCCGTTGTCCTGCTGCGCCTCGCGCAAAAACAGGCAAACGAAGAAACTTGCTGTTTAAACTACGTAAAAGCCGACATGCGCTACCTGCCGTTCGTACAATCTTTTGACGCAGTTGTGAGTTTCTTCACCACGTTCGGGTATTTCGAAAGCGATGAAGAGAACGGCAAAACCCTGCGGAGTATCGCGCAGGTCCTCAAGCCCGGCGGAAAGTTTCTGCAGGATTATCTCAACAAGGAAGCCGTAATCGCCAACATTATCCCGCTCGACAAGCGCACTGAAAAGGACATCGAGATCATTCAGGAACGTGAATACGACCGGACTTCAGAACGCATCAATAAGAAAATCACCTTGAAGCGAGACGGCCAGGTTCGCGAGTACTTCGAATCCGTTCGGCTTTATGCTTTGGATGAAATGCTCGGTTTACTGGCTAAAACCAGCCTGAAACCAGATCAAGTTTATGGTGATTTTGATGGCAGGCCTTTTACCGAACAAAGTCCTCGCCTCATTTTAACCGGACACAAGGACAGGAATGAAAACAGCAAGCAGTAGCCTGCCGGGCATGAGCACGCTGGCTCGCGACTATTTCGACAACTTCGAACGAGTGGCGGATTTCTATGATGGGGATTACCGCAAACCGGAGAACTTCCTGGATCGAGCGGGAAAAATCAAAGAACGCGAGCTGCCTTTGACTCAACTTGTGCCGATCCTGAAAGAACAGAATCAGAAGTTCGGCTGCAGCTTGCCAACCCTCGAAAGAATCGATTGGCTACTGGAACGGCGGGCTTGTACGGTCGTCACCGGCCAGCAAACGGGCTTATTCGGAGGCCCCCTGTTTACGCTGTACAAGGCTCTGACCGCCATCAAACTGGCGGAACGCCTGGGACGTACCTGCGAAGGATGCTACGTACCGGTTTTCTGGCTCGCCTCTGACGATCACGACTTTCGCGAAGTCAATCACGTCGACATTCTCAACAAAGGCAACGAACCATCTCGTATCACCTACCAGGGGCACCCGGCAGACTCCAAAGTTCCGGTATCAAGAATCGTCTTGCAGGCGCAGATTCAGGAGGCAATCGCGCACCTGGATGAACAAACACATCCATCCGATTTTAAGCAGGAAATGCTCACGTACCTGGCCGAGGCGTACGCGCCCGGCAACACTTTTTCACAGGCTTTCGGTCAGTGGTTGATGACGCTGCTGAAACCGTTTGGGCTGGTCATGATCGACGCCAGCGACCAACGGATCAAAGCGCTGGCAACTTCTCTCTTCGGTCAGGAAATCAGGAAACGCTCACCGTCATCGCAGGCGGCGCTGGGCGCCTCGCAAGAATTGCTCGACCGCGGATATCACAACCAGGTACAATTGCACGACGGTATGCTCAACCTGTTTTATGCGAAAGACGACAGAAGCGCACTGCAAAAAACCGATTCAGGTTTCACAATCCGCAGTACAGGTGAGCGCGAAACGGAGGCAGGACTGCTCGCGCGCCTGGCCGAAAATCCCGGCGATTTCAGTCCAAATGTTTTGCTGCGCCCCCTGTATCAGGATGTCCTGCTGCCGACCATCGCCTACATCGCGGGGACTGCCGAAACCGCCTATTATGCGCAGATGAAGGGGATCTACACCGCTTTCAAGATCCCGATGCCCGTGATTTATCCACGTAAAAGCCTGACTCTGCTGGAACCCAAAATCGAGAAAGTCCTGGACAACTATGCGCTGGCAGTGCCACAACTTTGGTCCAATATCGACAGCCTGATCAGTAAGATCGCCAGAGAGCAGCTTCCCGACGAATTGGAAGACAAAATCGGCGCAGTCACGCGCAGTGTAAATGACAACATCGCAGAGCTGCAAAAAATTGTGTCTGAATTTGACCCAACCCTGGCAGACTTTGTGAAAAACTCCGGCGGCCGTATCGAAGGCCAGATAGAAGGCATGGAAAAAAAGATCTTGCAGGCCTTCAAAAAGCGCAATGAGATAATCAGGCAACAGCTGAAAAAAGCCGGAAACAGCCTGTACCCAAATAACACGCTGCAGGAAAGGTCCTTAAGCGTGCTACCTTACCTGTTCAAACATGGTCCTGGTTTCATCGACCAGATTTACGAAGCCATGGACATCTCGAACTTTGACCATCAGATCGTTAGGATCTGACCGAGAGACGAATTACCGACGATGAAACTTGACCTGCTTGCATTTGGAGCCCACCCTGACGACGTCGAGCTAACCTGCGCCGGCACAATAATCCGGCTGGGCGCGCAGGGCTACAAAACCGGGGTGGTGGCGCTGACTCAGGGTGAACTCGGGACCCGAGGTGCACCTGAAATCCGCAAACAGGAATTTGAAGCAGCGGGGAAAATCCTGGGGCTAAGCATCCACAAAATGCTCGATATTCCCGACGGCCAGGTTGCCGTGACTGAAGAAAACAAGCTTGAAGTCATCCGCGTGATCAGGGAGTATCGTCCGAACATTGTCATTGCACCGTATTGGCACGACCGGCATCCCGACCATGGCCACGCATCAAACCTGGTGCGCGAGGCTGCGTTCTTTTCCGGTCTAAAACAAATCGAAACCGGACAGCAGGCCTACCGCCCGTACCGGGTAATTTACTATCCCGGCCGGGTCGAGTTCAAACCGTCCTTTATCGTGGATGTTTCCGACTTTCACGAACAAAAAATCCGGGCGATCCAGGCGTACAAGTCACAGTTTCACAACCCGGAAAAGGCAAGTTTCGGCAAAGAAGAAACCAACATCAGCAGTCCTGAGTTTCTTGAGGCAGTCATCAGCCGTGCGCGGCAATACGGTTCTTATATAGGCGTGAAGTATGGTGAGCCGTTCCTGGTGCGTGAGCCCATGCGGCTGGACGACCCGGTCAGTTTTTTTGGTCCACAATATTTAACCGCTTTTTTGTAGCACCCGCCTGCTTTAATCAAAGTGAGACGGCTAACCGAAAACCAGAGGAATTATGAAAATAGCAATTGTCTGTTATCCCACCCACGGCGGCAGTGGCGTAGTTGCTTCTGAACTCGCCCTCGGGCTTGCCGAGCGTGGTCACGAAATCCACATCGTCAGCTATGCAACGCCGTTTCGTCTACGGCAATTTAGCCAAAACGTTTTTATTCATGAAGTTGAGGTCGCCTCGTATCCCCTGTTCAAATATCCGCCGTACGCCTTATCGCTTGCCACCAAACTGGCGGATATTCACGAGGAGTACAATCTCGACATCGTGCATGCCCATTATGCCGTGCCGCACGCGGCCAGCGCGTTTCTGGCAAAACAGGTGCTGCGCTGCAGCAAGCTCAAAATCATCACCACATTGCACGGAACAGATATCACCCTGGTCGGGGCTGACAAGTCATTTCACCGTGTCATCAAATTCAGTATCGAAGAGTCGGACGGCGTCACCGCGGTGTCCAACTACTTGCGCCAAAAGACGATGGACGAGTTTGAGCTGCAAAACAACATCGAAGTGATTTACAACTTCATCGACACGGAACGCTGCCGGGGTGCCGGCCGTGAATGCGCGCGTGAGAAGTACGCCCCCAACGGTGAAAAAATCCTCATGCACGCCTCCAACTTCCGGCCGGTAAAACGGGTCAGCGACGTGATACGTATCTTTGCCAGGGTGCGCGATCAGATTCCCGCTAAGCTCCTGTTGGTCGGTGAAGGGCCGGAACGGTTGTTTGTGCAACAACTGACCAAAGAGCTGCAACTGACGGAAGATGTCTGGTTTCTGGGTGAGCAGGATTACATCGAAAACCTGATGAACTGCGCTGACCTGTTCCTGCTGCCGACAGAGCAGGAAAGCTTTGGCCTGGTGGCGCTCGAGGCGCACTCGTGCGGCGTTCCGGTGGTCGGCACACGAACCGGCGGCTTGCCCGAACTGGTGATAGACGGCGAGACCGGCTTCCTGCGGCCTGTGGGTGAAATCACGGCCATGGCCGACTCCGCCCTGACCCTGCTCACCGACGATGTCCTCAATCGGAAGTTCCGCAAGAACGCCCGCGAACGCGCCGTCAATTGCTTTGATCATCAACTCATTCTGCCGCAGTACGAAGCATTTTACGACAACGTTCTTGGACAGTAGATCGCAGGATTTGGTATGTGGGGCCTCTCGATTCGAACCCGCCTGATCCTTCTCTTTACGCTGCAGGCGGTGCTCATTCTTGGAATCGGCGGCTTCTATCTGGACTGGCGGCTGCGCCAGGCTCTCGAAGAGGAGCTGTCACACAAACTACAGAACCTCGCCGGCGCCGCGGCCCTGCAGGTAGACGGCGAGCTGCTGGCCAACCTTGCCACCGGCGACGAACAATCACGCACCTACCGTAACCTGCGGACGCAACTGCTGGCTTTCCAGCAGAGCACGCATGTACGACGCGTTTACATTTTCTCCCCCGAAAAGAAAAGCTACATCGACACCAGAGAAAATATGCGCATTGGGGTCGGCTACGTCTTTCTGGCCATCACTGACGCGGAGTTGCGCAACGTCCTGTCCGGCGCAACTGTGGCCTCACCCCTGTTCGAGGGCGAAGACGGCAGTCTGTACAAAACCGGCTTCGCACCGGTCAGAGCAAACGCAGAGACGGTAGCCGCGGTGGCCGTAGAAGGTAGCGCTACCACGCTGGAGGCGGTGCAAACCGTTCGTGGTTACATCGTGTTGCTGGGATTGTTTGTCCTGCTGGGCTCCATTGCCCTGGGCGCCTTCTTTGCAGAACGCATCACGACGCCGATCAACCGACTAAAATCCGCTGCCGGAAAAATTGCGGAAGGAGACTATGAAACCGGCCTCGACCTGAGCGCCGGTGACGAAATCGGTTTTCTGGCGCAGACCATGGAGGAAATGCGACACGCCATCGTAAATCGCGACCTGCGCCAAAAAGCCATGGTGGCGGGCGTAGCACATGAAATCCGCAACCCGTTGGGCGGCATCGAGCTGTTTGCCGGCCTGCTGGCCGATGAGGTCAGTGACCCGGACACCAAGAAGCAGGCAGAAAAAATCAAGCAGGAAGTCCGCAACCTCAACCGGATCGTCACCGACTTTCTCGACTATGCACGACCGCAGAAATCACAAAAGCGCCCAACGCCAATTCTCCCTGTGTTCGAAGAGGTCACGCAGTTGATGGCGCAGGAATTGGAGAAACACGAGATCAGCACACAGGAAACACACGCCGAGACTACGGCCCTGGTCGACCCGGACCACCTCAAGCAGATTCTTCTCAACCTGGTGCGTAACTCGGTGCAGGCCATGCCCACAAGCGGCGGCCTTACCCTGACCGTAGAGTCCTACGAAAAATCCGCCCGAGTTACCCTGGCTGACTCCGGCACCGGCATCCCCGCGGAAATCCGTGAACGCATTTTTGATCCGTTCTGCACCGCCCGCCAGACCGGCACCGGCCTGGGTCTGGCCATTGTCAAAAGCCTGGTGGAAGAAAACGGCGGGCAGGTCAGCCTGCTGGAGTCTGGGGATAAGGGCACGCATTTTGAGCTGATTTTCCCGGCCTAGCACTGTCAGTTGTTTGGGCCGGATGACTGTTTGTTTTGCATGATCTTGCATAATTTTGCATGAACCTCACAACCGCGATGACCGCAATGCCCGGAGGACGTGATGCGGAGGCACTTCTCACAGAGCCTGGACGGCCAGATACACGATGACTAACCGACCCACACGTCCCGAACTGCGGGCGGGAAGAACCGCACATGCGGGAGAACGGAGAACCTGGCAAAGTGTTGAATGAACTCCGGTAGGTGTATCAATGAGTGATAGATTCAGAAACAAATACAGAATCGCATCCACCCGGTTGCAAGCCTGGAATTATGGCTGGAATGCGCCATACTTCATCACAATTTGCACCCGGGGCAAGGAATGTTTTTTCGGGACAATCGAAGATGGCAGGATGACTTTATCGGAAATCGGTAGCATTGTTCAGTTGGAATGGTTGAAGACACCGGAACTACGACCGGATATGAATATTAAATTGGGCGCATTTGTAGTCATGCCAAATCATTTTCACAGCATCGTTCTTATCGGGAAAAATGTCTTTAATAAGCCGGGGAAAGATGTTCGGCCAGCGTGTAGAGACGCAATGCATTGCGTCTCTACACCAAAAACATCCACCAAAACCACCACGCCCCAAAACCAATTCGGACCGCAACGAAAGAACCTGGCATCAATCGTTCGTGGATTCAAATCCGCCGTAACCAAACAGGCGCGGATCATAGACCCTGCTTTCGGGTGGCAACCACGCTACCATGACCACATTATTCGCAATGAAAAATCATACAACCGTATAAAGCAATACATCCTGAACAATCCCGCGCTATGGCGTAATGACAAACACAATACATAGGAAGACCGCGAATCGGTTGTCCCTGGGTCCGATGGACATTCTTGCCGACAGACGCCTGGACGTAGAGACGCAATGCATTGTGTCTCTACACCAGAACATCCCCCAATGCCACCACGCCCAAAATAAATTCGGGCCACACTGGAATTCATGGTTTTGCGCTTGCGTGACATGCACGATTGTCCTTGACATGAAGAATGGGCTTGGTTATCATGTCTGTTAAACCAACCCCACCACTAAAATCAAATACAACAAAATGCCCGTAGAAGATATCAAAGACAGATTTCGACAACAGCAACTCTCTTGAATAAGATTAAAGAAATTCTAAGCGTCCTCGGGCCGGGTGTTGCAATTGCCGCTACCGGCATCGGTGCGGGCGACATGGTCACCGCGGCTGTTGCCGGCTCACAATTTGGCTTTGCGTTGATTTGGGCAGCAGTCGTGGGCGCTATCTTCAAGTTTGTCCTGAACGAAGGGTTAGCGCGCTGGCAGTTGGCGACGGGCACGACCCTCCTAGAGGGTTGGGTGACTAAACTGGGCCGTTGGGTCCAGGTCTACTTTCTGGTTTATCTGGTTCTGTGGTCTTTCATTGTGGGTGGTGCGCTTATTTCGGCCTGCGGGCTCGCCGCTTATTCAATTGCCCCCGCTATCTCAAAGGAAGCATGGGGTGTGCTCCATTCCCTGGTCGCTGCCGGTATCGTCCTTGTGGGCAGTTATGGCCACTTCGAACGCCTCATGAAAATCTTCATCGCCGCCATGTTTCTGGCGATGCTCGGTTGTGCGCTCTGGGTCGCCCCGCCCACGCTGACCGCTGTCCGTATTTTCTCGGAAGCAGCTATTCCGGTGGGAAGTCCAAAACTGATCCTGGGCGTAATCGGCGGCGTCGGCGGCAGCCTGACGCTTCTGGCTTACGGATATTGGATTCGTGAACGAAAGTGGGAGGGGAAAAAGTGGCTGCCGGCCGTGCGCTATGACCTTGCCGTGTCATACCTTTTAACCGGCTTTTTTGGCGTCGCGATCATGGTTCTGGCTGCCCGGGTGCTGCATACCCAGGACGTTACGATCGCAGGCAGCAATGGTCTAATAAAGATGGCCGGTATTCTGGGGCAGGTGATTGGGCCCTTGGGCACCTGGGCTTTCCTGATCGGTTTCTGGGGTGCTGTGTTTACCTCTATGCTCGGCGTCTGGCAAGGCGTGCCCTACATGTTCTGTGACTTTGTCGCTTTGACCCGGCGTCTTGCGCACGATCAGTCTGCCCGCATCATAAGCTCAAAATCGTGGTGGTACCGCGGTTTCCTGTTTTGGCTTGCAGTGCCACCGCTGGCATTGCTTCTGTTGGACAAACCCGTCGGCCTGATCGTGCTGTACTCGATTGTCGGCGCGCTCTTCATGCCGTTTTTGTCGGGGACGCTTTTGTATATGAACTCCAAGCGCGACTGGGTCGGCTCCGAATTCAAGAATGGCCGGCTTGTTAACCTGGTGCTTTTCTTGTGTCTGCTCCTGTTCGGATATCTGCTTTTTGACGAAGTCATGACTCGCCTGTGGTAACCCCCAAAATTTGTCGACCTGTAAATTCTCAAATAAGTAGGGCATACTGAAAAACTATCATAAAGCATGTATAAACAATTGATTAAGTTGTAGTATCTTCGTATTTTTAGCCACCGAGTTGCACGCTTTTTCTACGAACTCGCTCAAGAACCGTGCATTTTTACAAAGAGAATAGGTG
>JAJDAD010000023.1 GCA_029262055.1 Candidatus Zhuqueibacterota bacterium
TCTCGCACTTAGAAATATCTCAAAAAAATGGAGCATGCCAATCAGAGATTGGGGACAAGCAATCAACCAATTTGATATCCTGTATCCCGATAGAATGAAACTTCAATAAATCAATTTACACAGAATTATTTACAGGCTCCCGAATCACCGGGACATAAATTTGAATATCGAGTGGCACAGGCTTCAGCCTGTGTTTGCTTCCTGGAACCAGTCACCCACTGGGCCAACCTCCTGCCCCACAGACAATGCCATGGCCGTGGCACTAGACACATACATGCAGGCCGCTTTGCGTCCGGTAGTAAGATTTTCACTTGCTTCCCACACCAGAGTCTTTTATCTTATAATCACTTCTTGTTCGTATCGGCGTTGTGTTGACGAAAGAGGGACCAGCAATCAAAGCTCTCCTTCACTTACTCTTTGACCAGCCTGCTCCTTCCGGCAGCCCCCTGTTCCGGGCCGGGCTCACTTACCACTTCTTCACTGCTTTCAAACACTGTTCGCAAGGGATTGGCTTGCCGCACTTATCCCGGCAAGGGATCGGCTTAAATCCCCTGCGAGCATTGTTTATCCGTCGGTTTTTGTTGCATGTTCTGCCTAAGCGTTTTCGAAAAATACGCTATGGGGGCTTAATGGCCTGTGCGGTGCGAGAGGCAAACCTTGAATTGGCCCGGGCCTCGATGAGGTTGAAAATATTCTTATGCAGCAAACGTACGATTTGCCAGGACCCTTGAAGCAACGATTGTATTGCTTTGAACGATTCTACTGGTCCCAGCACTGTACGGTGCGCGGGTTATTCTATTGTTATGTGTAAAGTCCTATTCATCTAAAATCACCAAAAGTTGCAAAACATCTTGCCTTATCACCAAAGAGTATAATCGAATGCAGCTTTTAAATGAAAAATACTATCAAGAATTAGCCACCAAATTTGGCGGAAATCAAAACGACCTTCATATTCCCTGCACAAAGTTCATTAGTATTAACACTAATTTTATAGAAAAGTGCTTAACTCAAGAGCGGCTGAATCTTTTTGTGCAGATTCCGGCCTCATACAGCGATAAAAAGCTACTCTTTGCAAACCTATTAATCCGTCTAACGGCAATTCAGTTTCTTGAATCGGAATCTGAGCCATCATATGAAGTAGGGATGATCTTGAAAGGAATGAAATTCACAAAAAGAACTGATTTACAGCTGATTAAGATAAATGGAGATCGTTATTACTTAGAGGAAATAGTTAAAGGCAAGAAGAAACCTTACTATTCACCATTTGTGATTACCACCAGCTATGATGAACTCAAGGACAACTATCAAATTATCAAAAAGGGTACAAGAAAAAAAAGATTGATTGCGCTAAGTAAACTTTTTAAAAGGCTATTCAATATCAATTTTATCCCGAACTCATTCAGATCAAAATCCATTGTGATTTGCCAGAAATCTATCTGGAATTCTCTATCTCAAGTTCAGGTGCTTAACAGTAATCTTCAGGCCTTGATTCCAAGCACCTATTTCGCAAAAAGTGGGGCAGAGCAGTCAACTATCAACATCGATCCTGCATTGTATTTTGTGCCTGATTACAAGACCGCTTTTAATTCGATTCTCACAACAAATGAAAAGATCGACAACATTATTCTTTTCGATTGTACGCCGCATCAGATTCCACAAATAATTATGGATCAAAAAGATTTCGGATATAATCTCTTCGGGGTTTCTACCCAATCTATTGAGGTTGAGGGTGTGCAGGTATGGAGATGGTTAAAGGAAGAAATTGAAAAGATAAACAGCTTATGATCGAAACAACTGTTATAGAAAATGAGAGTTTATCCTCGTTGATCGACGATTACGACAACGTACTGTCTACCTTCATTCGTCCTCCATATAATGTTCAACATATTTACAGTTACTCCATATACCTAGGCCGACTTTTGAAAACGATTGACAAGTCTCAGGTAAAAGAGTTAAAAGAGCGAATTGCATTCAACAGAGAGTTGGAAAAGAAACTTGAGCAACAGGGATATTGTGAATCAGTCCTCCATAAGAATCATCCCAAGTATGTTTTAGAACGAATTGCTGAGCTTCTAATAGGAGATAACACAAAGACCAAGAAGCTCTTTGAATTGCTCTCCCAAAATTCCAGAAATAGAATAATGACATTGGTTATTGCAAACAATGATGATGCAGATTTTATTTATAAGACAGCAGATGATATTAAGCTCACTAATTTCTCCATCACACGATATTCAAAAATTGACCAATTCTTCAAAAAAGCAGATCCAGATGATTACTTTATTCTCGATTATTCACTGGATGGATTTAACGACTTTTTAAAATATCATAACTATGACTTCACAATCAACCTTATTTTTTACCTCCAGGAGAAGGAAATATTCGATAGTTTTTTCAAGAAGTACCAAAGAGAACTTGAGGAAGAACTGACCTCCCCGATAAGAGAGGCGCTCACCGGAATCAAATATCCTGTAATTTCCAGTAAGGATGAGGGAAAGACCCTTAGCACGGCGATTCAAAGCATTGTGGACAATACCGAGAACTACCGTGATGAAGACGATTTTGTCTCTATAAAAGAAAATCCAGGGCTGAGCACTCCCGAAAAAATTTTATACTATGTTTTTTATGAGAAAGAAAGCTATTGCGACCAGATGGATTCAAATGAATACGTATTTGACCAAAAAGACAGACCCTTAAGAATTGGGCAAGTGCGGCAAGGAGATAAAATTCGTGTTTACATTGAACGCTTTAATGCAGATCTATTTGAAATTGCTGCAGAGGAAGATCCTGAAACCTTCACTTCAATCGAATATTACAGTAACCTTTGGCGCGATGCACTTCTTGATTACTATCGATCGAATGGAATGTCAATTGATGTCTTACACTCTAAGCTTGAAGGCATAGGTCTTAGTGTACAGGTGCCGACCTTACGCAACTATCTTGACGGAGCAATCAAGTTTCCAAAGCGACTGAGGGATTTGAAAGCGATAAGTAAATTGGTTGGCAATGAGAACTTGAACTCCCAAATGCAAGATCTGTTAAGGTATAAGCGAATTTACAATGGTGTTATGATCGCCTTAGGGAGGAACCTGAAAGAAGAAATTCGCTCCTATCTGCAAACAAAAAAACTTGGAAGCATTTTGAAAGATAAGTTCACTGAAGAAACGGTGAACAATTTCATAGAGACCAAGATGCCCTTGATGACAGTCCGTGAGATTAAAACAAGGATAATAACCGAAGATGAGTTACTCTGAAGCAAGAGAGAAAGTTGTTAATCGAGTTAGAAAAGAACTAATTGGACCCGGTTCCGATATTTTTCTGACAGATCAGGAATACTTGGAAGAAGTCATCGAGGGGAAACCCTTAACAAGGTACTTTTCTGGCATCTTATTTCCCCGCAAGAAATCTATTGTAGTAGATGGAACCGGTGAGAATGATAATACCCAGGAGGACGAAGATCAATCAGGAGACAATTCGGATACGGAAGTACCTCAAGAGTTAGAGGCGGATGGTTCTCAAGACCATGGCAGGTCAGAAGAAAGTGACAATGAGCAAACTTCCATGAAGGTCAAGGCAAATCAATATTTTCCATCAATTGCTGGTCTTACATTCTGCTTACCTACGTACGTAAATTCCCTGAACATGATAATTAGTTTTGGAACCTACGAAAAAGCAAGTTCTCAAAGACTAAAACTCCACTATGATGGACAAGAGATGGATCTGATAGAACGATTCGGATTTCAGGAATGGATAGAATATGATGATGAGAACCAGGCCCTTGCGCTAATTAAACCCATCAAAGGAGAGAAACAAAGGATAAGCGCCCTTTTGTACCATCTAAGAAGTGCAGACGATTGGAAATATCATTACCACTCTCTTACTCGCCATTTGGAGAAGCTACTCAGACCCAAAACGAAATATCAACGTGTCAATCATAATTACACAATTGAAAACTTTGATGTTGCTAAAATTCAAGATCAAAAGCTGTCAGAATTAGTTGAGTGCCGCTTACCTGACAATCTGAAAGAAGGCATACAAATACACACCCGATTATTCGAATTTTCTGAGCACAAATATTTCAAAATCGTTGTTGAGAACAAGTCGAACCGCCCAACAAAAAACGGGGCTCAGTTTGATGACACTACATTGGTGCTTTCAAAAGAGGCCTTAAATAAAAGCTGCTTATTCCAATTCGAGTTAAAAGTAGAAGCGGAGGAGATTCTTCCTTATAGCAAAGACAGCGAAAACGAGTTCTTGCCACAAGAGGAAAAAACACTGAACTTCCTTTACCGAAATATTAAAAGCTATGCCGTTGGTCATGGCGTAGCCGCCGAGTGGGATGAATCGGATAACCCTAAATGGGTTAAAACTTCCTACTTCCCTCAATACGATTTGAAAAACCAGACGACAGATGTTGAAGGTATGGGGGATTTGCTTATAATCAGAGACATTTCATCTTTTTCGGATTTAACACGAGATAACATCTGCAACAACTTAGAATCCTTTGCCAATAAGTATGAAGATTGGATTGGTGATCGAAGAACAGAAAATGCCGGCCGGGACATTGGAGAAAGAAATCTTGAAAAATGTGAGGAAGTGCTGAACCGGATGAAGGCCGGTATTCAGGTTCTAAGAGATGATGACCTTGCTTTTCAGGCATTTCAATTTTCGAACTCTGCCATCTACATGCAAATGTTCCATACCGCAAAGTACTTTGATGTGAATAAGGGTTATGAGCGTTATGAATGGAATTTTGGGGAAATGCCTAAATATGAAGATTATAGCATACTCCCTTATCCTAACAGCAGGATTCCAAAATGGCGACCCTTTCAATTGGCTTTCTTTTTACTTAGTATTCCATCTTACACCAACCCTGAATCTACCGTCAGGAAATTAGTTGATTTGATTTGGTTTCCCACTGGTGGAGGTAAAACGGAAGCATATCTTGCAGTGTCTGCCTTTCTCATATTCTACAGGCGATTGAAATACTCCGAAAGTTATGGAGGTGTCAATATCATTATGCGGTATACCCTACGCCTGCTCACCGCTCAACAATTTGAAAGAGCGTCTAAACTCATTTTCGCCTGTGAAAAGATCAGAAAAGCACACCTTTCAACTCTTGGAGATGAAAGAATATCTTTAGGATTTTGGGTTGGCGACAAGATGATTCCCAATAAGGCAAGTGACGCAAAGAAAGAACTGACCAAGATAATCAACCTACTTAACCAAGGTAGGAATGCAGTCAACAAGTTCCAGATTAGCACTTGCCAATGGTGCAATACAAAAACCATTACGAAATTCAATGAAGAAGACAAGGAACTAAAATTCAGCTTCAGAGAAGGGAACAGTCAACTAACAGTTCGGGCTGGTTGTAACAATCCCGAATGTGATTACTACGAACAAAAAGAGGGAATGCCAATTGTTCTGGTTGACGATGATATCTACAAGAACCCACCAACCATCCTTTTTGGAACGGTAGATAAGTTCGCTCGGTTGGCTTGGGAGGAAAACGCCCGGAGGTTGTTTAACAAACATAACAATAACCGCCCACCCGAATTGATAATTCAAGACGAATTGCATCTTCTAAGTGGTCCCTTAGGCAGTATTACAGGTCTTTTTGAGAATGTAATTCTTGAACTCTGCAAACAGGATGATATTATTCCTCAGATCATCACCTCAACTGCCACAGTAAAAAATGTGGATAGTCAAGTGCAAGCATTATACGGAAGAGATGTCTCTATCTTCCCGCCATACGGTACAGAGGTAGGGGACTCCTTCTTTTCGAAAACAGCAGAAGACTCAAAGCGAAGATATATCGGAATACTTCCAACAGGGAAAACGTCACTAATGACGCAGTTGCGCTTAATGTCTGCCCTACTTTTCGGAAGAAGCGAAATAGCTGATACTCAAGAGCGCGATCACTTTTGGACAATCCTCAGCTATTACAATAGCTTGAAAGATGTAGGCAAAATGGCTAACAAAATCTACTCCGAGTTGCATCCCGAACAAAAGCAACTTTTTCAGCGAATGCTAAAAGGTTACGTTCGAGCTCCTCAATACAGGGAATTGACAAGCCGAATTCAAAGCAGCAGCGTTAAAGAGAACCTTGACGCTCTTGCATTCGGAATTGGAACTACAGACAAAAAAAACAGACCTCTGGATTTGGCATTAGCTACTAACATGATTTCTGTTGGGCTTGACATCGGCAGGTTGGGGGTGATGGTAATCAACGGAATGCCAAGAAATACTTCTGAGTATATTCAATCGTCCAGTCGTGTGGCACGGAAGAATGAGGGGATGGTATTTACATTACTGAACCCTGATAATTCAAGGGATCTGTCCATTTTTGAGCATTTCATTTCATTTCACCAAACCTACTATAAGCATGTGGAGCCGCTTAGCTTAACACCGTTTACTGACAATACATTTGATGTGCTGCTATTCACAATGCTGGTCGCGTTCTATAGACATCGAATGGAGCAATGGCAAAATAAGAAAGCGGCGGAAATGGATAGACAGATACTAACGAACGAGTTTCTCGCAACAATTCGAGACCACCCTTTCCTCAAAGATGTTCAAAGAGTTGTACTCGAAGAAAAAATTGAAACCATTTTGAAAAAATGGGAAGACAGAATAAATAACACAGATGGTTTAAGATTCAAAACAAACCAGCTTGAAAGAACTTTATTGAGGACAGCTCAAAACAAACAGAACGAAAATGAGCTTATTGCCATGCAGTCGATGCGTAATATAGAACCAATTTGCAGGGTACAAATGAACCAATATTAGTCTATGAGAAAACACGTAGAACACGGCAAAAACAAAATGGTTTCCAGTTACGGTGGGGTTGGCTCCATCCTTGAGACCATAGATAATTCGGTACTCATAGAAACCTTTGATATGTGGGGTTACAAGAATGTGAACCTTGAAAACTACATTATTAAGGATGACCGTCTTTGGAGACGACTGCAAACAAGGTTCGAACAATTAAGACATATCGTTAATGTCCCTGAATTAAAAATCGCTGACCATGATAGTTATGAGCTTTTCCCTACATCCTGTTACTTCCCAAAATGGTTTTATTGCGGCAGATGCAAAAAGTTTGACAAGTATGATAACTGGAAGAATCGATGGAGTAATTCCGGTAGAGACATTTCAAAATTTTTCCCGCCTAAATGCACAAATTCAACCTGCGGATATAATTATTTGGAACAAGTTCGTTTTGCAATGACCTGTCCGGATGGTCATCTTGAAGATTTACCTTGGGAATACTGGCCGACCTACGCTGAAGATGATAATTCAGACAATTTGACCATCCCAGATTCCGATAATGATGAAGCAGCTAACATAGGCAGGATAAAATTAGATTATTCAAATCCAAATGGCTGTTGTGACAAACCTGATTTGCGCTATAGGGTCAGTAGGGAAAACTCTGAACTCTCGGGTATTCGGATTCTATGTAAAAACCCGCAATGTAAAAAAGGAAAAAGTGGAAGAAATTTGAAAGGTGTTTTCAATTTCAAAAAGAAATGCTTTGGTAAAAGATATTGGCTAGGTCCCGGTGGTAATAGCGAGAACTGCCACGCTGGCGATATTGATCCTCGCCTCAAGAATGCGGAGATGAAAGTAGTAATCAAATCAAGTAATAGTGTCTATTACACCAATACCGTTTCAAGTATTTATATTCCGGTCAAACAAGTTGACATTGACAACAAGGTAAGGGTGATGATTGACAATTTATTGTCATCCGGGCAAACACCACAACAAATTGCTGATATCCTTTTTATGGCTAACAAAATCAAGAAAGAAGATACGTTAAAGTTTATCAAACCTGACGAGACCAATCAAGTAACCGAAAAAGAATATCGAAAAGAAGAATACGATTTTATGCTTGGTCACGATAAACCCTACTTTGAAATTCCCTATTTGAAGTTCTCAAAAATTTCCGTCGAAGATCATCTGGATGGTTTCTCCTCCTTAATTCGGCTTGAACGAATGAAACAAACGACCGTTCAAGTTTCCTTCACTCGCCAAGAACCTTTAGATGATGATGCCATTCTCATCAAAGATGAGGATACAACCGAATATGCAGTCAAACGCCAGTCGACTTCAGTAAATAATGTCAATACAACCATCCTTCCGGGTGTTGAATCTTATGGTGAAGGAATACTCTTCATATTTGACGATGACCGCATAAAAACTTGGGCGGAAAACGAGCGAGTGAAAGAGAGAACACGTTCCATCAGAGATAATACGCGAATCTCCGAAAGAAAGTATCTCCGAAACAAATCGAGTCAAATCATACCCGCTTTTATATTGATTCACACATTGGCGCATCTTCTCATTAAGGAGCTTGAATATATCTGCGGCTACCCTGCCGCTTCGTTGAAAGAACGCCTGTATGTTGGTGAGAATATGAATGGGTTTATGATTATGGCGATTGAGGGAAGTGCGGGAAGCTTAGGCGGGCTGGTTAGCCAAAGCGACGATCTAAAAAACCTGAATGCAATCATAAAAAGTGCATTAAAGAGAGCACAAGATTGTTCTACCGACCCTGTTTGCTATTATTCGGAAGGCCAGGGTGTGAATAATCTCAATCTGGCAGCTTGCCATTCTTGTTGTCTATTACCTGAGATATCTTGTGAGGAGTTCAATGTATTTTTAGATAGACAGCTGTTGATTGACGAGGGGTTTGGGTACTTTAGAGAACCTATTATTACATCTGAATGAAAAAACTCGAATGTTCGTTTCCCTATGACCGATGTCTCAAATGCAAAAAAAGGGGGCGGTTTGGGAGAGTATTGGGAAGGACATCGTTCCGATTCGTAAGCGACCACCTAATCGGGTAAGCGCCGGGTGCATTGGACGAAAGAATTATAGAAGTTGGGTGGCACGCGCCTTTGAGGCCGTTAAAGAGGTTCCTGCACATAGGGCACGGGCTTAAACAGACTGTGTGAAAACACGCATTGTGGGAGATTTCTTAGACCTAAGTCCTTTATTGTAAAGTTAAATTTTTCGTTTTCACACAGTCTCTTAGGCACGTGGCACACGATGGCTTGGCCGGGCCACCCGTCCGTGAAGCGGAGCGTTACCAAGTCGAGCCCAAGAGACAATCGGCTTTTGTTTACCCAATTTAGTTGTTCGATCATCATGAAACTCAACTACCATGTGGACTTGGCGCCGATCGACCAGCTCAAACTAGCTGCTTCGCAAAAAGAACATTCTCAATGAGAATACTTGCCATTACTTCCTTTTTGGTGACGCTCCAGTTCAGTCAAAACGTCCCTGAAGACATAGTCCAAATCGGAGAATTCAACATAGGCTCAACTGCCGCGGAGCTACTTGACAAAACGTCCGCCCAATCTTTCGCACAGTTCCTTCCTGTCGACAAACCTATAGAGTGGTCAGTATACGTTCCCAAGAATTATGACTCCGAGGTGGCCGCAGGCATCCTGGTTTTTATTAGCGCTGACAATTCTGGCAAGATACCAAATGACTGGAAAAAGATAATGGATAAACACAACCTCATCTGGATTGGGGCAAATAGGTCGGGCAATAAGATAGTAACCTCGCTTAGGGTGACGTACGCCATACTTGCTCCCGTGACAATAGACAAGAATTATAACATCAACTCTGACAGAATATATGTCTCGGGGTTTTCCGGTGGTGGACGAGTTTCAAGTATGGTTGCTACTGAATATGCCCACTTATTCAAGGGTGCAATTTTCAATAGCGGCGCAAATTTTTGGGGCGAAGAGAAACCCGCACGCTATGATGAAATAAAGAAGAATCACTACGTTTTTATTGCGGGTACGAAAGACTTCAATCTACGAGACACCAAAAAGGTCTACTACGCTTATAAAAGGGAGGGAATCCAAAACATTAAACTCATGGTCATTCCCTCCATGTCGCATGAAAAGCCTCGCAAGAGCAAATATGAAGAAGCAATTAACTTCCTTGATTCACGGGTGGCCAACTAGTCTGCACTATTCACAAATTACCTTTCCTGTCATCCTGGAAGGATCGTTTTTGGCAAAATCTGTGCCCGTCGATAGCCACCGGACCCGTTCAAAAAGGATCCCTCCTGAATGACGATGTTTGGTTGATTTGTGCGCAATACGCTGATTCATGAATTATCCAGGCTAGCCCACTAACAAAACTCATGTATATTGATAAGGGAGGATCTTCCAATGCTTAAAAACACCCTAATAGTACCTGAAACGGACGCGCGTTTAGCCGCCAGGCTGGTTCAGGAAGCCATTGACACCCTGGATATCGTTTTGATGTTCGTCTTTGGTAAAGATGATCAAGCAAAACAAACTGTAGAGTGGGCTGATCAACTATGTAACAAAACCAGGATCTCAGACACTTTCAATATTCGAAAAGTGATCTGGATTCGCAATGCTGCGCCTGCTACTTTGCGCACAGTACTTAATTCGTTCCTGGGAGATAAACCAGTTCCCCGGGTGGCGGCGCTCAATTTTCATGACCAGTTGAAAGGTACGATTCCGGAAGGCGGGGAAATCGATCCCATCAAACTTGAAATGCTTTTTGTGGAGGCACAAAAGACATGAAACTAATAAAGATCCTCATAATGACGAACTTGTTATGTTTGGCTATGACATCCTCTACACAAGCTCAGAGGCTAAATTTTCAGGAATTTGTTACGTTTCAGTTTGCAGAAACCGACCGTCCTTTTCAAGATGCACAGGTTTACGATGTACAAATCGATCAAAGCATCTCAATTGACTGGAATGAACCGGTGTTTTCCAGACAGCTGGGAATTTCACGCGGCCTCATTGCAAAGGACGAGCCTCTTCTGCAGCGAATTCAATTCCTGGAGAATGTCACCGGATACTTTTTTAGAGCGCAGCAGTTGTTAGTCGAGCTGAAGGCAGCAGCAAGTCGACTAGAAAGCGCCAAGCTCGCGAACAGTGACTCCGAAATATTAGAAAATCGTCGTAAATCTATGCTGGCCGCCAGCAACAGATTTGCCACAGAAGCGGCAACAGGCCTTGAACTTATAGATTCAGACACAGCTCAAATAGAACAGGCAGCCGATAAGGCGCTACGCGACAAAGTTAAGCAAGCGATTCTGGGTGATTATAAGGACGTGGCAGACGTTCTCACTGAGGAAATTGATAAGCTGAACGAAGAACTCATGCGGCGCGTTGAACAGGGAGAAAGCATTCAGATATTCATGGAAGCCTGGATAACCGGCGGAGGCGCAGAAAGACCTTTGCATCTTGACGGTTATGATAAACTGTCTACCGGACGCCCCACACCGTTTCAGCGTTTCCAATTGGCACTGCCCGAACGTACGACTCGCGAGCTTGAATCGGCCCAGCGTCTGGGCGAGCTTGTTACAGATGGCGATGAGATATTGGCGGAAGTCAAGGCGGCAATCGCCGCGATCAAAGAAGAGTCGGAAGCACTGTCCCAAACACTGCGAGTTGAAGTGCTACAAGCTAACCTGAAACAACTTGCTCAAAATCTGCGAGGACGTTCGGAAGAAAGTCTGTCCACTCTTACCAACCAGGCAACTGATTTGGTTAACCTCCTGCAAACTTTGGTTCAAGCTACAAAAATAACGCAATCGAAAGATACGGCTTCTGTTTCGCAACTAATAAATGATGCGATAGCTCAGGTGGACGGCATATTAAGAACCTTACGCCTTCTCCCAGGGAGGATCGAGACTTTGGTGGCTGACCTCGAACGCCTGATCATCGAATTCCCGGACGTAATTGAATCGGAAATCATACAAGTGCTCCGAAATGCATCTGAAGCCACGAGGGAGCGGCCGGAGATTCAGGGCATTCTCACACGTGTTAGAGACGTTCAGGAAATATTAGGATTTACCAACGGGGTGGCTAAAGCTGCTTCCACGGCTGGTGCAATTGGTAGAAATGTGGGGTTGGGTAATTCTCTGGACACATCTCTTCAACTTCTAAATGCCGGAGAACGCCATCCGGGTGATATGATTATTGTCAGTATTCGCGTCGTGCCCGAGACAAATGCAGATGAGGAAATTGTCATCGCGCAGGCGCACCAGAGATTTAAGCTCCGAGTATTCGGATTCTATGTTGAACCGCGTGGTTCATTACTTTTTGTCGACCCGGAAAGCAATGAATTTGCCTCCCAGAGTTTCGAACCGGCCGTTGCCTTGTCCTTCATGGGGCACGTTGGCTTCAAAGGATTCGGGATCTGGAACGACTTTTTCGACCCCGGTGTTGGCTTGACGTTTTCATTTCTTGACTTTGAAGATAAACATGATTTTGAGTTGGGGATCAGTGGCAGCTTCACGATCTTCAGAGATCTGCTTTGGCTGGGATACGGACGCAACCTCCAGGCAAAAGAAAATTTTGTCTACGTTGGCGTCAATCCACTGGCATTTGGCGATCTCTTGAAAAAATCGAACATATCGGCACCCTAGGTCAGGTCCTGAACACTCGATTAGTATCATGTTCAACGCATAACATTTTCGCAGCGCGCTCACGGGGAATTTGACAGCCATCGCCGGCGCGCCCACCCGAATATCCCATCGTACAACACAACACCTTTGTGATAAAACACCATATTTATCTTGCTTCTTTTGATTTTTTTTCACATACTTGCACTATTTACTGCATTATTGTCACGGGACGGCACGCTCGATGGATAAAACTGATTATAAAATACTAGCGCTCTTGGAAAAGAACGCTCGAATGTCCAACACAGAGATCGCCAGACAAATTGGGATGGTGCCTTCCGGCGTTCTTGAACGAATCAAAAAGCTCGAGCAAAACGGTCACCTGGTGGAGTTTACAGCACGCCTAAGACCGGAGTCATTGAATCTGAATCTGCTCGCATTCGTTTTTGTGCGCGCCAACGAATCTGTTGGCAGTATCGATACGGCCACGGAATTAGCAGGATTCCCGGAGATACTCGAAGTGCATCATGTCGCCGGCGAAGATTGCTACCTGCTGAAAATACGCCTGCAGGATAATCGAGCATTGGCAGCTTTCATGCGAGAGAGAATCGGTGCGATTCCCACTATCACATCTACGCGGACCGTGATCGCGTTGGAAACCATAAAGGAGACCTCATGCGTGTGTCTTCCGGACCAGGAGATGTGAATAACTGTAACGAACAATTCACCTTAAAGAAATGGAGGGCTTCATGATAGCGCGAATCTGGCACGGGGTGGTTCCGGAATCCAAATCTGACGACTACTTGCAGAATCAAAAAGAACACGGAATTGCAGACTACCTCTCCACCGAGGGCAATCGCGGCGTGTTTGTTTTGCGAAGAAATGAAGAGGACGAAACTCATTATCTTCTGTTAACGCTCTGGGACTCTCTGGAATCAATACGCAAGTTCGCCGGCGACGATATCGAGAAGGCCCGCTACTATCCTGATGACTCTGACTATCTGCTGGAGCTGGAGCCGAATGTGACCCACTATGAATGCTCGGAACTAACCCAGAGTAGTTGTGCGTTTTCAAAGTCAAGGTGCGCTCCTTGATCACACCTCCGTTTTGTCTAACCCGTTCAGGGTTGACCCGATTGTACTCCCTTGCTTACCCAGGGTTGCCGCGCAACCCTGGCTAGGGTCTGAAACGCCTTCGGCGTGTAACTTACCGCAAAGCTGTAATCCATCCAAGCCCAGGGTGAGCGTAGCGTACCCTGGGTAAGAGTGAATCAGTCATCGTAGGGTGCGGTCCTACCGCACCAACTCTCCGCAATAAGCCATAGGCCACTCCACCAAATCATTTTACCAAAAAGATTGCCGGCCTGCGCGTTTTTCATAACCCGCGCGGGCTTTACTTTCTCTCACCGGTTTCTTATTTTTGATTTGGGAGCCGTGGAGCAGGACTCCACCCTACCCATCACATTTCCAGGGATCATTCCATTCCGTGCTCGCAGGGGATTTGAGGACGCACGGCGCACCTTCTGAGTAATCCCCCGCGGAACCAGCGGCTGGACGACTGTATCCCTGCAGGGAGGGTCAACAACCGACCGGGAAGGTCTTGCCAAAGATGGAGATTCAGATGGGCTGCTACAAAATAATTGATGGCAATGGGATTCATTTCATGACCCACACTGTCGTGGAGTGGCTGCCCATATTGCGACAAAGCAAGGAAGCTTGACTTGTTGGAAATGCTCTGTTTCATGGGGGGAGTGGAATTCCCCATCAATTGATTCAGCAGGGATTTGACGGCAATTGCTCATAGCGGAGATCCCCTGCGAGCGTGTACAATAATTAGTGAGGTAGTCATGAAGAAAGAACAGTCAAAGAATACCATCACCCTTCTTGCCCTGGTAACGGTCACATTGCTATTGTTTTCGATGAAACTGAGTTTGGCATCGGAAGAGCATCCCCTCCTGCGTTTCCCGGATGTACACGACAACACTGTGGTGTTTGTGCACGGCGAGGACATCTGGTCAGTACCTGCCAGCGGAGGCGTGGCAACGCGCCTGACAATGAATGATGGAGCCGAACGTTTCCCAAAGTTCTCACCTGACGGAAGTTTGATCGCCTTCACCGGCGAGTACGACGGGAATCGCGATGTTTATGTCATGAATGCGCACGGCGGTCAGATTACGCGAGTGACCTATCATCCCTGGACTGATGAGGTGGTCGGTTGGCATCCCACGAAGAACAAAATCCTTTTTAGCTCTTTCAGAAAAGGCATCTATCGCCAGCTTTTTCTGATTTCCCCGGATGGGACGGAGCTGGAGGAGCTGATTCTGCACGAGTCGGCCGCCGGGAGTTTTTCGCCGGATGGAAAGAGAATCGCTTTCAACAAAATCTCCCGGGAAAACCGAACCTGGAAGCGCTACACCGGTGGAACGGCGCAGGAGGTCTATCTCTACGACTTTGAAACAAATGAGATACGAAATCTCACGAATTTCAGAGGTACGGACCGGGTTCCAATGTGGATTGGTGAGGAAGTCTATTTTAGCTCAGATCGGAATCGTATCCTGAATATCTACGCATATGATACCATAAGCGGCGACACCGAGCAGATTACCCATCATACCGATTATGACGTCCGGCGACCGAGCAAAGGTGGAAGCCAGATCATCTACGAACTTGGTGGTTCGCTCTGGCTTCTGGACACCGTGTCAAAAGAAACGAAACAAATTCCGGTAGAAATCAGGATGGATGCCCCGGAAGTTCGTCCCTACCTCAAGAAAGTGGATGACAATATCACAGGCATTAACTGTTCCGCCGCGGGGCAGAGAGCAGTTATCGTCGCCCGCGGAGAAGTGTTTACCGTACCGCAAAAAGACGGACCCACCAGGAACCTTACCAAGAGTTCCGGCGCCCGCGACAAAGACGCTGCCTGGTCGCCTGACGGCAAATGGCTAGCTTACATTTCCGATCAAAGCGGTGAGTACGAAATCTACCTCACTGATCCGACCGGTAAAACAAAAGCCCAAAAACTAACCAGCCATAAGGACGGGTACCGCCATACCTTGCGCTGGTCACCGGACAGCAAGAAAATTGCTTATGCAGACCAAACCCTGCGGTGCTACTACATTGATATCACGACCAAAAAGATAGTCGAGATTGACAGAGCTGAATATGAAAATGTGGATGTCGCATTGGACCTGAAGCCTATCTACGATTTTAGCTGGTCCCCGGACAGTCGCTTTCTTGCCTATTCCAAGATGAATGCCGACCTGGTGACAAACCTGCACATCTATTCGCTGGAAACCGGCAAATCTCATAATGTCAGCAATGGACTGTTCAACGATTTTGGTCCCGTCTTTTCGCAAGACGGAGAACATTTGCTCTTTATTTCCAATCGCCGTTTTGACCCTACATTTGGCGATTTTGAATGGGAGATGGTCTATAAAAATGTTGCCGGGGTCTACTGCCTGACCTTGCGTGAGGACGGTCAACCTCTTCTTCCACTCAAGACGGATGAGGCGAAGATCACGTCATCAGGGAAAGAAAAGAAGAAAGATTCAGATAAGAGCGCCAACGTCGTGATCGATTTTGATGGTCTTTCAGAAAGAATAGAGGGGCTGCCGCTGGAACCGGGAAATTATCGCAATCTTGCAGTCAACGAATCTTCAGTTTTTTTTCTGAACAAGGACAAAGGTGACTTTAACCGGTTCGAATTCCGATCTGTCGGTGCCAGAACGCTTTATGCCTTCTCATTTAAGGATAGGGCGGAAAACACGGTCATCGAGGATATCGATGATTACAAGCTTTCGTCGAGCGGCTCTCATATTGTTTACAGAAAAGGTAATTCAGTCGGCATCATTGAATCAGGGAAAACCGACTCGAAAGGGAAAGCATTGGGCCTGGCAGGCCTGCAAATGATGTTCGATCCCCGTGCCGAGTGGAAACAGATTTTTCACGAAGCCTGGCGGATGGAGCGTGATTTCTACTACGATCCCAACATGCACGGCCTGGACTGGGCTGCTCTCAGAGACAAGTACGGAGCTTTGATGTCCGGCGCCGTGTGCAGACAGGACGTGCGCTTCATTATTGGAGAGCTTATCGGGGAGCTGAACACTTCGCATACATATGTTTTCGGCGGCGATCTGCGCAGGCAAGCTGACCGAGTCAATGTTGGAATGCTGGGCGTGGATTGGGATGTGGACAAGGCCAACAATCGCTACCGTTTCGGGAAGATACACCGGGTAGCGGACTGGACGCGGGAAGTGATGCCCCCGCTGGCCCGGACCGGTGTCAATGTCGGAGAAGGGGAATACCTGTTGGCAGTCAATGGCGAGCAAGTAACGGCTGACAGAAATCCTTACAGCTATTTGCAGAACCTTGCTAACAAGCAGGTGACACTGCTGGTGAATAGTAGTCCCTCATTGCAAGGCGCACGCGAGGTCACGGTCAAGCCGCTGGGGAGTGAGGGCGCGCTGCGCTATCTCGATTGGGTGGAACACAACCGCAAGCTGGTTGATGAAATGTCCGACGGACGCATCGGGTATCTTCATCTTCCGGATACCTACACCGGCTCCGCACGTGAATTTCCCAAGTATTTTTACGCACAGACACGCAAGAAGGGGATCATCGTGGATGGCCGCTTCAATGGCGGCGGTCTCGACCCGGATATTTTTCTGCAGCGTCTCAACAGAAAGCTGCACACGTATTGGACCCGCCGCTACTCCCAGGACCAGACTTCACCGGCGATTGTAACGCAGGCCCACATGGTATGTCTTACCAATCGTCAGGCAGGCTCCGGTGGCGATATGCTGCCAATGGAGTTTCAGATGCTGGGTATGGGACCGGTGATCGGGACCCGTACATGGGGTGGATTGGTAGGCGTGTCCATGTTTATTCAGATGATTGATGGCGGTGGTTTGACGGCTCCGGACTATCGGATTTATGACAAGGATGGCAAGTGGATCGTAGAGAATGTCGGGATAGAACCTGATATCCTGGTGGAGAATCATCCCGCTGAAATGGCCGAGGCCAAAGACGCGCAGTTGTTGAAAGGTGTTGAAGTGCTCCTGAACAAAATCAAGGAAGAGCCGCGGGAATGGCCCAAGCATGAGCCTTTCCAGGTAGATACGGAAAACAGCAATTAACTTATTCTATCAGGAAGATAGTGCACCATTTGAACGTCATCCGTCGAGACTACCTCTAATGCTTACCGACCTGCTGACCAAACAGGACGTTGTGATCCTCGATGGCGGTCTGGCAACTGAATTGGAGCAGATGGGCCATGACCTGAATGACCCTCTGTGGTCTGCACGCCTCTTAATCACAAACCCGGAGGCCATTTACAAAGTCCATTCTTCTTACCTGGAGGCGGGTGCAGACTGTATCACTTCCGCGACTTACCAGGCAAGTGTTCCCGGTTTTGTCCGCGCCGGGTTCTCCGAGAAACAGGCAACTGGTCTAATGCAGGGTGCGGTGCGCCTGGCCGTACAGGCGCGTGACCAATATGCTGAGACCGGGACCCAATTCCCCCACCAGCGGCCACGACCGCTCGTCGCAGCTAGTATCGGGCCTTACGGAGCGTACCTGGCTGACGGCTCCGAGTTTCGTGGCGACTACGCTGTCTCCGCAGAAACTTTGCGCGCTTTCCATGAACCGCGCTGGCAGATTCTTGCTGAAACAAGCGCCGATCTGTTTGCTTGCGAAACGATTCCCAGCCTGATGGAAGCCGAGGTGCTAAGGGAACTTCTTGCGGAAGCTCCGGCGGTGCAGGCCTGGGTCAGTTTTTCCTGCAAAGATGAGGAGTGCATCTCTGACGGTACGCCGCTGCGGGAATGTGCGGCCCTTTTCGCCGGTTGTGACCAGATTGTGGCTGTTGGCGTCAACTGCACGGCGCCACAGTACATGGCTCCACTTATCACGGAAATCAGGGTTGCCGCGCCGGACAAACTGGTGGTGGTCTACCCAAATTCCGGGGAGGTTTATGATGCCGCCAACCGTGTCTGGATCGGAACCGGGAGCGCCGGTGAGTTCAGCGATGCTGCACTGCATTGGCGGGAACTTGGCGCACGGTTAATCGGCGGATGCTGCCGCACCCGGCCCGGTCACATTCGGACGCTCCGGCGGTCCCTGCTGAAACCCCAGCCTGACTCACCGAATTAAGCCCGTCCGGCAGCACATGTCATCCCGAGCCAATTGCTAATGTTGGCTTTCACAAATCACAGCCATCCTTTGACTCGACGAAATCGATTTGTTATATTGCCGGGTCATGTCAATGTAGGCACCATTATTTTTCAATTACACTTGCAAGAAGGTCATCAACTGGTAAAATGGAGGCAATGTGGTCAAACATATCGTAATGTGGCGGCTGCTGGATTCGGCGGCCGGCGCTTCAAAAAAAGAAAATGCGATCAAGCTAAAAGCCAAGCTCGAGGCGCTCCAGGAAGAAATCCCGGAATTGCAATTTGCAGAGGCGGGAATTAATTTTTGCCAGGCCGACGCAGCATTTGATGTTGTGCTCTACTCTGAGTTCCAGGACAAGGAGGCTCTTGCAACCTATCAGGCGCATCCTGCCCATCAGCGGCTGATCAGCGAGTTTCTCGACAAAGTTCGTTCGGAAAAGGTCGTGGTAGATTATGAAATTTAGGAGGGTGGTTTGAAGATAGCATTTTCTGCTGACCTGCATTTGACCACACGGGAAGAGCGCCCTGAGAGATACAATGCCCTTACGGATATTCTAACTCAAATGAAGCAGCAAGGTGTGAAGCATTTGATTCTTGCTGGTGATACTTTTGACGAGTCATCCGGCAACTACGGTGAGTTTGACTCTTTCTGTACACAGCCGGAATGGAGCGATCTTACATTTCTCATCATTCCGGGAAATCATGACGACGGTCTCCGCCAGGAACATGTCACGGCCCACAACGTGCATATTGTCGACTCCCCGACTGTAAAATGCTTCTCGGATTCTGGCCTGCAATTTCTATTGGTGCCGTATGAATCCGCGAAAACCATGGGGGAAAGCATTGCCGCCACCCCTTTCGAATTAGTTCAGAATCAATGGATTCTGGTCGGGCACGGCGACTGGATTGCAGGCATGCAAGAACCAAATCCGGATGAGCCAGGCGTTTACATGCCCCTGACTCGCACCGATCTTGATCTGTTTCAGCCCCGCAAGGTCATTCTCGGTCATATCCACAAACCCTCTGACGATGGCCGGGTGACTTACATTGGCTCTCCCTGTGGCCTGGACGTTCGAGAAATTGGCCGGCGCCGGTTCTTACTGATGGATGACCACACGGGCGACTTCATCCCGCAAGTTGTACATTCGGACCTTATTTTCTTTAATGAATCCTTCGTTTCACTGCCGGTGGAAAATGAAGAAGAGCACGTAGCCGCAATGATCCAAGACAGGATCAAAAGTTGGCAGCTTGCGGAAGACGAAATTGACCGAGTTCGGATTCAAATCAAGTGGCGCGGTTTTACATCAGACAAAAAGCGGCTGCATGCAACAATCATGAAGGCCTTCAGCTCCTTTTCGTTTTACAATGGGACTGAGCCGGATCTTACGGCCGTGTCCATCGCGGATGATGAGAATCTTGCCGAGATCGCCCGCCGGGTTTCGGCCCGGGTCGGCGGCGGCGAACCACCGCTGGGTTCGGCCAAACCGGACTCCGAAGAGATCCTGCTGGCGGCACTGAACGTTATTTACGGAACCTGAACATGCCGGTATCTATCAAAGAAATCTCCGTACAGAATCTGGGACCGCATTACCGGTTTTCCTGCCAACTGGGACGATTCAACCTGATTTATGGACACAACGAAAACGGCAAGACCTTTCTGGTCGAGTTCCTCATCCGTGCGCTTTTCAAACACGCCGGCAACTGGCAGTTGCGGCCGCACGAGAGCCGCGGCAAAGTCACCCTGTCCGGGCTCGCAGACCGGCTGACGGAGTTTTCTCCATCGAGTTCACTCAAGCTGGAAGACTTTTGGGAGACAACTCATCCGGGACTGCCACCCGACTTCTCGCGGTTGCTGGTGGTCAAGGGCGCGGAAGTCGATATCGCCCAGGTCGCGGGTGGGATCGACAAGCAGATCCTGAAACGCCTGCTGTCAAACAAGGCAATCTTTGATCAAATCGAAAACAAGATATCCAAGACCATCCGCGAATCGTCCTATAGCGATGGCTTGATTTCAGGGCCGAAGCGCGGGGAGATCAACACGCGTGAGCTTTTGTCAAAAAACCTGCGACGTCTTGCAGATTTGTTTGTGCAGATTGACGGCGTCTTCTCAGCCGGACAGCGCCGGAAACTCACGGATGAAAAAGAAAAACTGACAGGCGACCTCAACCGCCTGCTTCAGGCGAAGCGCTACTCAGCCTTTAAGCTGGACGAGGAGATTAAGCAGCTTTCCGGCAAGCTCGGAAAACTTGCCAGGGAAAAAGTCACCGGCCTGCAATCCGAGCTGAAGCACTACCGGCAATTGCAGAGCCAGTACAACGAAAAGCACGAGAGTCAGAAACAGGCGGCAGACGCCAGCCGGCACTTCTCCTGGCTGAAGGGCACGTTTGAGGTTTACCAGGAGCATCTCAGCCAGGCGCCGGTGCAGCCATCTTGGCTTCTTTCGCTCGTGGCCACGCTGTTCATCGTTGGCGGCGCTGTCCTTTCATTCGTTGGCTTGCCGGTTTACGCCGCCGGTCTGACAGCCCTGGCGCTGGCAGTGGGCGGCATCTACTTCTACCGGATGCGCGCGGCCTTGCAGTCAGCCCCGGCGCGGTTCGAACTTGACCAGATACGGGTCTCCTTCAGCGAGAAGTTTGGTGTGGAGCTCGACGGACTAAGCACCTTGCGGGAATACCTCGGTCGGTTACAGGAGGATTTTAATAACTCCAGGTTGCTGGCCAAACAACTGACACAAGATTCTGAAAAACTGCGCGCAACCCAGGCTGCCATTGAGGAGTTGTTCGATGATCTAAGTGGCCTGAAGCCAGACCGGGATAAATGGCAGGCCGTCTTCCTGGATCTTGAGCGCGATTGCAGTCGACTGGAGGAACAGAAGCGGCAACAGGAGCTGGCGCTGGCACAGTTGAGCATCCACCCGTCCGACTTCGTCACAACCGACCCGCAGGTTGAATTTAGCCAGGCGAGTTTTGAACAGGTCCAGCAGCGGCTCGATGAAGTTGAGCGCCAACTTGCGGACGAGAACAAGACGCTGGAGAATCTAAAGCAATCGATCTGCAAAGAAACCGACGATGATATGTCGCAACCCTGGGAGAAGATCATCGCACACCTGCGGGCCAAACGCAGCCAGTTACTGCTCGACTACAAAGGCAAAACCGCGGAGATTCTCGGAAAAATCCTGGTTTGCGATGTCATTGCTGACCTCAGGCAGGATGAAGATTCCAAAATCAGCGCCGGGCTTAAGTCCACCGAGGTGCAGGCGCCGATCTACCAGCTAACCGGGCGTTACAAGAACATCAAACTGGTGGGAGAAGGGCTGGTCGTTTCGGATGCGGTCAATGATTTCAGCATTTCCGATTTGAGCACCGGCGCGCAGGAGCAAGTCTTGCTGGCATTGCGCATCGGGTTTAGCACGAAAGTCATGCGCGGCGAACCGTCGTTCCTGATCCTGGACGATGCGTTTCAGTACTCGGATTATAAGCGCCGAAAGCTGCTCGTGAACAAAATGGCGGAACTGGCGCAGGCAGGTTGGCAGATCATTTACTTTTCCATGGACGACAACATCAGGACACTGTTTGACCGCAAAGGCAAATCGTTCGGCGAGGAATACCGGCTGATCAACTTGAATTTCAAGCAGCCCGGCGCGAAGCAGTTGGACATGCTTGGGATGGCGTGAGCGCTGCCGGGCTCGGGTTTTACCAAAAAAGATCCGGGAGGGGACAGATTCAAACTCGTAGAGAGTTTGATCAGGGGTGCGTGACCAGCGACAGGCAAGCGTACCCACCCCGGTTCAAAACGCTGAACGCGATTTGAACCTACCTCTCCGCGCGCGCTGCGCGTTTGGAGGGGATTACACTGGAAACCAGATGCCTCAGACGGAAGAAACCAAGTGAGAAGTATTGGTCAGTAAGTAAACAACTCCTGATCAACCAGTTCAGGATTGCCGAGAACGACGAATTGCAGATTCTTGAAATACTGCTGCGCCACCCGTTGCACGTCGGCCGGGGTGACGGTCTGAATGCTCTCCACCAGTTTCGCGCTTGCTTGCCATCCCAGGCCGGAAAGCTCAAAGTGTGCCAGAAACTGTCCCTGCGCAGTGTTCGATTCAATGTTCAGATATTTCTTGGTTATGTAGAGCCGGGCCCGGTTGCGCAGATCGGTATCGGAGATGGTTTCGCTTTTGAGTTTCTCCATCTCGGCAACCATTATCTTCACGGTAGAATCCGGATCGACCGAGGTTGCGTAGACCCCGCCATGCCCGGCGTAATCGGTCGACAGGAATGCGTCCGGTGCGTACGAAAGGTTGCGCTTGGTCCTGATTTCTTCAAACAGGCGTGCCTTCAAAATGTCGATGGCCACGGTCATGGCGAAATAATCCGGGTGCGTCGGACCGGGTGCTGAAAACAATCCCAGCAAATAATTGGTCGGCAAATCGCGTTCGATAATCTTCAGCTTGGGGGCGGCGTGTTCGACGACGGGTATGGTCTGCGGCCGGCGTTTACCACCCGGGAGTTTCGCCAACGTCTTGGAAAGTTTCTTCTCCAGCAGTTCTCTGTCGATATTGCCCACCACTACCAGCAGGAGGCGTGATTGGGTGAGGCCGTCGTCAAGATAGGACGCCATTTCGCGCATACTGATTCTCTCGAGAGACTCTTTGGCGCCGGCCGGGTCGAATCGATACGGATGATTTTCGTAAAACTGTTGTGCCGCAACATCCCTTATGTAAACATCGGGCGAATCCTCCCGCCGCCCGTACTCTGTCAAAAACCGTTCCCGGATCACCTCCACTCTTTCATCATAGAAGCCCGTGTTCCTGACATAATCTGAGAACACCTCCCAGAGTGGTTCGAAATGCTCGCGTGTGCAGCGCAGGCTGATGATAGTGTAATTTCGCAGCGAAGCCGAGCCGATCTCGGCGCCTGTTCCCTCCAGCAGTCTTTGCCAACTCTCTTCGGCATACTTCCTGTTTTTCAGCGTAGCGGTGCTGAAGATGAGACGTTCGATTCCCTGATTTTCCTCGGTCAGGTTTAATGAGCCGCCGCGCCAATAGAGCTGCGCCGATACGATTTCATTGGCCGGATTCGGTTTTAAAATCACCTTGAGTTTCTTGACAAAAAACTCCTCGGTGCCCTGAAAATCGTTGTACGCCCACAGTGGCGCGGTCAAAACAATGATGCCTAAAATGACCCCGGCTTGTACGCCAGCCTTCATTCTACCTCCGGATATTACAACTCAATTCTTCGTTGCGGGACGCGACTTTCAGCCTGCTGTAGAACGCTCTGGAC
This sequence comes from Candidatus Zhuqueibacterota bacterium, assembly GCA_029262055.1. Taxonomy (GTDB): domain Bacteria; phylum Zhuqueibacterota; class Zhuqueibacteria; order Oceanimicrobiales; family Oceanimicrobiaceae; genus JAJDAD01. The sequence continues at coordinate 23,861 of JAJDAD010000023.1, forward strand.
ACGCCGTCAGGGCAGGTTGAGCTTGCTGCGATCGGCGGCAGAGACGAGAATGCCCATGACATAGGGCGCATCCTGAATATATTTCTTCCCGAAATTCGCAAGGTCTTCCCGGGTAACTTTCTTGATGTTGTCCTGGTAGTTGAAATAATAGTCCAGGCCGGCCACACTCCACCAGAACCCGACACTCTGCACATAAGTCGACGGGCGTTCCCAGTCGTAGATTTCGCGAACGGCAAGCTTGGCCTTGGCGTAATCGATCTGCTCTGCGGTAAAGTATTCCGGATCGACGAGATATCGCAGCTCCTCGAACAACGCGCTTTTGGCCTGCTGAAACTTCTTTGCTGTCGTGGTCGCGAGCAGCGTAATCGGGCCTTTTTGAGCGAGTGTCAGATAAGAAAAGCTGATCTGCGAAAAGAGCCCGCTGCTCACCAGGATTCGCGGTAACTTGGAATTGCGGTTCATGATCACGCTGAACACATCTGCGGCGTAGGTAGTCTTGGTGTTTATCTCTACACTCGGACCCTGCCAGCGCAGCATGATGGTGACGGCATTTACGTCCTGTTCGACGATGACGGTCTGATTTTCTTCCAGGCTTGGGTGGAATGGAACCGCATCGCCTGCAAACGGGTCCGGCCCTCTTTCCCAGGTCGAAAAGTACTCCTCAGCGATGGCAAAAACCTCATCGTGCTCGATATCTCCCGCCACCAGAAGCGCGGAATTGTTCGGAATGTAGTATTTCTTCTGAATTGCGCGCATGTCATCGGGTTGCGCGGTCAGAATGACCTCGCGACTACCGATGGTATTTTTCCGGCTAAAGTATGTGGACCAAACTCTCTGGTTCACCGCACGATGCAGGTGAAACAGCGGGTCGGATTCATTGCGGTCGTACTCATCGATCACAACCAGGCGCTCCCTCTCGAGCTCGGCTTGCAAAAACAGGGGCGTTGTGATCGCCGCGTGCATCAGCGCCATGGCCGGTCGCAGGTTCTCTTTCGTCACTGTAAAAGAGTAATTGACCCGCTCCTCGCTGGTCGTGGCGTTAAACGCAATCCCCAATTCGCCGGTGCGCTCGAGAAACCTTTCCTGATCTGGGATCGAACCGTTGGCTTTGAAGAACATGTGTTCAAAAAGATGTGACAGTCCGTCGAACTCCGGTGGCTCGGTAAATGCGCCATTCCTGACATCGATCTCAATGGTAACCAGCGGGACTGTGGCGTTCTCTATGGCGATAACGTCGAGTCCGTTCGCAAGCGTTTTCTGATGGACCTTGTCCATTGGCCCCGCCAGACTTTGAGAAAGCAGGACGAGAGAGACAGCAGCCGGGAATAAAAACTTGTCTATCATTGACGGATTATCTTTGAGGTATGATCAGTTATTCATATCGACAGCAGGCGCTGCAATGTACAAGAGATTGCAAAAGCGACAAATACCGTAACACGGTCAACGGCGTAAATTATTTCCAATACCTCTCTTTGCGAGGTGCAGTTGCACCAAGCCGGCAAATATAGTCACCAGGCAGGAAGAACACAAGCACTTTGCCGGTTTGCCAGGTACAACTGGAATACCGGCAGGAACCAGGACAATCGCAAGTTGCAGAGGGTTGGCTTTTTATACAAATAGTTTTATCATTAGCTAATGTCTCTATCAGTGGCAGAATGAAAGAATCACTAACAACCAAAACTGACCTCATGAAAACTCCTGAGCATTATCGCGAATCGCACAACTATTCGGTTGCGCCTGGCAAAAGGACGGTGCGATTGTCCATGCCCCGGCCGGTGCCTCTGTTGTCTTCGATGCTGTTCTTGCTGGCGATGGCGGCCTGTTCGAGCGATTCCGGCAACCCGGTTGCCCCCGGTCCAGGGTCGCCACCGGATGTCGAGGGCGCGCGCCTTGCCTTCGAGCGCAATCAGAAGCTGGCGCGCGGCATCAACCTGGGCAATGCCCTGGAAGCCCCAAATGAAGGAGACTGGGGGGTGGTGTTGCAGCAGTGGTTTTTTGACAAAATTGCCGAAGCTGGGTTTACCGCAGTCCGTATCCCGGTGCGCTGGTCGGGCCATGCTGCAAGCGGGCCGCCCTATCAATTGGACCAGGTTTTTCTGGCAAGAGTGCGCTGGGCTGTGGACAACGCCCTGGAGCGAAACCTGATGGTGGTGCTGAACATGCACCACTACGAAGAAATAATGCAGGATCCGCGCGCCCATGAGCAGCGCTTCCTCGCTATCTGGCAGCAAGTCGCGGAAGCGTTCAAGTCGTATCCCGGAGAGTTAATCTTCGAGCCTCTGAATGAACCCAACAATGCCATGACAGCCGGCATTTGGAATCAATATCTGGCCGAAGCAATTGTCACGGTGCGCGCGTCGAATCCGGGGCGCACCATCCTGGCCGGACCGGCAAATTGGAACAATATCAACGCTCTACCGGATCTGCGCCTGCCGGAGGACGACAGAAATATCATCGTTTCGGTCCATTACTACGAGCCGTTCAGATTCACTCATCAGGGCGCGAGCTGGGTCTCCGGGTCCGAAGCCTGGCGCGGCACAACATGGCTCGGCAACAGCACACAACGGCTGTCCGTGACCGCGGCCCTAACTGCAGCCGCGAACTGGGCCCTGGAAAAAGACAGGCCGTTGCACCTGGGCGAATTCGGCGCAATCATTGAAGCCGATATGGATTCACGTGCTACCTGGACCGGCTTCGTAACGGAAAGCGCGGAGTCCCTCGGGTTGAGTTGGTCGTACTGGGACTTCTGTGCCAACTTCGCCGTGTATGACAAACGTCGCGATACCTGGCACACTCCGATCCTGAATGCCCTGCTGCGGCCGGATACCGACGCTTCCAAATTAAGTCTGGCCTGGAAATGAGAAGTTTTGAGTTTAAGAAGACCTTCGGAGCTATTGCTGCGATGATCCTGTCGGTTGGTTGGGTCCCGGCGCGAGTGCTTCTGCATTTTCCGAACAGGCGAGCTTAGACAACTTGATGTGGTCGCGCATTTGCGGCAATCCCTCGAAACAAATCGTATCTCGCAGGAAACCGGGCAATTCATTCCCGGGCTCAACCAAGTAAGCCCAAATCGGCACCTTCCGCTCACTGGCGCGCCCCATATGAAACGGCAACCACCAGGTGGCATCCGTATGTTGTGAAACAATGACAAGCAGATTGGTAGACTCTTCAGATAGCGGCCTTAAGGCCTGCAGTAACCAGTCGCAGCGCTCGTCCAAGTAGTGCTTTACACCCAATTCTGAACAAAGTTCAGCAATTCTGGTGGCCTGTTCTTTGTCCTCCCAAGCGTGACTAATACAGAGTTTCATATCACATCTCAAAGTAATAAGCTCTCGACAAGAAAATAGAATGTAGCGCATAAGAATCAAGGGAGTTCTCTTGAGGTGGAGTTTGAATTTGATCTTGCATTTTCATCCCCTTTTGTATATTCTATAGCAGAGTATTAATTCGACAGGCTCTGTCTTTCCCTAACCCTCCATCGAGATAGATTTGACGATAGTGGGCATTGTGCCGACTATTCCACCCAAAAGACATGGAGATACCAATGTCGATTGCCAAACAACTCTCCGTTTTTGTACAGAACAAAGTCGGTAGTGTGAATATGCTTTGCGGAAGCCTCTCCAAGGCAGGCGTTAACATTCACGCGATCTCAATGGTCGATGACCTCGAATGGGGCATCGTCAGGCTGGTGGTCGATGATACAAAAACAACCAAGCGAATCCTGGAGGAACTGGGGTTGACGTACGGCGAAACCCAGGTCCTCACCACCAAGATCGACAACCACGCCGGGGCGCTGGCCGAAATGGCCGACAAGCTCGCAAGGCAGCAAATCAGCATCGACCAGTTGTTCGCAACGGCTACCGGTGCCAGTACCGTGGTCGTCCTGGTCACCTCCGATGATACAGCAGCGGATGCAATCCTGAATCCGCCGGCATGAGCCGCGGAGCACATGTAACATTACATTGCTGGACCAGGACCGTGTTTTTTAGGAAAGGATGCCATGCCCGGCGCCCGGCTTGATCCCAAAATCATCAATGAAATAAGTCAGCGCCTGCAGGCCGGTGAGACTTTGTGGCGCATTATCGACGACTATGACTTACCACTAGAGCAGAAACTGGAATTGCTGCGCTTATTCGACGATCAAAAATGGGATTAGAGCTTGATGCCCCGCAAGATGTGCCATTGCGTCAAAGTACGCAACTACCATGTAGATTCATACGGACATGTGAACAATGCGCAGTACCTGCATTATCTGGAGGATGCACGGACAGACTTTTTTGAGGAACTTGGTTATACGCTCCCGGAACTGGGGCGGCGCGATATCTTCATCTTCATCACCGAATCGCACCTTGAGTACCAAAAGCCAGCCCGAATGGGAGACAGTCTTCTGGTCTACGGCTGGTTCAAGCACCTGTCGTCACGAAAGGCCGTGTGGCAACACGAAGTCTACAATGCAGGCAATAAAGAGCTGGTTTTAACCGGCAGCATTACCGGGCTTTTTCTGCACCACGATAAGATCATTTCCATCCCGAAAGACATCCGCACAGCGATGAACGAGATCTACTTTCCGCAAGACCGTTAGACCTCAGCGACCGTAACATCCGACGACACTCCAGCCGGCACCCCGTTGGACGAGAGGAATTGCGGCAACTCCTCACCCGAAACAGGTTCACTGAAAAAGAACCCCTGCATGCAGTCGCAATGTACGGATTTTAAAAACTCTAGCTGGTCGCGCGTTTCTACGCCCTCGGCGATGACCGTCATCCCGAGACTCTTGCTGAGCGCCACGATGGCAGAGACAATGGCGCCATCGTCCATATTCTTCGCCACATCTTTGACGAAGGATTTGTCAATCTTCAGCAAGTCGATAGGCAGTCGTTTGAGATAGCTCAGGGAAGAATAACCCGTCCCAAAGTCGTCGAGGGCGATTTGGACCCCGATTTCTTTCAGCACCTCAAGGGTGGAAATCGTATAGTCCAGATCCTGCATTGCGTTGGTTTCGGTAATCTCGAGCACGAGGCCGCCTGGCTCTATGGCGCTGTCTTCCAGCGCACCCGCAACCGTTTCGATCAGGCTGATCTCACGAAACTGTCTGGCCGAGAGGTTGACCGCCACCGGCAGTTGGTTAAACCCGGCTTTATGCCAGATACCAAGTTGGCCACAAGCGGAGCGCAGGACCCATTCCCCGATGGGAACAATCAGTCCGGTCTCTTCCGCCAGCGGAATAAAGTCGCCCGGATAGACAAGACCAAGCTTGGGATGGCGCCAGCGCACCAGGGATTCGATACCGGTCACAAGGCCGGTCTTTAAGCTTAATTGCGGTTGAAAGTGCAGCTCAAACTCATTCTCCGCGATGGCGGTGCGCAGGCTGTTTTCAATCGACATCTTTTTGAAAGTGGTGACATCCATGGACAAGTTGTAAAGCTGGAAGCTGCCCTTGCTCTGTTTCTTGGCGCGGTACATAGCAAAATCCGCTTTCTTGATCAGGGACTCCGCATCCTCGCCGTCAAAAGGGAAAACACTGACACCGATGCTGCAGCTCATGGTTACGGCATAATCATTGACCAGGTAAGGCTCCGACAACAATTCCAGTATCTTCACAGCCGCGCGCGAGACATCATCTGCGTTGTTGATGCCTTTCAGGAGTATGGTGAACTCGTCGCCCCCGAGTCTGGCGATGGTGTCACTCTCCCGCAACTTACTCTTCAGTCGCTGGGCGACGATTTGCAGCAAACGATCGCCGACGGTATGGCCGCGGCTGTCATTGAGCTCTTTGAAGCCGTCCAGGTCGAGAAAGAAGACCGCCAGCTTGCCGGAGTAACGCTTGGCATGCGTCAGCGCTTGTGCCAGCCGGTCGTAAAACAGCAACCGATTGGGCAGATTGGTAAGCACATCGTGGTATGCAAGGTGCTGCTCAAACTCACGCGCCTTTTCCATCTCAACCAACAGACGTTGCCGTTCGATGGCGTAGCGGATGGCGCGCACCAGCAACTCGGCCTCTACCTTGCCTTTCACAAGGTAGTCCTGTGCCCCCTGCTGCATGGCCTTGACCGCCAGCGTTTCATCATCCAGTCCGGTGAGCAGAATAATGGGCGTACCCGAAGCATGTTCCTGCACACACGTAAAGGTCGCTAAACCCTGACTGTCCGGCAGGGAAAGGTCGAGCAGGACCACGTCAAATGTGCTATCTTTGAGCACAGACAGCGCTGTTGCGAGGCTGCCGACATCGGTGATGGCGGCCTCTGTCTTCCCCGTTTCGCGGATCAGCTCCTCGATCAAGCGGGCGTCACCCGGATTGTCTTCGACCAGGAGAATCTTGATTTGGCTCATATGCGGATTCCTATTCTGAAGGGAGTAAAACAATCGTAAACCAGAAACGCTCAATCATTCTGATCACATCCATAAATTGTCCAAAATCCACCGGCTTGCGAATATAACAATTCGCATGCGCAGCGTACGCTTGTGAAATGTCCTTCTCGGCGTTTGATGTGGTCAAAACCACCACCGGTATTGCACGAAGGTCAGCATCTTGCTTAATCTCCTGCAAAAGCTCATGTCCGTTTTTTCGTGGTAAATTAAGGTCCATCAATATCACATCAGGCCGGATCGCATCGGTAAACGGCTGCCACATGCGCAGATAAGAGAGTGCCTGAGCCCCATCGCTCACTACGTTCAGATGGCTGTGCAGCTTCCCTTCACGCAAGGCCTCGCGTGTTAGTCGAATATCGCCCGGATTGTCTTCCACCAGCAAGATCTCGACCGGACGAGATCTCTGTTTTCTCAAGGAACTACCTCTTTGAGGCGCGGAAGGCTAAAACTGAAAGTCGCCCCGGCATTCGGCCTGGACTCAACCCAGATGCGGCCCTCATGACGTTCCACTATCTTCTTACAGATTGCCAGCCCGATACCCGTACCTGGAATATCATCGCTGTTGTGCAAGCGTTGAAAAATGACAAAAATCCGGTCGGCATACCGGGCATCGAGTCCGGTGCCATTATCCCGTACAGAGAAAATCCACTCCTTTTTATGCTCCCGGCAAGCAATCTTGATCACGGGTGCAGAACCATTCCGGAACTTCAAAGCGTTGTGGATAAGATTCTGGAAGAGCTGCACGAGCTGGATTTCGTCTGCGATCATGACCGGCATTTTCTCTTGCGTGACGGTGGCGTCGCAATCTTCGATAGAGAGTTTCAGGTTTTCCAGCGCCTTGTTTACGACCAGACCACAGTCCGTACGTTTGAAGGGCTGCCCGTGGGTCCCCACCCTGGAGTACTGCAACAAGTCTTCGATGAGTTTTTGCATGCGCATGGCACCGTCAACGGCGAAATCGATGAACTCGTTGGCATCGGTGTCCAGCTTATCACGGTAGCGCCTGCGTAAAAGCTGACAGTAGCTGGAGACCATCCGCAGTGGCTCCTGCAGGTCATGAGAAGCGATGTAGGCAAACTGCTCTAACTCCGCGTTCGATTTGGCTAGTTCTTCAGCGCGGCGCGAAAGCTCCTCCCGGGCCGCCTTGAGCTCGGTGACGTCTTTTTGAACGGAAACGAACCCCTCGAGCGCCTTCTCGCTGTCGAATATGGGCGCTATGGTCAGCAATGCTTCATACAGTTCGCCTGACTTTCTGCGGTTGGTTACCTCACCGCGCCAGACTTCTCCCGCCTGAACTTTCTGCCAGACACCGTTAGAGCCGTCGGCGGCTTTGGCTTCACTCCAAAACATGTCGGCCTTTTGGCCGAGCAGATCGGTATCGCTAAAACCGCTCAGGTCGGTCATGGCCGGATTTACGTAACGCACCACACCCTCAGGGTCCGTCATCATAATTGAGTCGGCTGCAGATTCAACCCCGCTTGCCAGCCGGCGGGCCTCTTCCTGCGCCAGCTTGGTCGCCGTAATATCACTCATGGTCACCAGAATCAATTTTGTCTGCAAGTCCTTCTGGTTGATGAGATGACCGTTTATCAGAATTGTCTTGGCGCCGGATCTGGGAAAAACAGAGGTCATTTCAAAATTTTCAAAACTCTCCCTCTTCGGGATGATCCTGCGTACTTTCTCGAGCAGCTCAGGTCGATCCCATTGACCACGTCCGATCTCGTGGAGCAACCGGTTTACCGTGCTCGCAGGCTTCAGTTTGAACATCCTGTAGAAGGCACGATTCACCCTGACGATGCGAAGATCGCCGTCGAGTACCAGAAGCGGGTCACGAATCGATTCCACAATAGTCTCCGCGAACAAGCGCGTTTCCCGCAATAACTCCTCAGTCCATTTGCGCTCTTCAATCTCCTGCTGTACCTCCTCATTTATCAGGGAGAGATTCTGCGCCCGGAGTTCGGCGTCCTTCAACTGTCTGAAATTCTGCAGGAGTAACCCCCCAAACAGGGTTAAATAGCCCACGCATCTGATGAGGTGAACAATTTTGAAGCTTAAGCTCATGGTGCTGTCAAAGCTAAGCACCGTGATGGCTTGGGCAGCCAGAGAAAGCAGCACAAACGCGAAAAAGTAGCTCCGAAAATCTCTGAACTGGTTGATCTTCTTGTCCCAGGATATAAAAAGGGCAGCCACGATGAATGCGAAAGACAGATATTCGACAACTGCAAAACCGGCTTTGAGGTAATCCTGCTCAAGCCCGGGTTGTACCATCCACAAAAGGGCCACAACAACAGTGGCAGCCCCCAGCAGCCAGAGCCACATGGTACGAAATGAGGTCAACAGGAAGCGCAGTCTGGCGGCGTTGACAAACGTAAGCAAGGCGAGCAAGGCCGAACCGGTCAGGGTGAAACGGACAACGCTCGTGCTTGCCACCAATGTACCGAACAACGCGTGCGGGCTCCCGCTCTGAAAGAAAATGGTCGACATGACCGTGGTGATGCCCTCAAGCAGCACGCTGCCGGTGAGCAGGGCCGCCAGATAGAAATTGAAGTTCGTTCTATCGACCAGGAAACGCAGCAGCACCAGAATAGCGGCAAATACGACAGCCGGCAGCGTAAGCCACTGCAAAGCCAGAAAAGGCAGCAGGCCGGTGCCGAACCCCAGCATCATTAGGCAGAGGCTGGCCGCCGCGATGCCCAACATGGCGTAGATGATATAGCTGGCGTTGATCCTGTTAATCATGACGAAGCCATCACACAATTTCCACCGGCTTGGGGAAAGCCAGTACGGTTGATGAGCGCAAGAGTTCTTCGACCCGCTCGTGCGGGACCGGAGGACTAAAATAGTACCCCTGCATCGAATCGCACCTGAGGGAGCGGAAGAAGGCGAGCTGCTCGGCAGTCTCGACACCCTCGGCCACCACGCCCAGGTCCATGCTCTGGGCCAATACCACAATAGCTGTGGAAATGGCCATGTCATCGCGATCGATGGGAATGCCACTGACAAATGAACGGTCGACTTTGAGAGTGTCGATGGGGAATCGTTTGAGATAGTTGAGGGAAGAATATCCCTTGCCAAAATCGTCCACCGACAGCTTTACGCCGATCTCCTTCAGTTTGCCCAGCACCGAAATGGTATGTTCGACATTCTGCATCACGTTGCTTTCGGTGATTTCAATGCACAGGCATTGCGGTGGCAGGCCGGTTTCGGCCAATACGCCCGAGATGACATCCGGCAAACTTTTGCGGCGAAACTGGCGCGCGGACAGATTCACAGCGATTTCAAGGTTCTTGCCACCGAATTCCTCCCAGCGACAGGCATGCTGGCAGGCCGAACGCAAGACCCATTCATCGATGGAGGTGATCATGCCCGTTTCCTCAGCCAGGGGGATAAACTTGGCCGGTGAAACAAGCCCATGCTGCGGATGTTGCCAGCGCACGAGCGCTTCGAAACCCGAAACTGCACCGGTCTTGAGGCAAATCTGTGGTTGAAAATGCGTAACCAGCTCATTATTGGTTATGGCCCGCCTCAGACTGTTTTCAAGTGTGAGATGTTCAAAGAATGTCGCGTCCATCGACAATTTGTATAGCTTGAAATTATTCTTGCCACACCCTTTGGCGCGATACATGGCAATATCAGCCCGCTTGATAATACTGTCCGCGTCAATGCCATCACCCGGATACATGCTGATGCCAATGCTCGCCGTGACAAACAACTCATGCCCATCTATAAAAAAGGGCGCAGAAATAACGTCGAGGATCTTCTTTGCTATTTTGGCCGCATCATAGCTGTCTTTGGTGTCAAACAGGATGATGGTAAACTCGTCACCACCCATCCGGGCGACCGTATCGCTCTCCCGGATGGTATCGCACAGACGCCTAGCCACTCCTTTGAGCAATTGATCTCCCGTACCATGACCCAACGTATCATTGATTCGTTTGAAGCTGTCCAGATCGAGAAAGAGTACGGCAATGCGCTTTTCCATTCGACTGGCATGCCGCAATGCCTGTTGCAGACGGTCGAGGAAAAGCAGACGATTGGGCAGGCCAGTCAGAAAGTCATGCTGGGCGAGATGGCGCTCCAGTCGCCGCGACACCTCCAACTGCGCCGCCAGACGACTGCGCTCGATCGAGTACCGAATGGAACGCAAGAGAGCATTCTTGTCGATCTCGCCTTTGATCAGGAAGTCCTGCGCCCCCGCCTGTACAGCACTGAGCGCCAGGTTTTCATCATCATCGTCTGTCAACACAATGATGGGGACGCCGCACGACTGCTCGTACAGTTGTTTGAATGTTCCGGAGCTTGGATAAACACCTTGCAGGTCGAGCAAAATCACGTCGATTTCACCCTTCTCAACTTTCTTTGTAACTTCATCCAAGCTCCGCATCGGCAGCAAAGTCACGGCATAGGAGGAGTCCCCGTGAATAAGCTGTTCCAGCTCCCGTGCCTCACGCCTCGTGCTACCAAGCAAAGCAGCAGAAATCATAATTGTCTCTCAACCTCAGACGAGATTTAGATGCATTTTTGTGCGACCCGAACCGTGGCACCCACTAATGCCGATTTACTTCTTGCAAGTCAGTAGTATCGGGAGCAGAAAAGGGATCTCCTTTAAAGAGCCGAATCCAATCCCAACAATATTCAGGAAAAGCAGAAAGAGGCTAATCACAAAAAACTTGTCGTTGGCCTTATCCAGAAATTTCTCTCCCACTAAACATAATTTGATCGGAAGCTTGGAGAACATCCTTTAAGTCCTTATGAAAATAAAATCATACGCACACCATGGCCTCAGCCGGGTGCATTGCTGCTCCCGATAGATGCTTCACTTGTTATCTCTCTTCATCGGCACAACCTGCCTGGCGGCAAGAATAATTTTGATAAAACAACCTGTTTTAACAAATTGCAACGCCTAAAAATCATGGACAAACGGCTTCCTTGCTCCTTAATAATGCATTGATTACATTCTATTATGCCACTCAACATCTTCCTTAGTAACCGTCTCGAAAACCTGTCTGAAGCGCTGGTCAAGATTATTGCGACACCGGCGGCAGCACCACTGGCGCCCGAAGTCATCGTGGTGCAGAGCCGTGGCATGCAAAGATGGCTCTCTTTGCAAATAGCCGGCAAACTAGGCATTGCCGCCAATCTTTCCTTCCCTTTCCCGAACGCTTTGGTCAATGAAATTATCGAACGCATCTGGCCCGATTTTCGGTCCGTATTTGAGAAGGAGACAAATCATTCCGGGCAACTGCCTGCGGAGCTTGGCGCCTACACACCGGCTGTCTTAACCTGGGAAATCATGAAACTCCTGCCGGACTCTGCCGGAAACAAGGCGTTTCGTCAGCTTAACCACTATCTGGCCGGTCGCGGCAGCGTCTTGAAAAGGCTGCAGCTCGCCATGCGCATCGCCGACTTATTCGACCAATACTTGCTCTACCGTCCCGAGATGTTTCTGCGTTGGGAAGCCGGCCGCGACGAGCAGTGGCAGGCTCAGCTTTGGCGTAAAATCGTCAAACACAAAAAGGGGCCGCACCGGGCTGCGCTGGGGAGCGAGTTACTAAAATGGCTCCACAAAACCGAAGAGCTCGATGGTCTGCCCAAACGCATAAATATCTTTGGGATCTCGGCGCTGCCCGAATTCCACATAAGCGTCTTGTCAGCGCTGGCAAAGACGCGTGCGGTCAACCTTTTCATTCTAAATCCTTGCCGTGAGTATTGGGGTGACATTCGTAGCAGCCGGGAGATTCGCAAGATGGCCGGTGTGGCTGCTCAGCTTGAGATGGACTTCTCAGGAGAGCCGAGCCAGGCGCTGCACCTGGAAAGTGGCAATTCACTGCTGGCCTCCCTGGGGAAACTAGGTCGTGATTTTTTTGACCTGTTGCAGGATAACCTCGATGGCCACACCAGTGAACTTTTTCAGGAGCCGGAGGGCGATACGCTTCTTTGCAGCATTCAGGAAGACATCTTGAAGCTGCGCGAGCCGGCCCTGCAAAATGGCCGGAAGCATAAACTCTCTGCGGGCGACAAATCAGTGCAATTCCACTCATGTCACAGTCAGCGGCGCGAGATAGAGGTTTTGCACGACCAGTTACTCGACCTGTTTCAACGCGATCCGGGACTGAAACCGGCTGATATCCTGGTGATGGCGCCGGATATCGAACCGTATGCCCCGTTCATACAGGCGGTGTTCGACCGGCCTGCCGGCGACCCAAAGCGAATCCCATTCTCCATCGCTGACCGGACCTTTCGGCACGAGGACCGCATCATCACGGTCTTCTTTGCTATTCTGAGATTACACGGCAGCAGGCTGGCGGCATCGGAGGTGATGAGCATTCTGGAAGAGCCGGCCATTCTACGGAGATTTTCTCTGAACGCCGACGATTTGGATTTGATCAGAGACTGGCTGGAGAACGCCCGTATCCGTTGGGGAATAAATGCTGAGCACCTGCACAAGCTAGGCTTGCCGCCTCATGCTGAAAACACCTGGCAGGCCGGCATCGACCGCCTGCTGTTAGGCTATGCCTTGCCCGGACATGAGCAACGGGCATACGGCGCAATCTCGCCCTATGACAAAGTAGAGGGCCGGCAAACACAAACGCTGGGCAATTTCATTGAATTCACCGACCAGCTCTTCGCAACCGCAGAATCACTGGCCGGCAAGCGCACGCTTAAGGCATGGGGTACTGAGCTCGGCAGGCTGTTGGATCGCTTCTTCAGCGACCGGGACGAGGCAGTTGCGCGCCAGCTCCAGGTACTGAGAAACGAAATCACGCGCCTCGGCGAATATCAGGACCTCTCAGCGTTCGACGAGGAGGTTGAACTGCGTGTGGTGCAGCATCACCTGGAGGACAGGCTGCAAAGAGATGGGCTCGGTTTCGGGTTTCTGTCAGGCGCCGTCACCTTCTGCTCTATCCTACCGATGCGCAGTATCCCGGTCGAAGTGCTCTGCCTGATCGGCATGAACAACGACTCCTTTCCGGTCAGCAAACACGCCATCAGTTTTGATCTGATTGCGCAGCAACCGCGTAAAGGCGATCGTTCGCGCCGGCACGACGACCGCTACTTGTTTCTGGAGGCGCTCCTGTCCGCCCGCCGGAAACTCTATGTCAGCTATGTCGGCCAGAGTATCAAGGACAACACCGAAGCCCCACCATCTGTGCTGATAAGCGAATTCGGGGAGTATCTGGATTCCAACTATGAACTTTCCAGCTCCGAAAAGCCGTTTGAATCGCTCACGACCGTGCACCGGTTGCAAGCTTTCAGCCCGGCCTATTTTGCAGGCGGCGCGGATGCGGGCATCAACTACTTCAGCTATTCCGAAGAAAATGGTACCGCCGCCGCCATTCTGGTGGATTCGGACAAAACAGTGCCCGCTTTTTGCGACGAGCAACTGGCCGAGCCTGACGGTGAATTCCGGCAAGTTACGCTTCTGGAGCTTTACCGTTTTTTCAGGAATCCGGTGGCGCATTTTTTCATGAAACGGTTGGGCATTCGGCTCGAGGCCAGGGAAGCCGGTCTCACGGACACGGAATCTTTCAGGTTCAGCGGACTCGAACAATACGGCGCTGCCAACGACCTGATGGCGAAAAACCTTGCCGGTGAGGAGACGACTGACTTCCGCCAGGCAAAACTGTGCTCGGGCGCATTGCCGCTCGGCGGCCAGGGAGAAGTCGCTTACCAGATGCTTGAAAAAAATGTTGCTCACTTCGTAGAATCACTACAACCCTACGTGGCCTCGAAGCCGCTGCTGCCCCTCGAAATCGAACTGGCCCTAGCGGGCTTTCAAGTGAGCGGCACAATTCATGACATTTATGCAGACGGCGTCATGAATTACCGCCTGGCCCGGGTCAAGGCGAAGGATCATCTGCTGGCCTGGATCAGACACCTGGCATTATGCTGCGCGCACCCGGTCGACTATCCGCAGCAAAGCTATCTCGCCGGGGTGAATTCGGCAGCAGAAGGCGTCTGGACCGCCTGGTCTTTCGCGCCGGTCACCGATGCTCAGGACATCCTCGCGCAGCTTCTCGAACTTTATGCCAAAGGGCTACGCCGGCCGCTAAGATTCTTTCCCAACAGCGCACTGACCTTTGCCGGCTGCCTGCACAGCGGAGGTATTGCAAAAAGAGGGCAGGCCCTGAAGAACGCAGCGGGAGAATTCAACGGCAGTAGCCGGAACAAAATCCCCGGGATAGCTGAATCCGATGATCCCTACATCTATCGCGCCTTCGCCCACGAAGAGAATCCACTCAATAATGAGTTCGAAACTCTGGCGTTAAGTGTCTTCGCTCCCATGCTCGATTCCCGGAATGAGCTTGCGGGATGACTTCTCCGGAATTTAATCTCGGCCAAAGCCCGCTCACAGGCAAAAACCTGATCGAAGCGAGCGCAGGCACGGGCAAGACCTTCACCATCAGCCGTATTTTTCTGCGTTTGCTGCTGGAGAGCAAACTCAGGGTGCAGCAGATCCTGGTTGTGACTTTTACGGAAGCGGCCACCAATGAGCTCAAAAGCCGAATTCACAATGTGCTCGTGACAGCCAGGGCAGCCATGACGGGACAGCCGGTCGAGGACGAGTTCATCCAAAGATACGCGGAAACTTTCGGGAACAAGGCTGCTGCTGAAAAAGCGCTGGAGGCGGCGCTGCAGGATTTTGACGAAGCCGGAATCTTCACCATTCACCGGTTTTGCAACCGGGTCCTGCGCGAACACGCCTTTGAAAGTGGTGAGTTGTTCGACACCGAACTGGTAGTTGAGCAGACTACCCTGCTGCTGGAGATCGTCGAAGACTTTTGGCGAAAAAATCTCAGCCCCGAATCAGGCCTCTTCGCGCGTTATGCTGTGGCGAAACTATCGGTCGAAAACCTGATGGAGTTGCTCAAAAAACACGTGGGCAAACCCGGCGTCCGGATCATTCCCGAGGTCGAGCCTGAAGCGTGTTGCGCCGCCGAAGACCCCTTCTCGGAATCCTATCGGCAATTGCAGTCAATATGGCGGGATCGTGGGGAACAGGTGATGGCCATCCTGACCGGACACCACGGCCTGAACAAAGGTCAGTACCGGCCTCATGAAATCCCCGGTTGGAAGAAGAAAATGAATTCGTATTTATCCGGTGCAGCTCCGGACCCGGCGCCCTTCAAAGAGTTGAAGAAGTTTAGCGCGAGTCTGCTCAAATCAAAAACCAACAAAGGGTTCACGCCCCCGCAACATGAGTTTTTTGACCTGTGCCAGGTACACGTGGACAACCTGAACACCCTGCTGGAATGTTACGACCGGCGGTTGCTCGCACTGAAAAAATCCCTGTTTGATTACGCGGTCGCAGAGCTGCGCAGACGAAAAGAAGAGCGCAACATATTCTATTTTGATGATTTGTTGTTCAACCTGGCGGCGGCCCTGCGCGGCGGGAACACGGCAATTGCAACCACAGTGCGCCAGAAGTACAGCGCCGCCCTCATCGATGAGTTTCAGGACACCGACCCGCTTCAGTATGAAATTTTCACGCGGATCTTTGATTCCGAAGATCACACCCTGTTTCTGATCGGTGATCCGAAACAGGCAATCTATGGCTTTCGTGGTGCGGATATTTTTGCCTACCTACTGGCAAAACAGGCAACCGACTTGCAAAACCAGTTTACCCTGTCGCAAAATCACCGATCAACCCCAGAGCTGATCTCAGCCTTTAACACGATTTTCGCGGGTGACAACACTTTTCTCTACAACCTGATTCCATACCAACCAGCAACTGCGGCACAAAGCCAGCCGCTCGCGGAGCTTACCCTTCCCGGGGGCGCGGAAGCGCCGTTTCAGATGTGGTTCATCGACCCGCAAGAGCTCGGAGCGAACGACAATCCGGACGCCGACGGAGTCACGGACTTTCTCGTCAAGGCGGTGGTGGCGGAGATCGTCCGCCTGCTCAACCTCGGACGTGCGGGCCAGGCCAGGTACGGAGATGAAGCCCTGGCAGAGAAACACATGGCTGTCCTGGTGCGAACAAATGCGCAGGCCCGGATGGTCGAAAACGCCCTCAAACGCCAGTC
Source organism: Candidatus Zhuqueibacterota bacterium (assembly GCA_029262055.1). GTDB lineage: Bacteria > Zhuqueibacterota > Zhuqueibacteria > Oceanimicrobiales > Oceanimicrobiaceae > JAJDAD01. Next base: position 40,258 of record JAJDAD010000023.1, read on the forward strand.
CGTAAACAGCGTCCTCTACAGCACGAGCAATCTGTTTGAGTCTCGCGAGGCCGTGGAAATGGAGTTATTGCTAACAGCAGTCGCACAACCACGCCGCACACGAAAAGTGAGAGCCGCCCTCGCCACTGAGATTATGGGTCTGCCGTGCGAGCAACTGGTAGAAGCAGGAGAAGACGAATCCGGTCTGGAAGCCTATTTTGCCCGCTTTACGCAGTACCACGAAATCTGGCAGACATACGGTTTTATGCGCATGTTTAAGGCCTTCATGTCGGGCGAATCCGTGCCGCAACGCCTCATGGCCAGGCCGGACGGTGAACGCCGGATCACGAATCTGCTGCATCTCTCCGAGGTGCTGCACGCGGCGAGCAGCAAGCACGCGTTGGGGATAACCGGGGTCCTGAACTGGTTGGTTGAACAGCGCGCCCAGAGCAACGAACAAATGGAAGAGCATCAGATTCGCCTGGAAAGCGACGAAAATGCAGTCAAACTGATAACCATGCACATGAGCAAAGGCATGCAGTATCCAGTTGTGTTCTGCCCGTTTACGGTCGTACGCTCTGACATTTTTGGAAGCGGCCCGCTGGAGTTTCACGATGAGGAGCACGGGCTTGCATTGACGCTGGATCTCGCACACAATCCGGCCAACAAGCCGTATGCGGAAAAAGAACAGTTGGCTGAAAAACTGCGCCTGCTTTATGTTGCCCTGACCCGGGCCAGAAATCGCTGCTACCTCGCCTGGGCGCCCACTGAACGGGGCGCGAAGACTTCGGCACTCTCTTACCTGTTGCATCGCGACCTCGTGCTAAATGCGGAGGACCCCGTTGCCGACCTGAAAAAGATCAAACTCACGGCAACAGAGCAATTGGCGCGCGCGCAAGGGCTGGCCCGCAGATCCGGGGGCAGCATCGGGTTGAAACAGCTGCGCGACACAGACGCCGAAGCCTCTGTTTTGAACAAATCCCTGATGCGAACCGCGCACTTGTCTGCCCGGAAGTTCACTAGCAAAATCGACGCTTCGGAGCGGATCGCAAGCTACTCTTCGCTGGTTTCATACCAGCCGCATCACGCCGAGCTGGCCGACTACGACGCGGTCTTTGTCCCGGCCCCGGAACATTCCGAGACGGAACCGGCCGCGGAAGTCTTTTCCGCACGGTTTTCGGATTTTCCGCGTGGACCGAAAACGGGTACTTTCATTCACAGCGTGTTGCAACACTGCGACTTCCAGGAAAGCTCTGCCGCCGCACACGGCGAGCTGGTGTTGGAGAAACTGCGCGCATTCGGCTTTGATGCTGAGTGGCAGCCGGCCATCCTGAAGTTGCTCGACAATGTTCTACAAACTCGGCTGCCCGCGGATCCGTCTTTTTCATTGTCACAAATCCGAAAGGAAAAACGGCTGAACGAGCTCGAATTCTATTTTCCTCTCAAACTGGTTTCAGCCAAGGCGTTGCGAGCGTGCTTCGCAAACCTCAATCCCGAAGGCGCGGCCACGGAATTTCACAATAGCCTGACCAGACTGAGCCAGCCGGATTTTCGCGGCTTTATGAAGGGATTCATCGATCTGGTTTTTGAGCACAACGACCGCTACTTTGTGGTCGACTGGAAATCCAACTACCTCGGCCCGCAGGCAAAGGATTATTCCCAGCCCGCCATGATGCAGGCAATGGTAGAGAGCCTGTATCTGATCCAGTATCACATTTATACCCTGGCACTTGACCGGTACTTGCAGGTTCGCTTGCCCGGATACGACTACGAACAACATTTCGGCGGCGTATTTTATGTTTTTCTGAGAGGTGTCACACCCAAAGGAGAGGCGGGCCAGGGCGTCTTCTTTGACCGCCCCAAGAAAGATACCGTGGCGCTGATGCGTAGGACGCTCATGCCGGACAGTGTACAGGCCGGACAAAACGCGGATCCCGATCCTCTCCAGGCCAGACATGCTGGATAAAACAGAAGCCATGCAACCACCACATTCCGAGACTTTGTCAAACCTCGATCAGCACTTTGCAAAGTTGATGCAAAAACTGGATGGCGGCAGCACACCTGAACTTGCGCGGCTGGCGGGCTTGGTGAGCCACCAAACCAACGCCGGTCATGTTTGCCTGCAACTGACCGATCTCAGTGACCCGGAGCTTTCGCTGGGTCGTCCGGACATTGACGCGGGCCAACCGTCGCTTTCTTCCGACCCTGCCGTCCTCAGAAAAATCCTGCGGCACAGCAGTGTGGTCGGCCAGCCCGGAGACTTTAAGCCTCTCATCCTCGACAAACACGACCGGCTCTATCTCAACCGCTATTGGGAGTATCAGGATCGACTTGCCCGTTCCATAAAGACAAGAGTAGAGAAGTCCGTTCCCGAGTCGGACGATGAACAGCTCCGCGCACTCACGGATCGGTATTTTTCTACGGGAGTGCAAGATGGTGCAACGGACTGGCAAAAGGTCGCTGCAGTGGTCGCGCAGTTGAAGACTTTTGTCGTGGTTTCCGGCGGTCCCGGAACCGGCAAAACGCACACGGTGGCCAAAATTATTGCACTGCTGCTGGAGCAGACAAAAGGGCGGCACATGGCGATCACGCTGGTTGCGCCCACGGGCAAAGCCGCAATACGGCTGCAAGAATCCATCAAAAGGGTCAAAACCACGCTGAACTGCGCCCCGGAGAGCGCGGCCCTGATCCCGGAACAGGCGGCCACCATTCATCGCGTGCTGGGCTACATCCCGCACTCACCGTATTTCAGACACGACGCGGAGAACCCGCTCAACGCCGACGTCCTGGTGGTCGACGAAGCCTCGATGATCGATCTGGCGCTCATGTCAAAGCTGGTGCAAGCCCTCAAGCCCGCAGCCCGGATCATACTGCTCGGGGACCACAATCAGCTCGCCTCAGTGGAGGCAGGGTCGGTGTTCGGCGACATTTGCGACAGTGGAAAACAACATGCGTTCTCGCCCGGGTTAGCCGGCAAACTGGCCCAAATTTGCCGAACAGGAATTGACCTGCAAGACCAAAACACGACCGCCGGACTGCACGATTGCATCATCCATCTGCGCAAGAGTTACCGTTTCCAGGACAAGCCAGGGATAGAGGCACTGAGCGAAGCTGTCAATGAAGGGAACGGGGATAGAGCCCTCGACCTCCTGCTCGACGCAGGCCTAAGAGAAATCGAATGGCACTCGACAGCTGAGGAAGACATCCGCCCGGTGTTGGCACAGCACTTTGCGGGATATGCCGCAACTGATCCAGCCACCGCGTTTGCACAGTTCCAACGTGTGCGCATCTTGTGTGCGGTGCGACACGGTCCACAAGGTGTTCTCGCTCTCAATGATCTTATCGAACGTCTGGTCAAAAAACGGCTCAACGCCGATGCCGCTTCGTACGCGGGCCAACCCGTCCTGATTCAGGAAAACGACTACACGCTCAACCTGTTCAACGGTGACCTGGGTATTCTGCTGCCGGCGGCCGACGAGCAGCTCCAGGCTCATTTTGAAAACAGCTCAGATTCCTTCCGCACCATCGTCCCGTCCCGGCTGCCGGCCAACGAGCCGGCCTATGCCATGACGGTACACAAGAGCCAGGGCTCAGAATTTGACCGGGTCGTCTTAGTCCTGCCGCCCAAAGACAGCCCCATTCTAACCAGGGAATTGCTCTACACCGGTATCACCCGCAGTCGCGAAAAAGTTGAAATATGGGGAACAAAAGAAGTGTTTTTCAGGACAGTTGCACGCCGGATCAGGCGGTCATCCGGGTTGCGGGACGAGCTCTGGGGTTAAATCGACAGCGCCACCCGGAAGCTGGCAGTTCAAAAACAAAATCCTTGCTTTTGAAAAGACAAATCGAGTCTTTAGTCTACCTGTTGAGCTGTGACATCCCACTTCAGTCGCAGATACTCAGAAACTTCCGATACGGACATTGTAACTAGCTGCAGAGCGCCGGACAAGGTTCCCCCGGACTCTGACTTCGGCCAGGGATCCGGCCTTTCTGTATAGATTCAGTGCTGGCAGGATGCTTGTAAGCCGGCACAGGCACGATAACAAGCATAAGAAGACCGGCACGACTTGCTCAGTTCGGGAACGTCTGTGCGCCACTTGCCGCCGGGTTTCGCAAGACAACACGACTATTTGGATTCCAGGATATGGAGAGTGAGTCGGGACAGTGAGGTCCGAAAACCTGAACCCTGACACTTTCGAAAGGATGAAAATGGCACCTAATAATCTCAATCCCGGCGGATTTCTTTTCAGAAAGATCATAGTCTTGCTTACTCTCGTCATAAGCACGGCTACTTTGCATGCAACAAAACCCGTTCCCGACGCAGCCCGCACCGGTTATGAGGCAATCGATCATAAGGACATGGAATCATTGCTCAAATTCATCGCTTCAGACGAACTGGAGGGTCGCAACACCGGTTCGCGCGGACTCAAGATTGCCGCAAAATTCCTGCAATCGCAATATGAGTTGGCCGGTTTAACACCTGTGCCTGGCCAAACTTCCATGCTACAGCCCTTTTCAGTGATCGAGAGCAGGGTGCAAGAATCCACCTCCTTGTCTGTCCGGGGGACGAATGCCGGCAGTCAATTCAACCTGTACAAGCATTTCGTCGTCCTCTCAAAGCACTCTCATGATGTGCATATGACCTATCCGGTGGTCTTTGCCGGGTTTGGGCTCACAGAGGAAAAGGAAGGAAAAGACGATTACCAGGGCCTCGACGTCAAGGGAAAAATTGTCCTGGCAATAGATGGTTCGCGGGAAACAATCCAGTCTGAGAGTGGAGCCCGCTCTATCCAGAGAAAACTAAGAACACTGCGCCAGGCGAAGGCGAAAGCTGCCCGAGCAGCGGGAGCGGCCGGCATCATCTACCTGCGTCATGACCTGACGGAAGAGATTATGCCCATGGAACGCCGCCGAGTCGACCGCGCGCGCCAACGGCTGGCTGAAGACCCCGAAGACATCCCTGAGCTGGTCGCCGGACCCGAAGTCATTAGCGCCATCCTGTCCGGCAGCGACTGGACCGCCGACAAGCTCGTTGCGGCCTACACTACCGAACAGAATGAACCACCCCGGGTCACAGTTGCGGATATCCAGTTACAACTGGACATCGTTAGCCTGGCTGACACCAAGGGGACCCAAAACATCGTCGCCTTTCTGGAAGGCAGCGATCCGGAACTAAAAACCGAGGTGGTCGCGTTCGGCGCTCACTACGATCACGTCGGCATGAATGATAGTGGCGACATCTATAACGGCGCCGACGACGATGGCAGCGGCACAGTGGGTATACTCGAGATAGCACGCGCTTTCGCCATGAACCCGGAACGACCCGCGCGCAGCCTCCTTTTTGTTTCGCACGCAGGTGAAGAAAAAGGCCTGCTGGGCTCAAAGTACTATACGCGCCATCCAATTGTCGCAATGAGTGAAACAGTGGCCCAGCTCAATATCGACATGATTGGCCGCAATACGCCAAACGCAATCTACATAATTGGCTCCAACTTCTTGTCGCAGGAACTGCACGCTATCAACGAAGCTGCCAATGAGATGGTTGGGCTTGACTTCGATTACAGCTATAATGCGCTGACGGATCCAAACCGGTTTTATTACCGCAGCGATCATTACAATTATGCCAAACATGGTGTACCTATTATCTTCTACTTTTCCGGTGTCCACGAGGACTACCACAAACCAACCGACACTGTGGAAAAGATCGATTTTGTAAAAATGCAAAAGGTAGCACGAGTCGCCTATCTGACCGCCTGGCACGTCGCCAACCTGGATCACAGGCTAGCGCAAAACGGCCTGCTATTGCAGAGCGATATTGCACCCTAATCTTGAACTTGCATCCTAATTCCCGGAGGAAGAAACTCATGCGGTATCTGCCTATTCTCATCGTCCTGGTCCTATTTTCCTGTTCAAATTCGAATGACTCCGACAATGCACACCCGGGCTACGACAAAGACCGCTACGAACGGGCGGTGCAACTGGCGCATTCGTCCATCATACTGGACGGACATATCGACGTGCCTTACCGGCTCAACAAAGAAATGGAGGACCTTTCAACAGCGACGCAGTCGGGAGAGTTTGATTACCCACGCGCACGCAAAGGTGGCTTGGATGCGCCGTTCATGTCCATTTTTATTCCCGCCAAATATCAGCTCAGGCCCGGCAAATCAGGCAAGGTCGCTGATTTTCTAATCGCAATGATGGATAGCATTATCGCGCAGAACCCGACAAAATTCGCCAGCGCCAATACGCCTGCGGACGTGCGCCAGAACTTTGCAGATGGCCTGATCTCTTTGCCATACGGCATGGAGAATGGTTCGCCGCTGGAGGATGACATAAGCAAAGCGCAATATTATTTCGATAAGGGGGTTCGGTATATCACGCTGACACACGGCAAGATGAATCACATCAGCGATTCCTCCTATGACCCCAATAAAGGCTGGAACGGCCTGAGTCCATTCGGGAAAGAACTGGTGCCTGAACTGAACCGTCTGGGGATTATGATCGACATTTCGCATGTCTCCGACTCGACCTTTTACCAGGTACTGCGCTTGTCGAAAGTCCCGGTGATCTGCTCACACTCCAGCCTCAGACATTTCACGCCCGGTTGGGAACGTAATGTCGATGACGACATGCTGAAAGCGCTTGCCCGCAATGGTGGCGTCGTGCAAATCAATTTTGGCTCAGAGTTCCTACGGCAGGATTCAAACACGGAAGGCAAAGCCTATCGCACGCACATGCGACAGTTCAGGGCTGAACGCAACATCGCCGATAGAGATGACCCGGCAGCCGAAGCTGAAAAGAAACGTTACCGCAGTGAAAAACCATTCATCTATGCCCACGTTCGGGATGTCGTAGCACACATCGACCATGCGGTGCAGGTGGCCGGGATTGACCACGTCGGGCTGGGTTCGGATTTTGATGGAGTCGGCGACTCCCTGCCGGTCGGCTTAAAAAGTGTGGCAGACTTCCCCAATTTAATCTACCATTTGCTTGAGGAGGGTTATTCGGAGCAGGACATCAAGAAGATTCTTGGAGAGAACGTTCTGCGGGTTTGGCAAAAAGCGGTGGACTTTGCCAGTTCTACGGCAACACACAATTAGTGCTCAGTGCCAAGTGTCATGAAAACACCAAGGTACGTGACATTAATCTACATAATAAATTTTCTGATAGGATTTATTGTCAACCTGCCTTCAGATATATTTATGGTTTCATCATTTTCCTTCTATTCGCTTTATATTGAGAACGACTACCTAGTTTTTGTAACGACTATACTTTCATCCTCAATCATTCTGCTTGTTAAAGATTGGAGAAATGTCTTTTTTTTGATTCCTATTATCGTAGGACACTATTTTTTTGCCGCAGGTTCAAGCGCATATACCATATTTCACGATTACTATTTGGATGCATTGACACTACAAGATACTATCATTTTTTTCTTGCTGACAGTATTACTCTTGGCTTTGGCAGTGAGTTTGTACAGCAAAAAACTATGGGCAATATGGGTAAACATAATCTTTGGATTGCTCATAATTGGAGCATCAGTTTTCATTGTAATCAAAGAGTTTACCGACGAAAATATACCTGTACTGTGGGGGCTTTTAATAATGCTTTGCATTCAAGCATATCTCTATTTTCTAACGAGAATAATACACAACCCAAAACTATCGAGTTAAAATACGGCAGGGAAGCTGCTTCCAAGAACTCGATTCTTTGGAATTGACGGAGGCTAATAGAATTTTGGGGATACCGCTTTCTATAGTCCAATAGACCTTGAGTTCTAAGGTTTCGATAACCACACCACACAGGCACGAGAGGATTCAACGGTCTTTGTTGGATCCACTCGGGGACCTAAGATGATCGAGGGGCAAAACAGCAGATTCCTTCGGGCTGGATAAAACAATATCGGTACGAGTATTCACAACGCCGGGCCACGCCTGGATTTGTGAAAGCAGGCCTTCGAGCGAAGCAGTGCTCTGGGTCCGTATCTTCAATAAATGTGACCCCTCTCCGGTGATGGCGTGACACTCAAGTACTTCCTTGTGAGCCGCTGCCCGTTCGATGATACCGCTGTAGTATTGTGATGATTCTGCGGTCAGGAAGATAAAGGCTGTCACCTCCAGCCCGACTTTCCTGGGCTCAACCACGGTAACATAGCTGCGGATAACACCGTGCTCCTCCATTTTTCGCAACCGCTCACTCACCGACGGTATCGAAAGACCCACCTTTTCGGCAAGCTGGTTACGTTTAGTTCTTCCGCTATCTTGCAGGATTTCCAGAAGATTTATGTCTATTTCATCTAGTTTATCGTGGTGCATAAGCCACACTCCCGGGTTTTTCTCGGAGTCTGTGAAGTGAGATTCAAAGCAACAAAATAGACCTAAGTGGCTTGAGAAGCAATTGTTTTCTGCCCTATTGCCCGACTCAAACCGGTGGGGCACCTAACATGATCAAGAAATTACATTTGTGGGAATATTTGACTTACGGCCCGTGTTCGAGATTTTGAACGGTCAGTTCTTGTTGTGCATGAAAAAGACTTCCGACCTGGAAGGTACAAACTAAAAACGAAAATCCTGAAGGCCAACCAACCGGGGGCACGAAGTATTGTCACCTGGTTGGCCTTCGGAACTTCTTTGCCCACTCTGGGCTCACCCAATAGACCCTTATTTCTCCTTTCTCGGACCCATGCTGCGTGACCTGCTCCACTCATCGAGATTCATTCCGCTGATTACAGATTAGAGAGCGCCACCGGACAACAACCGCCTCAGGTCCGTAGCAACACCGGTTTCCTTCTTCGGCTGCAGTGTAGCAAGATTCGGGTGGAATGCAAAGCTCCTGATGATTAGCTTTGCTCAGTGCGAATGAAAGGAATTGCAATGAACTACAGTATTGAACAAGCTGGTCAAGACTATGACCGGATCGAGGCAGCGCTCACCTACCTGGAAGCGCATTTCAACGAGCAACCGACATTGCAGCAGGTGGCAGCCAAGGTCTATCTCAGCGAATACCATTTTCAAAAATTGTTCAGCAGGTGGGTCGGTATAAGTCCCAAGAGATTTTTGCAGTTTCTGACAAAGGAATACGCAAAAAGACTGCTGCAGGAATCCCGGAATGTTTTGGATGTTACTTTTGAGTCCGGCTTGTCAAGCCCCGGGAGACTTCACGATCTGCTGGTGAACTGTGAGGCAGTGACTCCGGGTGAATACAAGAGCGGCGGAGATGAAGTCACCATCGAGTACGGTTTTCACCCGACTCCTTTTGGGGAATGCCTTCTGGCGCTCACCCGCAGGGGCATTTGCGCCCTTGAGTTCGTCAAGAATAGCCAGCGGACCGCGGCCCTGGAGGCATTGCAACAAAAATGGACCGCGGCTGATTTTTCAAAGAGTAGTGGCAAAACAGCCTTGCTGGTCGAAGAAATATTTCAAGCCAAAGCCGGTGGTCAATCCGCTCCGTTTCACCTGCACTTGCGGGGCACCAATTTCCAGCTCAAAGTGTGGGAAGCCCTGCTTCATATCCCTTATGCACATCTGGTCGCTTACGACGACATTGCAACGTACATAGGAAAGCCGAAGGCCGTGCGGGCAGTCGCAAACGCATTGGGTAAGAATCCGGTGCCTTTTCTCATCCCATGTCACCGCGTCATCAAGAAAATGGGGGAGTCAGGCGGCTATTCCGGAGGTACGGCACGAAAAAGAGCGCTGATCGGGTGGGAAGCTGCGATGCGGGAAACAAAGGGGGAGCGCCGATACGTGGACAGAGGCTAAGTTTGGATTTACTCTCTCACAATGGCGTACTTCTTGATCTTAAATCGCAAGGTCGCCTCAGGAATGCCCAGTTGACGCGCGGCCTTCACCTGATTGCCCGCATACTTTCGTAGTGCCTTGCGGATAAGAAACACTTCCACATCCGAAATTGCACCATTCAGATTAGCTATCTCTAAGAAGTCCAGGGGGTTTCTCTTTACTTCAAACGGTAGATGGTCCTGGTAGAGCTGGCCGTTACGAGACATCACTACCAGGTTGGCAACACAGTTCTTGAGCTCCTTTATGTTGCCGTGCCATTCGTACTCGAGGAGCGGTTCAAAGATCTCCGCAGGGACTGCCGGGACCTCAAGTTGGTTTTCCTCACAGTATTCTTTCAGGAAAAGCAGAAGGAGCTCGGGGATATCTTGTCGTCGCTCTTTTAGGGTTGGCTGTACAAGACTATACTCAAAAAGAGAGAACAGCTCTCCGTTGAATTCTCCCGACCGAACCACTCTCAGGATACTGCTGTTGGCAGACGCAATCACCCGTGCTTTGAACGGGAGATCTGTCGCTCCTCCGATTTGCTTGTACTTGCCACGCTGTAAGATGGTGGCAAACAGCAACTGGTATTCCGGCGCCAGATCCGTAAAGTGGTCCAGGAAAAGAACACCTTCACCCACACGCTGTAACAAACCATCCGTGGCAGGCGACCCGTCGCCCTGTGTTCGACCAACGACATCTCCTTTGTCTAGCGTGTATCCGAGCGCCGCACAATTCAGGACGGCGAACGGGTATTTGTCGCGAGGGCCAAACGCATGCAGGCATCTGGCTGAGTAGGTTTTGCCACTGCCAAAATCCCCGGTAATCAGGATGTGCTCGTCACCTTTGGCAAGCCTCCTGATGGCGCGATACAGCTTTTTCGCTGCACCACAGTTACCGACGAACGGTGCTAATTGATTTTCACCGGTATGCGAACTTATTTTAGAACAACCCCCCTTGTACACGCTTCAACGCCAATAGATCACCATTCATGGTGCGTTTGCGATATAGAGCCGAAAGATAAACAAACAGAACGGTGACGCCAAACCACAGTGCAGCTAGATTGATTTGCAGAAATAAAGCAACTTTGAAGTAGTTAAGACCAAAGAGGATAAGCAGCGTTAGAAATGCCAGCGGATTCTTCCAGCGGCCCCAATGTCCCTCCACTAAATTGAGGAACGAGACCGCATAGGGGTTCTTCCTGCGCTTTATGGGCACGCCCAGATCATTCCCTGAAACCATAATCCGGTCGTAGAATTGGCCGAATGTCGAGTAGACGTGGCTTAATCTATATGCTAGCGTGAAAAGAAAAAGCGCATGTATGCCCATCAAAAGATACTGGCTCTGCTCAAACAGCCTTATGTCATAAATCAGGCCAACGCTCTCGATTAGATCCATCAGGATAAGAAAAAAGAAGCACACCATCAGCGTGTTGATATGCTCTCCAAGAGACCGCTCATTCTTATAAAGAAACACGCCATAGAGCCAAACCATCAGGAAGGATAATGAGGTTAAAGCAAGGACAGCTTTGTAGAGCGGACTATTGTCTGATTGATGCCATAAATATTCCGCATCAACCAAAAAGGGGAAAAAGTAGTAAACCCAAAACGGCAGCACGATGGCAGCGCTGACCAGATAACAATTTCGCGTGCTGAGCTTTTCGAAAAAAAAGCGCACAAAGATGTACGTCACGGCGAGCACGAGCAGGAACGTGACCAGGGCCTTGCGGTACTGGAAAACGGTAAACGCCATAGCATCGTCACCAAACAGGTAGCCCTTCCCCACCACCAGATTCAGAAAGCTCAGACTACTGACAAGGGAATAGGCCGCAATATTGATAAAGATCGCTTTGTTTCTCTGCTCGCGCAGAGCTATGAAAACACATTGCAGAAAGACAAGAAAGAACAATGAACAGTTGAACCAAGATTTCCATGGCATTGCCTGGTGCGGCAAGCAGGCAAGAATAACCAACAAAAGCCCAAAGCCAAGCCACCAGTTGGCAATCTTGAAGTGTATTTTGAAATTGCTAAAAAGCATGTGACCCGAACAGCGGTTAAATAAAAATTCTAAAAGAGGACGGCCCGGTTGCTAATTCTAAGACTCGCCCTACTCCGGCATTAATGTGGGGCGTTTTGGCTCCGGCACTGGATCCATGAAAGTCGGTCGTTTCGGCTCGGGTACCGGATCCATGAAGGTCGGGCGTTTCGGCTCCGGTACGGGGTCCATAAATGTCGGCCGTTTTGGCTCCGGGACAGGATCCATAAAATTTCCGTAAATCCGAGTCTCGGAGACGCTTGCATACACCTGTGCTGAAGTCAAAGTTGCAGTTTCGGAGCTGTTTGTCAATCCAAGGGATGCCAGTGCCTGAGGGATGAAATGTTCGCTGTCCGCGACTGTAAAGCCCACGAGCAGCAACAGATACATGAACACTGATAAAGCGGCAATGAACAGTTTAGTCTTCATTTTCACACTCTCCTTTCGCGTCAGTTTGAAGTAAACTGTTCGGGTCGCCAACAATATAGCCGGTGCCGGCTATAAAGTCAATCCCAAAACCAAGACCAGATCATCACTGGATAGACTTGAGCTTTAAATGATGTGCAACTCCTTATGGTTGGTGAAACAAAGAATTACCCGTAGCAACTACCTGAGAATTAAGTAAAGATAACTCCGATTGTCAACACATTTCGAGCGATGCTGCGCTCATCCACCCTTGCGAAGAAGCAGGCTGACCGTTTCTATATGAGGCGTCATCGGAAACATATCAACGGGTTGCACTTCGACCAGCTCATACTCTGCTTGACACAGGATCTTCGCATCCCGGGCGAATGTGGCAGGATTGCATGAAACGTAGACGATCCTGGCCGGCGCTAAGTCGACGACCGTGTTGACCACGTCCGGGTGCATCCCCGCCCTCGGCGGATCGATCACCATCGCATCTACGGACTCCGCGGACGTGGTGGCTTGCAGGGTTAAAGATTCTTTCAGATCTCCGGCTACGAAATCCACATTTCCGACCTCGTTCAGGTGGCAATTGGCCTGTGCATCGGCAACGGCTGACTCCACCAGTTCAAACCCGACTACTTTTCGGACTTTATCGGCCAGATAGAGCGAAATGGTTCCGGCGCCGGAGTAAAGGTCAAACACTACCTGCTCGCTCTCGGGAGCGCAAAGCCGCGCAACTTCCTCATAGAGCCGCTCAGCGCCTTTTGTGTTTGTTTGAAAAAATGAATTTGCCGAAATCCGGTAAATCCTGTCACCGATCCTGTCCTTGATAAAACCCGGGCCGTGCAGAACGCGCTCTTCCTCACCGATGGCCGTGTCCGCTTTGCCCCGATTGATGTTGTGGACCACGGAGGTGATGCCAGGAAAATCACTCACGAGCCGTTCCGACAGGCTCGCAACCGCCCTGGAGCCACCCTTCGCCTCTGCTGTGACAATGTTGAGCAGCAGTTCGCCCGTGTTTTTCCCCTCACGTACCATCAAGTGACGCCAGAACCCCCGGTGATCGCTGGTGCTGTACGGCTTAAGATTGCTTTGCGAGACAACAGAGCGCACACACGCCAGAATCTCCATACTCGTGGCGGATTGCAGGAAACACTCATCCAGATCCAGGATCTTGTCATACCTGCCCCGGATGTGCAATCCCAGAGCAAAGTCGCGTGGCTTGACCAGCTCTTCACTCTGTAATTCCGCGGCCGAAATCCAGCGCAGCCGACCGAAAGAGTATTCCATTTTGTTACGATAGTAAAACTGCTCGGGAGAGGCAATGGTAGGCAGAACCTGCTGGTCGCGAAAACCACCGAGATGCTCCAGGCTTTCGCGCACCTGGGACTGTTTGTGGCGGAGCTGTGCATCATAGGACAAGTTCTGCAAACGGCAACCGCCACATTCGCCGAAATGCTTGCAGCGCGGCTCTACTTCTTCGTTTGAGTGCTTTACGACCTCGAGTGTTCTGGCTTCCGCGTACGCCTTCCGTGTGCGGGAGATTCGGGCACGAACGGTCTGCCCCGGCACAGCGCCGTCCACGAACACCGCCATGCCATCCACCTTGGCCAGGCCACGGCCACCAAATGCCAGAGATTCGATTTGCAGCTCTAGCGCAGTTCCTTTTCTGAGCCGGGCCGGTTCACCGGTGTGCCTGGCTGCTTTCTGTTCTTTATTTTCGTGTGTCATTTCTGATGCTATACGTTATCGCAAAACTGCTGTGAACGAGGTGCACTTGAATTACCAACAGTGAATCACGTGCAGACCCGACCGGAAGCTGTGGGTGTGCCCGGACTAATTCACCCTATAAACCCGGCGTGCTCCCAGAAACCTTCTCCGGTAATAATCCGAATCTAACTCCGCAATGCTCACGCCCTTCTTCGTGCTTGCGTGAACAAACGTGCGGTCGCCAAGATAGATCCCAACATGGGACACAACCCTTGAACCCTGGGTCTCAAAGAATACCAGATCGCCAAATTCCAAATCTTCCGGTGCAATGGGTGTTCCCGACCTGAACATGTCACGCGCGCGGCGCGGCAAGTCGAAGTTGACGGCTTTCCTGTAAACCGTTCCGACCAAACCAGAACAGTCCATACCTTTGGCGGTGGTTCCACCCCAAAGATAGGGTACATCCAAATAACGATCAACCTGATCCAGAATCGAGATCGCAAACGAACTCCGCCGGGAAACGTCGCCTGAGGCAGTCTTTTTACGAGCCCCCTCCGGCACGCTTGGGGCCGCGCCCGGCTTTGGCTGACGAACGTCCGGCCTGGTCGGTCTGAACTTCGGGTTCGGCTTGATTCCGCCGGTACACCCTTCCAAAAGCCAGATTCCCACCAAACATAAACAAATAACCCTGAGATTTGGTCCCAGGCTGATAAGAGTAGTTCCTAGTCTTTCCTGACAATTCATTCTGCTGTTCCCTGCTCAGGTTTTTGTACTAGTCAACGCTGACCGGCAATGTCAACGAGCCGTTTGGAATGATGTAACACGTAAAGTCGTCGGCCAGACCTGCCCGGGCCATTTGCCAACCTTCTGCAACGCTGGCAGCCGGCACCATTTTCATTTTTTTTGCGAGCGAGGACTCCAATTTCGAGACCAGGATAATCCTGACCTGACGGGCCTTGCTACGCAGCGCCAGGGCCGTAGTGCCGTTCAGCGTGAAACGCTCTGCTAGTTCGGCAACCATTGCCTCTTCATTCTCAAAACCGAACCAGTCGAGCAAGGTAGCAGAGCCAATCCCCTGACTGCACTCAGCCAGAATCAAAAGGACACCGTTTTCTTTCACAGCCTGGTATGCATTGTGCAAGGTTTTGTGTGCCTGAATCAAATTGATGTCTTTGGGATAGCCGCCACAACTGGCAACGACCAAGTCCGCACGTTCGGCAATTTCAATCTTGTACATGGAATCTACAAATTTGCAAGCAGTGCGGTGCGTATCGAACAGTTCGCCGGCAAAGGCACCGGCCACATCGCCGCCACTATCCAGGACTGTTTCTACCAGAAACAAGGGCAGCAGGGACTGTATCGACTCCCGCAGGTCATCCTGCACCGGATTCCCCGCAATCTCTCCGATCTTGCAGCCGGGATGAATGCCGTTGTGGGCTTTGCTGATAGTCAGGGCATGGTTTTTGGTGATGGTTTCATAGCCGGCGCAGCCGGGATTGATCAGCTTGAGGCCGCCGCCGAATCCGGCAAAGTAATGATGGACAACCGTGCCGGTGACAATTAGCTGGGCGGCGCCGGTCACCAGTTGGTTTAAGTAGACCGGAACACCCCGGCTGGTCTCAGCCACAAACTCCAGTTCGGCATCGTTGCGGCTGTCGTGTTGATGAATCTTGACTCTTTCGACAATCTGACGGCCGACGATCTGTCTTACCTCGTCCGGGTCATTTGAAACGTGGGAGCCGTTAGCGATCAAAAGCTGGATTTGCGCATCGCACACGCCAAGATCATTAAGATATTGCAGAAGAATCGGCAAAATAAGATCCGCCCGGCAGTTGCGTGTTTTGTCCGGAATCAAAATTGTGGTAGGCTCTTTCCGTATCGCGGGCGTCCCGTCTTTGGCGACGGCCTCGGATAGTGCCCGGCGAATCAACTGTTCCGGCGAGATGCCGGTCTTAACCGGAGCCGGCTTCAGCTCGGCCAGGATATTGCCGGCAGGCAGACTAATTGTATGTGAAGTTCTTCCTAGGGCGAGTGAGATCTCGGCCATGAGTTCCCCGTGTAAACAACGAAAGGTATGTTTTTCAAAGCTTGAAATAACGAATCCTGCAACAAAGAGTCAATTTGTTTTTAGGTCACGGGTTCGTTGCACAGCACAATTATTCTTGATATCTTAGAAACCTTCGGGGTTAAACCATTGCTTCCTGTCAGAATTCATCCGACCGGCCCATGATATTCATCGCAATTGTTTCGATTGTTGTTTACAGCGCGGTGCTGCTTTTTCTCATCACAGGACTCTTGAGGTCGCGCGGTGGTGAAAACGATAGACTGCCGCGCGTATCGGTGGTGGTCGCAGCACGCAACGAGTCCAAAACTATCGCACCGTGCCTGACCGCTTTGTCCGAACAGGCCTACCCAAAAGAGCTGACTGAAATCGTGGTGGCAAACGACCGTTCCACCGATACAACGGCTGATATTCTCAGTCGTTTCAACCAAAAGCACGGTATCAAAATTCTGAACATAAAGAAAACCCCGGCCGGCGTCAGTCCCAAAAAATACGCCCTGAGCCGGGCGATAGAGCAAGCTTCGGGTGAATTGATCTTCTGTACAGACGCCGACTGCGTACCACGCCCTGACTGGCTTGCCACCACCGTCCGGATGTTCAGGCCCGGGGTCGGACTGGTGGTAGGGCTTGCTCCGCTAAACGCGAACGGTACATTCTTGAGCAAACTCCTTTCTCTCGATAGTTTTGCCAGCGCGCTGGTCGCATCCGGTTCCTGCGCCTGGAATGTTGCTGTCACCTGCACCGGGCGCAACCTGGCTTACCGAAAAACCGTCTGGGAACAAGTCAGGGGCTTCGCGGAGATCAACCACATTGTTTCCGGAGACGACGATCTCTTTCTGCACCTAGTTCGCAAACAAACGAGCTGGACGGTTACATCTTGTACGGAGACCCAGGCAAGGGTGGAAAGCTTGGCCCCGAAAACCTGGAGAGAATTTTTCCGGCAAAAACGGCGTCACATTTCGGCAGCCCGCTACTACTCCCCGGTCGTGCAGGCAGGGTATGGCTTGCACAATCTGGCAAACTTGGTTATCGTCGCTTTCTTCCTGTCCGGGCTTTTCTATAAACCTTATCTCGTGCCCGCGACCGCAGTCCTGGTACTGAAGCTCTCCCTCGACTGGCTCGCCTTATGGCTCATGGCGGCGACCCTTGAAAAGAGGTCCCTGCTTTTTCTCTTTCCTGTCTGGGAGATTTTCTTTATTATCACGCAAACTTTTGTAGCCCCGTTTGGCTTTTTCGGAAAGATTGAATGGAAACAGTAGCGGACTCCAAGCCAGCCTCCACAACAGCTTTGCTGCCGGCCAGGACCCACCCGAATTACCGGCTTTGGGCAAACTATGCCCGGTTCGCGCAAAGCCGGGGCAGGATGGTCGCCAAAATAGTTGCGTCACACGGCCGGCTGTCACAATTGGAAATCCTGGACCTCGGGTGCGGCGCGGGCGGGACAACCATCGCCCTGGCCCAGAGCGGCGCCGGCGTAACGGCAGTTGATCCAAATCCCGATAAAGTGCGGCGCCTACGGCAGGTCACGCAAGCTGCCGGCCTGCAGGTTGAGGTTCGTACCGGAGATGCTGCCACTCTCGACTTCGCGGATGAGGCCTTCGATTGGGTCATCCTGCAGGACGTCCTGGAGCACTTGCAGAGTCCGAAGCGGGCACTGCGCGAAGTACGGCGCGTCCTCAAACCCGGCGGTAAGCTCTACGTTTCAACTCCGAACCGCTGGTCGCCGTTGACTCTCGTCTCTGACCCGCACTGGAACCTGCCAATTGTCGCGTGCCTGTCGCGGCCTGCGGTAGAGTTTTTCATAACGAAACTCACACGGCGCGAACGAGCGATCCGGGAGGATTTCGGCGTTCTGCTTTCATTGTGGCGGCTGCGCGCTCTTTTCAGGAAGCACAACTTCACCATCAGGATGATTAATTTGACCATCGTGCAGGAGCTGTTTCGCAGACCCACTTCGGTTGTCAACAGCGACCTGCATCTCAGGATAGTAAAATATCTGAGCAAGCTGCGGCTGCAAAAGCTAGTCGCCGCAGTGGTGAACGACCGTCCCGGGATTTTCAATCACGTAGTTAACCCGACCTGGTATCTTGTGGCGACGAAACAAGACAGTAGTGCATCTCCGCCCGCACCGGCTCCCGGTCGCGCGGCGCCGACCCACACACCCGAAACTCTACGATTCCCCGGCGATGCAAGAAATACCCGTTAGTCAGATCATACGGGCCCTGACGCCCGGGAGAATCCTCAATGCCGGCAAGGCCATTGCCTCGTTTGGCCTCTCCGCCCTGACCGGAAAAACCCGGGTCTGGGGCAGGCCTTTTATCCTAACCGTCGAACCGACCAACATTTGCAACCTCAAGTGTCCGCTCTGTGTCACCGGCAATGGCACCATGACCCGCAAGGCCGGTTTGATGGATCTCGAAACCTTCCGCACGGTGTTGCAGGAAACGCAGCACCATCTGCTCTATCTGCTGCTCTACCACCAGGGCGAACCCTATCTCAACGCTGATTCCCTGAACTTCATCGCGCTTGCCAAGAAATATCGAATCTGTGTCGCCACCAGCACCAACGGCCACTATCTTGACCGGCAGGCAGCCGAAAAAACGGTGGCGTCCGGACTGGATTCCATTATCATTTCAGTGGACGGTGCACACCAGGCAAGCTACGAAAAATACCGGATGCACGGCAGCCTGGACAAAGTCAAGGAGGGTGTACTGAACCTGGTCGAAGCACGGAAAAACGCCGGCAGCAAAACCCCCTACATTTACCTGCAGTTTCTGGTCATGAAGCAGAACGAACACGAGTTGCATGAGATGCGGCTCCTGGCGGCGCGGATGGGCGTCGAGCGATTGCTGGTAAAAACACTGCAAGTGGAAACCGAGCAGGAGGCTCGGGACTGGCTGCCGGAGGATCCGGCATTGACTCGCTACCGGCTTGCTGATGACGGCCTTGCGCCCCGGCGTTCAGCTTCCGGTCCGTGTGCGCGGCCCTGGACCAGTTCCCTGGTCAACTGGGACGGCACCATCGTGCCGTGCTGCTTTGACAAAAACGGCGCTCACAAAATGGGCGTAGCCCAGGAGCAAACATTCAACCTAACCTGGTACTCTCGTGGCTACTCAGATTTCAGAAATAAAATGCTCCGCAACCGAAATGCCATCGACATCTGCAGCAATTGCTCGCAAGGGCTTAAGCTCTACCGCTAGAGCAAAATTGCTCTTTTATGCCAGGGTCGCGGTGGCGGCTTTGGCCCTGATGTTCGTCATCCGCAGTACGGACCCAAAGGCCATCCTGCAGTCTTTTACTGCTGCCGGGCGCTTCCATGTGCTTATGGCCGCAGCCCTCCTGCTGCCCAATGTCTTGCTACAGATGGTCAAGTGGTTGTATATTCTTCGATTGGCAAATCCTGCCATCAGCGTTCGGGCGGCCTATCGGTCATTGGTCGTGGGATTCCCGCTCGGATTCGTCACGCCGGGAAGACTGGGGGAAATCGGGCGCGCCTTATTCATCCAGGAGATCAGCCAAATGCGCGCACTACGTTTGGTGGCACTCGATAAAATCAGCAATCTGCTGGTTACAGTCACGATGGGACTGATCGGCCTGCTTACCCTCGATGCAGTTGTGCTGTCGCGACCTCTGGCGCTCGCTGCCGCTACCGTGCTTTGCCTGACGGCCGGCACCATCTTGATGATGTTTTTTTCAAAGAGAACACGCGCACGGCTGGCCGGCATGGTCCGGCTCAACACACTGGAGTTGCGGTCGGCAGGTCTCGTCATATTGCTGTCTTTTGGATTTTATGCCGTCTTTGCCGCCCAGTTCATGTTTCTGATCCGCGCGTTCGGCCATTTACTGTTTCTGGAAAATGCGCAGGCCGTGGCAAGCGTTTTCCTGGTCAAAACACTTCTTCCATTTGCCTTTGCGGACCTAGGCATACGTGAAGGCGCGGCGGTTTATTACTTTGGTAAACTCGCCTATCCGGCGGGCGCGGCCTTCAATGCCGCCTCGTTGCTGTTCTTAATCAATGTCGTCGGGCCGGCCTTACTGGGCTTACCGATCCTTCTTAAAGCCAGGAAAAAGCGATGAAAGCATTGGCCCCAATCAAGTGGCGTGGCCAGAGTGACGGCGTCTATCTGACTTTCGATGATGGTCCGGACGAAAATTTCACGCCCCGGATCCTGGACCTGCTCGCGCGGCTGGCTGCCAAGGCTTCCTTCTTTGTTGTTGGAGAAAAAGCGACCCAATCCCCGCAGCTCGTTGCCAGAATCTTTGCTGAAGGACACACGGTGGGCAACCACTCCTTCTCCCACCAGAGAATGGTGGTCCGGCGTAGTGCGTTTCTCCTAGATGAAATCACGCGCACGGACGAAATCCTTACCGGCATAACCGGTGAAAAACCGACGCTGTTCAGGCCACCGTACGGACAATTCGGACCGGGTTTGTTGCGGGCCCTGAAAAAGACCAAGCATGAAATGGTCCTGTGGAACGACTCGGTGCAGGACTTCAAAGCAAGCACTACGGCAAAAACCATTTCATCCCGTTTCCGAAAAATCTGTGGCCCAGGCAAGATCCTGCTGTTGCATGACGGGCATTCAAATAGCGACAAAACAGTAGCAGCGTTACAGTCATCATTGCCGCAACTGGTTGAACTCGGATTTAGCTTTAAAAAACTGGGCTGGTGATGAGATGATGCTATTCATGACAATCGGTCTGATTTTGGCGTGTACTTATGCGGCAGGCCTGCTCTTCGCCCGGCGGGGTCTGGACAGGACAGCGAGTGGCACGAATGCCGATCGCCATTCGGTCACGATTATCGTTGCCGCCCGCAACGAAGAAAAGAACATCGCGACCTGCCTGCAGCATTTGCTGGCGCAGGACTATCCACAGGAGCTGCTCGAGATCATCGCGGTGGACGACCGGTCTACGGATGGCACTGCCGCCGCTATCTTGAAATTGCAGAAAGAGCAGTCGCAGGTAAAACTCATACAAATCCGCGATTGCCCCGCAAACATCTCGGGAAAAAAGAACGCCATCGACAAAGGTATTGCCGGAGCCCAAGGCAGCATAATCATGACGACGGATGCGGACTGCCGGCCCGGCCGCAGGTGGGTTGCCAAAATCGTAACCTATTTTGACCCGGCCGTGGGCATGGTTGCAGGCTACAATCCCTATCAATTGCCGCAGGGACGTGCCTCTTTTTTTCAACGCGTTCTACATCTCGACTATTTTGCCATGGCTTGCGTCGCTGCCGCAACCGCGAATCTCGGCTATCCGGTGAGCTGCTCTGGTGGCAACCTGGCCTACCGCAGGAAAGTCTATGAGACCCTGGGATTCGGGTCCGCCGCTGGTCTCGCCTCTGGAGATGATGATTTGTTTCTGCAGCGGGTCAGAGAGGAGACAAACTGGGAAATTCGATTTGCATCCGAGCAAGAATCCTGTGTACCGACTCAACCCCCTCAGAACTTTCGGGAATTTGTGCAGCAACGAATCAGGTACGCATCGAAGGGTTTGTACTACAGCGCGCCGGTACGAGCGGCCTTGCTCGCCACCTACTTTCTCAATCTCTTCCTGGTGGCCGGTTTTGTTGCAGCATTTGCCAGTCCGCTGGCGCTGGCTACAATCGCAGCCGCCTTCGGCCTGAAAGCATTGGGCGAGTTCATTTTTCTCAGGAAGGGAGCCACGGTCTTTGCAACCGAGGTAAGCTCGAAACTGTTTCTTGCGAGTGCGGCCCTGCATCCGTTTTACATAACGGCGGCCGGACTGGCAGGTCAACTCGTCAGCTTTAACTGGAAAGGTCGTTCGCATAGATCAGGAGTTGTCAAGCTACTGCGCGGAACGGACGGCCTATTGGAGGCTCAGGTCGAATGACGATGAGATCACTGCACGCACCTATGCAGTAAATGCACACAACCGGAAGGGAAACCGACAAAAGGAGTAAACAACGCCGGACTGGCGAGACTATATGGAAACTCTCACAATAATTCTGATTTTCGTGACTGCACTTTACGTTGTACAGTCAACGCTTGTCCACCTGGGAACCTACAGACTGCGCTACGGAACCCGAAAAACCCTGCCGAAAGTATCCGTGCTGGTGGCGCTGCGCAATGAAGAAGCGTACCTCGATGAATGCGTCAAATCCCTGCTCGCCCTTGACTATCCAAAAGCGCTCATAGAGATCATCCTGATCAATGATCGCTCGACCGATACGACCGGCGAGCTCATCGAGATCTACGCGAAAGCATCACCCCTGATCCGCACCTTCCATGTCATTCGGGGGATTCCGGGGTTGTCCGGTAAAGCCAACGCCATTGCGCAGGCAATTCCGACCAGCGCGGGAGAGCTCATTCTGGTGACGGACGGTGATTGCAAAGTACCGGCGGGATGGGCCAGGGCGCACGTAAAATACCACTCTGCAAAAGTCGGCCTGGTCGGCGGTTTCACGCTGCTTGACGAACCTGGTGACGGCGCGGGACTGTTTCAAAAAATCCAGTCGTTGGACTGGAAGTTCCTGCTCTCGATCGGGACAGGCGCAATGGGATTCGGTGTGCCGCTCAGCGTGCTCGGCAACAACTTCTCATTTCGCAAGGAAGCTTATTGGGAAGTAGGTGGTTATCGCAAAATGGGATTTACCATTATCGAAGATTTTGCTCTCATGAAAGCGCTGGTCAGGGACACAAGCTGGCAAGTGCGCTACCCAATCGACCCTGAGATGCTGGTGGTCAGCAAGCCCATGTCGACTTTTCCGGCCTTCTTTGAGCAAAGGAAGAGATGGTCGGCCGGAGGCAAGGAAGTCGGCAGCTACGGCAAATTCCTGATGCTGGTCGCCTGTGCGGCCCACCTGCTGATTCCGCTCTACTGCATCTTTCAGCCGGCGGCCGGTCTGCCGGCATTGCTGGCGATCCTGGCAGCAGACTTCTTCCTGCTGCGCAGAACGGCGGGACAGATACGGAGAAGAGATCTGCTGCTGTACTTTCCCGTCTGGGAGGCGTTTTATTTTTTCTACACAGCTGTTTTTGCGCCGGTTCTCCTCTTCCCGACAACCGTAAAATGGAAAGACATTTCGTACAGTTGGCAACTCAATTTTAAGCTCAAACACATGTCCGGATCGAGGTAAGTCTTGTATCTTCAAGTACCTGACATGGCACTGCCGGAGGGGCTGCTTCTGCTTATGGTGCTGTACGCGGAAATCCACTATTGCCTCCCGGGGATTTTCAGTCGGCTAAAAATCCCGGAACCCGAAATAATCGCGGATGCACCACACCGGGTTGAGCCCGGGCTCCCCGTGCCTGTGGTTGTTTTGATCAAGGACGCGCACCTTTACCCTATCTTCCTGCATGAGATACAGTTTGTCCTGACCTGGCCGGGTGGTGAGTCTATCAAAAAAGTTGATCTCAAAGACGAACGGGTCGCACTTCCCATGTGGCACCGGCTACACGAAATAGAGGTGCCAACGACATGTTCCGGGAAGCTGCAAATCGATGTGACGCTGCGCTTTACCGTCAACGGTAAAACCCGTAAAATCAGGAACGACAACTACGTCGGCACCAGCCACGACCCGCTGGAAGTTTATGTGGCGGGCGATCCTCTTCCCAAAACCGCAGGCTGGCATTTCGGAGAGTTTCACTGCCACAGCAGCTATACCAGCGACCAGGTGGAATTTGGAGCCCCGCTACCGGTGACGCGCGAGCTGGCCGCCAGTATGGGGCTGAGCTTCTGCTGTGTCACCGATCACTCTTACGACCTGGACGATGAGGCCGATGACTTCCTGACGAACGATCCGGAATTGGGGAAATGGAAATCGCTCTGGCAGGAAGCTCTCGAACTGAATCGTCAGAACACCAATTTCTTGATTGTGCCCGGCGAAGAAGTATCCGTGGGAAATCACAAAAACCGGAATGTTCATTTTCTCGTACTCAACAATCCGGAATACTTTCCCGGGGACGGCGACGGCGCTGAGCGCTGGTTCCGCACCAGCCCGAGCTGTTCAATTCAGGACGTCCTCGAAAGAAGCAACTCGAACTCCGCCACGTTTGCGGCGCACCCGACGGTCCGGCCCCCGCTGCTCGAAAGGCTGCTGATCCGACGGGGACAGTGGGAGGCTCCCGACTTTGAGAATCCGCGCTTGCACGGCCTGCAAGTATGGAACGGCACGGACAAAAGCCTGGCGGACGGCCAGGCAACCTGGGTAAATCTATTGCTGCAAGGGAAGCGACTCTTCCTCACCGCGGGCAATGATGCCCACGGCAATTTTAATCGCTTTCGCCAAATAGGATTTCCCTTCTGGACCATGCGTGAAGGCAACGAGCACATTTTTGGCAAAGTCAGGACGGCTGTCTATCTCGATGAACCGTTTTCAACGGACGTGCTGCTGCGGGCAATTCGGGCGGGCAAGATGGTGGTAACGGACGGACCCTTCATTGACTTGACGATCAAAGACAGTAACGGACGGAGGATGTTACCGGGAGCCGGGGTATTCGGCGAACGCTGCGTGGTAGAACTTAAGTGCTTGTCCACGGAAGAATTCGGAGAGCTCGATCGCCTCAGGTTGCTGGTCGGGAATCTAAGAGATAAAGAGGAAGTTGTTGAGATGGAGAAGGTCTTTTCGGCTGAGACCTTCACACATGAAATCGAAAGGGAACTAACTAACTGCACCGACCCACTTTATGTCCGGGCAGAACTTTATTCAGCCACGACTGGTGAGACCTTTAGGTGCCTCACCAATCCTGTCTGGCTGAATGAACCGCAGTAAACTTACATCAACCTAATCTTCTTTGCTATCTTACGGAGCCCCCGCCCGAACTTCTTCGAGATGATTTGGATGTGGCGGTCTCGCCCTTCGCCATGGCTCAAAGTCTCAATACCGTTCACATCCTTGAGAATATTGTGTACCAGGTAGCGTTCATAGCTACCCATTGCCGGCAAATCAACAGGCTCGCCGGTGGTCCTGGATTCCTCAGCCTTCTCCTGTGCAAAACTTTCGATGTTGCCGACCGGGTAGACGTGCAGGGTGTAGCTATCACCGTTGCGGTAGGTTCTGGTCTCGTAAAGTGCGTTGTGATCGAAGTGCCGGTGCACCAATTTACGCTCAAAAGAGTTGAGGTCGGTCAACGACTCCGGGACGATCGAGTCGCTTAGTTTTCTTTCCAGTTTGTTTAACATGTCACGCATATTTCTGTTGCTCTGCTGCGGTTTTCCGCCGGTGCGTCTACGGGAATCAGTTCTTTTCTTCTCATGGTCCATATGCATCTTCTCTATGTTAGTACAGTTGCTAATTTGGCAGGTATCTGGTTGAAGTCCCCGTTGCTCATAAACAGGACAAGATCTTGCGCCTGCAGATGTGACTGCAGAAAGGTTACCATCTCCGCGTTGGTGGGGAGAACCCAGCAACCCTGGTTCTGACTGCTGACGCGCTCACAAACGCTGTCCAGGTCGATACGCTCCGCTGCCGGCACCTTTTGCTCCATATACAGTGGGGCAAGGATGACATTGTCAGCAAGCGCAAGTGCTTCCACGAGTTCATCTTGCAGAATACTTCGCTTGCTGGTGGCCGTGCGTGGCTCAAATGCAGCCCAAATCCGGCGCTCGGGGAAACGTGCGCGCATCGCCCTTATGGTCGCGGCAATGGCAGTGGGATGATGCGCAAAATCCTCAAATATGAGAATGTCACCAAAGTCACCGGTAAACTGCAGACGCCGCCTGACATTTTTGAAGCTGGAAATTCCTGCCTGGATTTCGGAAAGCGTCAGGCCCAGGGTATGGGCAGAGGCGATGGTTGCCAGTGTATTGAGCACCATGTGCTCACCATATAACGGGGAAATAAAACTACCGTATGATCCTGATTTGTTAAAAACATCAAAACGGGTACCGGCGGGGTCAGAGACGATATTGCGCGGGTACCAATCTGCATCTTCGGTCAGTCCGAAGCTCACAACATTCGAAAAAGCTGTCCGGCTCAATTCTCTCACGATAGGGTCATCCCAGCAGGCCACAAGGTAGCCGTTTCCGGGAATTAATTTGATGAGGCGCTGGAAACTCGTCTTGATTTCTTCAATATTCGAAAATATATCGGCATGGTCAAATTCGACATTGTTTAAAATGACCAGATTTGGTAAATAATGCAAGAATTTTGAGGCTTTATCAAAAAATGCCGTATCGTACTCGTCGCCTTCGGAAACGAAGTGGTCACCGCCACCAACCTTGTAACCTCTGCCAAAATTCTCCGGAATGCCACCGATGAAAAAGCCCGGATCCCTGCCGGCGCTTTCCAGTACCCAGGAAAGCAGTGAACTGGTAGTGGTTTTGCCGTGCGTTCCGGTGACCACACAGGAGTATTTGCCGCGGATAAAAAATTCGCGCAGTGCGAAAGACAACGAAACATAGGGAATGCCACGCGCCAGCACGGCCTCCACTTCCGGGTTGCCGCGCGACATTGCGTTGCCAATCACCACCAGGTCGGAGTCGAGGTGAGATGGGTCATAGCCGATGTGCACCGGGACGCCAATCTCCTGCAAGAAGTCACTCATCGGAGGATAGACATTCTCATCCACACCCGAAACCTCGAAACCACTTTCCTTGAGCATGCCGGCCAGAGCACTCATACCCGTACCACAAACGGCAAGGAGGTAGACCGAGTTGATCGCCTCCGGAATAAAGCGTGTCTTTCTGGCAGGAACCGTCATCGTTTCAGGCAAGATCTAGCGAGTTTTGCGTTCGGGTGATGCACTGCGAAACCTGGAACATGCCCTGCTCCCCGTCAAAGGGAATGAGCATGGCCGGTGTCAGGCCGGCAGCGTCGTCTGCTAGCGGAGCGTGCGCGGCAATCTCTGCTTTGTAGAGCATGTAGCCGGTCACCAAACCAACCAACAGCAGAAGGACTCCAAAGCCGAGCGCCCACTCAAGAGCACCGGCGGAGGATGTTGTGCCGGAGGAGCCGGACTCCTTCGCTTCGACCAAATCCCCTCTCCCCGTTGCGGGCGTGTCCGGACTGGCGCTTACAAGTTGGACAGTGGCGCTGGTTGCTGCCTCCTCAACCGCAGCTGGCGCAGGAGTCCCCGTCTCGTTGCTATACGCAGCCAACACCTCTCCGGGATCCAGGCCGAGACTGGTGGCATACACTTTCAAAAAAGACCTGACATAAGTCTCGGGCAAAAAGTCAAAGTGGTTCTCCTCCATGAGCCCGAGATGAGTGACATTGATTCTGGTTTCCTCGTACAAATCTTCGAGAGACTTGCCCAGGGCGGAACGCGCCGCTTGCAGCCTCTCTCCAACAGTTTCCGTGGTTTCAAACATTCCTGATCAGTCCATTATTCAGTTGGTTGTGACTTGGGCAAAAAGGAGCGTAACGTCGCGTAGAACCTGGCGAGCGGAAAACCCATGACATTGTAAAAACAACCGTCCACCCTGGTGACGAAGAGCGCACCATGATCCTGGATACCGTAACTACCAGCCTTGTCGAGAACGCTGCCCATGTCGACATAACGGGCAATTTCCTGCGCCGAAAGCGTGCGGAAGGTGACATGAGTTCTCTCATACTCACTCATCTTGTAGCCGGTTGTCGA
This sequence comes from Candidatus Zhuqueibacterota bacterium, assembly GCA_029262055.1. GTDB lineage: Bacteria > Zhuqueibacterota > Zhuqueibacteria > Oceanimicrobiales > Oceanimicrobiaceae > JAJDAD01. Next base: position 67,782 of record JAJDAD010000023.1, read on the forward strand.
ATCGAGAATCGTGAATCCGGTGATAACCGTGTGTGTTTTTCCGCTCAGACTGGCCAGCATGCTCTCTGCGTGGGTGATATTACGAGGCTTACCGAGGATCTTGTTGTCGAGAACGACGATCGTATCAGCACCGACAATAACACTGTCACTAACAGTTTCGGCAACCTTAGCAGCTTTCTTCTGTGAAAGTTCTAACACATGATTTTCGGGAATCATGAACTCTTCGAGATCTTCGTTGACGTTGCTGGCGATGACTTCGAAGGTAAATCCAACCAATTCCATAAGGTCTGCACGCCGGGGCGAGGTCGAAGCCAGAACCAGCTTGCGGTCACCAAAGTTCAAAAGAGAATTCAATTCCATCTACTTACTTTCAAGCATGAGTGTTACCGGTCCGTCATTCACCAGCTCTACCTGCATCATCGCACCAAAGACGCCGGATTCTACTTTAAGTCCAAGATCGCGGGTATGCCGAATGAAACTTTCGTAAAGCGGCTCCGATATCTCCGGGACGGCCGCTTCGATGAAACTTGGCCGCCGCCCCTTGCGCGTGTCGCCGTAAAGGGTGAATTGCGAAACGACCAGAACGTCTCCGTGCACATCCAAACAGGAGAGGTTTGACTTGCCGTTTTGGTCAGCAAAGATGCGCAGATGTGCGCACTTCCCGGCCAGGAACTTCACATCTTCTTCGGTATCGCCGGTCCTGACTCCCAGTAGAATGACCAGTCCCTGCCCGATCTCACCTGTGATCTGGCCGTCGATGCTGACGGAAGCCTGGCTCACCCTTTGGATTAGTGCTCGCATGCTTCTACAGTATGTTGTCCAACTGGCCCAGAACGTGTAAGATGCTCATACGCTCCCCTCTAACTCTTGCTGCCCAGGTAGATTGCGAAAAGCCCCACCAGCATGTCGATTTTTAGAATGGTCGAGACGCGATTCAGCGTTGCCACAGGCGGGTCGTTCAACAGGAAATAGATGATACCGACCAGCACCAAGTCGACCCCCGTCACTACGACGACTAAGTAGGATCTGCCGTAAACGTCTAACGCATACGGCACAAAAGTCAGGCAAATCAATGCCGCAAAAACAGTACTCGCCAGCACCAGCGCCTTTTCGGGACCATGTAAGATGGGCAAAGTCCTTGCCGCCGCCACCCGGTCGGCGTCTCTATCCGCAACGTCTTTGATGATTTCTCTCCCCAGGTGGAACAAGAAAGCAAAACAAGCGGGAAAAAACGTAAGTTGCCAACGGCCGACTGCCACACCGCCGTAGACAAAAGCGATAGCTGAGAACAAACTTACCGCGAGGTTGCCAAGGAGAAAGGAACGTTTTAAACGCCAGCCGTAAAGGACTAAGCCCAATGCGACGGACAATGCCAACACGAACGCAGTCCAATTCAAAAATATAGATAAAAAAACGCCCAAAACCAATAGAATACTTGCCCAGGAAACCGCGTAACCCGCGCTCACCCGGCCCGCCGGGATAGGACGGAACGGTTTGTTAACCGCATCAATTTCCGCGTCAAAATAGTCATTGATGCAATTGCCGCCGGCCATAACCAGCGCACCGGACAAACAGGCGAGGCCCAACTCCGCGGACCACTGCACGCCGGCCGTCAGCCAGGCGCCGACCGCTATGCTGGCGGCCCCCAGGAGCACATTCACGGGACGCGTCAGCGCCAATAATCCGCTAAACTCAAAACTCATTTATCAGCCGGATGTGAATTTTTCCTTCCGAAAATCCATCATTTTCGCCAAGGCCGTAGTCGATGCCGAAAAAACCCAGGCGGGTATCAAACCTCAAGCCAAAACCATAACCAACCCTGAGGCCATCAATTCTCCGCAGGCCGCCACCCACCTGCTGTTCTTCTCTGAAAAAATAGCCCAAATCCGTAAACAGAAACATGCGTGACCTAGGGCCTAACAAATAGCGATACTCAAAATTCGCCCAGGCGATGCGCGAGCCGCGAAATTGCTCCTCGCGATAGCCGCGCAACGTGCGCGTACCACCCAGACGGTACTGTTCCGTAATCTGCACCACCTCTTCCGCGCTCCGGGTTTCGCGACCGTGCAGCGCCAGCGCCAAAACCTGCCATCTAAATAAGCGAAAATAATTCTCGAAATCAATTGTGAGCCGGCGCTGGTTAAACGACTGGTCAGCAGGTGTTGCAGTGGCTGAACTCCCTTCACCCTCAAGCGTCTTCTTCGTCCATTCAACCGCAGTCTCATACTTGACGCCATGCTGTGGATTCAGAATATCATCGGTTGTGTTGAAAGCGACCCCCAAACCGAACGTCAAGGAACGGCTTGGCGGTATCCCCAAACGCAAAGCGCCCAGCGAATCCGGTGAAACATCGCTCCGGCTAAATCTCGATGCAAAAGATAAGTTATCGTTGAAAAGAAAAGTCAGGTCGACCGCCAACCGGCGGTTGACGTAGCTCGTGTCCTGAATGAGCTGTTCGAATCCCAGGCCCAGATTGACGGGCCGGCCTGCCAGCCAAGGCTCAGTGTATTTCAGGCTCAGATCCTGGGTCTCTTGCGTGCGACGCTCCCAATGCGCATCAATTTGGCGGGCTGTACCGAACAGATTTCCAAAGCGGACATCCAGTAAACCGGTTATGAAACTGCCCTGGTTCGCACTGGCAGGGTTGTAACCCAAAACACCATCAAACTGATTGTGATTACCTTCCGCCAATTCAATCAGGAGCCGATACCTGCCATCGTCAAGCTGCACAAGCACCGGCGGGTTTACCCATTTAAAGAAACCGAGCCGCATAAGCTTTGACTGAATTCGATCGATTTCGCGCTGGTCATAAATATCACCGAGCCGCAAGGGCAGTTCGCGCAAAATCACAAACTCGCGGGTCTGGTCGCTACCACGCACGCTGATTTCATCGATACGGACCTGCGGCCCGGGCTCGACCCGCAGGCCAACCGCCAAACCGGTCTCGCCATTCTGCAGCGGCTCCAAATCGAAAGCCGCCACCGTTACCCGACAAAACGGGTAACCGTTTTGCTCATGTCGTTGAATGATCAACTCAATATCGTCCTCAAGAATCCCGGAACGAAATCGTTTGCCGGCCTGACTGCGAAAATCGTTCGCGATCTCCCCTGCTTCCGGCGCACTGTCGGTAACCCGGAGGCTAGCAAATTTTGCCCGGTCTCCCTCTTCTACTTTTATCGAAAGCTCAACTTGGCTGGAGTCCGGGCTATAAGCAAAGGTAACGGAGTCGATGCTGGCAAAGATGAACCCCTGCTTGTTTAATTCGGTTAACAGGTTAAGCAACTGTGGCCTCATATTCTGCAGCGATACAGGCTCCCCCTCCTGCACGCCAAACCATTTTTTGATCTGTGCCTCGCTGAAAACAGTGTTGCCTCTGATTTCCAGCCGGTGCATAACAGGCAGGTCAGAACTGATAGCCCAAACCGAGGAATGTGCGAGCGCGACCCAGATGGCGAGTTTCATCGCCGGCCGCCGCACTACAACAAACATGTCAATGATTCCTCTCAAATGATATTTCCAGGAATTAGAAAAACGCCCGGACCTCTACTTTCGCAACGTGCTGCACATCCGGACGGTCCGGTTCGCTGCGACCAAAGTAAGTCATGGTGGCCTGGACATTCTGGGACACGCGATAGTCAAAGCCCAGGTTCCAGCGCCAGGTGTTACCGGCCCGGTTGCCACCGGTCAACTCAAAGGGGATCAATTGTCCTTTTGGCGCCAGACCAACATGGGTAAATTCCAGCTCGCCGCGCACCCGGCCTTTTTTGCTGAGTGAGTAGGTGGCGCGCGGGGCAAATGCCAACAAGTTAGCCCTGGTGTTAGGCTGCGGCACCAGATCTTTGGAACGACTCAGGCGCGCCTTCGAACCAATCTCCCAGCGTTGCTGCGGACGATACACCAGATCCAGCTCCACCTCATTTGTGCGCACCTTGCGATCCTCCCGGGCGCTCGCTTGGAAGATGCGATCCTCCTCCGAATGCTGGCCCTCCAGTTCCATGTTGAACTGGCCTGAAATCTGCTTGATCAGACGCAGGCTCTGTTCGCGCACCTCGCGGTCCTGGCCGCCGCCGATGAACTGATTGTTCAGTTCGTTGCGGTTGCGAAAACGATATCTCAAAGAAGCTTTGCGGCTGTTCTCCCAAAGATGTACATCCTGCCTGAGCTCGATGCTGCCGAAAATGGTCGTGCTGTCCTGCTGAAAAGAGCCTAAATTGAGCAAATAGATTTTCTTCACATCTTCTTCGGTACTGCGTTCATCGATGCGAAAAAACGTCTCGGTAGACACCGGCCAAAGAATCTTCTGCAGCGTTGTTTTTTTCTCCGAGCCCTTTCTCTTCTTTCTCTTAAAAAAATCCTTGAACGACATTCTCAGGTCCGTCCGCATGCGCAACTCAACGACCGGAGTAAAATCCTTGGTTGAGAAAAGTCTCCTGACAAATGTCCCGAACGGATCGGGCTCAAACTCCCGCAGCTCTTCGTTGAACCGGAAATTCCCTTCGCCTTCCGGGACTTCGATGAACACCTCTTCCTGACGCGCGACCTGAGTATTTGAAATCTGGTAGTTGAGGTTGCCTCTGATGCCCGATCTCGGTGGACGGTAGCTGACCCGGACATCCGCAAGATCGGTTCTGGTATCCTGAGTAGCCGGATCGTTAAACTCACGTTTACGCCGCGTATAGGAAGCCGCAACCGTGATTGCGTGCCAGTTTTGTACGCCCAGGGTGTACGACTGAGTTCGCGCGATTGACTTGTCATCGAAGCGCCCGGCTGCGCGATCGTCGTCGTCGCGAATATTGTAACTGGCCGTGGCCTGAACTCTTTTCCACGGTGAGAGGCGCAGGCCCCCCGTGTAGGCATTAAAACGAAAACCAGCCCGGCTGGAGTCGCTCTCGGAGTCCTTCCGGATTTCCCCTTCATATTTAAAAAAAGGCGCAAGCCATTTTACCTGGTAGTCGGTCCGGCCGCGATGTCTGAGCCAATCGCTGGTGTTGCTGCCGGTTTCTTTGCGGTCGATAAACTCTACGAAGTAATCGACTTTCGGGAGATTAGGCTTGTCCAGGCGTGTCTGACCCTCCCATCTGCGGGACTCAAACTGGGACGATTTGGTCAACCGTCCAAACCCACCCCGAACCGATAAACCAGGCACGGGCTGATAGTTGCCCTGCAATTCGAGGATGTCCTCCTCAGCTGTGTTGGTCGCGCCGGTGATATTCCAGCGCCGGCCAAACTCAGCCACGGTCGTACGGTCGATGTCCCGAAAATCCTCTGTTTTGCGCCGCAGATTGCCTGACAACCTAATCGTACCCAAAGCAGCCTGGCCAAGCTTCAGCTTTTGAGGTGATAGGTCAAAACTCAAATCATACGCCGAACCGCCGTTGTCTCCGTCATCGATGTCTGAGTAAAGATTCCGGTCAAATCGACTGAAGGCCAGTTCGCTCCTGACTGTAAAAAACTCGGTTGGGCGCGCAGTCAGGTTTAAGCCGACCACATCATGCTGCTGGGCTTGCGGCAGAATGATGAACGGCCGGTAGTCCCCCAGATTCTCGCCCACAAACTCGAACCTGCCCAGGCCAATGTTGCGGTAATCGCCCTGGCCCGGACCAAAAAATGAGAAAATGACACGAAAATCCCCGTTTCTGGCGCCGACAAATGAGAAAATACCGGCGGCATCACGGACATAACTCCCGCTGTCGGGTCCGACAAAAGTCCAGCCCTGAACAACCGCAAGACTATCACCAGACGCCTGCAGCGCCGAAAGCCGATCCTCGTTGATGTCGAGGGTGATGGGGTCATCACGATCGTCGCTCTCACGGATAAACGTGGTAGCAACCTCCAGTTTGTCATTTAAGAGAGCAGTCTTCCCCCGCGCGGCAAAGTAGCTGCGCTGGAAGCTTTCATCGGAAAACTGGAAGTCGACCACGATGCGCGAATCTCCGGTAATCAGCCGTTGGCGCGTAAAGGTGATCTGGCCGTTGCCGTACTCGATGACATAATCCCTGGATTCACCGCGCGCCATCTGCTCTCCGTCAATCCAGACACGTTCAGTACCAGCCAGAACCAAAATATTGACGTTACCGTTTTCGCCAGAAAGCTGGTACGGGCCCTGGTTTCCTTCCTGACCGAGAAATTCATTGATCATAAACTGGCCGCGTGAAACGGCCGCCGCCAGAGTAATGTCACCATCGGGGATTTTGGCCACGCCCATCACACCCTCAAGCTTGCGGTCGTACCGGGTGAACTGTGTTCCGGCCAGGTTCAAATTGTAGTCCCCTAAAGTAGCCTGAAAACGAGGGCTTTTCAGCTGAATGAAAACCTTGTCAATCTCCTGCAGAGTCTGTGTGTTGCCCTCGGGTTGAATCGGCGTGTTTTGGTCGGTGAGAGACGCCACTATCTCGACATCATTGGCCAACTGTCCGGAGATCTGCATGCGCAGCCCGGAGTCCACCGAAAGCGACTGCCGGGATCCGACGGTCACGCCACGGACAATGCTGCCGCTCTTGCGCAAATTGGAGGGGAGAAACTCATTCGTCGCTCGTTTGGGCTGTGGCAGTCTTTGCGGGCCACTTTGTGTTGCGCCGCTATCGGCCGCCGAGCTTGACTGCAGGGATTCGGCCGCAATCGGCTGTCGATGGCTGTAAGAACGGCGAAAAGGAATCGGGAAGATTTTGTATTTTACGCTGAGCAGGGAGCCTGCTGCTTTGCTTTTCAGCGCTAAACTGCCGGCAACATAGTCAATGTCGTAATCCCGGCCACTCTGCAGTTGCATGGAATCAATGAGCACGGCCTCGGAACTGGGGATCAGGAAGCTGTCCGGCAGCGCTACCTCCAGCCCAATCTCACTTGCGGTAAAATCAACTTGTTTTCTGAAAAGGGAAACGCCTACCAGAGAAGAATCGCTCTGCGACCCGGTATTCTGTGGCAGCAGAGCTGCAGGTATGGCCGCGACAACCAGGAAGGTCAAAGCTGCGACCACGGTAGAATATAGTCTAATGATAGTTGGAGGACTGAACACAACCAGACCACAAAATAGGACGAAAGTATTGTTAGAATCATTGAGACGCTGTCAAAATCACGCCCACTTAACGGTATCGTTGTTTCCTCGACTATCTCCTGATTTTATGTGGTTCTATAACTCGGCGTACACCCAAAAGACTATTCCAGAGAAGGCTCGAGCAGATGAAACACTTGCACCCTGCCATTATTTGAATCCAGAACATAGATATTCTCTTCGAAAACAGCAACATCGACGGGTTGATCAAATCCGCCCAAAAGTGCGCTGCGCGCGCCCCAAGCGGCAACAACCCGGTCCGTCTTGTCAAAGACCACCACCTGATTCTCACTCACATCAGTAACATACAATCTGCCGGCACGCCATGTCAGGCCGGCCGGACCGGCAAGAATCTGGGATCCCAACCTCCTCACAAAATTGCCATAGTAGTCAAAAACCACTATTTCGCCGGCCTTGTCATCGGAAACATAGACCAAATCCTCGTCGGTCACCTCGATGTGTGCCGGTGATTGCAGCCGTCCCTCGCCCTCATTAAAATCACCAAAGCTGAGCACAGCGGTCCCAAAAGAATTTAGTTTGAGGATGCGATCGCTCTCGCTGTCGCAAATGAACAGTTCACCGTGCTTGGAGATGTCGACACTTACGGGAAACCCGAACTGTCTGGATTCGCCGGTATTCTCATCCGAATGCAGCGATGAGATGTAATTAAGATCCCGGTCGTAACGCTCAATCCTTTCATTGTTGAAATCGACAATAAAGACATCGAGCAGGGACCTGGCTGAAAGGTCTACCGGCCGGTCAAACTCCTCCTGGCGCCACCCGAAGCCGCCGACGATGTCAAGAAACCTCCCCTTCTTATCAAATTTAAGAACTCGATTGTTGCCTGTGTCTGCCAGGTAAATCGTCCCTTTATCGTCGATGGCAATTGCGTGTGGTTCGGAGAGGGCGAGACCCGAAACCGGTTCGCCGGGGAATTCAAACAGAAACTGGACGGGGCTTGTCTTGGGTTCCTGCGCAGCGACAACTGTTGCGCAGCAGATATGAATCAACAATAAGGTAAGTTTCATCAGGAATGGCCAATGTTATGCATCTAAGACATTGCAACTCTGTTCCGGGGCTAGTCGCCGGACGCAAAACAAAAAGCCGTTCACCTGTAAGCGAGAACGGCCAGTAGAGACTTAATCCAGGAAGAGTTGACTACACTTCCATAATTTCCTTTTCCTTGAGGTCGAGCAGGGTGTCTATTTGTTTGATGTGCGCGTCTGTTATACTCTGCACATCGTCTACAGCGGTGTGATATTGGTCTTCAGAAATATCGTGGCTCTTTTCACTCTTCTTCAGGTTGTCGTTGGCGTCGCGCCTGACATTTCTGATGGCGATTCGGCCTTCTTCTGCCAGCTTGTGACAGAGCCGAGCGAAATCCTTCCGCCTTTCCTCAGTCAACTGTGGGATGGGCACCCTGATCAAGTTGCCATCGTTGACAGGATTCAGACCCAGATCCGCCTTCATGATCGCCTTGTCAATCTCCTGGATCAGATTCTTCTCCCAGGGTTGCACGGTGATCAACCTGGGCTCCGGCGTGTTGATAGTCGCTACCTGCTTGAGCGGTACCACGTTTCCGTAGTACATTACGCGGACAGTGTCCAGGAGCGCCGGTGACGCCTTTCCGGTCCGGATCTTGGTAAACTCGAAACGAGTGTTCTCAACCGCTTTTTCCATTCGGTCTTCAGCATCAAGCTTAATCTCTGCGATTTCCATGTCAGGCCCCCGCGATTAGAGTTCCTATTGGCTCACCGTTGATAACAGCTTTTAATGCACCCGGCTGGGTCAGATTGTAGACGATAATCGGTAGCTTGTTATCCATACATAAGGTCACCGCGGTCGAGTCCATGACCCGCAAACGCCGCTTCACGACATCCAGGTAGGTCAGAGTTTCGAACTTGATGGCGTCCGGATTGGTCAGAGGGTCAGAATCATAAACACCGTCGACTCTGGTTCCCTTTAGAATAACATCTGCCTCGATCTCCACGGCCCTCAAAGCGGCGGCGGTATCTGTGGTAAAATACGGATTTCCAGTACCTGCCGCAAAAATGACCACTCTCTTCTTCTCCAGGTGGCGGATCGCGCGTCTCCGAATAAATGATTCCGCGACTTCCTCCATCTTGATAGCAGTCAAGACCCGCGTGTAAACACCGTGACGTTCAAGATAATCCTGCAAAGCCATCGCATTGATAACCGTGGCAAGCATCCCCATGTAGTCGGCCGACACGCGGTCCATGCCACGGGCACTGGCCGAGAGGCCACGGAAAATATTACCACCGCCAACCACCAACCCCAACTCTACCCCACTTTCGATCACTTCCTTGAGCTCCAGAGCGATACGCTCTACCACTTTGGGATCGATGCCGAGGCCCTGATTTCCCATCAACGCCTCGCCGCTCAACTTTAGAAGAATACGCTTATATTTGATAGAAGACATGGTGCCGGGGCAGGGAAATACTCCTTACCCCCCTAACTGGAATTTGACAAATCGCCTGACCTGAACATTCTCACCGGTCTTTGCGATCACTTCCGTCAAGTACTCCTTTATGTTCTTGTTCGGATCTTTGATAAAGCCTTGCTCGAGCAAAACAGCTTCCTTAAACAGTTTCTCTACCTTGCCATCAACAAACCGCTCAATGATGTTGTCGGGCTTGCCTTCGTTTCGGGCCTGAGTTGTATATATCTCACGCTCCTTAGCAAGCTCCTCCTCGGAGAACTCCTCGCGGGACACTACGCGGGCATTGGTAGCTGCAACCTGCATAGCTATGTTTCTTGCGAACTCGCGAAAATCATCCGTTTTGGCCACAAAGTCCGTTTCGCAATTGATCTCCACGAGGACTCCGAGACGACTGCCGGGATGAATGTACGACTCCACCACACCTTCTTTGGTCTCGCGACCGGACCTTTTTTCTGCGGATGCCACGCCTTTCTTGCGCAACAGGTCCACCGCTTTATCCAGGTCACCGTCGGTCTCGATGAGAGCACTCTTACAGTCCATGATACCGACGCCTGTCTTTTCGCGTAGTGTTTTTACTTTTTCAGCACTAACTGACATACTTCCTGCAACCTCCAGACTATTTTTCAGTTGTTTCCGGTTCTTTAGCTTTAGCTTCACCTTCATTCATTTTTTCTGTAACAGCTTTTACTTGCGCGGCATCCTCCGAAATGATGACCTCATCTCTAGCCTTCTCCCGTTTCTGCGTAGCTGCGCCTGCAGCCTTGGTGTCCTCGGCTTCCACTTTCGCAGCGCTCATGCCTTCCAAAACCGCATCAGCAATTGTACGAACAATCAGACTGATCGACTTGAAAGCATCGTCATTTGCCGGCACCGGCACATCCACCAGGTCAGGATCACAGTTTGTATCAACGATCGCGAAAACAGGGATATGTAACTTCCTGGCTTCTGCTACCGCAATGCTCTCCTTTTTTGTATCCACGATGAAAATGGCGCCGGGCAGGCGGTTCATGTCGCGAATACCGCCGAGCACCATATCGAGTTTCTCACGCTCTCGTTCCAGACCGAGGATTTCTTTCTTGGTCAGCTTGTCATAAGTGCCGTCTGTCGCCATTTTTTCAATGGTCTTGAGCCGGCGAATACTCTTTTTGATTGTGGTGAAATTAGTCAAAAAACCACCAAGCCAGCGTTCATTTATATAGAAAGCATTGCAGCGCTCAGCTTCATTCTTGATGATATCCTTGGCCTGCTTCTTGGTACCGACAAACAGGACGCGGTCACCTGCACGGGTGATGTTGACTATTTTTTCACTGGCAGAGCGGAGACAGTCGAGGGTCTTCTTGAGGTCAATTACATAGATGCCATTCCGTTCCATGAAAATGAATTGCTTCATTTTCGGATTCCACCTCCTGGTGAGATGGCCGAAATGGGCACCGGCGATCAGAAGATCTTGCAGCGAAACGTTCATTTATACCTCCAGTTTGGGTTAATCCTCCACCGACCAAGTTGACGAATCCGGAAACCGGGCACCCAAGAAAAGGTCGGTGTGCGTAATAGAATACTATCTTTTTGAAAACTGAAATCGCTTACGCGCGCCGGGTTGACCATACTTCTTGCGTTCGATCATACGCTGGTCGCGGCGTAACAGGCCTGCAGCTTTCAAGGTTGGTCGCAACTCTTCATCAAGCTTAATCAGGGCCCTGGCGATGCCAAGCCTGACGGCCCCGGCCTGACCGGAAAGACCACCACCCCTGACGTTCACATAGACATCGTACTTACCTAGACAATCTGTCAGCTTCAGAGGCTGTTCGATGATCATTTGCAGGATTTCCCGTTTGAAAAAATCCAGCAAAGGCTTCTTGTTAACGACAAACTTACCGTCGCCGGGAACGAGGCGAACGCGCGCTACCGCCTCCTTACGACGTCCTACTGCAATATGGGGTTGGGTCTTCATACAATCCTCGAGGCTTTAACCAAGTTCAACTTTTTCGGGCTTTTGTGCTTCATGCGGGTGGCTGTCACCGGCATAAACGCGAAGTTTCTTATACATTTTCCGGCCGAGGCGATTGTGAGGTAGCATTCCCCAAATGGCCTTTTCTAAAATCTTTTCAGGTGTCTTTTGCATCATCTGTTCGTAGGACTCAGAACGCAGACCACCCGGATAGCCGGTGTGGCGATAATAGCGCTTAATCTCCGCTTTCTTCCCGGTTACGCGCACCTTTTCCGCATTAACAATCACGACGTGATCGCCGCAATCCGCGTGGGTGGAATATGTTGGCTTATGCTTTCCTTTCAGGATTGACGCCACTTCACTCGCCAGCCGGCCAAGAACCTTGCCGTTAGCATCTACAATTACCCAATTTTGTTCAATCTCACCGGCTTTAACACTATACGTATTCAAAATTCCTCTCCTAATATTCATGGCTCGAAAAAACGCAATTTAGAATAATAGAGAACGAGCACCTAAGAGTCAAGCATTTTCTCAAGGCTCCTCAAACTATTGGCGCCGGCTTTATTCCGCATTTGCAGAATGGGCACGCCACAAGCGGCCGTTGTTGTACAAAGCGCAAACACGCCCCTGCAAATCCCAACCATCGAATGGTGTGTTCTTGCTCCTGGATTGAAAACTCTCGCGGTCCACGGTCCATTGTGCGTCTTCAGCGAAGACCGTTAAGCTGGCGGGCTTGTTTAACGTTAGACGGCCTCTTGCCAGACCGAGAACATCTGCCGGACCAACGGTCATTTTTCGAATCGCCTCCTCCAGAGTCAGGATTCCGGGGTCTACCAAGAACTTAAAAATCAGCCCCAGGGCGGTTTCGAGACCGACGATGCCAAAAGGTGCGTTGGCAAATTCTACTTCTTTTTCTTCGATCGAGTGCGGTGCATGGTCTGTCGCTATCACATCGATGGCCCCGTCCTTCAGACCCGTAATCATGGCCGCGACATCATCCTCCGTTCGTAAGGGCGGGTTCATCTTGAAATTGGAATCATAGCCGGCAATCGCTTTGTCGCTGAGCGTAAAGTGGTGCGGCGTAACTTCGCACGTAACGCGTACACCGCGCTGCTTCGCCTGCCGCACGAGGTCCACTGAACGCGCCGTGGAAATGTGAGCGATGTGCAGCCTTGCACCGGTGAATTCGGCAATCTGGATATTGCGCGCGACCGCCACATCTTCGGACAAGCCCGGAATCCCCGGCAAGCCCAGTCTGGTTGAAATGGCGCTTTCGTTCATGACGCCGTCGGTGGACAGGGATTTGTCTTCGCAGTGTTCAATTATCGGCACATCGAACATCCCGGCATATTCCATCGCCCGGCGCATCAGGCCGGCCGTCGCAACCGGGTCGCCATCATCGGAGAATGCCACCGCACCGGCCTTCACCAACTCGCCCATCTCGGTGAGTTCCTCTCCCGCCCGGCCAACAGTCACCGCTGCAATCGGCAATACATCAACGAGCAGACCGCGCGCGCGTTCCTTCAGGAACTTAACAACCTCTGCCTTGTCGGCTGCAGGCTCTGTGTTGGGCATGGCGCAAATACTGGTGAATCCACCCGCCATAGCGGCGTTGCTGCCGGATTCAACGGTTTCCTCGTCTTCCCGGCCTGGCTCGCGCAAATGGACGTGCATATCGATCAGGCCCGGACAAAGCACTTTGCCGCGCACATCGACAATTTCACCATCAAAGCCGTTACTTGCGATCTTCCCCACCTCGCGCAGGCAGCCATCTTCGACAACAACATCGTGCACCTGGCTGCGGCCACTCTCCGGATTGACCACGGATGCATTGGTGAACAAAACCTTATCGACCCGTTGGAGACTCAAATCGTAAGTCATGCAACTACTCCTGTGAGCTTTCGCCCTGACTCAAACCGCTTAGCAAGTACAGAATCGCCATGCGCACCGCGACTCCGTTGGTCACCTGATTAAGAATAAGGGCACAATCGCTGTCTGCCAACTCACTCTCTATTTCGACGCCACGATTGATGGGGCCCGGGTGCAAAATCGTAATGTCTTTTTTTGCCCGCTCAAGACGAGCCCTGGTCACCCCGAACAGGTTGTGATATTCCCGAACGGTGGAAAAAAGACCTCTCTGTTGCCGCTCCAATTGAATCCGGAGGACATTCAGCACGTCGGCCCATTCGATTGCGTCATCTATATTGTAAAAAACCTCTCCACCCCATTGTTCAGCCTGGAGCGGCATGAAGGTCGCTGGCCCGCAGAGTGCAACCTTGGCCCCCAATGCCTGCAGCCCGTAGATATTGGAGCGGGCGACACGACTGTGAGCAATGTCGCCGACAATCGCAACTTTGAGGTCCTTGAGATCCCCGAATTTCTCCTGCAGGGTCATGAGATCCAGCAGGCCCTGAGTCGGGTGCTCATGCTGCCCGTCTCCGGCATTGATGATATGCGCATCGACACACCGGGTCAAAAAATGCGGTGCGCCGGCAGCACCGTGCCGGATTACGACCATATCGATTTTCATCGCTTCAATGTTGCGGGCAGTGTCGCGCAAGGTTTCACCCTTGGCCACTGAAGATCCCGATGCTGAAAAATTCACTGAGTCCGCCGACAATCTCTTTTCGGCGAGCTCAAACGAAATTCGGGTTCTGGTAGAATTTTCAAAAAACAAATTGACGATGGTCTTGCCGCGGAGCGTGGGGACTTTGGGAATCGGGCGGGAAAGGACCTCTTTAAACGACTTTGCGGCATCCAAAATATAGCAGATTTCTTCTTTCGAACACTCCTCAAGCCCAAGCAGATGTTTTTTATTAAACTGCACCTATTTTTCCTCGGTGGAATTGACCAGGAATACACCGTCCTGGTCGTCGACCTCCTTAACTTTTACCTTTATTTCTTCCCCTTGAGAGGTCGGGATACTCTTTCCTATATAGTCGGCCCGGATAGGCAACTCCCGATGGCCGCGGTCTACAAGCACGGCCAACTGGATTAAAGTTGGTCGTCCAACGTCTACGATTGCGTCCAGAGCGGCTCTTATGGTACGTCCGGTGTAAAGCACATCATCCACAATGACCACTGTTTTGCCATCAATATTGAACTCTATCGCCGTCACCTGCACCTGCGGCTGCTTTATCTTCTGGAACACATCATCACGGTACATTGTGACGTCCAGGACGCCCACCGGAAGCACTTTGCCGGTGATGTCCTTTATCGCTTCGTTCAGGCGATTGGCGAGCGGCAGTCCTCTTGTTCTCAAACCGAGCAAAACCAGCTCATCCACACCGCGATTGCGCTCAACAAGCTCGTGCGCGATGCGCTTGATCGTGCGCTGCAACCCTTCAGGATCAATGATCTGTTTTTGAGAATGTAGCATTCACATGAGCCCATAAAAAAACCTTCCCGCGTTGTACCCGCTAAAGAAGGCGACAGATTTCAACGAACCCTTTCCCACCTCTCCGGATGGGATTAAAGGAGAGTTTACCGACTGATATTTTAGAGATTATTCAAGGAAGAGTCAAGCAAAAACTGATACCATCGGGGATTTAGTCGAGGATATATTCTTCCGGGTTTTGTGGGCGACCTTTGTGCCAGACTTCGTAATGCAGGTGGGGGCCGGTCGCACGACCGGTGTCTCCGGAATGACCCAGGAGGGCCCAGCGGTCGACTTTTTGGCCTTTCTTCACAGCTATCTTTGAAAGATGACCGTACAGGGTTTTGTACCCGAAGCCGTGGTTGATGATAACCACGCGACCGTAACCGCGATTGACGCGGTACCGGTTTCGGGTAAACTCAACTACACCCGATGCGGCTGAGTATATTTTTGTCCCGCGCGGGGCGCGCAAATCAATCCCATAATGATGCTTAACCCGCTTCATGAAGGGGTCGCTGCGACGGCCAAACTTATCCGTAATGAATGCACCTGTTATGGGTTTGATTGAAGGAATGTGCTCTATCTGGTTGTCTTGTTCGATGAATTTGTCCTTAATAATTGCCTGCACGTTCTTGGCTTTCTCAAACCTCTGCTCAAGCGCACGGAGATATTCCGACATGCGGGCGGAATCGTAATCAGCACCTGCGGGAAGTTCGCGGACGGCCAGACTGGTATTGTCGACTTCAGCGATTTCGACAGCATCTGTGCTTTCAGCGCCTGCACGCAGACCCGTCAGAATTTCTAGTTCCTCACTGTCCGCCTCGCTTGTGATCAACTTGCCGGTGTTCATGTCCGAGAGAGTCAGGTTGTTCGGTGGTAGCCGGAGAGAGCGATCTGCCATTGAGAACCCGGATGTGATCTTGGCTTGCGCCAGCTTGCTGCTGACAATTGTCGAGCTGACAAAGATTGTGGCAACGATTGCACTAGTCAAAAGCAAAACCGTTAGTAACTTCGTCACATTGAATTCAAACTGACGATAGTCGGTCTGTTCAGACGAGAACAAAACCAAACGCAATTTCGGCTGTCCGGACTTTCGATTCGGTCCCATATTACCTGGAATGATGATAGAAACTATTTAAGAATTGTTATTTTGTGCCGAAGGTTTCCGCGAATACGGCAAATTTTGTTCCAGCCATGCAGCAAATCTGCCTGACATCATTGCGTAAAGTCGCAACTATTTGTATTATCAGGAGATAGTTATTACGCATGTCTCTGCAACAATGGCAATGCCCTGATGCTTGCCGATCTAAAAGTGGCTTAAAATGATACATCGCTGACACACTACCGGATACCTGTCTGGCTTATCCCGACAAAAAACGCAACATCATCACTACTCTTTCCGGTCACCTCAAAGCTAAGGCGAACCCGGGCCGGCAACAGCACCTCAAACCCTGCCTGTGGTGAGACCAGCAGCCCACTCAGGTACCTGGTTCCGCGCTGCGAGAGGGTTGAGCCATCCTGGCTCAAAGCCAAACTGTTTGATTGTATCTCCAGGCGGCTAATGTACTTCATATTCAGACCGGCATGGACTGCCAAGAGTCCGGCTTGCTTGAGCAGCCCAAATCCCAAGTTGGCTTCACGCCAGTCGTACCTGAACTTCATGGTCTCAACCAGTTCAGTGCCTGCCACCGTCGCAAGGCGACTCCGGCTTGGCGTGCTGACAAATCGGAATGCTTTGCCGGTGACAAATGTGCTCAACCCAACATCCTCATTATGCCAGACTCTATAAGTGATTCCGCCGCCATAGGCCGGATTGTAACGGTCGCTGAGCTCGGACTGCAGATTGCCGGGGAGTTCCAGCCTTACTTTTGTCAACCCCACCAGCAAGAAGACATCCACCCTTGCGGCAAGCCCATACCCCACCCGCAGCCAGGCACGAGGCGAAGTAGTCTTTATACCGCCGATGTCACGTCGGAAATACCCACCCAGCACGCCCAATGTGACCTGCCGATTTGTGTTCGAAAAGACCGGACCACCTACGGGTTGCGCCCTCAGGTCACTCGCGCCATAAAACATGCTCCACGCAATTATGACTGGAAGACCGACTCTGCCGGCAAGTGTTGCCAGGATGCGTACAGACCTGTTGATCAAGGCAGGCTGTGGCGGTCTCACGGGCAGTTCCTTGCCCTCCTGTGCAGACCTCGGTTCTACAGGCATTTTCATCGTTTCACTAAATCCGTTTAGTTAAGTCTCAAATGAATGGAGGGTGATGAGTTGACCACATTGCCGTTCCGGCTGGTGATCTGAATCGTGACCGGCGTGTTGGCTTCTTTCGCCTCCGAGTCATTCGGATCGATGTTGTTGGTTAGCATGACCTGATATCTGGTCTGCCCGGGATCGGCAGTGGTGATGCTTGACCAGGATAATTCGCCCGCACCTGACCGTGCTGCGATACTTGACCCGGGCACGATCGGGTTACCGTTTTCATCATATACGTCAAAAGTAATAAGCGCGGACTGCCCGGGGCTTAGACCGGTGTCCGAAGTAGCAACAGTGAATACATCGATGAGCCCCGAGAACACCACGTTCGTGACCGCCCACACACGCGCCGAGCCACCGTTTGCGCCAATACCTTCGGTTACGGCAAGCACGCGCGTGATACCGTCATTCTCGGCCGTACCACCCACGGAATTCACCACCTGTCCGCCTTCATAATCCGGAATCGGCCCCGGGATCACATTGGTCGGAAGACTGAACTCTGTGTGGTTCTCATTTGGATCAAAATACGTGTTGTAATAGCGCGTGATATTGGGATACGGTTGCGCGCTGTGCAACGTAACCCTGACCACCCCTTCTTCATCCGTAAAACCCGTGTGCGTTGAAACAATCCCTCCGGTCGTTGTGAAGAACACCGCTGTTCCCGGCGGCACCGGGTTATTGAACTTGTCGCCGACCACTGCCACAATCCTGACGGTATTGTTTACGACATTCCAGCCAAATATGTTGAGGACTTTGCTGCCAACCGTCAGGTGGCTGGTGCTGCGGTCATTGACGTCTTCGATAAAGGGTGGGCCGGCAAAGACAATGATCTCCGTCGAAATCGCGCGAACTTCCGGTTGCAACGGATTCGCGAGCGAATCCGTCACCTGGGCCATAATTCGCACGCTACCCGACCTTGTTCCGCTATTGAGGGAAACCGCCGCTTGGCCGTTCAGGGTTGGAACCGGGAGTACGCTACTCAATGTCTCTCCGCCCCCGGGAGAAGAAAATATCGAAAAAACGACATAGACACCATCGACGACAGGGTTGTTTTTGCTATCAACGACATTGGCCAGAACATTAACCGTCTGATTTCGGCCTGAGTCTTTTACACCCAGGTTATTTGGATCGATTGTCAGCAAGACGCTATTCGGTGCGCCGGGACGCAGGTCGACACTCACACTCGCTGTGATTTCATTAACGGTAGCGGTTATGACCGCCGTGCCCGTCTGATTACTGGTAAATTGCGCAACGGCAACGCCGTCGGCAGTTTGAGCCGAAGGCGTAATATCACCGATTGTAGTGGCAAAGTCAACCTTTGTACCGTCCAAAACCAGATTACCTGCACTGTCTCGCACAAGGGCCGTTATCCTGGCCGACGTCTTGCCATCCGCTGCAATCGATGATGAGTCCGAAGACAAAACCACGCTGCTAACTGCCCCGCGCGCATATACCACAGTGACTGTATCTGAGAGCTGCCCGGCGCGGACCAGAACCTGCACCGTATCTGGCCTCCCGCCGCTGGTCAAGGTACTCTGTGCGACCCCGGCGGTCGTCGATTGATTCCGATCGATGGTACCGGACCCGGAAGGAATCTCAAACGTCACGGGCAGGCCATCGGAGACCGGATTGTTGAATTGGTCAGACACCACTGCCGTAATGCGGGAAATGCTCTGGTTGTCGGCCAATATTACGGACGGAGAGGCGGACACGGACAGGCTGGTAGGTACGGACGGACCGAAATTCACCGTGGCGGTGTCAGACAGCGTTCCATAATGCGCTGTCACAGTCGAGGTGCCTGATTCGGTGGAGCTTTGCAAGGCCACTTGTGCGACGCCACTTCCGTCTGTCGAAGCTGAGTTCGGTATCGTTCCAAGGTCAGCACCGAATGCCAATTCTGCGTTGGAGATGGCTATGGTGCTCGTTCTCTCTTTCAGGACAACTCGTACGATTGCGGAGCTTGTGCCGTCTGCGACCAAAGTGCCGGGTGATACAGTAAGGGAAAAGTCAACCCCTTTCAGGAAGACCTGTACGGTGGCTTCGGTTTCATTTGCCGTCGCACTGACCTGAGCAATCGCGTCTGTACGTGCCGCCGAGGACGTCAGGATTGCAGTCGCAAAGCCTGAAGAATCCGTCAGCGCATTTCCGGAAATTGTTCCTGCTGAAGTAGTAAAGGCAATGGGAACCCTCCCCAAAGCGGAACCGTCTTCAGCAAGCCACCGGGTCGATATGAGCGCTGTGCTGGCCCCGTTGGCGAGCAGATCTGTTGCGGAACTCTCTATCGAAACGGCGCCGCCGCCAACATCTTTCACCGCTATACCTACCGTTCTGCTTTCGCTGCCGTGCAGGCCTGTCACCACAGCGGAAGTTGCCTGCTGGGAGGCCGTGAACAAGGTCCGCGCTATGCCCGCGCTGTCGGTAACGCTGCTGGCAGGTGAAACAACACCGCTGTTGGCCGAAAACTGAATGACTTCGCCCTGAACGGGCCTGCTGTTCTGGTCCAGCACCAGAGCGGTCACGAAAGCGCTTCCTCCCGGCGGAATAGATTCAGGAATGCTCTGCAGCCCGACAAATAGCATAAACGGTTGTCCGGAAGTCAATTCCGGTTCCAGCGGCGGGCTTTTTGAACAGGTGGCTAGCGTAAGGCACAGGCTGATAAGGCATAACGCTTTCAGAAGTTTTAGGCAAATGCTGAGCATCCGTTTCTCGTAAAATACATTTCTTGCAAGGACTCCGGGATTTGGAGCAAGTCTCTTCCTTTATCGACCTGCGCGCCATCGAAGTTTAAACAAAGAAAGACATTTTGGTAACGGGAAGTCGGGGGAGGATAAAGGCGTGGCACCTTGGCGGGCCGACTATTCGGTGATTTCTTTCCAATACTGAAAGTGGTATTGGCCGGTTGCCGGAAAATAGGACGGCGCTTGGTTGAGAAAACGGGAGTCGTAATGATAGTCCTTTTGGTAACCGGTCGTCCCATAGTACCCAAAGGTTCCAACCGGGCCACGCACCTTCTGGCTCAGCGAGCCCCAAATCGTGAGATTTCCTCGTGCAGAGCCCCAATAGTAGTTTTCGACTGTAAACGAATTCGCCAGGGCCAAAAGTGCACCATTGATGACAACATCATTGCGATTGGCCGAATTGTCGGCCACAATGATGTCCCTGTGCGACACAAGGCCCAACATATCCTGGCTGCTAGCAGTGGGCTTGCCATCAGAGTCGGAGTCGTGGTAGACAACGTCGTCTGTTATGGTGATGTCATCAGTTGCAATAACGGTTAGATTTCCTTGCAGCGTTCCCTCAATGCTGACATCGCCGTCAACGTAAAGAATCCCATCCAGGTCATCTACGTTAGCTGTGGCGTTCTGAATATCGTAAACAAGCCCGGACCACCAGCTATAGTGCCACACATTGTACGTCAAAGTACCGTCGGCATGAAACTCGACACTGGCATGCTTACTAGATGTGGCATCTATTGTAAGAACAGGTGGGTCTGTGTTGGACTCCCAGTAATTGCCCATGACCTCTGCTTCTGTCGGAAACTGAACCTCTGGCACGCCGAGTTGGTAGCCATCCTGGAAATCGGGATTGAATGGTGAGCCTTCATTGAATGAATTGGCGCTGCTGGTTACTTTCCCCATGAAAACCGGATCAGCGACGATGGAGATCATGTCGTTGCTGTGGATAGGACCCTCTATAAGATCGCCGGAATTGAACCAGATAGTGCCACCTTCATCTCCTGTCAGGTAAGCATAGCGATTAAAGGTCGTGGTTTGCGTCAGTATTTCCAGCTTTCTCTCAATATCCGCCACACGACCAACCGAGACAATCTTATACTGTTTGAGATAAGTGTTAGTGTTGTTGTCATCCGGGTCGATCGTGACCGTGTAGGTTCCGGCGCCGGCGGCCACGCCATTGTAGTGCACGAAGGCATCAGTACCTCCCGGCGACGGGTCCTGAAACCTGAGCCAGTTGTAGGCCAATTCGATTCCACTCTCAGCAAGCCAGAAGGCTTGTGTCGATTGCAGGTAGGAAACCGTGGTCCGCGACTCCATCACCACTGTTGCCACGGTGGCATAACCGATCATGGTCACCAAAGTACCCACCATGACAGCCATTACAAGAGAGAGGCCGCGTTGATTATCTAGAAGATTCCCCATCGGTTGTAGACCTAGTAGTTTGCCAGCAAAGCAACCAAAATACAGTCGGCGATGCTGCTGTGACTTACGACAACCTCAACTTTCTTGTGGTCGGTATAGGTGGTAATGTTAACAGAACGCGTAAAGCCCGGATATCCCTCTATGGTGCTTTCCGTGGAGTAGTTGCCGGCTGCGATATGTGCATAGCCCAGGCTTTTCTTGTCAGATAAAATCCGTTCCATCTTCTCATTAGCCAGGCTGGTGGCGGACGTTACCACTTCGGTACTGAAACTGCTGGTCACGCTCTCTGACGTCATGTTGACAGCAGCAAAAAAGACGATGCTGGAAAAAACGATAACCAGGATCACTTCGACCAGCGTGAATCCACGTTGGTCGAGGTTAAACCATCGCTTAACTGAGGAACGGCCGGCCCGGGTGCCGTTCGGAAAATGGTTGTCAGTTCGTAATCTCAAAAATTCCTCGGCGTTACACTGATTTGTGTTTGCACACTTTGACTACCAAAAGTAGTGGTAAGCTCAAGGCTTATGGTTCGTATCGTTGTGAGGTCGGCAATCGGATGGGAAAGTTGCGTGCCGTTGTCATTGAGATAGGTCATCTGGAAGGCTGTCACATTGTCGGCAAGCGGATCTCCGTTGCGAAAAAGCTTGGGGCTGGTGTGCTTATAATTTATGGTCAAGCCGTTGATATCCGCAAATCGCAACGAGTCCGCACTAGCTTGAAAAATGCTGTCCGCAGATACGACTTGTCTTATCTCGCGTGACATGAGTTGCAGGGCAAACCTGCCATTCTTACCGGCCTGGCCACGGCTGGTCACAATCTCATAAGCGTTGATTTCATAGTAGAGGATGTTCGCAACAAAACCGGCCAGCATTCCCGTGAGGGCGATGACCATCACCAGCTCTACCAGAGTCATCCCCTTCTGCGAAATCCTGTCTTCAACGCTCTTTGTGCGAAATGGTGGGGGCATTTTTTCGCCCAACATGAAAGTCACAGTGCGGTTTTGGACTGGCCAGAGAAGACAAACAAGCCTGTTACGGCGACTCGGTACTCAGCAATCCGGTGCCGGCAGTCACCCAAACCCCTTTGCCGTTGTTCAGCGTGACAACGTTCTTAGTCCCACTGAAAGCCACACCGCCGTTCAAAGGCAAGCCGCTTCGATTAAAGTCCAGCCGGCCACCTGTGAAACCGGTCGAGGCAATCTGGATCGCCTGATACTCATGACTGCCAAAGGCCACGACGAAATCGCTGCCTCCGAACGGATTCTTTATGTAAGTATCATCGGCCCATTTCAAGTAATACCGATTCTGGCTTTGGTCAATATAGACTCTTGTGCCTTGTCCACCCGTAGTAGCCAGGTCGCGCGCGTACTGAATGTCACTCAGAATCTTCTTGAGCGCGATGTCCGACTGCACTGCCGTACCGCTTTCATTAAATCTGGCCACTGCAAAAAAAGACACGATCCCAAGAATCGCTATTACCGCAATTATCTCAACTAGCGTGAATCCTTCCTGGCGTTTCGTCATGTTCTTAACCCGGTCTTACGAAAAAGGGAGGCCATAGCAGACCTCCCTTTCCTGAACATCCGAAAGTCAGATATTGCTTACTAACGAGCGTGTCCTGCAATGAGATTGGGGCAGGTTGCCGCTCCGGTCGTCGCACTGTATGCGATGTTGTCACCGTCTTCAGGACAGGTCGGAATAGCTCCTGCTTTAAACATTGCGGTTGTAAGTGCACTCGGAAAACCCGCGCTGCCTGCGACTGCGTTTTGAGCATAAACCAGGGAAGCCGCAGCTTCTACCGCAGCTTGATTTGACTTACATTGCGACGCCTCGGCACTGGCACTCAGGTCCACGAACTGTGGCACAGCAATAGCCGCCAGAACGCCAAGAATCACAATGACCATGATTAGCTCAATGAGGGTGAATCCACCTTGATTGTTCATAGAATGACCTCCGAATGTTAGTATGTCAAATGTGTGCATGATCTTCCGCTGTCGAAATTGCAAGGAGTATGCCACGGGCTCCAATCTATACCACAAACCATCGTAAATATCTGTATTTAAATCACTTCAGATACCTTCATGTGTTCTCTGGTGTCGTATCGACAAGCATAGAATCACGCGTGGAGCGGAAAAGATTGCCTGCCTGGTAGGAACATATTTCCCCGTGGCTCACTCTCAGAGCACCGCCCGAACCTACCTGGCCAGCTTAGTCAGATCCCACATAGGCATGAAGATAGCAAGCGCCAGGAACAAGACCACAACGCCCATGACTACCGTCAGAATTGGTTCGATCATCGAGGTTAGACTCTTGACCGAGTACTCAATCTCAGAGTCATAGTGCTTGGAAACATTGACCAGCATTTGGTCCAGTGAACCGGACTTTTCGCCAATGGAGATCATGCGCACCACTAATGGCGGAAAAATGTCCGCGCCCTCTAATGGCTCGGCAATGCCCTTGCCTTCCAACACTCCGTGCGAAATCCGCTCTATCTCTCGGCTGATGACCAAATTGCCGACTGTCCTTGAGGTGATTTCCAGGGTCTGCACAATCGGCACACCGCAGGTGTTGAGAGTTTCGAACATCCGGGTGAATCTTGACATTGCGGTCTTGAGATTGAGGTCACCGAACAGAGGTACTTTGATCCTAAACTGGTCCCAGTGAAACGCTCCCTTCTTTGTCTTTATGTACTTTTTGAACGCAAAGTAGAGGCCGGCCAGCAGCACCAAAGATACATGCCAGTAACCGGCGATAACATCGTGAATCCCGATGAGGATACGGGTCGGCAGCGGCAAGTCGACATTCATTCTGGAGAACAGCTCAATAAAAGTCGGGACGACCAGCAGCATCAGTGCGATAAATGCCAGCACAAGAGAGATGACCACGATCATCGGATACCTCATCGCGGATTTCACTTTGGCTTTTGTCTCATAATCGTGTTCCATTAGATCGGCAATCCGCTCCAGGACCGTCTCCAGTGCTCCGCCGGTCTCACCAGCCCGAATGGAATTGGTGTAAATATCCGAGAAGACATCGGGATGCATTTCCAACGCTTCGGAAAAACTCAAGCCGCTTTCAATATCGACATAGATCTTCTGTACGACCTCCTGCAGGCGCTCGTTCTCAGTCTGCTCCGACAAAACCTCGAGGCAGGAAAGCAGCGGAACACCAGCCTTCAGCAGGGTTACAAGTTGCTTTGAGAAAACCACTATGTCCGGGTCTTTGACACGCTTTTTCGTCAGTTGCATGTCTAGGCTAAAACCCTGCCGCTCTTCCTTGATGTTGAGCGGAAAGTATCCCATGCTGTCGAGGTGGACAGCGACCGCCGTCTCGTCACTTGCTTCCATCGTCTCCGAAACTTCGGAGCCGGTCTGGTCCAGAGCCCTGTACTCGTAATTTGGCATTTGTGCTAACGCCTGATATCGATCCGATATTTTTCGAGCTTCCGGTACAGCGTGGTGCGGCCAATCCCTAACTCGGTGGCAGCTAAGGACATGTTAAAATTTGTCAGCCGCAACGCCTGAATCAGGATCTCCCTTTCAAGGTCCTTCAACGGCGTGATGGTTCTGGTGAGTGACACGGCTTTCTTCAGGTCGAAGGCATTTTCCTGAGTATGTGTGATACCATTGGCCGCAGTGAGAGCGACCGGTAACTGCTCCGGAGAAACCACCGCATTGGTCGCATTCAGGAAAGAACGTTCGAGCACATTCTCGAGCTCTCTCACGTTACCGGGCCAATCGTAATTGACCAGGTAGTCCATTGTGCGCGGGAGAATGGCATTCATCCTTTTCTTGTATTCTTTGTTGAACTTTTCCATGAAGTAGGCACAAAGCAACGGGATATCGCTGCGCCGATCGCGCAGGGATGGAACCTGAATCGGGTAAACGTTCACGCGGTAAAACAAATCGGAACGAAACCGGTTCTGCTTCACCTCTTCCTCCAGGTTCTTGGTACTGGCCGAGATAATGCGTACATCGGTCTTTGCCGGCTGGCCGCTACCAACCCGCTCAAACTGCTGCTCCTGCAGTACCTCGAGCAGCCTGACTTGTGTTGCCTGGTCCATCTCGCAGATTTCATCGAGATAGAGCGTACCGCCGTCGACCTGTTCGATCTTACCGATGCACTTGTCCCGGCCATTCAGAAGACTGCCACCGTCACTATACCCGAACAACTCACGCTCAAGTTGATGGTGCGGGACCGCGGCACAATTGACAGTCACGAACGGCTTATCTCTTCTTGGTCCGTTAAAATGGATAATCCGCGCCAACAGCTCTTTGCCGGTTCCGGCATCACCTTCAATGGCCACCGGCGCATGGTTGTCGACCACCCGGTCGATGCCCGCATAAACAGCCTGCATCTCTTTGCTCTTGCCCACAAGTTTGTCTATGCTATAGCGATTGTCAAGCTGCCCCTTGAGCCGCTTTACCTCGCCTCGAAGCTGCTGGGTCACGAGAGCATTCTTTAGTGCTATCTCCAGTTTTTCCCAATCGATGGGTTTGGAAAAGTAATCATATGCCCCAAGCTTCATGGCCTCGACTACTGATCTGACGTCACTATCAGCCGTCAATATGATGACCGGTACAGCAGGATCAATCGATCTGATTCTTTTCAGTGTCTCGATACCACCCTGGACCGGCATATTGAGATCGAGGATCACCGAATCAAACGGCTGTAACTGTAGTAGTTGTAAGGCCTCGGTCCCGGAACAGGAGGTATGCACCTCATATTCAAATCGGGTTAAGACCTCGCTCAGGGTCTGAACAAAATCTATTTCGTCATCAACTGCGAGAATGCGGCAGGAATTAACACTCATCTGATTCCTCATATGCTCAAAGATGTTCGTCATGTTGCGTGTAAGCAATATATCGTCAAGTGTGATTCGGACTTTTAGCCCTAAACATAATAAAAACTGTAAATCGGGACATGGCGGGTTTTTGCCGATTGCGGTGCATTGGCACTCGCGGGACAGGAGGCGGGCATTTCGTTAATCTGCATTTGTAACGCGAAAGACTTCTTCCAGGGAAGTAATGCCGTTGCGGGCACGCAGCAGTCCGCTCTGCCGCAAAGTCTGCATGCCATTACTCAGGGCCGCTTGTTTGATGGCCTCTGTCGATGCATGTTCCAGGATCAGCGCTCGCACCTTGTCAGTGAGTTGCATTATTTCATAAATGCCGGCTCTGCCGTAATAGCCGCAGCCTTTGCAGTGGGGGCAGCCGTTGCCGCGATAGAAGATATCGTTAGTGTCGCTTAAGCCAAGACCCTCGAGCACTGATTCACCTGGGTTATACGGTTCACGGCAGTGCTGACACAAACCCCGCACCAGGCGTTGTGCGACCACAGCCACGACAGCCGAACTGGTCAGGAATGGTTCTATCCCCATTTCCGTCAAGCGGGTAATACCACCGGGAGCGTCGTTTGTGTGGATGGTCGACAGGACCAGGTGTCCGGTCAAGGCCGACTCCACCGCTATCTTGGCGGTTTCATAATCCCTGATCTCACCAAGCATGATGACGTCGGGATCCTGGCGTAAAATCGACCTCAAGCCGGCCGCGAAAGTGAGTCCCGCCTTCGTGTTGACCTGGCACTGCCGGATACGTTTCAACCGGTATTCAACGGGATCTTCAATGGTGACGATCTTCTTGTCCGGCGTATTGATCGAATTCAAAGCTGAATAAAGGGTGGTGGTCTTGCCGCTTCCGGTAGGGCCACTCACCAAAATAACACCATAGGAACTGGAGAGAGAGGATGTTAGCTTCTCAAGATCATCCGGCTCCATACCCAAATCACCAAGATTCGGCATCAGGCTCGACCGGTCCAAAATCCGCATTACGATGTTCTCACCATAAACCGTCGGCAATGTCGAGACCCGCAGGTCCACCTGGCGACCATTCATTGTCACCGGAAACCTGCCGTCCTGTGGTACTCGCGACTCGGCTATATCCATTTCTGCAAGGATCTTAATGCGCGAAATAATAGCTGCCTGCAGATGTTTAGGCGAACTCAGGTTTTCGCGCAACATGCCATCGATGCGGTAGCGGACCTGCAAAGTGTGCTCTTCCGGTTCAATATGAATATCGCTGGCGCGGTCAGCTAACGCCTGCGAAATTATCAGATCGACCAACTTGACCACAGGGGTCTGTGCGCTCAGCTTCTTCAGTCTCTCGGCAGAAGTATCTTCCTGTTTCTTGGGCGCCTGCCGTTCGATCCGTGAAATCATTTCATCAAATGGGGAATCCTCAGCACCGTTTGGATTGTATTTGGCATTGATAGCCTGCATAATCTCTTGTTCGGCGCTGACCGCGGGCTCAATGTTATAACCGGTTTCACGGTGCAACTTGTCTATCACCTGCACGTCGCCCGGATTCACCATGGTGATAGTCAGACTGTCCTCGATTCTGAATACGGGAAAGACTTTATGCTTGGTGGCTAACTCTTTGGGCACGAGCCCGAGCACGTCCGGATCAAAGTTGTAATTGGCTAACTCGATAAAGGGGAGGTTGAGATACTCGGCGAGACAGCTAAAGGCCTGCTTCTCTGCAGCAAAGCCCTTGTTGATGATAATCTGGGTCAACTCTTCACTGTGGCGTTTCTTGTACTTCAGTGCTTCAGCCAATTGCTGATGGGTAAGGACCTCGCGACTTACCAGCAGTTGACCAAATTTCTTGTCCTCCGCGGAAATCATGGGAAATTCCGTCCAGTACCTGCCATTTTAGATACAAGGGTGCCGTGTGACGCCGGTTTCGGTCCAAGAGGAAACATCAGCTCTCCAGGCACAGCAAGCTTAGAGTCAGAAAGCAATCGCAGACCTGAGCGAGCCGCCACCTCAAACGACTTTTTCACCAAATAATCGTGGGCTCGTGGCATTTGCGACTGCGGACAGTCGCCTGGACCATCTTCCCGCAGAACAGACTTCATTCTAGCTGACCGTCTTGTTCATGTACTTGTTGATCAGTTTCAGCAAAGTACCCTTTTGGTCCGACTTGTAAACATAAGCGTCGGCACCGGTTTCAAGCCCTATCTGTTGGTGCCTCTTGGTTTCACGTGAGGTGAGCATGATGATAGGGATGTCCTGGTATCTTTGGTCAAACTTCAGCAAACGGCTGACTTTGAAACCGCTCATTTTGGGCAGCAGCACGTCCAGGATGATAAGGTCCGGTTGATACTCGCGGGCCATCTGTAACCCCTCCTGCCCGTCGCGAGCCGACAAAACGCGGTAACCCATTGACTCCAAACGTATCGTTAGTATCTCGACTATGTTTACATAGTCCTCAATGATCAAAATCGTCTTCGACACTCCCTACACCGCAATTGTAAAAGAGAATGTGCTCCCGACACCCTCTTCGCTTTCAACCCAAATCTTACCGCCACTGTTTTCGACAATCCCGCGTGCTATGGCCAGACCAAGTCCATACCCACGCTCGTCGTGGTCCGGACAGTTATGCAACTGTTTGAACTTTTCAAAAATAATCCCGGTATCGGCCGGAGCAATGCCAACACCGAGGTCCCTCACATTGACTTGCAAGAATTTGCCCTTCAATTCAGCGCTGACCTCGGTTCTGCCGTCTGGCAGGGAATATTTCAGACTATTCTCCAGCAGATTTGACAGAACTTGCTGCAAGCGGTCCCGGTCACCCCTGAATGTGGGAATTGACTTCGGCACCTTGTTCTCCATCATGATATTCTTCCTGGCTGCATGAGCGGCAAAGCTCCGAATGACCTTGTTGACCAGATAATCGAGTGATATCTCTTTTCTGCGATCCAGAAACGTAACCCCCTCATCGAACCTGGATAAATCCAGCAAGTCTGTGGTCAGGCGACGCAACCTGCTGATATCGTCCTTTATCACACGCAGGCATTGCTCCTGCTTGTCATTCAGTTGGCCGACGTCCTGCTCCAAAAGAAGTTCGACCGCGCCATCGATCGACGTCAGCGGTGTTTTGAACTCATGACTGGCAATAGACAGAGCGGAACGCATCTGGTCGTTCTCCCAATTCATCGTGACGTCACGAAGAACGACTATCCAACCCAGAAAGCCACCGCGGGCATTCTTTAGCTGCTCGGTATGCACTCCGAGCAGAACAGAGGGTGCATCGGGTAGATTAATGACTCTGTTTATTTCTGTCAGCCCGCCTTCTTCCGCCTCGCCAATGTAGTCCAGCAGAAACGGTGCTGTCAGGTCTTGCAGCGGCTTACCCATCAGGCCCGTAAGATGCGTGCGCCGCAGATACCGCAGCGCAGCCTGATTGATGAACTGTATTTCTTTCTCCGCGTTGCATAAAATGACCCCATCGATGACCGCCGAGACCAAAGCGCCAAAGCGCTCCTTGTGGTCGAGGTTAACCTGCCAAAGAAAAGAGAGCGTGCTCGAGAAATCATCCTGCAGTTGCTGAATAAAGGCCTCGTCCTTAAGGTCTACGGACGGACTGAAGGTCCCGACGGATAGAACAGCGACCATGCTCGAATCCAGAAAGAGCGGAGCCGTGAAAGCATGGTCAAACGATGGATGTCCTTTATCAAAATTGTAGAATTGTTCGTCTTTGGAATTCACCCGACAGAACAGATTCTGGCTTCCTGCCCCGCTGGAATGTGAAGAGAGTTCTTCGTTTACCTTGGTCTTGATGACGTCGAGTTGGTCGGCTGAAATCCTCTGTGCCGTAGCCACCTCTAATTCCCCGCAGGCCGGATAGTAGGTCGCAGCCCAAACGCAGCGCGATCCAAGGTCCAGAATAGCTTCCCGGCTCACCGCTAAGACTTCCTTCACAAAGTCGACAGATCTCGCTGTGGGATGCGGGCAGGATTCCGAATCCACCCGCGTCGGTTGCAAATCGGTTTCAATCATCCGCGCCTCAACAGGTTATGATGTGGCAAGCAATTGAAAATACAGACGGTAAATACTCTCTTCAAAGCAGATCACAAGCACGGCTCCCAAAGAAATGAACGGACCGAATGGCAGCACGCTGTCACGCCTGAGGCTTTTCAGGGTAAATCCGACCAAGATCACGGGGAACGCCAAAAAGAAAGCCAGGGAAAGAGCCACCAGAACTTTGGGGCCGACAAAGACACCTATCATAGCCCCTAGCTTGATATCTCCACCGCCCATACTTTCCTTCTTAAACAGAGCCTTTCCGACCAGCCCGATCATCCAGAGAAATCCGCCTCCGACCAGCATGCCGGCCAAGGCATCAACAACCGAAATCGAATCGAGGGTCAAAGCTGCCAGAAAGCCGACCACAATCCCCGGCAGGGTCAGGACGTTCAGAATAAGTTTGGTGTCCAGGTCAATGAAGGTAATCGGCACCAGGAGCAGTACCAGAATCGAGTAGTGTAGAAAGGTCCAGGATAAGCCGTAACTGGTCCAAACCAGTAGCAGCAAACCACCGCCCAACAATTCGACCAAAGGGTAGGTGAAACCGATCGCCGACCTACAGCTCCTGCACCTGCCACGCAGCAGGATAAAACTGATAATCGGAATGTTGAGCCAAAAGGGTACGGGTTTTCTACATTTTGGGCAGTGAGAACGTGGCCGGACAACAGACTCCCCACGCGGAAGGCGGTAGATGCAGACATTTAAAAAGCTGCCGGCCATGGCCCCTACGGCGAAGATTAGCCCCACTTGCAAATCCATGATGTAGTCCGTCAAGCATCGGCCTGAACACGCTGAACTGCGCTTGTCAAGGTGTAACCTTGATCCAAAAAGTCTTTAATTTGTCTGAGTGTTTCAAAGTCACGGTTGGAGTAACGCTTGAACTCTCTTGACCCCATCGAGATCATACGCGGTTGTACGATGCCCTTCAACTCCCAATAATACAACTGCCTAAGGCTGATGTTGAGCTTTCGTGTAACATCTGAACTGCTGAACCACATGGTATTTTTCATCTTTGTTCCTCAATCCACTCTGTCGTTTTTCTTATGATCGGCAAATGGACATCAAACATTAATGAAGCAGGGTGGTGTCGGGGAGAAAACTATTGGGACTTCTTGATAGGTGGCAAACTGAAAGACACGCTGACCGGCAGTGGCCTGGGCCGGTGGCGATTCCCGGTTCTCAGACCGGCCGAGACCGGTGCCTTGCCGGCAGCCCGGAACCGGCACAAACGCCGGACACATTTAGCAATTCAGCTTACGCAACGGATAGCAGCGCAGGCAGTTTCAGACCCTCTCCGTCCGGTGCACTGCGGACAAAACTATTTGTCTCCAGCAATTTTTTTTGTTATCAGACACAAACAGATTTTGCCTGCCGAAAGCGCAATTATGAAACTGACTGGACGGTTCATTGCCGGACACAAAGACGAGTTAAGCCCATCTCTTTTCTGCGGGAGGACTGGAGATTAGTCACGTGAAGCCAGGACACTAGGGGCAATGTCCTCAGCTCATCGCGCGTCGACAGGGCGGGTCGAGATGACTCTCATCAACCAGTCACTGCCTCCAAAACATAGTTGAAGAGTATCTCCACGAAATCAGTGCCGTCGTCGCCATTACCCCCGGTTAACACTACCACCAGATCGTTGACCGGAACAGTCAGGATGAACTGTCCGCTATACCCTACCGCGTAGTGAATGTAGCGGGTTTCATGTACCCCGGGTTGCGGAATCCTCTCGTAACTCAAGGACCACCATTGATAACCATAGGAGATTGGCCCGTCCACCGGCACGATTGGTGTCACCGACTCCGTTACCCAATCCTGGGGCACCACCGGGACTCCGAACCATTCACCATGGTCCAGGTAGAGCTTGCCGATTTTCGCCATATCGCGTGGGCGCAGATTAAGTCCGCTGGCGGGGTGCGGCATATCGTTGACCGCTATGCGTAACCAACTATGCTCCGTGATCCCCAAAGGTTGAAACAAATATTCATCTGCGAATTCATCAATCGGCTTGCCGGTTGCCACTTGTAGAATGCGCCCCAGCACAACCGTGCAGCCGCTGTTGTAAACGAACTTTGTCCCCGGCTCATCCACAATCGGCCGCTCGAGCGTGTATCGAATCAGATCTGAACTGGCGGTCATCAGGTTCCAGCTATTGCGTGAATCAGTGTAGGGAATGGACAATTCATCCCACTCGAAACCCGCGGTCATTGTGAGGAGGTGCCACAAGGTGAGGTTTCGCTTTGCCGCATCATCGCTCAAGGTCTCGTACTCCGGCAGCAAATCAACGATCTTTTGCTCCACCCCTTCGAGATGACCCTTCTCGATAGCGATGCCGATAAGGGCGGAAATCACGCTTTTCGTCACTGAGTAGGCCCGATGCAATTCACTTGCATGGTGGCTGCCGTAATACTCATCAAATATCAAAAAGTCCCCGCGGGTGATCGCAAAGCTATGGACATCACCAAAGTCACCATTTGTGATTCGGTCCGACAAGGCCAGAATCGGGCCGCTGTCCATCCCAATAAACTTCATGGGCAGCACCTCCCAACCATCATCGAGCACCTCCGGAAGGCCCGGTATTCTGGTATCCGTGGACCCAACCGGGTCATTCTTGCACGAGAACACCAAAAGGCCGAGAATCAGAACCAGAATCTCAAGAATAGTAAATTGTAATCTGTTCATAGCGATTTTGTCTCCTTTGGATGTTGCAGTCACGCCCGTGCCCCTGGTTCGGGCACGCATTTCAGACAAAAAAAAGAACTCCGGCCGCAGATCCAAAGCAGATCCCTGCCTTGTCCCGGCAACGGATAATCACCTTTCTAAGCTCACGTTTTAGGGCTGCAGCAAGAGTATCCGGCTGCACTCTGACGCTACTGCTAAAACTCAAACTCAATTCCAAAAACAGGTGTTCTCCTGAACTGCTCGATGCGCTCTTCACGGTTGAGAGTCTCATTCCACAAGTCGTACCAAACGTTGCGTCTGTCCAGAGCATTCCAGACACTGAAATAACAAATGAGGTTTGAACTGCTGAAGTGGAATCGCCGGTCAAATCGCAAATTCAGGGAATTGTAAGCAGGAAGCCGGTCTGCGTTGACCCGATCCCGGTCGAAAACACCACGTCGCAAATCTCTGGATGCCTCATAATCATATGGCGTATGGGGGCGGCCACCCGCGTAGGTCCAGCGCGCACTAAACTCCCAACTGGAATTAGGTTTGTAGCCGCCTTCAATATTAAAGACATAACGATTGTCGTAGATTCGGTTTCTCCAGACTCCTGCAAAGTCCCTGTATCTGCTTCTAAAGTAGGTGCCACTGATGACGCCATAGAAATTATTGACCAGCTTCTTCTGCAACATGACCTCCAGACCACGCGAAAAAGCCTTGCCGGTGTCCGTTAGTTGCGCGTGCGGCGTAAAACGTGCGATCTCATAAATGGGTTCATCCATTATAAAGAGAGACGGCGATGTTGGATCGAGAGGAAAGTGACTATACTCCTTATGGTAAGCCTCGACCGTCAGGCGTGTGTCTCTGGTCAGCAAGTGGCTGAGTCCGAGGATATAGTGATACGCGACCGGGTCACGCAGGTCCTTGAATGCGTCCTTTTGATAGAGAAGAATCAGAGGCAGGCCCTGATAAAACGCACCCAGCGCACCATTGAGGACAGTCTTGCCGCTCAACTCGAAGGAGAATGAAAGACGCGGGGAGATGTGCGTGTTCCCGTTGTACGCATAATGATCAGCCCGCAAGCCAGGTGTCAGAGTCAGATTGCGAACAGGTTGCCAATTATAACTGACGAAAGCGCTGTACTTTTGAGAACTCGTATTGAGGTCAATGTTCAACGGTGGGGTGGCATTGCCCAGCGGATCATGATGGGCGGCATTGGTGTATGCGTAATCTGTATTCAAGAACTTCGCTTCCAGCCCAAACTCGAATCGCTGCCCAGGGCCAATTCGATAAGTGTTGACGTTTCTCAGTTTGATTTCCTGCTCAAGCGATTGATTGTCAAACAGTTCGCTCTCGTCTCTGGCCAAAAACCAATTCCAATTGTACTTCCAAAAGGTATGGGAAACTGCAGTGTTCGAATAACCGTGCTCGCCCCAAATATGTCGCCAATTCAGGCCGCCGGTGTTTTGTGTGAGTGTCACGCCGCCGTACTCATTTTCGCCATCCGCGAACGCGTTCTCCCGGGTACTGGTAAGATCGGACAACCCGTAAATATTAAGAATGCTTAAGCGATCCGTCGGTGACAAGTCATAGACAATTTTACTCTGAAAATCAGTGTAAGCAGGTACGTTGCTGTCTTCCTCGACAATCTTAAACAGGATCTCGAGAAAACTCTTACGTGCCGAGAAAAGCCATGCACCGCGCCCTTTGGCGAACGGGCCCTCGGCAATGCCACTGACTCCGGAAAGATTCAAATCCAACTGCAAATCGACCTCGTCCCGATTGCCATCGCGAAACGAAATGTCCATGACAGCAGAAAGTTTGTCGCCGTATCTCGTTGAGAATCCTCCTGAATAAAAGTTAACCTCCTTTACCAGGTCGCCGTTGAACAGACTGAGGAATCCGCCCGACGTCCCCTGAATCCCAAAGTGGCTGATATTGGGCATCTCAATGTTGTCGACGAAAAACGTATTTTCGGAAGGACTGCCACCGCGAACAATGAGGCTGTTGAACGTATCGTTCACTTTGGCGATGCTGGGCAAGCCGTAAAGCGCCCGGCTGACATCCCCCAGGCTACTGGATGCCCGCCGGATTTCTTCGGCGGAAAAATGCACAACGCTTGTGGGTTCTGCCTGCAATTGTGGGAAGTAGCCGCTGAGAACGACCACCTGGTCCATTGCAACAGGGGACAATTGCAGTCCCGCATCGACAAATGTAACGCGATTCGACTTTACGATCACATCCGCTTTCAGCAGGGAACGGTAGCCAATACGGCTGATTTTCACCGAATAATTTCCAACCGGTACACCGGAAACTGAAAACCAGCCATCTACGTCCGTGGCCGCTCCCCGGGCAGTCCCGATGAGTGTCACGTTGACGCCCGCCATTGGCCCCCGGGTCTCTTTGTCCAAAACACGCCCCTTAATCTTACCCTGGCGCCGAAGCTTTTTGTTCGCCGGCACGAGTGCAAGTTGCCCGTCTTTGCTGACCATCAGTGCTGTTCCTGTTTGCCGCAAGACGTGCAGAAGTGCAGCAAGCGCGTGCACATTTGCCATTTTTACGGACACTTTCTTGCGGAACGGGACACGGCCCCGGTTGTAGCTCAACGTGAATTTCCCCTTTTCCGAGATCACATTCAGAGCCTTCTCCAGCGGGACCTTATTGAGACTCAGGGTTATCTTGGTTAGCAGGGCCTTGGGGATGTTGGGGCCACCGGTACTGTCAATGCGGATAAAGGAGTTGGTTTGTTGAGGAAAGAGAGACGTGCCAAAAAGCAGAATCAGGACCAATGTATATTTCGCGCAAGTGCTCGTCCTATTCATTATTCCTACTCACATCAAGGTAAGCACGCTTCGTTATTTTTAACGATATGCCGGTAGCCTTACGAAGTCATCCAGCCTACTCATATCCCGAGGGGAAGCGTCACTCCGGTCATCAACTGAAACCCCCTGGTGGTAACTTCGTCATCCCCGACTTCCAGGTTCAGATTGAAACCGGCACCGCTGACCTGGACGACGCCACCTTCGTTAACATTGGTCAGTCCCTGCAAGTAGCGTCCTTCAAGGAAGATGGAACTGCTGCCAATAGCATAGCTGAGACCACCACCAAAACCGACAGCAAAGTCAATACTCTTTGTCATTTCACCGGCATCGCCCGTCAGGTCAAAGTCCGGTGTATCCAGCGCCAGCTCAGAATTCAGAGTGAACGAAACGCACGGTCCGGCAAGAAGATAAGGCTGCAACCCGCTGGAACCGATGTCAAGCTTAACGAATGCAGGTATCGTCAGGGTCGTCGTTTTGAACCTTGTGACAAAAGTGCCCAGAGCGCGATCAAAATCCTGCGCCTCTGCCTCATTCTGTAAATACATCGGCTCCAGGTGCAATGTTAGGTTTCTAAATAGCTTTACACCAAGCACTGCGCCAAACCCGTATTTCGTTACATAGTCGAAGTCCTGGTCGGGCGCATCGACTTCGATATTGGCGATATTCAGGCCGCCAAAGATACCCGCATAATTTTGCGCCATCACCGGGCAGGCGACAATCACTGCAACCAGTCCAATCGAAACTGCAAGTAAGCCTTTCATATCAAACCTCCCTATTCCTCCTGAACAATTATACTGAGATTAGAATTGCTCAACAAACGGTCTCTTCTTTTGTGGTGAAATGGGCCCCCTGCCCTCCTAAACCATAGGCACGGCCTGGCAGGTAGGCACAACCTGTAACCCAGGCGAGAACAGAAGGCTATTTCTTACCACTCCCCAATAAGATACCCATGGACAAGCTAAACTCCGGACTCCTGTAGTTCTCTTGCCCTGCAACTGGTCGGTCGAAATCTGTAGTCAGGAAGTAGCCGACGCTCAGGCCTGTCATGAATAACCTGCTAATCTGAAAATCAACGCCAAGGCCAAAGTGCGCACTCAACGCCGTTTCCATAAAAGTCGTGTTGCCAAAATCAACCCCCGCGCGTGTCTCAGTTCCGCTTGCAATACACGGACCGACAGCTGCGAATAAGTGCGGCCTGACGCTTTCGCTCAGTCGCATGGCCAACGGCTGATACTTGACGCCAATCAAAATCGGTACCACTGAGCTCGTTTCAGCGGTCACTCCGGAACCACTAATCGAGGTTCGAACATCGGATGCGACGCTTCCAACGGAGACCCCAAAGGCCAAATCTTCCTGAAACCAATAACTGTACCCGATTGAACCGAGAAAACCGTCTCCACCGACGTTAGTCCCTACAGCACGTGTTGACACCTCGGTCTCAACACCATAACTGCTCAGTAGTCCAACGTTGAGCTGGATATTATGCCTGCCTTGCCTTGAATTTGAAACGGATTGACCTGCTTCTTCAGACTTGTCCAGTGTTGCAAACAAGGCCGGGCCTCCCCGTGAATCTTGCCCTGCCGCGATGTTTGCACTCAGCAAAATAGCGGCTGCCAGGATGACTCTTTTCGCATTCATCGTTCAATTCCTCTGAGTTACTTAGACTACCTTTAAGTTACTTACACTACCTTTTTTGAAATAGTCCTCAAGTACCGGAGACTGCGATGTTGCCGCTGACGCTACCCAGAGTAATCGTTCCTTCTCCCGCACCACTCGTCCCGCGCAGGGAGGTTGCTGTCTGATTAATGTTCTGAAGTTCCAGATTTGAAGTCCTTATTACTCCACTCACCACTGTGACCACAACTTCCGCTGATGTGTTTGCAGGTATGTTGAGACCGATGGCGCCACTGACGGTATTCAGCTCTATTATTCCATCTACTGGCAGAGTGATATCTGCCTGAATCACTCCGCTGACAACTCCTGCAAAAGTATCACCAACAATTCCATTCAATGACACATCTCCGCTTACACTGTTTATTCTCACAACGCCTTCGACTGAATTTATCTCGATGTTACCGCTTACGTTTACAACAGAAACGTCAAAATCTTCTGGCAGCGTAATGGTATAATCAACGATGTAGTTTCGATTCTGAGTGTTGTTGGGCTGAATGGTTCGCACAGATATCTTGTTCTCGAAACTCTTGACACTTACGTCAAGCTCCTCCAAATGCTGCTGTGCATCTTCGTGGCTATGCGATTCAACTCTTCTTTTACCCGTAATCGCAATCTCGCTGGCCCCGGCCTCGGCAGTCACTACGATCGTACCGGAAACACCTTCCAGCTCGAAGCGGGATTGGTTTTCGACACTTACTGCAAAGGTGAACGGCTCTTCGGCTGAGAAATCTCTGCTATCAAAGGGATTTATGTCAGTGCAACTGATCAAGAAAGCACAACCGAGTAGAAAAGGTAGCGAGATTAGCTGGTGATTGAAATTAGCTTTACCCATGTCAACCTCTCTAATAGAATTACCTGCTTACAATGAAATCTTAGTGTTCCCAACTCCAGCTAACCCCGATTGATGGTAAAAACCTAAACCAATGTTCATTGAGTTCATCCAGGAATGGTCGGTTCCGCTCGGCGTCCCATACCCAGCGATAGTCAATATTGCGTATGTTGGTATGATTGTAAACATTGGTGAGGGCCAGAAAAGTTGAGATGCGTCCTCTCGACGTATAGAAATGGCGATTGATTGTCAGATCCATGCGGTGATAAGCTGGATAGCGGGTGCCGTGATATACGCCAAAGGTTGAATAATATTGCGTGGAGCCATCGGGTAACTGTTCTGACCTGAGTACTGTTTCAGTAAAAGGCCAACCCGTATGGTACTGCCACGACGTGTTTAAATGCCAGCGCCGGTTGGGTCTGTAGTTCAGATCAAGATAAAGGCTATGTCGTTGATCAAACCTGCCAGGAAATTCTGTGTCCGCACGATATTCCGTACCGTCATGAATCGCACTCCGGACGTCTTCATTGACTTTGGCCAGGGCATAGCTGGCCCACCAGGTGACTTTGCCGCCGCGGTCGTATTTGACGTAAGCTTCGATCCCCTTAGATTTTGCTCCGCTAAGATTCAGTCTGAACCGGTCATCCTGCACCTCCGGAAAAATCTCGATCTCGTTGGTTAGGTTGCGATAGGCAACAGGTAGGTCTGAATAGTCCTTATAGTATCCCTCCAACCTCAGGTTGAGTCCGTTACGAAAAGTGTGCTCCAGGCCCGCAACATAGTGCTTTGCCAGTTGTGTCGCGAAGAATCCATCTTCGCCGTTGTGAACCCTGACTTCGTGTACGCCCTGGCTCTGATAAAAGCGTCCCCAGCCGGCACGTAAGGATGTCTGTTTCCCTAACGCGTAAACGGCGTTTAAACGCGGACTGAACAGATCGTCACCTGAAAAAGAGTTGTGGTCGAAGCGCAGCCCTACTTCTACCGTCAGCGGTGCATAGAGTTGAAAGCGGTTGGAGAGGTAGGCGCCCAATTTGTTGCCAGTAGGGCTGATGTCGATCCGACTTGTGTCGGATGCCACGCGGTAGTCTTGTGGGCTTAGCCAGGTAATGTCGCGCAGGATGCTTTGGTAGTCATAGTTGGCCCGGAAGTACTTAAGGTCGTACCCCCACCTCAGAAACCAGCGCTTCGAGATATCAAGATTCCAATCCTGTTTAAAACCGAACAGGTCGACGTTCTTGTCATCTGCGACAACGAAATTGAATACTCCTGTTCTCCCTTCGAATCCCGTACCCTCACGGTGTCGGGATATCCTTCCAAATGAGGCCAGGGATTGAACAAAGAGCTTTGAACTTGGAATGTAGCTGGAAGTCAGCCAACCATACGTGTTGCCGTAGCCGGTCTTGTCCTCGTCGTCATCATCTTCAACGTAATCGAGCCGGTCTCCGGCGCGCAAAAAATTAACAGACAACGTATGTTTTGCGTCAAGCTGGTACTCAACCTTGCTGAGAAAATCGTAATACACTGGCCGCGGTGGATCCTCTTCTCCCATGAGATCCAGTACTAAATCCAAATAGCCCCTTCTTGCAGACACCAGCCATGCTCCTTTGTTCTCAGCAAAGGTCCCAGCCGACATGATGCGGGCGTTCATAAAACTGAGGCCGAGGGAGGTACGGCTCTCATTGGGAGTGGCCCGGGTCGATTTTATATTGAAAACGCCGCTCAAGCGATCCCCGAATTCCGCAGAAAACCCGCCGGTCATCAGATCGATGCCATCAATGGCCGCCGCATCTATGATGCTGATGGCGCCACCTTCAAAGTCCTTCAGGTGAAAAGGCTCGTATAACTCCATCCCATCAAGCAGAACCAGTATTTCCTCGTTCTCGCCTCCGCGTACCGTGAATTTTGCAGAAAAATCACTGGCAGCGATGCCCGGTAGTCTTTTGGTTGCCCGGTAGATATCTTCGCCGAAGGGTACTATCTCAAGGTCCTCGCGCGTCAAAGTCTGTTTTACCGTGGGGCCTTTTCCCATGATGGAAAACTGACTTGGCGTTACAATCACCTGGCTCAGGGAGATGGTTTCCGGTCTCAGCTCCACTGCTAGATGAGGTG
This sequence comes from Candidatus Zhuqueibacterota bacterium, assembly GCA_029262055.1. GTDB lineage: Bacteria > Zhuqueibacterota > Zhuqueibacteria > Oceanimicrobiales > Oceanimicrobiaceae > JAJDAD01. The sequence goes on from JAJDAD010000023.1 coordinate 107,994, forward strand.
ACTCTTCGGAGGAAATGACGATGCTCTCAACGCGCTGTAATTCGTAACCGATGTGGCTAAATTGCACTGTCCGGATACCTATTGGTACGGATTCGATTATGAATTTTCCCAACGGACCGCTCGCAGCACCTAGTCCTGTGCCGGCAATGGAAATGTTGGTGCCCCACAACGGCTCTTTCGTTTCAGCGTCAACTACCTGTCCCGTAATGGCAACTTGCCCCTTGCCGCCATCTTTGAGAGGCACGATAAGAAGCTCGCCCTCAGGGCTGACCAGCAACTCAGTCCCGGTTTCTTCGAGGACATCCAAGAGAGCCTCGAGGGCGTAGACGTTTTCCATTTCGATCGTCACCTTCTTGCTTACAGGAATTCTGGTTCTGCTGTAGCTGAGCTTGAAATCCCCCTTTTCGGAAATGACAGCGAGGGCGTTTTCGAAATTGACTCCAGCGAGGTTAACTGACACCCGGGTCAGAAGCGAATTTGGTATCTTCTGTTGACCGCTCCCATGGATTTTGAGAAAAGCACCTGATTCCTGGGCAAACAAAGAAACCTGGCATAGTAGAACAAATAAACAAATGGACATTCCGATTGTTACGAGTGCTTTCATCTTGGTTCTCTTGACCCGGGCACCCAAAGTCAAGTCCTCTGCTGATTGTTTCGTAATGATGCTTTGCACGAGTCAATCCTCCGGAAACACGCCAATTTCATTGCCGTTATGCACAAAACGAAGATCTGTCAACATCGAGATGAGCTCCAAAATCTCGTCAATTGACCTGCTCTTGATGTGTACGGTCAGCCGCTCAGCTGCGGCTGAAGAATCCGCCAGGACAAATCTGACGTCGTACCAACGTTCGAGCTGATTTAAGATTTCGGACAGAGGCGCGTCCTCGAATGCGACTTCATTCTGCATCCAGGCGATCCGGCTGGCGACGTCACCCACTCTGGGAACAGAAGGCCCGGAATCAGGAGTAAGTGTGCTGATCTGATTCTCCGTCAAGACAACCCGTGCTTCAGCATTCTCCCGGTTGGGCGCGAGCGAAACCTTACCCTCTGCCACGGCTACTGTTACTTTCTCGTCCGACTGCCAGGCACGCACGTTAAACTTCGTTCCTAGTACCGTTACCACCGCGTGGTTGGCCTGGATAACAAAGGGCTTGTCCGGGTTGCTTGCCACCTCGAAATAGCCTTCGCCGGCCAGAACGACGGTTCGCAAACTGCCTGAGAACCTTTCGGGATAATGCAGTGTGCTGCCCGCGTCCAGGGCTATGCTGGTGCCGTCATCGAGTGTCACGGTTTGGCGCTGTCCATTTGGGATGTTCAGAGTTACTTGCTCCGGATCCTGCGACCACGGCATCAGGTGACTGCCGGCCCTTGACAAGAGGAAGCCAACGGAGAGAATAGCCACAAAAAACGCTGCATATCGCAGCCAGTTGTAAGTATCCGGCGCCGGAAAGCGACGCCATCCAGATGCAGGACGCACAGCCGTGAGCGTTCTACGTGGCAGCGCCGAATCGGCTCCTGAGGCAATTCCGGTTTGCTGCGCCACTTCCTGCCACAGTCGATTCACATCTGAAGGCTCAAACCCGGGCTCAGGCGTCTGCCACACGGCCTTCATCGACTCCAGAGCCGCTGGATTCGCAGGGTCCGCGTTGAGCCAGACCTCTACTTCCCGTTCCTCTGCTTGCGAGCATTCGCCCGACAAGTAGCGTGCAAGGAGCTCCGAAATGTTCGAATCATGCATGGCGTTTTCTCCGAAAGAATCGCGGTTTCAGTGATAGTATACTGTAGTTGCAAAACACCCCTACAAGCTATTGAAGAAAAATGAAAATCGCGCGCCCGAAAGCGTCAAAAGCCGCTAGCGCAGATACTGGAGCCGCTTGCGGAGATATCTTAATGCGCGGCCCATTTGGGTTTCGACTGTTTTGATGGAGATCGCTTTTATCTCTGCAATCTCACGGTAACTGAGTTTGTCAAAACGGTTCATTTGAAAAATAATTCGACGCTTCTCGGGAAGCTCAGAGATGGCTTGCTGGATAGCGGCTTGGGTCTCTTGCTTCGCCAGTAATTCATCGGGAGTTTCAACACGCGGCTGGCCCTCCTGCAGGTGGAGTGCGCCACGCTGTTCAACGTCTGCGTGACGAAGGTGCAAAAGAGCATTGTTGCGAACCGAGACATAGAGGTAGGTTTTGATATTACGGGAGGGATCTAATTTCGAGCGCCGGGACCAAAGCTCAATGAAGGCCTCCTGGACCATGCTTTCGGCAGTGGCAGTGTCCCGGACATAGCGTCTGGCAAAATTGATCAGCGGCTGGCAGTAGAGATGGAAGAGCTTCTCAAATGCCGCTTCATCGCCGCCTTGAAGTTTTTGGGCCAATTCACTGATAGCTGAACTGGTCGCGGACTTCTCGTCACGCACTTGCATGGATTTACCCTGATAAGGGCTGCTAGCTTACTTCGATATTTCCGGCCGGTTATTCCTCATCCGTACGCTTCCAGGAACTGCTCTGAGAGTTTCATGAAATCGTGTTCGGTAATGATGCCGACCAACCGGTTATCCGCGACCACCGGCAGACAGGATACTCCTTTATCACGCATCAGGGCGATGGCTTCCAGTGTCGTCGTTTCCGGCGTGACATTCGGAACGTCCTTTTCCATAATCAAAGAAACCGGCAGGAGGGCGGCATCTTCATCTTTCGTCATCTGTTTCTCGATGAGGCGGGCAAGAGAACGATAGGTCACCAACCCGACAAGTTTGTGATTGTTGTCCTCAACCGGCAGGTGGCGAATCCGGCGCCAATTCATAACACTGACGACCAGATCGACCGTATCCTCCTGATTAACTGTGAATAGATCCGTGGTCATGAACTGTTCAACCCTGAGATAGTATTGTGGTAACTCCGCTTGCCTGGAGGCCTTTGCCGGCTTCCATTCATGTACGGGTTTGCCGCTCTTTTGTTTTGCAACCATGGCTTCAGTCATAGCCGCAAGACTGGTTGGCACGGCACAAGTCTTCTTCATAGAAGAAAACGAGTGCAGCATCCACTCGGACCCGGTCTGCCCGGAGTCAACCCTTTGCTTTATAATCCCCAGGAATCGCTGAATATCGCTTTCCTTGATGGCGGCCTGACGCAGGCCCTCTTCCGCAATGGGCAACAACTCATTGCGAACCAGCGTCGGTGCCGGGACGGTTTTGTGATTGACCCAGGAAAACTGGGCCCGCAGGCCGCGGCGGGCAGCAGCATAGAAATTTGCCTTCACGTCATCAAAGTCGAGGATTTTGGTGATGTCGTCAAAAGTGGCCGCCATGCCCTTAATCAGGCCAAACCAGAAGGCGGCATTCGCAACCTCATCGATTACACTCGGGCCGGACGGGAACAGCCTGTTTTCGATCCTCAGGTGTGGCTTGCCGTCGGTTATGCCATAACATGGGCGGGTCCAACGATAAATGGTACCGTTGTGCAGCTGCAGGGCCTTGAGTTTCGGGACCTCTCCGTCCGCCAGTTTCTGCATCGCATCCTCATCTATCTCTGCGCCAAGCAGAATCCGAAAGCGTGCGATCTCCTCCTTAAAAATCTCCAGCACCGATTCCCTAATCCAGCTATTCCCGAAGTGGACGCGCGGCTGCGTCTGGCGAACATGCCGTGGCGTACCTCTGGTATCAACCGACTGCTGAAAAACTGCTATTCGGGTCTCATTCCAAAGACGGCGGCCAAACAGCAAGGGCGAATTGACGGCACTGGCCAGCACCGGGCCGGCGACGGCCTGGGCAATATTGTAATACCTGGCAAAATCCTCAGCGCTGACCTGGAAGTGGATCTGGAAGCTCGTATTGCAGGACTCGAGCATTACGGAATCATGCCGGATGTAGAGCTCATCTATTCCGCGTAGAAACAAGTCATAGTCCCGGCCGCGCAATTGGTTCATCGCCTCATTGAGGGCACGATAACGCGGCTTCGGCGTCATGTTGTCGAGTCCGAGATGACTCTTCCGCAACGTAGGTAAAATGCCGGTGAGAATAATGTGGGCGTCATGCCTGGCGGCAGCGGTCCCGGCTTTTGCAATAAACTTCTTAAGCTGCTTCTGCAAAGCAGAAAGACAATTCCCCGTAAAGGCGAGTGGGTCGAGGTTGAACTCCATGTTGAAGCTGGCGAGTTCTGTCGTAAAGTGCGGATCGTCGATCTCTTTGAGAATTTCAAGAGAACGCGGGAGGGGGGCAAAGTGCCGGTCGACAATGAAAAGCTCTTGCTCCGCGCCGATGCGGCTGACGCCGGACTCGATCAGGCCCGTTTCGTGCATCTTTTCAAGGGCGCGGATGTCGCTCAGGAGCGCCTTCTCAAACAGACGAAGCTGGGCGGCACTGGAGCCGTTCCGGACTTTTTGCTGTCCCATCAGGGGCGGCCATTCCTAGTTGAAGGCGTCTTCCACTTCCGTGTTTTCCTTAAAGAGCGCAACCTCCTGGTCTTGCTCAATGTGACACTGCGTGCAGTTGAGTCTGTCCGGATGCGTGGTTTGGACTATCTCCGTACGGCTGGAGTCGTTATGGCACGCAGCACAATTCTCTCGCATAAACACCCGGTGCGGAAGCAGTGGCGGTCCGCTCGGCTGGATCTGCTTAAGCGAGGGTGTTTCCTGCGGGCCCACAAAACTGTTTTCTTGAAATAGAGGAATCTCTTCCGGCGCACGGACATGGCATTGCTCACAAGTCAACAGTTGCGGGTGTGGCGTGGCCGGCGCACGGTAGCCCTGCACAACCAGTCCCTCTTTGTGACAATCAAGGCAGTCCCGATTAAGGACTTTGTGTGGAATCAGCGGAGGTGCGTACGCATAATAACGCAGCTCCGCCCTGGCGTACTTTCCGTACAATTGTTCGTCATTAGCGCTGCCACAGGCGATAAAAAGCCCAACGCAACAAATGCAACTGCCGAGAATTAGTCGGTTCATAGCTTAAATCTCAGTTATAGGAAATCTGTATTTGCGACGTATGCCAAACAACGTCGTTTAGCTGGCATGCAGCTTCTCGATTGTCACGGCGCACTTTTTATAATCGGGTTCTTTTGAAATCGGGCAATAAGAATCGAGCGTCACCTCGTTGATGAGTTTGCCCTCATCGAAGAACGGCACAAAAACGGATCCACGCCGCGGTTTGCCTCTCCCATCCAGCACGACCTTCAGTTCGATCGAGCCGCGCCGCGATTTGACCGCCACTTTCTCGCCATTTTGAACTCCGCGCTCGGCGGCATCCTTGACATTCATCTCGACATACGCCTCCGGGACAGCCCGGTGCAGATGGGGCACGCGGCGGGTCATGCTGCCGGTGTGCCAATGTTCCAGAACCCGGCCGGTGCACAGCCAGAACGGATACTCCTTATCAGGCGTTTCAGCCGCGGGCTCGTAAGGCCGCGCCCAAATCACCGCCCGGCCGCCGGTTTTTTTGTTCGAGTAAAACTCTATCTCCTGCCCTTTTGAAACGTAGGGGTCATAGCGCGAAGTATAGCGATAGGGCGTCTCCCGGCCATTGATGACAGGCCAGCGTTTGCCGCGCGCTTCCACATATTCTTCATAGGCGCCTAAATCGTGACCCGTGCCCAGGGTAAATCGCCGGTATTCTTCGAACAGCTCTTTCTCGTAAGTGTCTTCGCCGTAGTTGAAGAACTCACCGTAGCCCATTCGCTTTGCGACTTCCAGGGTCTGCCAGACATCGGGCTTCGCATCCCCGGGCGGGTTGACCATTTGGAACCACTGCTGCGTCCGACGTTCGGTATTTCCGAACATACCCTCACGCTCTACCCACATCGCGGAGGGCAAGATAACATCAGCCACCTCGCTCGTCGGTGTTGGGTACACTTCGGAAACCACCAGAAAACGCCCGTCTTTCTGCGCGCCTTCCCGGTAGCGGATCAGGTTGGGCATACTGACCATCGGGTTGGTGGTCTGCGTCCAGAGCACCTTGATATCCCCGCGGTCAAAAGCCCGAAACATCTCGACCGTATTGTAGCCCGGCTTCGGGTCAATATTCGTAACCGGTACGCCCCAAATATCGGCCGCGTTTTGCCGGTGGGCCGGATTCATGACCACCTTGTCGGCCGGCAGCCGGTGCGCCAGAGTCCCAACTTCCCGGACGGTGCCGCAGGCGCTGGGCTGGCCGGTCAGGGACAGCGGATTGTTGCCGGGCTTGCAGATTTTTCCGGTCAGCAGGTGTAAGTTATAAACCAGGTTGTTTATCCAGGTCCCACGGCTGTGCTGGTTCATTCCCATGCACCAGAGAGAGACCACTTTGGTGAACTTGTCGGCATAAACTTCCGCAAGCTGCCTGATCTTGCCCGCTGGGATTCCCGAAATCTTCTCGACGTAGTCCGGCGTGTATTTCTGAACGTAGTTTTTGTATTGTGCGAAGGTCATCGCTTGCGGCGCGTCTTTGAACTTGAAGTTATCCTCAAGGCCGTACCCGATGTTCTCCTTGCCGCTCCTGAACACAGTATGTTCGTTGATGAACTTTTTGTCGTACCGGCCGGTGTTGACAATGATCCTGGCAATGGCGTTCGCGATGGCCAAGTCAGACTGCGGCTCCATTGACAGGTGCATGTCGGCCCACTCGGTGGTCGGGGTGCGACGCGTCGCCAGATCCACGATTTGAACCCAGGAAGCGGTGCGTCGGCGTTCCAGGATGCGGGAGAACAGGACGGGGTGCATCTCTGCCATGTTGTTGCCCCAAAGGACGAAAGCGTCAGCTTTCTCAAAATCGTCGTAGCAGCCCATCGGTTCATCGGCACCGAAGGTCGTGATGAAACCGGTGACCGCACTGGCCATGCAGAGCCGTGCGTTGGCCTCGACATTATTGGAGCCCATGCAGCCTTTGAACCACTTCAGAGCAGCATATCCATCCGAAACGGTCCATTGCCCCGAACCGTACATTGCGACAGACCGGGGGCCGTGTGTAGTCAACGCTTCTGTGTACTTGCCCGCGATCAGATCGAGAGCGTCGTCCCAACTTGCTTCTTTCATTCCGCCATTGCCACGGATCTGCGGCTTGGTCAAACGGTCCTCACCGTAAAGAATGCCGGGCAGGCTGTACCCTTTTATGCACAGCAAACCTTTGTTGACCGGATTTAACTCATCACCTGCTACTGCAGCTATCTTGCCATTTTTGACGCCGACCATCACGCCGCAGCCGGTGCCACAGAAACGGCAGGGGGCTTTATCCCAGGTCAGAGTTGGATCAAGCGGCACGCCTTCCGCGGAACCAGTGGCGTCGTTGCCACAACCGCTCAGCCCGATCGGAAGTGAAGCAAAGGCCGCAGAGGCAGCGCAATGTTTAACAAAATCTCGTCTTGACAGCGTCATATATCCTCCTGAAACTGCTTATGAAGTGCAATCCATTTCTTCGCTTCCGTCTTGGTATTTTGAACACCTTGCCGAGTCGGCATGTTGCTATCAACACGCGCAGAAACAGATTCACTACTCATGGCTATAGTATGCAACATTGGCACTCTCAATGCCATCCTCATTTGCGATTTGCTCAAAGACTTTCTTCATTTCGTCGTCTGTTGTCGCCTCGAGGACCACCACCAGACAATTTTCTACTGGCGGGTGGACGTCGGCTCCAAATTTCTCTTTGAGCATGGTCCTTACAGCACCGATCTTGCCCTGTTCTACTGACAAAGTCAAACTTGAGATCGGCAAATGCACTCCTCTCTCAGATGTCTTCGCTGAATGTCCTTAATCACCGGCATACCGTTTGTCAAACTCGGCCTTAGCCTTGTCACGAGCGGCCTTTTCTTCAGGACTCATTCTACCGAGATACCACTTGTGCATCTCTGAACTCAAGGTCTCATCCAGCAGAGCTTGCACCCGGGCAGCGCCGCCTGCATTACCATGCGCCCTAGCCTCACTGATCAAGTGTTTGACCTCCGGAACAAACTCGACATAAAAACGCTCCGCTACTTCGTACATCCCGTGCCATTGCGTGTAATCCGGCCCCATCATGGAAGCACCCATACGGGCCCGCCGGCCTTCATGGTGCCAGAGGTAAAAATAGATCCACTCGATCTCGTCATCAAAAGCGACATCGGCGGTGATCATTCCCTCAGCCTTGAGCTTCTTCATGATCGCGGTCGTTGGGATGCCGTACTTATCATTATACAGGTTCACAACGTCGTCGTATTGCTTGTAAAAGCTCTGGACGTATTGCTTGGTGTGGCACTGGAAGCAGACATCCTGCATATTTTGCCGGCGCTCCTCCCAGGGCATGGTTTCCCTCCCTGCTTTGATGTCAGGCGCATCGACCTTCTCCGAAATGGGGGGCCGCAGCGTCCAACTGATCCTCTCACCGACGTCGTGGGTTACGGGCTGGTTGGGCGTGGCACTCATGTGGCAGGTGGCACAAGTCGGCGCCGAGATATAGTCCTTGCCAACGATCCACGGTTTGGCATCCAGGTTCATTTCATCCTTGTGGGCAATGAAATTAATACCGTGCTTGGACTCACGATAAATCTCGTACTGTGGATGGTCGGGACCCAAATGACATTTACCGCAATCATCCGGCTCGCGAGCTTGCGCAACGGAAAAATAGTGCCGGTTGTGGCAAGCCGCGCATGACCCCAGGCTTCCGTCCGGATTCAACCGGCCGATGCCGGTATTGGGCCAGGTCTCAGGATCGATCATAACGATGCCGTTGCGGTCTTTCATGACATTGCCGTCTTCGTCCCGAACAAACTCCACAATCGAGCCGTGGCATTGTTTGCAGCCACTGGTCGCAACCGCGTTGCCGTGCATCATGGTGCTGCCCTCGACTACTTCCGCCAGGACATTGTCCAGCGAGCCGAGTATTTTCCCGGCCTGAGCATGATGGCTTCTCTGGAATTCAGCAAACTCCTGTTTGTGGCAGCGGGAACAGTCTTTGGGCGATACGATGGTCGCAATCGTCGACTGATAATGCGAAAACGCATCGATATCATCTTCGTCGGCGCCATGGCACTCGATGCAACCGACGCCCTTGATCGCGTGTTCGCTCTCCTTCCATTGGGCGACGGCAGTGCTGGCGTTGCTTTGCTGCGAGTGGCACTCCACACATTTTTTATTTCCATCTGAAATAGCGATTGCGGGCTTTGAGCCGGGTATGTGTCTTTTCCCCTCAATGTAGCCAACGATCAGCAACGCCGCCAAGAGAAAAAAACTCAAGACCGCAATTATTGTTCTTTTTGTCTCCAATGAAAGCATGTCTCCTCCATAATCAAATTACCAGATTCCAACTACACCATTGCCTCCCAGACCGTGAAGATCAGGAATCCAAGAAACCCGATTACTCCCAGCCAGAAACTAACATCGCGCCCAGGCCATCTTCGTACGAGCGCTCGATCTATGAAAGGCCAAAACAGTAAAATACCTAAGAAAACCATCGTGCCCACAACACCGACTTGAAAGGACGTGAGTTTGAGCCAACGAAAAGTTGCGTAAAAGAACCACTCCGGTTTGATGTGTTCGGGCGTCACCAGCGGGTTGGCCGGATCCCCCATGTGGGCCGGGTAAATCAAAGCGAGAATTGTCAACAAAAACGTCAAGCTTAACCCAACAATAAGCTCGGTATAGAAATGGTCGGGAAAGAATGGATATGATTCTTCCTTGACCCGCTCCTCCTCCTGCACTGCTGCAGCCTCTCCACCTTGAGGTCGCACCGGTGATACCGGGGCCGAGACACGCACGGAGAGTTCCACCGACGGAGTATCCTCGCCCTCGTGGCGCAGGTGAGTCACCCCGTGCAAACGTATTTGAACCACATGCATGGCAAGGAGCAACACCATTACGGTGGGCAGCACACCGATGTGCAACACGAAAAAACGCGTCAGGGTATTGTCTCCTACTTCGGGACCACCCCGAATAAAGTCTGCCAGCAGACCACCGACAAGGGGGGTCGCCTCCGCAACATTGGTACCGACGACGGCTGCCCAGTATGAGATTTGTTCGTAAATCAAGGAGTAGCCGGTAAAGCCGAACCCAAGTGTAACCATGAGGAGGCCAACGCCGAACATCCAATTCAGCTCACGTGGCTTGCGGTACGCCGCAGTGAAAAACACACGTATCACGTGCAACATGACCGCCATTACCATGAGGTGGGCCGACCACTTATGTATGCTTCTTAGAAACCAGCCGAAGCGTACCTGGGTTGTAATATGCATGACGCTGTTGTAGGCCTCGGCGGGATCCGGCACATAGTAAAAAGTGAGAATAATCCCGGTCGTGGCTTGAATGACAAACAGGTAAAGCGGTGTTCCCCCAATCGCATACCACCATCTCTTCAAATGGTTGGGAATTGGCTCACTGGATATTTCCTTAAGAAGATTTGGGTCAAATGGAAATGAATCTGCAAACCACTGTTTAAATGCCGCAACTCTTTGCATAAACGCTCCTTATTTCAAACCGGCGGGCCGGTTTTAACCCTCAAGCAGTAAAACGAAAACATTGTCATTCTCATCCACTTCAACATCATAACTATCGAGCGGTCGCGGCGGCGGTCCCGACACCACCTGGCCATTGACGTCGAAAACCCCGTCATGACACGGACAAAAAAACCGGTCGTTATCGGCTTCCCAATAAGCCTTGCATCCCAGGTGCGTGCAGGTGGTCGAAATGGCTTTCAGGCCCGCATCGGAATTGACCAGAATCATCTCCCGCCCGGAAAGGTCTTTGAAAGACTTGCTGCCATTGGGAGGTAGTTCGCTCAAAGAGGCGACCAGCATTTTTCTGAATTTTGCTTTACGTTTGCGCGGCAGCAAGAATTGGATAGCATACGATGCCCCCGTGCCATACCCGAGGATCAACCCTGCACCCATTATCACTCTTTTAAGAAAACCGCGCCGGCCGACGTTATTATCTTCTGACTGAGTTGTCACCAAAGGCCTCCATCAAATTAGAAACTGTACTAAGGGTAAACAACACAGGAACCCTCTTGCCGAACCAGACGGGTTCCTGCTATACGTGTGCAAAACTTTCTGAACAGCGCCTATTTCCTACGACTGGCGGCTATTCTACCAACGGAGTTTCAAAACTGACAAGAATGTTGCTCTGGACCGCGCTGGACTTTATTATCAATACGGACTCACAGAGATTAGCAACTTACATGCCTAAACTTTACGACCTTCTTTCGCAAAATCATACAATTTATAAGAAAATGTAAAATAAAGATTTAGTATCCCCGTCTGCTCAATCGGCTTCTGCGAAAGGCGATTGAGCTTTCTCAAAAACGACAAACGGGTCCGCTTGTCTTCCTAATTGCAGGATCCGCCGCCCTCGGAAAATCTTCGGGCTTGCACCGTCCGGAAAAAACATCTACGGATTCTTCCGGGACTCAAACACGTCCTGCACCCACGAGTAGATGGCCACTGTCGACGGCATCCCCAGCGTGCTGGCAGCCAACGCTACAACTTGTTCTATTTCCGCGCGGTCAATTCCTAAATCCAATGCTTTGCGGACATTGGAGTGAACCGCGCCTTCGCGCATAGCGCCAATAGAAATGGCTAACTTTATCAAGCGAGTGTCTTTCTTGTCCAAGGGCCCGTCGGCACCGGCGTCAGCCATGGCGTCCCAGGCTTGGGCTAGTTTAGGATAACGGGCAACAAATCCCCTGTATGTTTTTGGTGGTTCAGATTTTGCGCTCATGCTGGTTCCTTTCCACGGGTTCGTACGCTTGGTGAAACATTCTTTTCTTCATGCTGTTCTTCCCAATCTCCTCATCCGCGTCAAAATCGTAAATCGAAATGACATATGCAATTACTGAATCAATCTCTTCCCAGGTATGCTCTTTTGCCAGGATAGTATATCTTATCCATGTTAAAGTTTTTGCCAGAATCGTCACCAAAAGTCTGATGTGGAGGCTGCTGATCCGCTGGGCAGCAGGTGGCAAGATTGCCCCGACCTCAATGTGGTTGTACAAGACCAAACCGGATAACTTTGAGCACTCATCATTATCCCCACCCGGGGCCGCGACCAACCCCTACCCTTCACCAAGACCAGAATGATTGTCAGTACTAAACTTCTGACGCACAAGATACACCCGTCCGATGTGGTATACATAAGTGGCTAATGGACTTGTGGTCTAATGCACCTACTCAGGATCCTGGTCGGACGGATTAACAGGTAACTCGGACAGAATGAAGTCTCCAATCGATCCCTGCTCGCAGACGTCCAGCCAGTCAGTAAGCTCCGTCATTTTGATCGGCTTGTGAAACACTCTGCACCCTAGACGTTCAAAATCTGCAATCTCAGCCTCCTCCCAAGACGCTGACATTACGGCAATATATGGCACTTTGCATCCGTGTCTCTTTTGCTCTTTCACAAAGCTTAGGCCGGTCATTCTCGGTTTGTTCACATCAAGTAGCAAGACGTTGGTGCATATGGCATCCTGGCTACACGGACATGACTCGTCCAAAGAAATGGGACACCAATCAGTCTCGGACAGGGCATAGACCTCATACCCACGTTTAAGCAAGACGGACTCTATTGCGTTTCTAAACGCATCATTATTATCAATAATGATGGCCCGTTTGGAATGCGATGCTCTTACCATGTTTACCAATCGACGATGAAACAGCAACAGAAGAAAGACCGGAAATCTGGACAATTATGGGATTAAAAACTAGAATCGCGGCGCGCAAGGAATGTGCCGCGAACAAGAAGTCTGATATTAATCAGTTTTTACAGTGACTTAGCACGCCGTAAGGATATTGGTTGACCAATACGTTTTCCGGATCTAAGGAATAGATTTGATGCCATTCCCATTAATGGGAAATCGCACTAGTCGTCTCTGAGATTAAGAAACAAAGTTGCTCAAGGCCCATGACAGTAGCCGCAAAAGCCAACACCTCTCTGCATCGAATCCGTATGGCAGGAAAAACACAAAGCGCTTTCGTCCTCATGAAAATCAGAACCCTCCCCAAAACGGTTGGCAAAACCGCGCTCATGTGTCCTGGGGTTAGTACCGCGCACGCCGTCAAAGTCGGTATGGCAGAGCAAACACGTCGGATCATTGCCCTCATTGCTGTGGCAAGCGGCGCAGCTTTCCATGTCACGTTTTGCCAATGCTGCGTGCCGGCCGCCACCAGTGCCTGTTACTCCGGCTAGCGCGCCCCAGTCCGGTCCGCCATGCCAAATCGGTTTGCCGGCCACGACGACGCCACTTGATTCGTGGCAGTCCTGGCAAAAACTGCGGGTTTCATGACAGACGGCGCAGTCGCTGGTCCGCCCTTGCGCCTGCAAAGGATGTGTGGCCCGGAAGTTCAATTCGTGTACGCGGGAAATCGTCAGACTGCGCGTTCCCGGCCCAATCGCCGGAAAGAACGGCGAACGCGATTGCATATTCCCGCCGCTTTCCGTGGCGAACAAGGCAGCGCCATCGTGACACTCGGCACAATCGTTGTCAGAGTGGCAACTGGCGCAGGTCTCCTGGTCGAAGCGCGCGATGTTCTTGTGGCTGACGAGAAAGTCTGCGGTGTGGTCCGATGGTCTCAGATTCAGGGTATTGCTGTGGCAGATTTGGCACTCTAATGTAGCCTGCTGATTGTCGTGACAAGTTGAGCAAACCGCCATATCCGGCATGCTATTACTGTCCGAGAAATCCACCTCATTGAGGTTCTGGTGGCAAGTCTCACATTTTCCGTCGAGCCGTTCGACATGCTTCTTATGTCCAAAAAGAAGCTCCCTGGCAACAGGTTTAAACGCACGTCTGGTGTTCTCTGCTTCAAAATGACAGATGCTGCAGTCGTCCTCCTCTTCCACATCGTGGCACTCGGCGCAGTCCGACTTTTGCGGCAGCAGATTATCCGCGGCCCGCGTGCTGGCAACTGCCTGCGTGTGACAATCACCACACGTGGTTTCGATCTCGGTCTGGTGATATTTGTGGGAAAATTTTATGATTTCCTGGCGCTGGTGTGGCTGGCTCTGCGACAGCGCAATGAGCGCAGCAGCGGCAACAAGTCCGAAAGACAAGAATGTAGCTAAGATCCTCATGCTAAGATATCCAACTTGTGCAAGTTAATAGCCAACCCTTTAGGTCTGGTCCAAGTCCCGGTGCAATTCTGCATCGTATCCTTCAACAGTCGCACCGTCCTGCGTATCATATTTTGATGGACACTTTGCCATCAGCATGCTGGCTTGAAAATGACCGTCAACATGCATCTTGCCTTCAACCAATACCTCCGACCCGTCTTTAAAAGTGTCGGGAAGTTCTTTGTCATATTCGACTTCCAGTTCTTGCCCCTTGTCCTGAATAACAAAGCGGACTTTCAGGCTTTCATCCGTGCGCACCAGAGACCCCGGTACCAGATATCCTTGCACACGCATTCCGCTGGTTGCGGACGTCATGGTCTTCACCTCATCGATGCTCACATAGTACTGCATGTTCTGGTCAAATCCGCTTAAAGTCAACCACAACAGAAGAACAGAGACAATCGTGAACGAGACAGTGATTTTCACCTTGCTTCGCATTACGCCCCTTTATTTCTTTTGGCTTGCGAAGAACCAGTAGTTGGCTTTCACAAGCACGCGGAAATCATTGTCCAGGAATCGATTGCGTATGCCCTGCCCCAGTACATTGAACGAACAATGTTGCTTGAAGCGATAGTTGATCCCAACACTCCCGGTCAACGATGTGTTGCTGTCCGCATCCTCGTCAAACAAACGATAGCGAGACAGGCCGGTGTTGGCGACAACCCCCAACTTCTGAGTCAGCGGATAGCTGAGCGCCGCGTACGCCCCACTGTTCTGGCCGCCATAGCCTCGCCTGAAATTGTATCCGAATGAGCCATATTTGGATCCCAGGCCGGCGCCGAATCTCACGGTTTCATCACCGTCATATTGTGAAAAGCCGACATTGCCATTCACAAACCAATTTCCGGTAAACCGGTAGTTGGCGCGCACAGCCACGTCCTGGGTGGTGTTGAGTTCAAACACAGTAAAAATAGAATTGGCGGCAAGCAGCGGGGCCCGATGAAAAAACTCCAGGGCTACTTCGAGTCGAGTGTTGGCACTATACTTGAGCTCAACCTGTCCGCGTCGCAGGCGCTCCTGCTCAAGGTCATAATCGAAACGCCCGTAAAAACCGACTCGTCGTGAAAACTGTCTTTGTAAATCAACCCCAATTAGTCTTTGCTCGAGACTCTGGTAACTCAGGATCCGTTGTGTAAACCTGCCTGGTGAAGTATAAGACAGTGGGCGGCGATTCCTCTGCATAAAGCTGACGAGCACCCTTGTTCCCAAAAGGTCCCGGGCGCTGACGCGCAGACCAAGTGCATGCCTGTCGTCCCAGTCTGCAATATCCACATCGTTGCCGGGCAAGGCCAGTAATCCGGCAAAACCGCCGACTTTGAACCGGCGGCCCAAACGCAGGGTCAAATCAACTCCGTCGATGGTACCATATGCCACGCCGGAATACAAACGCTGCCGGCCCAACCGAATGCGCTGCAGCAAGTTTTTCTTGTCATGCCACTGCAGATACGAATTGTAAAGACGAAAGACCGGCTCTCCGCTATCGATCTCATCACCAAGTCCTTGCGCACCGTGCCCGAAAAAATGGGCAGATAGCCGGTTACCGGCCATCTGCCCGATGGTCAACTGCGCTGACTGATACAGGATCGATTGGGTCTCTGAACCCGACAGCGTCTGGCGCTCCAGCGAATAAAAGGAGGTTGTAAAACGCCCGTTCACGGACTGCGCCGGCACCTGCGACAGCAAAGGTACGAGCAGCAGTCCGATGATAAGGCTAAGTTTAGTACACAATGAGTGCAACATTAGTCTGATGTCCTTACTACTTCAGCAATAACATCTTTTTGGTGGTCACAAAATTGTCCGCAACCAACTTGTAAAAATACAAGCCGGAAGAAAGTCTGGACCCGTCAAAATCCACAGTGTAAACATTCGGCAGCAGCTCGTCATCAATCAGCGTCTGAACTTCCTGGCCCAGGGCGTTAAAGACAACCAGCCTCACATGGCCTGCCCGCGGAACCTCAAAGCGGATGGTTGTGCCCGGGTTAAACGGGTTCGGGTAGTTTTGCTCAAGGGCGAATGTTCGTGGAGTAGTAGCTCCCGGAACCGGCTCAATCGAGGTTACCAACGCCGTATCAAGAAATGCGATTGTATTTGCGAGAATGCTGCGCGCGTAATTTGTATTGTGCACGCCCTCGCTACCCTCATTCTCTACGAAGCGTAGATTGAACTGACCGATAGCAAAGTCGGCAGAGTCCTGGGAAGAGGCATTTGGCAGAGCATTGACTTCCAGATCATCAATGATATTGGACAGGCTGTCCAAAAGGGCGCGAATCTCAGTACGTCGCCCGCGATGGTCGAACTCATCATCGCCAGTGGTCTCCAACCCGGATACATGGCAGCCTTCCTGACTACAGGCCTCAATTCTCGGCTCAAAAGTGTGTCCGGTCTTCGCCGGATTGTTTTCATCTACAAACGGTGTCATGAAAACGTGGCAAGTGACACACTTTTCTTCCTGCAACGACGGCAGAACCTGGTGCGGTGACTGCGTCACGAAGGCAACGCCAGGAATTTCCGCTGCGCCAAACCCACCAAACACCGAAGCTGTCGAGTGGTGCGGATTGTCAGGCGGGGCTGCATCTTCCGGGTTGTGGCACTTCACACACAGATCTGCCGGTGGCAGCCGTAGTTGGCCAGGATTGGCCGCGTCGTGTGGGTCGTGGCAGGTTGCGCAGACGATTGGCAAAGCATCATCGCCCGGCGGCACCACATTGGGAATAATATTGGTGGTATCCTCAGGGGTAGTGCCCACAAACTGCAGAAAACCCTGAAAAGTGTGACAGCCGGAACAGTTAGGATTGTTTCTAAACCTGTCCTGCAAAAACGCAACAGGATGCGTGTCTGAATGAGAGTGGGCTGCCTCCAGCCACTCCTCGATATAGGGATGATGTTCGTCCTGGTGACATTGGCCACAGTTTTCCGCAGCCGCAGCAAGCATGCTGGGCCTGGGAGGCAATTCACCTGTGGAAAAAACATTGGCAGTGTGTCCTGACGCAGGTCCGTGGCAGGACTCACATTGGACATTGGTTTTCTTATCAAACTCAGCCTGATCATTGACCGTAATACTGCCATCCCCGTTAATCGTTACAAAATCATCTGCGCCGAGATTGGTTGCCGTTGTATCCCAACCGGTCGTGTGACACTGCAGACAGCGGGCCGTACCCTGCACAAATGCAGAGGCAGAATCAAAGGCAGCCGCATGGACAGTTTCCTGCCAGAACGGGAAGACGTTACCTCCTGGAGGGCCGGAATGGCATCCCTCACATGTGGCAGCGCCACGATAAGTCAACTCTTGTGCAAACACCATATTAAAGCCTGTAAACAACACCGCGCTTGCGGTCAACAGTAGTATACTTCCTTTCATCATTGACTCCTTCCAATCAACTTTCCAGGTCCTAAATTTACTCAAAAAACACTTTCACTGACACAATATAGGTTGGCCGTACCTCCTTTCGATTTTCTGGTCTTCTGTCGTTTATTATAATTGTGAAGTACCGGTGTGGCATTCACTGCAAGCCATCTCTTTCCACGCCTCTTCGATGTCTACCGGGTGTCTAAACTCCAGCCCGGATGGCGCGATGGCCTGGCCGTTGGCGCCCGATCCTTGCGAAATGATGACGTGACAGCTATTGCAGTCATTTGTGATCACTTCGCCGCTTTCGTCATTCACAAAGCTTCCGTTGTGACAGCGATAGCAGCCGGGACTGGTGAAATGCCCGATGTTGTCCGGATAAACATCCCATTGCACCTTCATTTCAGGAAAGAAATTTCTACGATAGATTTCCTGAGTCGAGGCAATCAACTGCTTTACATCAGCAGTTCTTGTCTCCCAGGTCTCAGGATATTCATCCGCATAAGCTTGCTCTATTTGTGTTGCAATTTTCTGCTTCGCCGAATCCTTGACGCTGTACTCGCCGATCAAGGCTTCGATCGCGATGCGTTTGGCGCTGGGCAGTGACGGTTCTATCTCGCCCATGCTTAAGAATGTATTGACTGCGCGGCTCGGCGAACGGTAAACATGTGTTGGTCGATTGTGGCAATCGATGCAATCCATCCGGCGCATTTCGTATTTCGCGAGATCTTCAGGCTCAAGAGGATTCTCTTCATTCATATACTCACGCACGTTACCCTGATGATCCTTGATCCGGACCCAGGCGATTTCCTGCCGCTGCTCGTCCGTGGCGATGTAGTCGATTTCGTTGGCGATGTTCATATGCCAATGGATGCCCTGGGCCAGGCCGGTCTCTTTGCTGCCGCCACCCGTCTTGATGAGCAGACGAATGGGCCAGTGTGTATTCTCCTCATCGACCATATAATGGTTAAATAACTTTTCCTGAGATCCATGAAATTTATCCGGCCAGTGGCACTGCTCACAGGTCTCGCGCGCTGGGCGCAGGTTCTTAATGGGGGTCGGAACCGGCCTGGGGTACAGATCAAAAGCTGCCGCATAGACTTGGTAGGCGCCTGAGAGTTTGGAGCGCACGTACCAGTCAGCGCCCTTGCCGACGTGACACTGGGCACAGGTCACGCGTGCATGTGGCGAGTATTGATACGCCACAAACTCCGGTTCCATAACGTCATGGCAAACCTGGCCACAAAAAGTCACAGACTCGGTGAATTCGTAGGCCTGGTAGCTACCCATGGCCGTCGCCAACAGGAAAATAATGGTACAGGTAGAAAAAATAATGGTGGCGCGTTGGTGAGACGGTTTACCCAAGTCCAGGTAAAACGATCTCGCCTGGCTTGCGTCGCCATTTCTGGCAAGACGGCGCCGCTCAAAGTGCATGCCAATGGGAATCAAAAGCAGACACAAAAAAAGCAAGGACGGCAGGATGATGAACGATATGATTCCCACATAAGGTGACAACCCGCCCAGGACGTGATCGATAAAGACAATGCTAACGATGACAATAAAATTGACAATAGCCGCGATGGCACCAAAGAAGCTGATGGGATTGTAGGCTGAACTGGGCAAACGTCTTTTCATGACATCTCCCCAGTCCAACTGCGGTTAATTCTCGCTCTGCGATCGACGGTCAGCATATCAGCTTTCTTTCTTCGGGACAGGATGTGCAATCTCAACCACACGTTTCTTGAAATCGAATTCTTTGTAGGTTGGACTTTCTTCATTGTGGCAAGCTATGCAGACTTCTTCGGTCGGCATCACCAGCCCGTATTTTGCTCCGTCAGCCTCGCCGGCCGTGATGGCAACCATGACCTTCTTGCCTTTATACGCTGAACCCGGGCCATGGCAAGACTCGCAGCCAACGCCATCGCTGACTTTGAATTTCTTGCCCTTGAGACTGGCAGAGACACCGTGCGCCGTCACATGGCATTTTAAGCAAGCATCCGCAGTCGCCGGATCCTCGATACCCTTTGCTTTGGCGATTTCCATAGCTTCGGGAGATTTCAACACTGCGAAAGCTTTAGCGTGAGGGCCGGCCTTCCAGAGCTTATATTGTGCACCGGACTTTTTTGTCATGTGACAAGCTTTGCAGGTGGCGACACCACCATACGTCATGGCTTTTTCGTTACCTTCTTTTTCCTGTGCAACAACACTGCAAAACAAGCCGGTGACAAAAACCACCGCCAAAAGAAGACTTGTTTGTTTTAACATTGTTCAACCTCCTAAGGAAGGTGTTTGCATTCTTGGTTAATAAATGATCGCTCTTAACTTAAAATATTGGAAATTCCTGCAGAAAAACATTGACCGAACCATTTATATGTTTGGTCTTGTCAATAATGTTGCCTGATACATCTATGACCGTGTTGTGGCACCCACTGCAAGCGCTGAGATCGAACGGTCTGTGCCCGTTGGGCGGTAGTGCGTGACAGGTGCCACAAGCAGCGCTTTCCGGATCGGTCCAATCCGGGACGGCGTTGCTGCCTGACATGGTGTCTTCCGTATAAATAAAACCACTGCGCGAATCCTCACGTGCGAGGCTCCAATTGCCATGGCAGTAGGAATCTGCGCATGACGCAGTCTCCCGGTTCCATATTGGCTGGGCGCCATCAGCCAAAGCTAAACTACTGAAAATCAGTTCCGCAGGCAAGGCAGCATCGATGTGGCCGGCGCTGGCAAAAGAATCGGGCACTGCGTGACATGCCGTGCAGTCAACCCCATCGGACAAAAGGGCGCCCTGCAAATGCGCGGTGTGCGCACCAACTCCAAGCGCTACTGTGGAAGTATTTCCCGTCAAATCCTCAGGCGGGGCGCCGGTCGGATCTCCCGAAGCGCCGTGACAGACATTGCAGTCCTCAGGGGTATTTTCGTGACATGTGATGCACGAACTTTCTGTAATACCCCCGCGATAATCAGTCCCGTGGCACTCCTGACAATTGCCCAAATCCCATTGAATGCCGGCCAGGAAGATACCGTGGAACTCCATCGAGCCCTCCTCCAACCAACCGGTCGGGTGCACCGACAGATCGCGCGAAGGGTTGACCGGGATCGGTTGCCGCACATCGCTGCAGCTGGTCAGCAAGCCTGCGAAAATCAGGGATAATAAAATGAAAGGGGTTGGTTGTTTGTGTCTCATGCTTATCTTTCTTGATGGCCCGGGGACTGCTCCAATATAAGTTTCTCGATTTATCTTTTCAACAACTATGCCATATATTTCGCGAAAACTGCAAATATCCTACACCGTTGTGATTGCTTGAGTTGGTGATACGAGAGTTATTACAATGACTTTTTCATTTTCGCAAAGTCAGGAAACTCCAGTTTCTTTTTCCTGTTCTTGCGAGGCGCGCTTACGCTGTTTTGAGTACAAGACTGACACTGCCAACAAGACAACCCCAACAGCCAGGAATAACAGAATGCGTGCCTCGGCCGCCATTCTCGCCGTATCGATGAGAAAGACGTGTATCAGCACAGCAAATAGAGTGAAGATAGCCATCCAGCGATACTTGACTCTATGCAGAATCAAACTCAACAAGAAGTAAATAATCGCTGCTCCGAGCCACGAAAGCGAAACAAGATTAGCCGGAACTGCCTGGTAAAGACCGTGAAGGACGATGACAAAGGCTGAAGTCAAATATGCTATCCTCATCGCCTCCGTTTTAAGCTGCAACCGTTCTTGCTGCCAGTTCAGTATTCGCGCACTTGCCAATGCGACCAGGGCATAGCTTAGATTGACGAAGTTGTCGGAAGGCGCTGTGCCCAGATAGGCAAGAAAGATTCCCAGGTAGATCAAGAAATTGATAACAATAATGATTCTGGAACGGAACCAAAGTGCTGAAGACACCACGATCAAGCTTTGCCAACTCAGCCAGACAAAGTAGTCCGGTGATTGAAATCGGCTGAAAATTGCGATACTTAATGCCGCAAACCCAAAACTAGCGTAGAGTGCCGAAGCATACCGGGTCTGATGACGGTGCCAACTCAGGCTGGCCAGGATCAGAAGTAAGGCCGAGACCGCCAGGTAAAAAGAACCCAGTTGAGCTTTGTAGAACAACTGCAGGGCCAGCGTACTCAGGATCAGCAGGCCGACACTATTGATTGTGGTGTCAAGAACCTCGGAAAAAGCGGAAGGCTGCCTCCGACTCACAACCTGCGCCCCCCCAAAGATTGCACCACACAGAATGACATAGTAGATGCTGCCATAGCTATCGGAGGCGGCTTGCAGAGCGTTGCCCATCAGCGGGTTATTGAGCAAAAAAAGTAAGAGCGTCAGATTGGCCAGAACCATGCTGGTTATGGTCACGTTCCACCAGTTATGCCGATACGCGAAATAGCCGGTTAGGCCAGCCGTCAAACATATCAGGCCCAGGCTGAAGTGACCGGCGTCCATAATCATGCTTGTGGCATAAAACAGAAACAGAGCAATTCCGCAGTAGACCGCCTGCCCGCGCTTCGCAGCCAGGTACGTAATCAGGACCAGCACCAGCAAGACTGCGCTCCGGCCCAGCACAACGTTGGTCAGGAGAGGATTTTCACCGAAATAATGTAAACGCAGCGTTGTAAAGTGAATCAAAATCAGTCCACCAGCGAATAATATCTTCGACAGATATTGGTTGCTGTCTCGCCAGAAGTGCGATAGGGCGAAGATGCCGGCAACGGCTGAATAGCCTAGCAAGCTGATTAAAATCGGTGGTACGGACTGAAAGGGATAGCTGAGAATAAATGCGATGCCCAGCAACAAAGCCACGGTCCCGAAATGCGCCAACCAGTACTCGCCGATCCTGAATTCCAGACTTACCGGTGCCTCAGGTGTTTCTGCCGTGTGAACTTGAGCCGCAGCTTCCTCGGTTTTAGGCTCGATGGCGGGTCCAATTTCCAGATACTCCTCAAGCCGGGCCACTCTCAACTCCAAGCGCTTGAAGAGTTCCGACAAGCTCTTCAGCTCTTTTTGAATGGTTTCATCGGTCATGTTCATAGGGCACCTGTGTTCCGCAAATTAAGAGACAATCTACTCAGCAATTCATTCTGAAAGACAGCTAGGTGTAGCGCGCTACTTGACCTCTCTGATCGGATGCTTCTGGTCCAGTTCTTTTATTTTCAGATACACACCCAGAGCCAGGATCAGGATAAACAGAAGCGAGACCGCCAGCCCTTTGCGGCGAAATTGGATTTCCTCCAGTGCGCTTTTCCCCGCAAGAACGGCTTGCTCAACCAACCCAAGGCCCTCTTCAGTGATTATTGATGTCTCATCTCCGGACAAACTATGGACCATCGTCCGGGCCTTGATGAGGGCATCGTCTGCATCTTTCAACTGAAACAATGCCTCGCTTACTTCCATCCCGGCACGCTCTGCCTGGCTGACCAGGCTGTCCGCATAAAACATGCGTTCCTTGAGCCCGGAAATCTGATCGTGAATCAGGGCAGCCGTATCGTACGCCTTGGATCCTTCTTCATGGCAGTCGAGGCAAATACTGCTCTCACCCACACCTATCATCTCATCCGTGGGATGCTCGATGGCGTGATTGCCGTGGCAAGCTTCGCACTCAGGCAGCTCAAGTTCATCGAAAGCAGTCTTGTGTGGGCTGCTCAGGAACATTTCACTATTGTTAAGGTGGCATTGGCCACAAATGAAGGCTACGGAAGGCGCGCCGGGCGGCGAAGCGCCGTGATTTCCATGGCAGTCATTGCAGGCGGGTGCGGCCTGATCACCCCTTTCCAACAACGCCATTCCGTGCACGCTCTTGCGGTAGTCGTCTAGTTGGTCGGTCGCGACATCGTATGGTTGCATATACTCAGAATCAGCATGGCACCGGCCACAGGTCTCCGGAATATTTAGGGGATAGACCGATGAGCGCGAATCTCTGGCGTTCTGGATTCCATGCACGCCATGACAGTCGGTGCACGTAGCGACTTTTCTATCACCTTTGCGCAGCAGTTGCCCGTGCCTGCTGGTCTTGTATCTGTCTAACTGGTCGGTAGCCGCACGCGGATTGAATCCCCGCATGTAAACCGGGTCGCTATGGCAGCGACCGCAAAACTCCGGGATCTTCATTCGGTCAGGGATGCCGACGTAACCTTTGGCCGGATCCATGGCTGCGTCCGAATCACCGTCTAAACCGGCCGTCGGATCACCACCGTGGCAGTCCGCACAGGACAGACCTTTGGTGGCATGAACATCTCCCTTCATGCCTTCGATGGGCACGGCCAGTTCGTCGCCGATCTCTAAGTGGCACGAGATACAACTATTCACCTGCGAAGCCGGGCCTTGTTCCTGGCAAAAGGCAACCGTCGCGGTCGCAAGAAAAACTAGGGACACTATAAGCTTCTGCTCTGGAAATCGCATGCTATGCTTCCTTATAAACTATCAAAATGTTTGAGGCATGACGTAAGAAATGATGGTCATGACAATAATGTAGACCAGTACCAGAACCCCGATCACGCTCAAGGCTTTGCCCGGCTGGCCTGCGTTTGATTTTTTGTCCAAAAATGGCACCAGGATGAGCAAGACTCCGGCGATGGCAAACGCGAGGACCCCGAGCACTTCACCCTCCATAAACCATATCTTGGCCGGAATGAACTTCAAGGTTTGAAACATGAAAACAAAATACCATTCAGGAGTAATGCCCGCCGGTGCAGGCGCAAAAGGATCCGCTTTGACGCCCAGCTCCCACGGAAAGAGCGCTGCAATGGCGACCAGTACGCCCAGAGCCAGAATCCATCCCAGAAAATCCCGCATCAAAAAATTGGGAAAGAAAGGCATGACACGCATCGGCTTGTTTTCCATAGCGATGGGCACGCTCATACCCTGCTTTTGGACTGCCAGCAGGTGAAATGCCAAAAGGAAAGTGCAGATCATGGGCAAGACCGCGACATGAAAGCCAAAGAAACGGGTCAGAGTGGCGCCGGTTACCTCCTCGCCACCGCGCAAGAATTTGAGCAGAAACTCACCGACGAACGGCACCACCGCTACGATCTCGGTGCCGACTTTGGTGGCGAAAAAGGCGAGCTCGTTCCACGGTAAGAGATATCCTGAAAAACCAAATCCAAGAGAAAGCAAAAGCAGGAACACACCGCTGATCCACGTGAGTTCTCTTGGCCGACGGTATGAGCGCATAAAAAAGACACTGAACAAGTGGATAAAAGCAGCTAAAACCATCAGATTCGCTGACCAGCTATGAATCGATCGAATCAGCCACCCGAACCGGACTTCGGTCATAATAAACTGCACACTTTCAAATGCCGCTTCTGCGGTTGGCCGGTAGTAAAGCAATAGCATAATACCAGTGATCACCTGAACCACAAAAAAGAAAAGTGTAATGCCCCCAAAATAATACCAAAGGCTATGGCTATGGATCGGCACCTCTTTCTTTTTGAAGAACAATTCCAATCCGCTGATATCATAGCGTTCACGCAACCAGGCAAGACTCCGGCTCGTGTTCATGTCCGAATTCTCAGTTTGCCCTTTAGGTCGCACAGCACCTGTGTTCATATTAGTCCTCGTCCTTTCTCGGTCAGACTACGCTGTTTTGGTAACAACAATATCTTCTCCGCTGATTACAACTGAATAGTGTTCCAGAGGCCGCGGTGGCGGCCCTGCAATATTTTTACCCGTCAGGTCAAAGTGACCGTTGTGGCAGGCACACCAGATATGCTTAAAATCCGCACGGTACTGCACGGTACAATCCAGGTGCGTGCAAATGGCTGAAAATGCAATGTATTCACCTGTCTCCTTGCGAATCAGAATGCCGGGCTTGCTGCCAAAACGAAAGACCTTGCCGGTGTTGAGAGGGATCTCCCCGACCTTGGCAGCCACAACGCTGTTCTGCACAGCCTCCTTTACTTTGGGAGGGATAACAAACCTGATAACCGGCAGAAGTGCGGAAGCAAACGTAGTCAATAAGCCACCGCCGAGGATAAGGTTTACAAATCTTCGTCGTGGAATTTCCGGAGAAGGCTTTCCACCTTTTGCATCAGACGTCGAGTGGTTTTGTTGAGAGTCCATGGGTACCTTCGGTTAAGAGAATCGCGCTTTGCTAACTTGGACAATTTATGAAATCAAACATAAACGGTCAATCTGTTCCGGCAGACGTCCTGCTTGGTGTCGGCCTTGAACCAATGAAAGTGTCGGAAAACCGAATGCTCTTCTGCATTGCCCGCCTTTGTCTTTACTCTAACAGCCGCAATACCGTGTTTTCTATGGCTGCAAAATTCAGTGGCTTGACTGCAAAATAGGAAACGCCCTCCTGCATGACCCGTCCGCCAAACTCCGTTGAAGCCTCCTCAGAGATCGCAATCAGAGCTAACTTGGGCCGGATTGTTCTGAGAATCCGCACCATCTTGAGGCCGCCCCCCGCCGGTATCTCCAAATCGTAGATCGCGGCTAAATAGTCGTTCTCCAGAATCTCCAAAAGCATGTCCGCATCATCCCTGACGATGTGTGTGGCATGACCATTTCTGGTAAAAGTCCGGCATAGCTGCGACGCACTGTCAGCGTCGGTGCAGGCAATTAAAATCTTCTTTTGCATGTAGGGTTCTCCAACATACGAATCCCAATACAAGAGTTGTACCGAAAAATTTGTAACAGTAATTTCATAATCAGAAATAGGAACAAGTTCCAAAGAAACAGCTCCATAGAGCTTACAATGTCTGTTTTCAAAACAGATCCTACTATTGACGAGTGAGGCACACATGTCCCAGTAACAACCCAGAAGAGAGTATCTTAATATACTGTTTTCTTTGGATTTTGTAAAGTGAGGCATCCATTTCTATGGTGGGACACCAATGTCTCGCCTTTGGGACCCGGTGTCGCCTTTGTTTCCGGCCCGGGCCCAAAAAAAGGGCCGGCATCTTAGATGCCGGCCCTTTGATCGAAAGGAGAAGAAATCGCTTACTTGGCTAACACCATTTTTCTGGATTCAACAGCGCCATTCGCTTCAAGTCTGTAAATATAAACTCCGGTCGCAAAGAGCGAGCCGTCAAAGTCGACAACATAACGACCTGAAAGCAGGGAGGTATTCACCAGCGTTGCCACTTCCTGACCCAGGACATTGAACAGCTTCATCGATACGAAGCCATCCTCCGGTACTTCGAAGGTGATCTTGGTGCCCGGGTTGAATGGGTTCGGATAGTTTTGCTCCAACATGAAGGTTCTGGGAACGCCTACGGTCACGTCTTCAACTGCCAGCGGAAAACCTGT
>JAJDAD010000024.1 GCA_029262055.1 Candidatus Zhuqueibacterota bacterium
TTGTAGAGAGAGGCCTGCCCGACTTTCGCGTTCTCGGGCGCCACACTGAGGCCGCTCTGCGCAAACCCGACGGTCCAGGACAAGAGCAGCAAGACAGCCGCACAGGGCCAGGCCCGCAGGAAGGTTTTTGTATCAGGCAAAAATAAATGTTTCATAGCGGCACACATATCCTGTTTTTTGGAAAATGGGCTCCCCTGGAGGTTTCCTGCTCTTTGCAAACTTTGTACCACAACAAACAAGCTTGCCGGTGCAAGCTGTACAGCTTATTTCAAGATAGCTCTGAGAAGAATCAAGAATCCCTTCCCGTCGTTCTCGGCCAGTTTGAGATTCTTTTCGGCTTTCCGAAAGGCCGGATTGATTTTCAGCGCAGCACGGAACTCGTCCAGTGACCGTAAGAACAAGTTGCGGCACTGAATCAAGTTGGCGACCCCAAGATTGTTTCTGGCATCCGCATAGTCCGGATGCTCCCGGATTACGCGCTGCAGGTTTTCGACGTATGTGGATATGAACTGCTCATCCTTGCCCTTGCCGCCATACATAAACTTGAGATAGAACTCATTTTCAATATTAAAGAAGCGCGACAGAACATCAGCGGGCTTGCTGAGCAAGAATTCGTCAACAGCTTTGTCGTATGCCTTCTCTCGCACCAACGCCATAACCTGGTCAAAGTTTCCGATCTGATGATTGACAAAGCGCTCGGACGCATGCTCTAGTGACTCGAGGGCGCGAGTCAGCTCATCCCCGGCTTGCTCGTTGCTTTCATCGTCGAGCTTGCGATAGTTGGCGAGCAACGCCACTCCGAGGTGGTAGTGAGCTCCGATATAGTTTTTACTCAACTCAATCGCACGACCCAGGTGCTCGATGGCGGCGGGGTAGTCCTCTTTGTACAGATATGCCACGCCTAGGTAGTTCTGAATATCAGCATATTCCGGGGCATACTCAGCGCCGCGCTTAAGCGCCTCAATGGCCTCGTCATAGCGGTTGGTCATCAAGTGCAATTTACCAAGATTGCCCAGTGCCTCGGGGTGCGTCGGCTCGATCTCCAGAGCCAGCAGCAGTTGTCCCTCAGCCTCCTCATGTAAACTCTTTTCCAAGAAAACCTGCCCTAGCTTGATTGCGGAGGGTGCATGACGGACAGCTTTAACCTTTTCAGAAATGTAATAGAGGATTTCGATCTCTGTGATCAGGTCATTGTGCAATTGCTGCAGCTGCTCATGCCGCGCCGCATCATCGCCTTCCGTGCCGGCCGGGCTCTCCTTCGTTGAGATCACCTGGCCGCTCAAAAAGATGCGTGATACCAGCTGCTGCTCGGCTTCGACATAACTTGTCTCAACGTGGAATTCTCTGCCACCGAGTGAAACGTCACTGTTCAGGCCCTGGCTCTCCATAATAGTCCTTTTCCCGTGATGTTAACAATAATGTTGACTCAAGAAGATAGCTTTACGCTGAGAAGGTCCTTTCATCCATGCTCATACGGGACAAGCGCACAAAGTATGAAACGGCGTTTGCAAAGTGTTTGAATCAAAAGGTGGGGCCGTTGAGAAATGATTTTGTTTGCAGCTTGAGGCTGTGCTCATCTTGTCCTTGATAGCATTTTGCGATTTCCTATCACATTATCGGCTGTATTGCTCCAGCTCTTTAATTCCAACTACTTAGGGTGGCTTCAGGCTCGCCCTGGCCTTGCACCGCACAGATGCAGCTCACATCTACAATATCGCGCCAGGAACACCCGCGTGACAGATCGTTCATCGGCTTGGCCAAACCTTGCAGAATGGGTCCGATGGCCGTGGCGCCTCCCAGGCGCTCCGCAAGCTTGTAACCGATATTCCCGGCATCCAGGTTGGGGAAGATAAGGACATTCGCACGGCCCGCCACCGGGCTATCCGGCGCTTTTCGCCCAGCCACCGCCGCAACAATCGCGGCATCCAGTTGCAGCTCACCGTCAACCGTTATGTCCGGACGAACCTTGCGTACGATGTCTACGGCCTGCCTGACCTTGTCAACCATAGGATGATCAGCGCTCCCCGCGGTCGAAAAAGAGAGCATTGCGACAAGGGGCTCCTGTTCGGTCAAACGCAGATGCGTCCCCGCAGAAGCAATAGCTATATCGGCAAGTTGAGCCGCCGTGGGATCCGGAACGACGGCACAATCGCCAAACGTCAGAATCCGGTTCTCCGGCAACACCATCGCAAACGCACTCGAAACCAGCGAGGCGTTGGCCGCCGTGCCAACCGACCGCAGCGCAGCCCGCAGGACATCGCCGGTGGTATAAACACAACCCGCCACCACGCAGTCGCACGCGCCCCCGGCAAGCATCATGGCAGCAAAAACCAGCGGGTCGAGGACTTTTTCGGCACACTCCTCTAACGACACTCCCCTCGAACGTTGCGACTCATACAACGCATCGCGGTACTGCTCACGCCTGGCTGCATTTTTGGGATCACATATTTCTACGCCGCTCAGGTCTATTCCTTCTGCCGCGGCGGCTTGCACGATCTCGGATTGCGCGCCGAGCAAAACACACGACAACAATTCCTGCCTGCTTAGGAACTCTGCGGCAGCGAGGACCCGCGGATCGGAACCCTCCGGGAGAGCTACCTTTTTTCCGGTATTCCCGGCCCGTCGATGAATTGATTCAATAAAATCAAGCATCGCGATACTTCAAGGATAGCTGTTCCTGTACGTACGGGGAAACGAAGGAGCTAACGTCTCCGTCAAACTTTGCTACCTCCTTCACAATGGTCGAGTTCAAGTATGTATACTTTTCGTTTGGCATAAGAAAAACTGTAACAATGTCGTTGGAGAGCTTTCGGTTCACCAGCGCCATTTGAAACTCAAACTCGAAATCGGTGATCGCGCGCAGACCGCGGACAATGACAGCGGCCTCCCTCCGTTCAGCATAATCCATCAGCAAACCGTCGAAACTCTCAACTGTCGCATTGTCCAGTCCGGACAGCTCTTCCTGAATCATCGCAACTCTTTCCTCCACCAAAAACAGAGGTTGTTTGCCGGGGTTGTTGGTCACAGCCACGACAACGCTGTCAAACAAGCTGGCGGCGCGCTGTACAATATCCATGTGACCATTTGTGACCGGATCAAAGGTGCCGGGGTAAATGGCCTGCTTTCCTTCACCCTTCATTGACATAAAAGGAAAGGCGGGAGTCGCCCGCGGTCTTTGTTTTAGCCAAAGCCAGTCCGTCAATAGCCGCGCCAGGTTCGCCCCGGGAGCTGCCTTCAACGACCAACCTGCCACCGATATCCAGTAGGCCGCTATTGACAATCATGTTAGCCACCTCGACTGTCGAGTCTGTGTGATAGGGAGGATCCGCGACGATCAAGCTAAAGGTCCGGCCTCTACGGGAGAGTGCGAGCATCGCAGCATTAGCGGAACTCTTGAGTACTTCCGATTTATCTGTGAAGCTTGTCCGGGCAAGATTGCGCAGCAAAACCTCGCCAACCGCCCGACTCCTCTCGATAAAAACAGCCTTGGCCGCGCCGCGGCTCAAGGCTTCGATTCCCAAGCTTCCAGTGCCGGCGTACACGTCTAGTACGTCGATGCCGGAAACATCCTGCAGGACATTAAAAATAATCTCTTTCGTCCGGTCCGCTGTCGGTCTCAATGAGCGACTTTTCAGAGAGTCTAACCGAAAGCCTCTATGCGTACCAGCAATGATGCGCATGCTACCCGACGTTCGTCAACTCTGCTCGTAAAGAAACAGATTCAGAATTAGAATCAAGTTGTCGTCCCGGTAAGACACCATGTCCGGAGATACCAGGAGGATCTTTGCAAACTCAAGGTTGACGGCCTCGTTGCCCATTTCCTCTAAAAAGCTGATAAGAGAAGACTGGTTACCACGAATCCGGCCGAGTAACGGCACTTTTTGGTAACCACCGGCATAACTTCCCGCCTGTGTTTTTAGCTCCCGCACGCTCAAACCATAGCGTTCAGCGGTTTTGCGAATCCAGTCGCGGGCCTCGGCCCCGGAATAAAACCGAACGTTTTCTCCCGAAGAACTCGTGCCACTCGGTGCAATTTTGCCGGACACCAGCACCTTCTCGAGGGACTGGCCGTTGGACGCAACACTGTTTTCCGAGACAACGGCAAAGCTGCCCATCGAACTTAGCTGCTTGGCAAAAGCCCGCGCATCAGACGATGAGCTTGCCACAACTTCGAAATGAGCACGTTCACCTGCAAAGGAAATCAGGGTTGTGCTGAGGCTGGAAGGCACTGAGCCCATAAGGCTTGTAACAGAACGAACACCGGACCGGGATCTTGAAAACAATTGCTCAGTGACCGGCGGTTCATTGCGGGATAGCGCTGCCGAAGAGCCACTTGGGCGAGCAGCGGGTCTGACGGGCTCTGGTTCAGGTTCCGCCTCTACAACAGGCCTCGACACAACCGGCTCATCTTCAACGGGTTCTAAAAAGTCCTCCCGCGTCACATCCTGTTCGACAACGTCTGAGCTTTCGACATTCTCCCCAGCCAGATCGGACGCAAACTGCTGCTCAAGTGAGGCGAGCTCATCATCGGTGGCAGGACTTGAGGCTTGCCCTGAACCACTCGGCCCCTCCGCTATCTCCGGGCCGTCGCCGCCAAGCATAAAATAATAGACAGCCCCGCCAAGCAGGACAATCACACTAAACACAATCAAAGTAGAGACCAGTGAAGAGTAGTTTCGCTTTCGTGCAAACCCGGCGGTTTTTGTAGTGTCGAATGTTTCTGTTCGTTCCTCAAAAGCAAGCTCTTCGGTGTCCATGTTTGCTGTTTGAGTGAACTCCTCCGGCCGTTCCTCTTCCCCGGTGTTGTCGTCGCCTATCAAATTAATGTCAACCATAATTCACTCCATAAATTTGTTTGCCTAGTGAATCGCCCTCAGTGCAGCGCCCACCGAAATCATGTAACGCTCATGACGGGATTCACCCAATTCGTCCTTGGCTTCAGCGCCCACTTTGATCTTTCTGAACGGATCAGCTCGGTTAATTGGCACATCGTTGCCGTTTTGTAAAGCTTCCAAAACACCGTTCTCTACACGCTCACCATAAAGATAGATCTCGCTCAAATCCTCAATTCCACTACCTATCTGACTGTCGACAATAATCCTGCGCAGCTCTTTAGAAATCAGGCGGGAGCGAGACTCTTCACCTATTTCCAGATTGTTGTTTCCGAGCCCGGACTCAACTTCCTGCGTGAAGAAGAAAGCCCCGCCCCTCATGAAAGAGAAGTGGATCTTCTTATCCTCAACATCAACAATGCAGACTTTGTCCTCGTCTTTGTAGTCGTAGTTCAGCAATAGAGAGCGCTGCGCCGAAAACATGTCGACATCGACGAAACTAAGATGCAAGTCGGTATGCTGAAAGACGGCTTTCAAAAACCGAACTATCTTCTTGCGGACCACGACTATTAGGAGGTTGCCTGCCGCATCGGTCCCCCTTTCTATTTCCTCGAAGTCGACAACATAGTCATCAACCGGGGCGACGGTAAACTGGCCGACCTCCCAATTAACATGGTCCTCGACGGCATCGCCCTGCAACGATTCTTCCAGCTTAAGCCTCTTGACCAAGACCATGCGGGAATCCAGGGAGAATGCCACCCCCTTTGCTTGAAACTTTTGGGACTGATACAGCCGCATAATGTCCTCCGCGAACCGCCGAGGAAGACTTCTGTCATCAAAGACATCAAAATCAAAGGGCTGTCTTGTTCTTCCCTGAGCAACTTGAACGATTTGAAACTCATCCTGAGAAACCCGCCTGCCCTCGACAATTCTCAATTGGTCGTCGACCAACTGAATGCCAAGAACGGCGTCGTGTTCTTCCTGGCCCATCAGTTTATACCTCCGGTGTAATGCTACTCCTCTTCAGTCTCCCAACTCTTTTCACCGCTCTCAATCTTGCCATGATTCTGAATGGAGAGGCCACCGATTTTGGATTTTAAAAAATCTGCCTCGACCAACGCGATATCGTCTTCATTGATCGGGCTATAAATGTTCAAATACTTCACGACTGATGTGTCAACATGAACCAACCGGAATTCACGGCTAGTTGTTGGGCACGAAGCGAGCTGCTCCAAAGATTCTCCCTTGTACGCAGGAACACTGTCACGAATCTCCTCGAAGCTGGCAATCATGGAAGAGATCACACCTACCACATCAGCACTGGCCTTTGAAGCGGCCTCCAACTGACCACTTGCTACGGAATTTTTCACGATCTCCATATCCATGGTAAACTTCTTTGAATCGACAAACTTGAATGCCTCTCTCAAGGGCTCCATAGGCATATTCGGAAGATTTTTCATCCGGTCGTGCACATACTCCACGTAGCCAGCCAGTGCTCTCGAGTCAAACTTAATGGCGTTTTGTAACTCCGTCAGAGAGTCAATCATAACAGTGTCCATTGCGGATGGAATGGCCGCAAGTATCAGACCCTGTCTGTCGTTAAAGTCCTGCAGCCGGGTCAAAACTGAGTCGAGGCCACCAACAACCACGGAATCTACATAGTGCGCGTATTCCGGGTTCGTCCGGATAAAGTCAAATATTTGCGTCAGCGTGTCAGTATAGACACTATTATACTTCTGGTACTGAAGCCCGGCTTTCTGAATCTCGCTCATGCGATACTGACTCAGTTCCAGACTCTCATGCTCACGATCAGCCAACACTTT
The DNA here is from genome assembly GCA_029262055.1 of Candidatus Zhuqueibacterota bacterium. GTDB lineage: Bacteria > Zhuqueibacterota > Zhuqueibacteria > Oceanimicrobiales > Oceanimicrobiaceae > JAJDAD01. The sequence goes on from JAJDAD010000024.1 coordinate 6,656, forward strand.
AGGGTACAAGATTGACGCTACCAGGGTAACAGCCAGAACCAATATTAAGAACTTATATAGAATCGATCCCTTTACTTTTTGTTCTGCCATTTTTCCTCCCTCAATAAGGTTTGTGGCTGAGTCCGTTGTTCAGTTATTTAACAGGCAACAGAAAAGGCCCGAGCCTTTCCAGGGTTCGCTTACCTACGCCGTTGACTTTGGTCAGGTCTTCGATCTGTGCGAATGGACCATAAGTCGACCTATAGTCGACAATTCTACCAGCCAATACCGGGCCTATCTTCGGCAGCCGCTGCAACTCCTCTCGGCTAGCCGTGTTCAGATCTATTCTTAAGCCTGACGCCTCGTTGCTTATCTGTGGCGGCGCAGCTTTACGAGCTGCGGCACCCGCAACAACCTCGATGGCGAACCCAGCCTCCACGGATGCGGAATCACTCGCCGCCAACTCAAGCTCCTGCGCTTTCAACTTAAAAGACCCAACAACTCCCGCATCCACCGAAGAAGCCCCGGCGGCGCCACCACCCAGACGCTCAACAAGCTTGACACCCGACCCCACAACCAAACCAAGAGTTAAAATCGCGACAATCCTCTGCTCATCCCCGCTTAGCCCGAACATCGCTAAAACACAGCCTCCTTGACACGCTCAAAAAAGCTCCGCCCTCCCTCGGGCGGTTTAACATTTTCGCCTTGCCCCAGCGTTTTAAGCAACTCTTTTTCCTCCGACGACAGTGTCGTGGGTGTCCAGACCACGATACGCACCAACTGGTCCCCCCGGCCGCCACCATCGAGATGAGCAATACCCCTGTTTCTCATCCGGAGAATCTTGTTGGACTGCGTTCCGGCCGGCACCTGCAATCTTGCCCGTCCCCCCAAGGTCGGAACCTCAACCTCTGTACCAAGCGCGACCTGGCTAAAACTGAGAGGCAGGTCATAAAGAACATCATCGCCGTGTCGCTCAAAGTGTTCGTGCTCGAGCTCCTCGATCAAGACAATAACATCGCCATTATCACCACCTCGCAAGGCAGCATCGCCTTCACCGCGAACCGTGATATAGTTCCCGGAAGTAACGCCGGCAGGAACATCAACCACGATTGTCGCCTCGCCTCGCGTCCGCCCCTCGCCGCCGCATGCTCGGCAGGACTCCTTCACGACCTTGCCCTGACCATGACATTCCGGACAGGTGGTAATATTGACAAACTGCCCGAACAGTGACTGGGAAACCTGCCGGACCTCGCCCGCGCCACGACACTGAGAGCATGTTTCCTGTCCTGCACCAGGCGCCGCACCCGAACCACTGCACTGCTCACAAGCCCCGTGCCTGCCCAAACGAATTTTCTTTTCAACGCCGCCGGCGATCTCTTCCAGTGTCAACCTGATCCTAACCTGAAGATCCTTGCCCCGGCTCCGGCGGGCACCCCCACCACGCCTTCCCATCCCAAAGAAATCTCCAAACCCCTCAGACATGAACGTGCGAAGGGCATCGCTCAAGTCAAACTCTACGCCAAACCCGCCTGCCCCACCTTTCAAGCCGGCATGCCCAAACTGATCGTACCTCTGCCGCTTCTGAGGATCGCGTAACACCTCGTAGGCCTCAGTAACTTCTTTAAACTTTTGCTCTGCAGCAGCGTCGCCAGAGTTGCGGTCCGGATGATACTCCATCGCCAGCTTGCGATAGGCCTTCTTGATCTCGTCCTCGCCGGCAGCCTTGGCAACACCTAGAATTTCGTAGTAGTCTCGCATACACCGTACACTATGTCGCCGGGCAACCAGGCACAGCCGACCAAGCGCCTCTATTTTTCAAATTACTTGCTTACCAAAACTTGTGAATGACGAATCACTCGCCCATTCATGCTGTACCCCCTGAGATGCTCGCCCACAACGAACCCGGACGAGTACTCATCACTGTCAACCTGCAACAACGCCTCGTGCTGCTCAGGGTCAAACTCCCGCCCAACAGCCTCGATGACGGCAACCCCACACTTTTGCAGCAGTTGTAAAAAATTCTTACAAATCAACTCGACACCACCCAGGAGGCCGTCAAAGTCGCGCTTCTCATGCGCCGCGGCCAAAGACCGCTCAAGATCATCCAAAGCCGGCAACAACTCCGAAACCACATCGGAGCCGGCGTTTTTGACTATTGCGGCATACTCATTTTCCGTGCGCTTCTTAAAGTTGTCGAACTCCGCCGTCCGACGCAGAAGCATATCTTTCAGATCGTCGCGCTCCTTCTTCAGGGCCGCCACCTCTTTCTTTAGCTTTGCAGCCGAACCCGAAGCCCCAGACTCTTTTGAAGCCTTCCGCTTTGTCCGAGCCCTGGCGGCCACGCCATCCACGCCGACACCATTCACCACATTATCCCGCTTTTCATTCTTCGCACTCATAAAAGAACCTTTATCAGCTCCAAATAAAACCAATCCGCCGGGTCAGCGCATCACCCATAAAGCCAACCAGCGGAATTATCCGGCCGTATTGCATGCGCGTTGGACCAACGACACCTAGCATGCCGGTAACATTCCCAACACGGTACGGAGACGTAACGACACTGCATCCCCGGAAAACACTTTCTGCGTTCTCCTGACCAATGCTGACAGAAACCTCTGCCGGCAACTCTCGATCAAACTGGTGGACAAAACTCTCCCTGCTATCAAGCAGGTCCAGCATCCGGGCAACGTCCGCGGGAGCGGAAAACTCCGGCTTTGAAACGAAGTTGCTCGCACCGCCCAGGTAAACACTCTCGGCACAGTCGAAATTAAACAGTTTTTCAGACGACTCCAAAACCAGGCGAATCAAACTGTTGCTTTCTACGGTCACATCTGCCAACCGGCTATCGATCTGCTCTTTCACCTCTCTCAATGAAAGGCCGCACAGCCGCTCATTAATAAGCCGGCTCGCATCGCTCAACTGTTCGTCGGAGACGTCGGAGGCGATTTCCATTGTAATCGTCCGCACCAAGCCCGATTGAATCGATATCACAGCCAGAACACGACTCCCCGAAACGGAAACCAGTTCCATTTTTTGGAAAACGCCCTGATTGAACCTAGGCTCAAGCACGACACCCAACTGACTGGATATCTTCCCCAAAACCCTGGAGGCTGCGCCCAATATCTCATTTATCTCAGAAAACTTCTCGTCAAGGTTTTCCAGAATCTTGTCCCGGTCACGCTTGCGCGGCATCTGAAGTGACATCAGAGAGTCAACAAAAAATCGGTAGCCCTTGTCTGTTGGAATCCTGCCTGCCGAAACATGCGGCTGACACAAATAGCCCAACTCTTCAAGGTCATTCATGACATTGCGAATTGTAGCTGGACTTATCCCCAACCCAAAGGCCTTTGCGAGGTTACGCGATCCCACGGGAACAGCCGTCTTGACATAGCTCTCCACGACGCAACTCAGGATCATGCTCTCGCGATCGGCGAGTGCCGTGTCTGTCATTTTTCTCATTTACAGCTAAACCGTTGTCCCCACGACCGGTTTGGTCGCGTATTAAAATGCTCTTAACTTAGTAATTTCTCTGTCGTTTGTCAAGAGAAAACTCTGCCGCTCAAATGGCCCAAACAGGCGCCTAAAGAAACCGGCGCACAGCCGTCAGGCTGCCTGAAAAGCCCAGCAAGATTCCCAGGACCACGACCAAACCGTAGACTCCGGCGCCGACCGCGACGATGTCCGGGAGTTCGACCGCCGCAAGCTCTGTGAGCAGAAACAAAAGGACTGCGGCCGCGATCCCCCCGAGGAACCCTTGCAGAAAGCCCTGAATGAACATCGGCGCCTGAACAAACATCGGGGTCGCACCCACCAGCTTCATCGTTGTTATCAGCCTTTCCCTAGACAGAATAATGAGCCGGACGTTGTTAGAGACCAACAACAACGCGCCGACACACAAGACCACCCCAATGACAATATCAATCGCCACAATGACCTGCAGGCGGCTCTCCAGGAGCGGCAGGAGATTCTTTTCATATTTGATGTCCAGCTCCTCGATCCCGTCAATCGCCTCCAGCTGCTGTACGATTTCCGCCACACCACCGGAAGACAGAAACTCCGCAACAGGGTGCAACCGGAAAGATGCCGGCAGCGGATTGAAGCCGAGAACTTCTAAATAATCAACATTTAAGCGCTCGGAGTGCTCCCGGAATTCCGCAACAGCCATCTCTTTGGAGACGTAGTCGACTGACCCAATACTCTGGAGGGCCAGTATATGCTCCCGGATCCGCCGCGTCTTGTCTTCATCAAACGAATCGTCGAGAAAGACCGTCACCTCAAGCCGCTTCTTAAGGTTCTCGGCAAACTCGTTCAAGTTCAATGTTACGATCAAAAACAAACCGATGAGCACCAGCGATACGGTGATGGTAACGATCGCCATGAGCGCAGAGCCGCGTGAACGTAGCAGGCCGACAAACCCCTCTTTAAGCAAAAACAAAAGACTCGGCATCATGGAAGGGTCCTGCCGTTTTTGATGGAAACGACGCGCTTGCTGGAATAGTTGACCAACTCGTAGTTGTGCGTAGCCATTAAAACAGCGGTGCCGCGCGCGTTAGCCCTGTCAAGAATATTGAGAATTTCGACACTCGTTTTGGGATCCAGGTTGGCCGTAGGCTCATCGGCCAGGAGGATCAGCGGATCGTTGACAATTGCTCTGGCAATAGCAGCCCGCTGCTGCTCTCCGCCCGAAAGATCGCTCGCCATTTTGCGGCTTTTGTGGCTCAGCCCCACTTCCGCAAGTGCGCGCAACGTCTTCTTCTTAATGTCGCGCGGGCGGGCGCCAGTTACCCTCAGGACAAATGCAACATTCTCAAAAATATTGCGATCTTCGAACAGCCTGAAGTCCTGAAAAATGATCCCCAGCTTGCGGCGCACAAAGGGGATCTCGCGCCTCGAAATTTCGCTTGAATTGGCGCCATCCACCACAACATAGCCGGCATCCGGCAACTCTTCCATGTAGATCAGTTTGAGGACCGTGCTTTTTCCCGCCCCGGTGGAACCAACTAGATAAACGAACTCGCCGCCAGCAACCTCCAGGTTCACGTGGTCCAGGCCGTCTCCGCCGGGGTATTTCATCCGGGCATTACGGATTTTGATCATTCCGTTCTTCATACTCGTTGCAATAGAAAGTGCACTCTGTCGGACCTCTCCGTGCCGTCCCTGAGTGTAAAGCCGTCAAAAACCCCCCTGACTTCAAATAAAGATGACGGTATTGTGCTTATCACCTCATCAATGGCATATATTCGCTGCTCGTGTAGCTCGCGGAACGTTCTGCTCGCAGGGGCCCGCTGCCAAAGCAGGAACTCGTTCACCTGGATTCGTTCCCTGCTCTTGTAGTAAGACTGACGGATATATTTGTATTCCGGTGTTTCGTCCTTACAATAGTAATTTTGAAAGTTCCTTTTCGAGTTGTGCCGGGTACTCAGATCGAAAATAAAGACGCCACCTTTGCGCAAAGCCATGGCGGCATTGTCAAAAACAGGGCGAACCCGGTCCAGACTTTGGCAGTAATTCAGACTGTCATAAGTGCACAGAACAGCATCGACCAACGTGGCGCAGCTAAATTCTTGCATGGCTCCTACCCAAACCTGAGGCACAAGCCCCCCGGCGGCCACCTTTGCCCGGGCCAGGCGAACCATATCGACAGAGGAATCGAAGCCACACACGGAATACCCGCGAGCGACTAGCTCCAAAAACATGTTGCCCGTACCACACGATATATCAACAACCTCCTCGACTGCAAGGCCGGCTTTCCCGAAAAGGCGCTCAAGGTAGTCAGCCCATTCGCAATAGTTGACATGGCGCATAAGGTGATCGTAAATGTGCGCAAGCCGGGAATAGGGTTTAACTGCGACACCCGTCGCTGACCAATCTCTGAGCAATGTCTCTTGTCTTTTTTAAACCGTTCAGCGGCTATTTTGTGGCAAACAGAAAGCTGCGCACGCCTTCGGGTACCAGCTTAACAAAAAAATCATTCAGGCCGAGATTACAGGAGCACCTGTAGATAAACAGGCTCGCCTTCTCCAGGCACAGTGCATTCAAACGTCCGACCTTATCGCTTTTGAACGTTACTTTGTTGAGCTTGTCAAACACGTGATAAAACAGGACCGGGCCCCTGGTCGCGTACTTAACCTCCTTCTCAAATGTCCCCACATTAGCAGACCGGAACCCGGCAGCCAGGGCCAGCTCCCGCAATTCTTCGGGCCGAAACGCCGTGTGATAATAGTCTGTGCCGCGAACGCCATTGATACCATACTCAGACATCGCACCGACCGAAACCCACGACGGGCGGTTTTTCCGGTAGTTCGGGGTGGTTACCAGCAGCTTTCCCCCCGGCCTCAGTACCGCATGGCATTCGCTCAGAACCTTATCTGGCTCCAAGACATGTTCAATCATTTCCGAACATAGAATCGCGTCAACGGATTCACGCTTGAGGAAACCTACATTCTGAGCGTCTCCCTGCACAAAGGGTATGGCTGGATAGCGGCTTCGGGCAATGCCAAGCACGCGCTTTGAAATATCTACCCCGATCACGGTCCCGTTTGAATAAAGGGCGGAATATGCTCCCCGATTACACCCCAGGTCCAGAAGTGTTCCACTAAAATTCTGCAACTTGGCAACAACGAATCTCTTACGCACCAGCCCTCGCAGGCTTTGATATACGAGCTCCTCTTCTGGGTAATTCTCGGCGACAGATTCATAAAACTCTCGAAAACTCTCTGTTGCGCCAGTAGATCTGGTGGTCAAAGCTATGATCCTGGGTACAGTGCCTTACGGAAGTGTGAGGGAAACGGTGTATCTCATTTCAGGAGGAAAAGCCGGACTGTCCTCGCTTAAGCCAAGCGGGGACAGTCCTCTCAAAGTCTTCACTATATCGGCGTGCCGGTACTACTGTGGGATCACTTGATCACCATCAAAGCGTCGACCCGGCCGTCTGCGACATAAACATTCAACGGTTCGGGGATTGCGAGCTTTCCAGCGGCTTTGCTGCGTTCCCTGTATACCCACTCTTCAATATTACCAAACTGTTCCGACTCAAGCGCCTTAACCCTGTCCGGCTCTCCCAGGATGGTCTTCAACGCATCCGACGGCATTCCAACGACCACCTTCTCTCCCATTGCGCTTCGTTCGAGTTCTCCTTTGGAAAAGGCGTATCCGGCAAGAGAGATCTTGTTCAACTGCCCGGCTATTCGGCCTAGAGTCATCCAGGTGTTCTCGTCGTCCGGGTTCATCTTAATGGACTTCTCAAGAAAGGGAAATGCCGCCTCAAAATCTGCCAAATAAGACTTGTCCTCAGAGTCCTCGGGTATCGCTTCCCTGGCTGAAACCCCCCTGTTGAGGTAGGCAGCGCCCAGGTTGTAATTAATATCCGGGGACTCGGGGTCTAGCTCGTATGCCTTTTCAAGCTGTGTCACTGCGCCGTCATAGTCCTGGACTTCGAGCAGGATGGTTCCGTAATTATAACGGAACTGAAAGTTATCCGGGTTCGCGAGGATGGCTTCCTGGTAGATCTTCTTCGCCCCATCAAAGTCTTTGGTACGAACGTAGATTCTGGATAGAACGTCCGCAACCGAAGTCGTGCGCTCGCCCTCTTCCCAGAGTTGCTCCAGCAGCCCCAGGGCCTCCTCGTCTCTGCTGTTGTTGGAATAAACCTGGGCGAGCATTAGCCGGGTTTCCTTGTCATTCGGAGCGATCTCAACGGCCTTTCGCAGAGGTTCGATGCTTTCCTCCGAACGCCCTGCATTCAGCAGAGCGGCAGCCCAATTCCGGTATGCAAGGGTACTATCGGGCATTATTGTAGCAGCGGTCTTAAAGCCGTCTATCGCCAACCCGAAGCTCTTGTCTCTCGAGGAGTCGTCGGTGGCGTTTACAGCATTGTTGAATTGCTTTACCGCGGAATTAAAGGCGTTGCCCCAAACCACTTTCAGGATCATGTCGACGCCAAAGGCGGAGTGGAATTGTGTCCCGCTATCCTTGCCGATTTTTATCCCTTTGTCATGAAACTTCGACTTCAGCTCAACGGCGCGGTTGAATGCATCCATCATGTCGTCGTACTTTTTCTGACGCGCGTAGACATAGCCCAGCAAGTACCACGCATCTTCATTCTTATCATTGACCGTGTTTATCTCTTTCATGAGGACGGACAGCGCCTGGTCCAAGTTGTTTTGTTGAATATAGAGCTTTGCGCCACTAACGTTAGGTCCACCGCCTGCAAGCAAAGCAGGAACGCCGCATGTCAGCGCTACCAGTAAGGTTAACATCATCATTTTTCCGAGCCAACATTGGCTTGGCATTCGTTCAATCTTGAAGCGAGCCCTCATAGTTCCTCCTAGTGTTCTTTTGGCTTAAAACTTGATAAATAACAAAGAAAGTTGGGCAAAGTCAACAGAAATGAACCTGCACGCGACTCCCCCCAACCCGTGGCATTCGCTGACTCGCTGCCAACAATGTAATATTCAACGACGCCCCCAACGGGAAAGTTCTCCAGCCTACAAGAAATACTCTCAGCCAGCCGGGAAGTGGTCAAACCCCTTTCGGGGAAGTTCCTGCCAGGTTTCAGCATCCTGATATAGCCTTACTCCTGTGGCGCCGCCAGAGATCTCGCCTATTTTGGATACCCGCAAGCCAAACTCCGCCGCCGCCTGTGACACGATCGCCGGTGCGCTCTCGCTCGGGGCCGTAAACAATAGCTCAAAATCTTCGCCGCCGAACATGACGTAGTCGAAAGCGTCCTCTCCCAACAGCTTCGCCACTTCAGTCGTCTGCCGGTCCGGGAGCAAAGATGGGCGATAAACCCTGGCTCCTACTCCGCTTTGATGGCAGATGTGATGTATCTCCGATGCCAGCCCGTCGCTGAGGTCGATCATTGCGTGCAGTTCGAAGTTTGCAGTCAGAAATCGCACGAAGTCGACTCTCGGCTGTGGCGTTCGGTGGCTTGCCACCACGCCTTCGTACCGCTCAGCCGTTTCAGGCCTGCTCGTCAGGATCCGCAGTCCGGCATGCGACCGCCCGGGGGTTCCGGTAACCAGAATGGCATCCTCATCGTGAGCATTTGACCTCAGCTTGAGGTGCCGAGCCGCAACTTCGCCCATGACGGAAATAGAAATAAACAGGCCGCCCGTTGACGCCACGATGTCCCCGCCGACAATTTCGGTACCGACCAGCGCGGCCAGGGCGGCGCTGCCCCGATAAAACGCCTCGACATCTTCACTGTTCATCGCTTGCGGAAGCGCCAGGGAAAAGACGGCACAGGTCGGAACTCCCCCCATGGCGGCAATATCACTAACCGTAGCCGCCAGAACGCGCCAGCCCAATTGATAAAAACTAAAGTAGGCCAGATCAAAATGAACGCCTTCGACAAAAGCATCCGTCGAAAGCAGGGTCAGATGATCGCTGTTGCTCCTGATGACGGCGGCGTCATCGCCGATGCCCACGACGGCGTTTCCCGCCGCTCCGGAAACCGTCTCCGCAATTTTGTCGATCAGTCCAAACTCACCAATGTCCGATACTTTCATTTTCAGTCCAGGCGGGCGAAGACCTTGCGCGTTCTTGGTCCGTCAAATTCACAAAAGAAAATCGCCTGCCAGGTGCCGAGCACCAGCCGGCCGTTTTCAACCAAAACCGTAATGGATGAACCCATCATACTGGCCTTTATGTGCGCGGCGGAATTGCCCTCGGCATGCAGGTAGCCATCTTCGAAAGGAACGATCTTGTTGAGTTCCTTCAACATATCGTGGACGACGTCCGGGTCGGCGCCTTCGTTGATGGTAATCCCTGCTGTAGTATGCGGAACAAAAACCAAACACCGGCCTGAGTCGAAGCCCTGTTCTTCGATGAGCTCCTGCACCCTCTCGGTTAGCCGGACAAACTCAGTTTGTCTGCCGGTTTTGACCGTTATTTCATGAATCATTTCTACCTCCGGTTTTGCGAGCAAGGACTGCTGTGAGGGCTGTAGCGGCAGTGGCAGGATGGAGCGTTGCCACTGCCAGGCGCTGAAGAGCTCAGGTCTTGCGCTTCTTCTTTTTTGCGGCAGGAAACAAGATGTTGTTCAGAATCAGCCGGTATCCCGGGGAGTTTTTGTGTAGCGAAAGCTGGGTTGGCGGATCATAAACGAAATGCTGATAGTCTTCGGGATCGTGGCCACCGTAAAAGGTGAACGTGCCGCGGCCAAAGTTGCCATGAATATATTTGACTTCTTCTGTGCCTTCGACCTCGCCCAGGATTGTAACCGACTTCTTGATCAAGCTGCGGCGAAACGCGGTAAGTTGCCCCATGAACCCGTGTACGACTGAGACATGGTTTTGCGTTAGCATGGTCGGCACGGGATCGTATTTTGCGGAAAACTCAAACAGCGTGAAGTAATCCGCCTCGGCGCTGCGCACGCGTGGCATGTTGCTCGCGGGATAATCAATGTCGGAGTGCTCATAGACCATCGGATTTTGTTCCGGCGTAAACCCCTCGAAGGCAAATGATCGCGAATAGTCGAGCCGCGACTGGCTGTCAGCGTCCGGCGGGTCGCCGTCAAAAACTGCCGCAACAATATCTGTTCCGGCCGCGGCAAGCGCGATGTCAAAAGTGTCGGTAGCCGAACACATGGCAAACAAAAAGCCACCCTTGGCGACATATTCCTGGATCAGGCCGACCAGCGTCTTCTTCTCGCTGGAAACCTTAGAAAAGCCGTTTCGTTGCGCAACTTCATCATTTTGCCGCACTTGTTCGATGTACCACGGTGCGCTCCTGAAGTTAGCATAAAACTTACCGTATTGGCCTGTAAAGTCCTCGTGGTGTAAGTGCAGCCAATCATATTTTTCAAGAGCGCCGCGCAGAACCTCGTCGTCCCAAAGCGTTTCGTACGGTATCTCCGCGTAACTCAGTGCCAGGGTCACCGCATCGTCCCAGACCTGCTTGTTTGGCGGGGTATAAATAGCGACCCTCGGCGCCTTTTCCAGCAGAACAACATCCATGTTTCCCTGTTCTACATCCGCGTATATTTGCGTCGTCGCAGCAGCGTCGATGTTGGTAAAGGAAACTCCGCGAAGCCGCAGCTCGCGCTCGATGGCAGGGTAGTACTCCAGCATAAAGGCGCCGCCGCGATAGTTCAGTAACCACTCAACGTTGATAGACCTCTCCAGAGCCCAGAACGCAACTCCGTACGCCTTTAGGTGGTCCGTTTGCTTCAGGTCCATGTTGATGATTATTCTTTGTGCAGCCCCGGGCAGGGGCAGCAGCAGAATGAGGAGGCACCCCCAAAACAGAGTCGCAACCTTGCTGACCTTGTTCAAACTATCTCCTTGGCTTCAGGTTTTGGCCGAATAACGATCAATTGTTTAGCTGCCTGCCTTGTAAGAGCCGCAGCTTTTGCCGGACCTCCTCAACGTAGAGGCTGTTAGGGTAGTTGATCAGGACGTTCTCGTACGCTGCAAAGGCCTTTTCCGGTGAATTGAGTCCGACTTCATAAATCTCCGCGATGCGCTTCTGGGCCAGGCCACAGTGCACGCTGTCCGGGATTCTTCGCAGGAGAGTGTCCAGGTAGGCGACCGCAGACAGAAATTGGCCTTGCTCGTTTGCTAATTCTCCCAACTTCAGCAAGGCGTCGTCGACGATCTCTGCATCTTCATGAACCGACAGCAGCCTGGCAAGCGAATCCGCGGCAGCGGCCGGCTTACGCTGCAATGAAAGCAGCTCGGCCCGGGCATAAATCGCGAGGGCTTCTGCAGATTTTTTCTGATTCTCTTCGATAAGCAGTGTCAACTCCAGCGCGTCATTGACATACTTTTGGTCGACGCCTGCCTGACCCATTTTGTCCAGTATGCCGCCCAGAAGCGCCAGAGACCCTGAATAGTCACCGTTAAGGAATTGCAGGTAGGCGGCTTTGTAAGTCGCTAAGTCCCGCAGGGGTGCATTGTCGGTAAGGGTCTCCCCGGCACGTTCATACCAGGTCTTTGCGGTTTGCAGATCCCCGGTGGCCGTGTAACAATCACCGATTCGGAAGAACGCGTCCGTTGTTTTGCGGCCGCGCGGGTATGCCCGAGCCAGGCGTTGATAAGCGGCCAATGCATTTTCCGTTTCAAACAGCTCATCAAAGTAAATCTCACCGACTTGAAACAGGGACTCCTGCGCCCACGTTGCCTTTGCATCTCTGGCGATCACGGCTTCAAAGAGGGCGATCGCTTCTCGCGGATGCCCCTGCTTCTGTTTGGAAACCGCGACCCCGTACATCGCTCGCGGGCGATACGGCGATGACGGGTAACCGGAGAGAATGAGAGCGTATGCGCCCTCGGCATGATCAAACTTCCCCGCCTTCAGTGCTTTCTCCGCGAAGAAGTAGATTTCTTTCCCGGACTGGTCCAGCACCTTCTGGTTCGGCGGGCGGGTCTCCTCCAGCAGCTTGAATTGCTGTAGCGCCAGACTAAATTGTTCCTGTCGAAGGTAGAGGTTTGCCAGCAGGCGACGAACAAGGTGGCTCTCCTTCCGGCGAGAGAGTTGCTCTTTCAGCACCTCGATCACCTGGGTCGCATCATCCTCGGACTTGGTGTAGCCCATTATCCGCCGCTCAACATAGGCAAACTGATTCGGGTTCCGCGCGAGATGTTTCACGTACTCCGCGGTTGCCTCTTTGTATTTGAGCCGAAGTACGTAAATGTTGGCGAGCTCAAAAACGAACAGATCGTCACTCTTAAAAATCTTGCGTCCCTGCTGGTAAACCTTAATGCCCTCGTCGTACAGCCGGTTGCTTATCATGGCATTGGCCACGTAGGTGTACGCTGGTTTCTGGCTCTTAAAAGACTCGATGGCCGCGCTCCAGGTTTTAAGCGCCTGCTCATGCGCGCCTTGATTGTACAGAACATTTCCCAGGTCGGCGTGGAAGCGCACGCTATTTGTGCGGTTGATTTGCTGCCTGACGATGTCGGCAAGCCCCTCAAACTGCTTCAGCCGAAGCATGTTGCGCTTGACCCCTTCGTAGTATAACTGGTTCTGGGGCACCTGGCTGAACAGAGCGCTGTAGATTTTTAGCGCGGCGGAGTGGTGTCCCCGCCTTTCATAGTCCTGCGCGACCCGGATTTGGTTCCGGCCCGATCCCGCAACTTGTTTTTCCGCGGCCGGTGCTTGGGCCCGGCAAGGGATGACGAACGCCGTCAGAAGCAAGCCAAGCCCCAAGCAAAAAGAGACCATGATGGAACCGGGTGATCCGGGCCCCGCCTTGCGATAATGTCCCACCTATTCAGCCTCCTGCTGTTGCGCAAGAGCCTCAAAATATTTCTGAATCAGCTCTTTGTAGTCCTTTGAGTAATTTTCCTTTAACGAGCGCAGGAGTTCGTTGTGCAGTTGATCCTGCTTTGAGGGCCGCAGCTCAGGCAGCTGGCTGGGGCTGGCTGTCTCGTAACTCTTGCCGGCCTCTGCTTTTCTCTTCTGGCTGTGGTCGCGATCCTGCATGGAACGCTGTGCATCCAGCAGCCGCGACAGGATCCTTTTTTGGCGCTGAATCGTCGATCTGTTGACATTGTTGCGCTGCAGCTCCCGCACAACCTCCTCCATCTCTTCGCCGACCTTTCCGAGGTCGCCGAGCAGCTCCGACTGTTTACCCGCCTCACGCATCAGTTCTTCCAGTGATTTGCGCACAGCGGCCTGCTCGGCTGCGAGACGCGCCATCCCTGCCTGCTGCTGCATCGACAGCCCGCCCTGCTCCCCCATCTGCGAAGTCTGCTGGTTGACACCCTGCTGCTGGTTCGAGACTCCCATCATCCGTTGCATCATTTCCTCAAAACCCACTCCCGACGATGCTCCCTGCAGCCCCTGCATGGAACTGCGCAAGCCGGAAACAGCCTCATTTAACCCGGACATTGCTGTTTGCTGACTCTTTGCGGACTTTCCGGGGCTACGTGACTCCAGGCCGTTTTGTGATTCCTGCATTCCGCTCATCGCCTTCCCCAGGGCTTTCCCGATCTCTGGTGTCACAAAAAAGGTGTTCTGCGAAAGCTCATAAAGCTGGCTCGTCGTTCTACCCAGGCCGGAAATCAGGTCCTGCTGGCTTTGCGCTGCATCCCGCAGGCCCGGCGTGTTGCGATCAGACCCCTTTGTCTCCTCTAGCAAGCCCTCCTGACGTTTGGACAAATTCAGGAGGTCGTGGGATGATTGCCGCATCGCCTGCATGATTTTGCGTTTTTCTTCTTCTGACATCTGATCCTTGGCCTGCTGCAGCGACTCAGCCATTTGCTGCAAGCCTTCGGAGATTTCCTGGCCGCTCTGTTGTGCGGCTTGACTCTGTCCGGACTGAAATTGTTGGGCCGCCTGTTGCATCTTTTGCGAAACCTCGTTCTGCAACTGCGCTTGTGCGGCCTCCACAGCCTCCGTCGGCGTTTGCGGGAGTTCTTCCATTTGCTTGCGCAACTCGTCTAGCTTTTGAGCGAGGTCCTCCGCGTCCTTCTTGATGTCTTCCTGCTCTTCGGCGTACTTGCTCTGATCCTGCTTGCTGCCGCCCTCGGACTCTTGGTTCAGCTCTTCCTGGCGGCGCTTGAGATCTTGCGCTTTACGAATCGATTCATCCAGTTGCTGCTCCATTTGCAGTTTCTTTAAGAGGTTCAACGTCCTTTCCATACTCTGGAGAAAGTCCTCCTGAGACTTGGACAGCTCCTGCATAGCTTTTTGCAGCTCTTGCGGATCCAGTTCGGCCATAGACTCTTGCAGCTCTTCCAGTTTTTCGCGCATCTCGGGCGTGAGCATTTCCTGAATGAGTGTCTGCAGCTCCTGGTATTTACTCAAGGTCTCCGGAGAAAGCAGGTCGTTTTGCTCCATGCGCTCGACCATCTCGTCGAGTGCCTCTTGAAATTCCTCCAATTGCTCCTGGGCCTGAGCCTGGGCCTTCGCGGCTTCCTGAATCTCCTGTTTCTCCTCCCACTCAAGCTCAGGATCGCGCTTCATTTCCTGCACAATCTCATCTACCGCGTCTTTCAAGGACTTGCTCTCCTGGTAGATTTCCTCCAACTCTTCGTAAGCACTCTCGTGGGTCGACTCTACTTCTTCATACATTTCATAAATAGATGGAAAGCGAGCCTGAAAGGTCGAGCTCACCGCTGACTTTGGCCCTGAAACCAGGTCCGTATCAAACACTTCGGCGTAGTAGCTGACCACGTCTTCCGGCTTAAGGTCCAGTGCGGACAGATCCCAGAGATAGTTGACCAGCGCGTTATCCGCAGCCTGGGATTCCATCGTAATTGCAACATAGGTCAGAGGCCCCTCGTCAATGCCCTCTTGTAGCACACGATAGCCGAGACGTAGCCTGGACAGCCCAAGGTCATCCTCGGCTTCAATCGTTAGCGGAAGCACCAGGTTCTTGTTTAAGTCCAGGTCCCGTCCGGGATAGGTGATTTGCACAAACGGCTCCCGATCGGCTATGACTGAAACGCGATACTCAATTGGGTTCTGGTTTGTAAGATCCGCTGCATCGCGCAGCAAAAGGTGATAGGTGAGTGCTTTTTCTACCTTAAAGCTGCCGGTGGCCTGGAACCCCGAGACCTGCAGGGGAAGAGCCGGCTCACCCTCAAACTCAACAGAGGCGCTAACAACGGGCTTGTTGGTTTCCAAGAACAAAGACGCCTTCGTACCAGGCAAAGCCGAAATGTCACCGACGTTCTCGTCAAGGAATTGCGTTCCCAGCCTGGAGTAGCCCGGATATTGCAGTTCGATGCGCAACGTTTTGACCAGCGGTTTTTCGACAACTGAAATGGAATACTTGTCGCTGCTAAAATCCCCCGAAGTCACGAAATAAGTCTTGTCTTGCCGGATGTCGCTCAGAGTGCAAACCAGGCTGCCGTCGCCTTTCTCTGTTAGTGCTGGTCGCTCAGAATGGTTGGCCCCGGCATTTTCTACCGTGAGCTCTACTGGCCCGGACACCGGACCGGATGGCACAACCCTGATCTGCAACGACTCACCCTTTATGACTTCGGCGTCGCCGGGCTCAACCCGCAGAGAGAGGCGAAACCGGTCGAAATCCGCGGCCGGGTTTAGCAGCCGTTGCGATGCAGCAGTGAAGGGAGAATGGAATGTCACAAAAATGATGAGGACGGTGGCCGCGACTCCCGCCAGTAGCTTCAACGCTTTCCTCGCCGGCTCGTCGCTTGCGACACGCAAAAAATCGAGGTCCCTGCTTTCACTGTGAACTCGTTTCAGAGAATCCCCGGCCAACTCTTCTGAGTAGAGCTGATCCTTTTGCTCTCTCTGCATAAAAACCTGAAGCGCATCAGCCAACTTGTCGCGCACGGACGAAAAATGGGTGCCGACTTTGAGCGCCAGCGAGATATCGTCCGGCGTGTTCTTTTTGAAGAAACGAAATAGCAAGGGCCTGGCCACATACCATAGAAATGTAGCTGACAGGGCGGCAGAAACGGCGGTCAACAGAACGTAACGCCCGGATGAGGGCAGGCGAAACACTGTTTCGAGCAAAACGGCGAGGGTGCCGGCAGTCACCGCCACCAGGCAAAAGGTCGAAATGCCCTGCACAAGTGCCAGGTTCTTAACGCGCTTCCGGAGGGCATGCAGTCGCGCAAGGATGCTCTCGTAGGTCTCTGGTAGTCCCATGCTGCTCCTAGTTTGTCAAAGCGTAGACCATGATGTTTGTGCCCATCTGCAGGGCCATTTGCCGAATTTCCGGAGGATCTTCGTGGACGCCCGGATCTGCCCAGCCATCGGAGATGTTGGTGTTGAACGTGTAAAGGACCACAAGCCGGTTTTCATGAAACAGGCCGTACGTCCTGGGCGGCCCACCGTCATGCTCATGGATTTTGGGCGCCCCGCCGGGGAACTTGAAATGACTGTAAAACAGCGGGTGGGAAAAGGGCAGCTCAACCCACTCTTCGCCGGGCAAGACTTTCTTTATTTCAGAGCGAAACGATTTGTCCATACCATAATCATCGTCGGCGTATAAAAAGCCTCCAGCGAACAAGTATTGTCGCAGGCGCGCAGCATCATCCTTAGAGAAGTGAACCTTGCCGTGCCCGGTCAAAAACAGAACGGGAACGGTGAACAAATTTTCATCCTGTGCCTCAATTGCTGT
Source organism: Candidatus Zhuqueibacterota bacterium (assembly GCA_029262055.1). Lineage (GTDB taxonomy): Bacteria > Zhuqueibacterota > Zhuqueibacteria > Oceanimicrobiales > Oceanimicrobiaceae > JAJDAD01. Next base: position 23,682 of record JAJDAD010000024.1, read on the forward strand.
CTCGGATGCCGCAACGTCGGTGTTTGTGTTTTCGGACATGTACTTGAGCAGGTTGGGGATAATCGAGGGGTCGTTATACCAGTCGCCGCCGCCACTGTACTTTAGCCGTGCGATCGTGAAGGCGCTGGCGGGAGAGGCCGGTTGCGCAAGACCGGCTGCGTAGCTCAAGAAAAAAGAAAGAACAAGGGTCCAGCCTATTAACATTTTCTAAAACACTTTAATACCAACGGTTACTACCATTGCCACTGCTGCTGCTATTTTCGTCAATTTGCTGGCCACGGAGCCTAGAAACGCTCCAACCCCGACCCGCAACGCCTTGTCCATGTCGCGCGAACTCGCAAACTCAAATGCCGTTGCGCCCGCGAAGGCTCCGGCAAAAGCTCCGAGCAACGTTCCGAGGATTGGCAGGAGCGGCGTTGCTAAAATGGCCCCGGCTATCCCTCCAATTATCGCCCCGGTCATCCCTGCCCTTGATGCGCCGAATTTACCGGCGGTCCCGGCCCCGATGACAAACTCTAGTACCTCCGCAAACACTGCGATGGCGAACAAGGCAACAATGACCCAGCCGGTGAGTTCAGAGAAGTCGGTGAACCAGCCATACATCAACGCGTTGCCCGCGATCAGAAATGTTCCAGGCAAGCCAACCGGGATAACAAAAATTCCCACAATCATAACGATCCAAAACAGGACTTGCGCAAGGACCTCCACAATGATCATAGTGCTTTGATTTCTATGTAAACCTCTTTCTTGATCGCTGTGACGTACTTCTGGAACTCCTGCGTGCGCTTCATGTTCAAGGCCCAGCCCTCTATTTGCTCCCAATCCTTGGTGATCTCGAGTTTACGCTCATCGCGCCTTTCGTCGAGGCGAATAATATGGTGGCCGAACTTTGTTTTTATCGGTGGCGAGATCCCGCCCGCGTCCAGGTCGGTAACCGCCTCTTTGAACGCCGGAACCTGAAACTCCTCCAGATCGAAGAAGCCCAAATCACCCCCGGTATCAACGGTCGCGACGTCTTTTGAGTTTTGTTTCACAGCTTCCGCAAAGGTAAGCTCTCCCGTCACTATTCTCTCCCGCAGGGCAGCAAGCTTAGCAACCGTGGCCTTTTCGTCATCCGGCGACGTATCTACTCTGAAAAGAATGTGACGTGCCCTGATCTTTTCGCCCACTTTTTTGCTCTGCTGAATGATGTGCAGTCCGTACTGAGTTTGAACCAGTTCCGATGTTTCTCCCGGACTCAACGCAAAGGCTGCTTCCTCGAACGGTTTCACCATATCGCCAGGCTGCACCAGTCCCAAATCTCCACCATTGGCACTGGAGCCCGGGTCCTCGGAGAACTGCTTTGCCAGCTCTGCGAAGTCCTCTCCCTTTCTCAGGCGCCGCAAAACCTCCTCGGCCTTTACCTTTACCGCCTCGATCGCCGTGTCACTGGCCTCCACGCTGACGAGGATGTGGCTGATCCTTACACCATCCTTAACCACGGGCAGGCTGTCACGAAAGGTTTTATAAAAGGCCTCGACCTCCTTTCGGGAGATCTGGGTTTCAAAATTTTTGCTCTCCTGCAGCTTTTGGACCAACAAGCGCTCTTCGACTTCGGAACGGAACTCACGCCGGATCTGGCGCAAGGGGCTGCCAAAATACTCTTCGACGCGATCTTCACTGCCAAGTTGCCGGACCATCTGCTGGATCTGCTCCTCCAGGACAGAGTCGATTTGCTGGTCGCTAACCGTGACACTGTCCTCTTTAGCCTTCACCAGAAGCGCTTTTTGGGTGATAAGGTTATCGAGCGTCTGTTCGAGGATTTTGTTAAACTTGTCCGGCGACTTTGAGGGGTCAAGCCCGGACTGAATTGCCAGGCTGTACGCAAACTGTTGCACCTCTGAGCGCAGGATTATGTTGTCGTCCACAATCGCCACGACTTTCTCGAGCACGTCTTGCGCCTGTAGTGCCGACGCCAGACAAAGAATGCTGATCATTTTAAGAAATTTCTGTCGCCACATCTGTTTGTTATTCTCCCAGGAAGGTTAATGAGTCGCCCGGTGCGCTCAGAAGGTCGAAGTTTGTTTCTATTGTTAGCTTGCTTTTCGTCTCCTGCAAAAACCGCTCGTAGCGCGCCTGACGTTTCTTGGTCAACAATTTCCGCTTTATCTCGTTGCGCACTGACTCCAGGGGCTTAACGTCGCCCTTCTTTTGTTTGTCGACTAGTTTGATTAAGTGGTAACCAAACTTGGACTTTATGGGCTGAGAAATCGCCTCTTTCCTTAACTTAAATGCGACGGTAGAAATTTCCGAGATCACTTCCTCCGCTGAATAGTAGCCGAAGTCCCACTCGTCGACATCTGTTGAGTCCGTCTGCAGCTCTTTCGCAATCTTCTCAAAGCTTTCCGACTTGAGCAGGCGCTTGCGGATAGCGCTCGCCTCCGCCCGGGTCTTTAGAAGTAAATGGTACGTTCTCACCAAGTCCTCGGACAGGATGAATGCGTCCTGGCTCATATCGTAGTATTCTTTTATCTCCTCTTCTCCCACAATCTGCTCGGGCGGCACTGCCACCTCGAGCAGCCGGTTGATCAGTAGCTCGCGGCGAAGTTTCATGAACTCCGCGTTGAGGTCCTCGCTTTCATCCAGGCCGCGCACCATGGCCTCCTCATAAAGGGCCTGGTCGTTAATCCATCGCATCGCAAACTCGCGCAGCTCCGCCGGGGAAAGGGTCTGCTGGAAGCGCTCAGGGATACCCTCGCGCAGCTCGTCGACCGTGAGCACACGTCCCGCGACCCTGGCGACCACTTGTCCCGGGTCGACAGTCTCTCGTTTACAGCTGAAAGAGATGCCCAGCAAGACAACGGCGCCGGCTAAACATCCAGCGCCGAACCTAGTCCGCGCTCTCCTCCCTGGAATACCTGTTTTCGTCAATGGCTTCCTCCAAAAAATCATCCGTGGCTAGGGTGTCGATCTCGATGCTTTCAAAAAACTCCCGCACGGCTTTTAGGGTGTCCGGTTCCTCCGGTGGAACCTTTAGCCGCAGCCCCAGGCTTTCATTTTGATAAAACTCAAGCGGTTGCGATGCATTTGCCACAATTGAACCAAGGCGCTTTTGTATTTGTTCCCCCTGCCAATCCAAAAAGGTCGAGGAAAATTCCGCCGTCATTTGATCGCCAGCGATGGCAATCAGCCGCAGCCCCTGCTGTTGCCCAAGAATGCGGATTGCGACAAAGTTGAGCAGGTTTTGGACCGGTTGCGGCAGACGCCCGAAACGGTCATGCAGCTCGTCCCAGATGTCGCGCAGGTCCGCCGAACGTTTTGACTCTGTCAACCGACGATAGAGGTGTACGCGTTCGGCGCCCGACTCAACATAGTCCTCCGGCAAAAACGCATCATACGGCATTTCGACCTGAGTCTCGATTGTGGGTGGCTTGGCGCTGTCGGGCAGGCTCGCCATTTTTAGCTCCTGGACGGCTTCATCGAGTATTTTGTTGTACAAATCAAACCCAAGCGTATCGATGAAGCCGGTCTGCTCTGCCCCCAGCAGATTGCCCGCACCCCGGATCTCAAGGTCGCGCATGGCTAACTGCGTTCCCGAGCCAATCTCCGAGAACTCTTCTATCGCTCGCAGGCGCTTCAAGGCTTCTTCGGTCAGAGACGCCACCGGCGGTATGATGAAGTACGCATACGCCCGCTGGTGCGAACGGCCGACTCTGCCGCGCAACTGGTAAAGCTGGGCCAGTCCCATCTTGTCGGCCCGGTTCACCACAATGGTGTTCACGTTAGGCATATCGAGACCGGACTCGATGATCATGGTCGAGACCAGAATCCGAAACTTGCCGGCGACAAAGTCCAGCATGATTCGTTCCAGCTCCTTCTCCGGCATCTGCCCATGCGCGACGACGCATTTCGCTTCCGGAACAAGCTCGCTAACCATCCGCGCCACCCTGTCGATCGACCGCACACGATTATGCACGAAAAAGATCTGTCCGTCGCGATCAATTTCTCGCAAGATCGCCGCCCTGATATACTCGGGATTGAACGGCAAAATTTCCGTGATAATGGGAAGGCGGTCTTTCGGCGGCGTGGTGATATGAGTCATGTCGCGTGCGCCCATAAGAGAAAACTGCAGCGTCCGCGGAATTGGGGTCGCAGTTAATGTCAGGACGTCTACCGTTGCCCGGTAGCGTTTCAGCCTTTCCTTGTGGGTGACGCCAAACCTGTGCTCTTCATCAACAATCAAAAGTCCCAGATCATGGAACTCGACATCTTTCGAGAGCAGGCGGTGGGTCCCGATCACGATATCGATGCCTCCCGTTTTTAAGGCCGCAAGAATCTCTTTCTGCTCGCGTTTATTCTTGAAGCGGGACAGCATCTCAACCGTCACGGGAAAGTTTTGCAAGCGTTCACGAAACGTGTTTTGATGCTGGTATGCAAGGATGGTCGTCGGCACCAAAAGCGCAACCTGCTTTCCACTTAGAACGCACTTGAAGGCGGCACGCACCGCGATCTCGGTTTTGCCAAAACCAACGTCTCCGCAGATCAGGCGGTCCATCGGACGCGTGCTTTCCATGTCAGCTTTGACTTCGGCGGTTGCCGCAACCTGATCCGGCGTGTCCTCATAAGGAAAGGAAACCTCCAGCTCTCGCTGCCACAGGACATCCCCGGAAAACGCAAATCCCTCACGCGCCTTGCGTCTGGCGCAAGTGTCGATAAGGTCCTGCGCAATATCCTTTATCTTCTTTTTGGTTTTGCTTTTAAGCCTTTGCCACTCCGGCGAACCAAGCTTACTGAGCCGCGGCTCAACACCTTCTTTAGGGGAAAACTTGTTCACCCTGTCCATGCGCTCGATTCGGACGTAAACCATGTCCCCATCACGATATTGTATTTGCAGGCACTCCCGCTCATGGCCCTGAACGGTTATCTTCTTCAGGCCCTTGAATGTTCCGACGCCGAAATCGACATGCACAACATGGTCCCCGGGCAACAGGTGTCTGAGCTGCCTGGGGGTGATGCCGGCGCCCCGCCGCTTCGGCAGACGCAGCCTGCGGGCCCTTCCGTAGAACTCGTGATCGGTATAAACCGTAAGGTTCTTCTCGGCAAAAGAAAAGCCCCGGTGCAATCGAAGCGGAACAACCTCGACATGTGAAAGGTCGATTCCCTCTTCGGAAAAAACCTCCGTAACACGCTCTGCCTGAGCGCGGTTGTCACAGCTGTAGAGTATAACTGGCGGACGCCCCTGGCTTCTTTGTGAAACCTTCTGAGCGAGAACCCCCCGCAATTGTGACACCTTGCCGTGGAAGGCCTCGGGCGCCGTCGCGCCAAAGTCAATAATGTTGTCGTAATGACTACCAACCGAAACAAGCCGAACAAGAGGAAAGCCCTGCAGTCGGGCTTCCAGGTTGGCCGGGGTCGAAGCAGAGGCGCCCTCCGCCACATCACCATCCGGCGCCAGGCTTTCCCATATCCGTTCCGGCTCATCAAGAACAACCACCGTATTGTCAGGAAGGTAGTCCAGGATATTTGCCGCAGATGTCGTCGCGCCGTCCTCTGGCGCCGTCGAGTATTGCGGAAAAATCTCCAGGCGCGGAACTTCTTGCAGCGAACGTTGAGTTGTCGCATCGAAGACGCGAATCGACTCTATTTGGTCGCCCCAGAACTCTATCCGGTACGGTTGTTCGGCAGACACCGGGAAAACATCAACCAAGCCGCCTCTCACGGCCATTTCACCGGCATGTTCAACACGATCCTCGCGGACAAAATCCATTTCCACCAGCGTAGCGACCAGCTCCTCAAAACCTTCGGTGCCGTTTGCCTCGAGTGTGCGCCTAGCTGTTGAAAAGGCCCCGGGATCGGGCAGCGCCTCTAAAAGGACAGAGGCGTGCGCAACGACGACGCCCGGGTTGGTCCCGGAAAGCGCCTCCAGCGCCGACAACCGGGCACGGCGGTTCTCATGGTTAAGGTGGTCTTTGCTGCTGTGCGAAAAGACAGTTGCCGGGAAATAGGCCACGCGGCCGGCACCGAGAAGCTGCTCAAGCTCCTCCTTTAACTCTTCACCACCCTCCTTATGCAAGGAAAAGTATACGACAGGGCGCGCCTTCTCGAGAAAAAGGTTGGACAGGACGACCGCCCTCAGGGCCCCGCGCAGCCCCTTAACATACGGCCCGATGTTGCGGCCAAGCCAGTCAGACAGCTCCCGCGCGGGAGCAGATTCCCGAACAAGCCGAAGCAAACGTTCGCGCGGTTGCAGGGGGCCATTTTTATGCATGGCGCACTGTCACCAGGCAAACGCCCGGGGAGGCGGCACAGCCCCACTCCGACAAGGGCTGCACTGCAACCGAAACCCCACCCCGCTGCTCACGAAGAGCCTGAATCTCAGCCTTGGCACGTGAGCCGCGAATGGTGAGAAGAGCACCGCCCTGCTTCAAAAAAGGCACAGACAGCCCCCAAAGCGAACCCAAGTCCGCCACAGCCCGGCTCAAGACCACGTCAAAGGTTTGGAGGCACTCGTTCCGCAGGGCCAGCTCCTCGGCACGCACGCAGAAAACATCCACACCCGACAGACCAAGTCGGTCGCACAGGCTTCTTAGAAACAAAGTTTTTTTTCGCTTTGAGTCAAGCAAAGCCAAACAGATCCCCGACAGAACAATTTTTATCGGAACACCGGGAAAGCCACCGCCAGTTCCGAGGTCGAGCACCCTGGCGTCCGGCTGCAGGTTCGCGCTCTTTGTCAGGAGCGCAGACTCCAGGAAATGCCGCTCAAGAATGCGCGCCTCGTCACCCACAGAAACAAGCCCGGCCCGGGCGTTCCAACGTATCAGCTCCGAATGATAGAGCTGAAACAGATTGACTTGCACCGCATCGAGGAAAATGTTTGCGGCGGAAAATGTGCGCCGAACATCCGAGGCACATAGCTGTGTAGTGCTCATCGCTTTTGTGTAGATGTTTCACGTGAAACATTGTTCTCTGACCCCGATCGCTGCGCGCCGCGGGTGAGGTGAACCAAAAGAACAGAGACGTCGGCCGGCGAAACTCCGGAAATCCTTGATGCTTGCCCGAGTGAACGTGGCCCAATTTGCCGCAGCTTCTCCCTGGCCTCTGCAGAAAGAGCCGCGATTGACGCAAAATCAAAGCCCGGCGGAATCGCCCGTGCGTCGAGCCTGCGGACTCGTGCAATCTGCTCTTCCTGCCTGCGGATAAAACCCTCGTACTTTATCTCGATTTCCACCTGCTCCCGGATGGCCCGCCACAACTCACCGTCCTCGCTATTCAGAACCCGGGCAGACGACAAGCCCCTCAAGTGCGACAAACGCACTTCCGGTCGCTTCAGCAGGTTGCGCAAGCTTTCCTTTTCTGAAACCGGCGAGGACGGGATCTCCTCCAGGATTTCATTTATTGCCTCGGGCGCAACCATTGTTGCGGTCAGATCTGTCGTTCCGGCCGCAATCTCTTCCTGTTTCGTTTTCAGGCGCCTGTAGTGCTTTTCCTGAATAAGCCCGAACCCATACCCCCTTTCCATCAGGCGAAGATCCGCATTGTCCTGACGCAGGAGCAGCCTGTGTTCCGCCCGCGACGTAAACATACGATACGGTTCCGCCGTGCCCTTGGAAACGAGATCGTCTATCAACACCCCGATATACGCCTGAAAGCGCTCCAGTACAAACGGCCCTTCGCCCCTCAGCTTCAGAGTAGCATTAATGCCGGCCACCATGCCTTGACAGGCAGCCTCTTCGTATCCGGTGGTGCCATTGATCTGACCTGCAAAGTAGAGATTCTCCACTCTCTTCGTTTCCAATGTAGAGCGCAGCTGAGTCGGGGAAAAGAAGTCGTACTCAACCGCGTAACCGAAGCGCGTTACTTTGGCACGCTCAAGCCCCGCCACTGTTCGAATGCCCTCAAGCTGAACCTCCTCGGGCAGACTGGTGGAAAACCCATTAACATAGTATTCCTGAGTGTGCCGCCCCTCGGGCTCCAGGAAAACCTGATGCCGATCCCGATCCGAAAACCGATGAATCTTGTCCTCAATGGACGGACAGTAGCGCGGCCCAATGCCCTTGATCCTGTCCGCAAACATGGGTGAGCGATCAAATCCCTTCGCAAGCGTTGCGTGCGTTCCGCTGTTGGTATACGTCAGGAAGCACGGGAGCTGATCAGCTCCGACCGTGTCATGAACATGCGAAAACGGCACCGGTTGTTCGTCCCCGGGCTGGCGCTCGGTTTTTGAAAAATCAATCGTTGAACCATCGATGCGAGGCGGCGTGCCCGTTTTCAACCGGCCTGTCTCAAAACCCAAATCTACCAGGCACTCTGTTAGGCCCGTGGCCGCGAACTCGCCGGCCCGGCCAGCCCGGTACTGGGCCTCACCCACATGAATGACTCCATTAAGAAAAGTGCCTGCGGTAAGAATCACTGCGCGGGCGGAAATAAGCCGGCCCGACTCCGTCCGCACACCACAACACCTGCCGCTTTCCACCTCTACCGAAACGGCCGCGCCCTGCCTTAAGTCCAGGCGTGGCTCGGCTTCACACGCACGCCGGACCCTCTCTGCGTAAGCTGCGCGATCGCACTGCGCCCGCGGAGACCAAACCGCCGGCCCCTTAGACCGGTTAAGCATCCTGAACTGAATGCCGGAATCATCAGCCACTTTGCCCATCTCCCCTCCCAGGGCATCCAGCTCCTTCACCAACTGCCCCTTCGCCAATCCGCCAATCGCCGGATTACAGGACATTTGCCCAATCGTGAATATGTTCATGGTGAGCAACATCGTCTGCGCCCCCATCCGGGCCGCCCCCAGCGCCGCCTCCGTGCCCGCATGACCTCCGCCCACAACAATCAGGTCGTACTTCTCCTCGGAACTCATTGTGGGATCATCCTCTTTGAAAATGTTTCACGTGAAACATAGCTCACTTGCCTATACAGAACTTTGTAAATATGCTGTCCAATATGTCTTCCGAGCTAACCGCCCCCATAACCTCTGCCAAAAACCCGAGCGCTGCCCGCATGTCCATAGAAACGAATTCTCCGGACAGCCCCTCTTTGAGCGATTCGGCTGCGCTCCGCAGACTGTCTACTGCGCACTCCACTCCCTGCTTTTGCCTCATATTAGAAATCACGGCCTCTTCCTGTGTCACTGGGCCGGGCCCCACAGACATGGAAATAAGAGCGTCCTCCAGCTCAGGCAATCCCATTGACTCCTTCGCTGAAACCTCAACAATCGGTGCCTGCCCACAAATACGCTCCACCTCCGCTCTCTCTGCTTTGCGTGCAAGATCCGTTTTGTTTAAAACGAACAGCGCGGGCTTCCCCGTCTCTCTCTCTGTGGGATGTAAAATGCGTTCAGCGACAGCCCGGTCGCGTGGATCAAGCGTCTCCGAAACGTCAAACAGAACCACTACAATATCGGCGCTCTGCAGGGCTGAAGCTGTTCTCTTCATCCCCTCCTGCTCTACGATGTCTCCGCCCTCGTGTAGACCGGCCGTGTCGGTTACCCGGAAAAGCACGCCCCGCACATCGAGCTGCTCCTCGATGGTATCGCGCGTCGTCCCAGGTACCTGCGTGACGATCGCTCGCTCGTGGCGCAAAAGCGCGTTCAATAGGCTGGACTTACCAACGTTCGGCTTGCCGGCCAGGACCACCTTTACCCCTTCTCTCAAGAGCCGGCCGCGATCAAATGTGTCTAGCAGAGAAGAAAGATCTGCGCTCACCTCGACTGTCTTCTTGATGACCGCTTCTCTCGAAGCAAACTCGACGTCCTCCTCCGAAAAGTCCAAGTCCAGCTCCAGCATCGCGCATATCTCGATTAGCTCTGCCCTGATTTGTTCAATCCGTCCCGACATCGCGCCGCGGTATTGACCAAGTGCGCTCTGCAGGCTGGCCTCAGTCCGGGCGTTGATCAAATCTGCCACCGCCTCCGCCCGGCAAAGGTCTATTTTACCATTCACAAAAGCTCTTAAAGAAAACTCCCCTGGCTGGGCCATTCGAACCCCGCGCTGTAGCAAGAGCTTTAGAATCCTCCGGCTCAGGTAGCTGCCGCCGTGACAGCCAATCTCCACAACGTCTTCACCTGTAAAGGACTGCGGCTTTCTGAAAACCGTCACCAGCACTTCATCCAGGATCTTCGTTCCTGTGCTGCCTGAGTCCGTGTCTACGCTTGCGTCGTCCAACAGCGCGCCGAAATGTACGGTGCGGGGCTGTGCTGCCGACAGGCGCACCGGACCATCAAAGACACCCTCAACCAGCGGTATCGCTTCTGATCCGCTTACGCGGACGATGGCTATCGCGCCTGGCCCCATCGCCGTAGCAATTGCGGCAATTGTATCCTGCATTTCGGTCACAGCAACTGTTCTGTTTCTTCAAAAAAAATAGCCCCAACAAAGCGGGGCTATAAAACCTCAATCCTGATACCCGGGCCCGCTAATATGTGCGCCCACGATAGTCGTGTTTCATTCTTCGGCGCTTTGTCTTTGGGCTCTTTTTCTTTGCTTTTAGATCCTCTGCGGTCCTGGTCTTGTACGGAATCAGTTGCTCTTGTGCGATCGACAGAACATTGAACAAAGAGTAGTAGAGATTCAATCCCGACGGAAAGCTATTGAAAAGCAGCGTAAAGAAAACAGGCATAAAATATATCATTGCTTTCTGCTTTGGATCTTTCATGGTCATCTTCTGTTGGATGAACATTGTGACACCCATGAATAGTGGCAAAATGTTCACCGTGTCGCCGTAAAGCGGGATTTGGAATGGCAGCGTTGCAATCGTGTCCGGGCGCGACAGGTCCGTAATCCAAAAAGCAAACGGGGCGGCGCGCAACTCAATCGTGCTTCTAAAAACATTGAACAGTGCAATCAGCAGCGGCATTTGCAGCACCATCGGTATGCAGCCGCCCAACGGATTTATGCCATACTCTTTATATAGCGCCATCGTCTCCTGTTGCTTGCGCTGCGGATCGTCCTTGTATTTTTCATTCATTTCCTGCATCAGCGGTTGCAGGGCCTGCATCTCCTTCATAGACTGGTAGCTTTTACGCGTCAATGGAAACAGGAGGATTTTTATCAGAAAAGAAAAAATGATGATCACCACACCATAGTTCGGGATAACCTCGTGCAGCAATCCAAAGCTCCACAGCACAAATCTGCCAAAGGGACGAAATGGCGCCCAACCCAAATCCATCATCTCCTCCAGCCCTACATTGTAGCCTGCGACCGTGTCGTAATTGAGCGGGCCCAGATAGATGGTATAATCATCGCGTTTCAGCTTGCTCTGGTCGAACGCCATCCTCAGGTCGAAGCCATAGCGCTTGTATGGCTCCTTTTCGCCTACATCCTCCTGGGTGCCGACAAAGCGGACCGACTGCCCTCCGCTGCGAGGAATAATTGCAGTTGCAAAGTACTTGGTTTTCATCGCCGCCCACTGAGTGGGGTTGTCAAATAACTCGCTCTTGACCGGCTCGTCCGCATCAAATTCTTCCGTATCACCCTGCATCACAAACCCCTTTGTGACCTGCATATCCAGAGCAAAGTCCGGCTCGGTGGAGGCGATGCCTGAGCGCCATGCCAGAAAATAAGAGAAGCCGTCGACGAGGCCGTTCATCTTATTCAGCGTCACACTCAAGTCGAAGGAGTAGCGATCAGCATAGAAAGTGTACACTTTCGTGACGCGCCGGTCATTCCCAAAATCTAAAATAAACTCTACCTGTGCCTCCTCGCCGGCCCGCGTCAAACTAACAGCTTTTTTGTTTGGCCTGAAGACATACGGACTCGTATCTACTGTGTCTCCCCCTATCGGAAACAGCAACCCGAGGTTGCCCTGGCCTGGCTGTCCAATGAGCTGCACCGGGCTCTTATCATGTAGCTGGTAATCGTGCAGGCTTATGGATTTGATAACCGCGCCCTTGCTGGAGAAGACAGCGCGATACAAATTCGTCTCCACGGTTATGTCCTCTCCGTCCGAAACCAGGACCTCACCCGTAAACTCATTTACGGACTCTCCCTGGCCAGTCTCTAAGCCACCGGCTACCGGAGCCTCCTCTGCTTTGGTGCTCCGGGGAAGAGACTCAAGAAGCTCCTCCTTATCTCCGATCTCCTGAGCCGCCTCTTTTGCCGGCGCAGGCGGAGGCGGCATAAACCGCTTTTGATAAAACTCCGACTGAATCAATATCAGGATCATTCCGATCAGGACGATCGCTGCGAGTGTCTTTTTGTCAAAATCCATATTTTCTGTTTAGCTGGGAAAAACCATTAGTTAACCGGATCAAAGCCTCCGGGATGAAGGGGATGACATTTCGAAAGGCGGACGAGCGCCATCCAGACCCCTTTGCCGAAACCGTGTTTCTGCAAGGCCTGGCGGGAATATTCTGAACAAGTAGGATAAAACCGGCATGACGGCGGAAAGAGTGGTGAAATGGCTTTTTGATAAAGCCGAACAAGCAAAAGAGCTGTCTTTTTCATCTACTTATCTTTGCGTCTTCGCCTCCTGCTTGACTAAGGAGTCCACAAACCTCATTCTCCAATGTCGTGAATTTGATACGGTCCGCGCCCTTCTTGGCAAGCAAAACCACTTTTCTGGAACGCGGCAGAAGATCCGTATTCCGAACCACGATATCCCTTAGTCGCCGCTTGGCCTTGTTCCGCTTTGCTGCGCAACCGATTCTTCGGACAACAGCAATTCCAAAACCGGGCGCAGCAGCCGGCATTTGCACCAACGCAACGTGCCTGGATGAAACTCTGCGTCCATTCGCGAAGATTTGGGAAAATGCCATTGCGTCCCTAATCTTCACCTCTCTCTGCGCTAGCCTCTCTCCCGGACCTTTTAAGGGGACAGTCACCTGTCACTGACCGTTAGGCTCTTTCTTCCTTTAGCGCGTCGATTGCTGATGACTGCTCGTCCAGACTTGGTTTTCATCCTGGCCCGAAAACCATGCTTGTTGACTTTTTTCCGGTTGCTCGGTTGAAACGTTCTCTTCATTACTATTCCTTGCGTTAAAAGCTGCGTTCGCGTAAAACTTGAAAACGTAGAAATTGTTTCGCTAAAAGTCAAGACTATTCTCGCAAAAGCAATCTGCCCAAATCATCCGATTTGTTCTTGACATTGGGCCGCTTTTTCGTAAATTCTTCAGGTTTCACCCCCCAACAGCGCTCATTTACAACATGTGGATAACTTCTTTTTTGAAGCCCTCCTTCAATCCCCTGAGAGGCGGAAAAGGTGTGCTCAAAAGAATTATTTCTTTCGGCTGTTTGTTCGTTTTTCAACCTTAACTAGCTTAATTTGAAAGGATGACGATATCAACAAACCCGTGTGGATAATTTGTTGATTACCTCAATTCTCCTTTTGATTCTTTTTGTTTTTGTAAAGAACATTTTTTTCTCGTCACAACACTCTTTCAACCTTATAGGTGTCTAAATGTCAACACCATATGCCGCCGCCTGGACTGACTGTCTTTCGCGAATCAAAGAGAGTATCAACCCCCAGAGCTTCACTACCTGGTTCGAACCAGTCACGCCCGTCAGGCTGGATGAACAACGGTTAACCGTTGAAGTTCCCAGTCAGTTCTTCTATGAGTGGATCGAGGGGCACTATAGCCATCTCATAAATCAGGCCCTCCTGGATGTTCTGGGAGAGAACGCGAGTCTCAAGTACTCGATTGCGGTTGGATCAAACGGTACAAACGGCGCCAAACAGCTTTCAGAATTACCTTCGATGGACAACAAAAAAAGACCCTCCTCGTCGGCCGCTAAGAATAATATTTTGGAACGCTATAATTTCGATAATTTTGTTGAAGGCGCTAACAACCAGTTCGCCCGTGCGGCTGCCCTGGCAGTTGCTGAATCACCGGGCAAGACCACCTTTAACCCTTTCGTTATCTATGGCGGCGTCGGTCTTGGCAAGACCCACTTAATCCAGGCGATCGGGAATTTTACAGTTGGCATGGGCAGCGCAAAAAAGGTACTATATGTGGACAGCGAGAAATTCACCATCGAATTCATAAATTCCATCCAAACTAATAAAACAACCGAGTTCAGCTCTATCTACAGAAACGTCGACTTGCTGATCGTTGATGACATCCAGTTTTTCATAAATAAGGAAAGAACCCAGGAAGAGTTCTTCCACACCTTCAACGCTCTGTATAATACAGGCAAGCAGATTGTTTTATCCTCAGATCGTCCGCCTAAAGATCTTAAAGGAGTCGAGGAACGGCTGCTCTCCCGTTTTCAGTGGGGGCTGGTCGCAGACATTCAACCACCTGAGCTTGAAACCAGAATCGCTATTCTTCAGCAAAAGGCCGAAGAGAATGGAATTACCCTCTCGGGTGAAATCATCGACTTTATCGCATCGAACGTCACATCCAATATCCGCGAACTGGAAGGCGCGCTCATTCGCCTACTGGCATATTCATCCTTAAACGGTCAGGACATTAACCTGGACGTCGCCCGGGATGTCTTGAAGAATCTTAGTCTAAACAAGAAGCGCAATATTAATGTCGAGGAAATCCAAAGAATCGTCAGCAACCATTTTGATATTGCCGAGGACATGCTCAGGGCTAAAACCCGAAAAAAGGAAATTGCATTTATCAGGCAACTGGCGATGTACTTATCTAAGGAAATGACCAAAAGCTCCTTAAAAACCATCGGTCTTCATTTTGGCGGACGCGACCACAGCACGGTGATTCATGCCATTCAAACCATTGAAAAGCAGTTACAGGCCGACAAAAGTTTACATGGCGATGTCAATGATCTGAAAAGGAAAATCGAAGTTGCGGGAGCTTGAAGCATATCCACATTTGCCTGTTGATAACTGCCCTGTTTTTGGTCACAAGGTGTGGATATACTTGTTGAATAGGACAGACAAATCCCCGCTCCTTTTTTTATCCACACGCGGGCCGCTTCTTCAACAAGATAATAACTTCTTATTCACACTCTTTACTGGTTCGTAACTACTTGATCATTCTTATAAACATAAGTACTTAGCTTAATGATTATTACCTTATCAACATATCCACACCCTCTATAATAATAACAAGTATAATTACCTTGTATTATATATTATAGTTTTCTAAGTTCTTGACTGGGCAAAAGAAGCAGAGGCTCTTATGAAATTTAAAGTCAATCGAAAAGAAATCCACCAGGCAGTCCAAAACATAATCGGCGTTGTCCCGGTCAAGACAACCATTCCGATCCTTGCCAATATTCTGTTTGACCTGCAGGGAAACGTTTTGACTCTCACCGGCACCGATCTGGAAGTCTCTATCTCTACACAAGTGGACGTGCAGGGAGAGCATGATGGATCTGTTGCCATCCCCGCCAAGATGTTCTTCGAGATTGTCCGGGAACTGCCCAATATCCCGATTGAGTTACTTTGTGACGATGAAAACAAGATTTCTCTAAACACTGAAAAGGGCTTCTATCGTCTTTCTGGGGAAACCAAAGATGATTTCCCCAGGATTAAAAAGACTGAGGATCACGAGAGCGTTACTGTTGATGCAAACCAGTTCGACTCCATGATCGCGAAAACCTTGTTTGCGGTTTCGTCCGACGAATTGCGGACGACGCTTATGGGCGTTTTTGCAAAAATAACCGCAAATCAAATTCGACTGGTGGCAACCGATGGGCACAGACTTGTAAAGATAGTCAATACGAATTTTGTTTCTTCCAATCTGGACCGCGAAGCAATTGTACCGACCAAAGCGCTCAACCTACTCTCAAAGAACCTGCAGGGTTGTGAAAAAATAGACCTGACGATGAGCGATGAACACACGGTCTTTGAGCTTGCCGGAACAACCATTTTCAGCAAAAACATAGAGGGCCAATTTCCGAATTACGAGAGAGTCATTCCACAAGACAATGATAAGTCGGTTATTGTTAATCGTGAGCTTCTCAGTTCATCGGTGAAGCGCGTTTCGATTTTCTCGAATTCAATTACGCATCAGATAAGGTTGTCCATCTCTGACGGGCAGTTGGCGATTCAATCCGAAGATATCGAGTTTGGCGGCGAGGCCAGGGAAAAAATAGATGCCGACTATTCCGGCGACAGCATCGATATCGGTTATAACGCATTGTACCTACTCGATATCCTTAAACACTTAGATTCCGAAGAAGTCGAATTGGTATTGAAAGATTCCTCCAGCGCCGGCATTGTCTATCCACAGGCCAAAAAGGAGGGTGAGGACATCCTGATGCTCTTGATGCCAATCAGGTTGAACGACGAATAACCACTTTGCCCTAGATGTATGTTCGGGATTTAACGCTCACAGATTTTAGAAATTACAGCGCGCTCAAGACTGAGTTATCCCCGGACCTCAATCTAATTTTCGGAAAGAACGCGCAAGGAAAAACAAATTTTCTGGAGGCGCTATACCTTCTCTGCCTAGGCAGAAGTTTTAGAGCAGCACAAAACCAGGACCTCGTAAAGACCGCCAAAGAGAGTTTCATCATACAGGGAACGATAGCAACAGACAATGAAATAGAAAGATCTGTTGGTATCAAATATATCAGGGACGGAAAAAAAGAGATTAGCGTTGATAGGAAGAGGTTGCCGAGCCACTCCGCGATTTTTGGGCACTTTCCCATCGTTGTAATGGCTCCGGACGAGTTTAGGATAACAACTTCTGGTCCATCCGAAAGAAGAAGATTTGTTGATTTACTCCTCTCGCAAGTAAGCCTTTCTTACCTTTCCGACCTGCAGAGTTATAACAGGACCCTAAAACAACGCAACAGGATCTTGCATGACCTCCGGGATGGAGTCAGCGTCGATGACGCTGCGATTGAACCCTGGTCGCAAAAATTAGTCGACTCCGGCACCCGCATTATCAAAAGCCGCGAACGGTTTCTGCGAGATTTTTCTGTTTTGCTTAACTCTGTGTATGCTACGCTTACCGACACAAGAGAGCAATTGACGGTTGTTGTTGAATCAACCGTTCCTTTTGACGAAGAGCAACAGATAGAGGCACATTTTCACGAGAAGCTAAAGCAGAACAGCCGCAAGGAACGCATTCTGGGCAACACATTGGTCGGACCGCATCGGGACGACGTTCTTTTCACGGTCCACGACCTGGATCTAAGAAAATACGGTTCCCGTGGCGAACATAAGTCGGTTCTAATAGCCATGAAAATCGCTGAGTTCAACTACCTGAGAGACGCAAGGGCGGAGACGCCCGTTCTTTTGTTGGACGACTGTTATTCGGAACTGGATGAAAGCCGCGAGAGAAGCGTTTTTGCTTCCTTGACCGGTCTGGGTCAAATATTTCTTACCAGCCCAAAACAAACATTGCTAGAGAACCACCCCGAACTATATGGTCACGAGATCTCGAAATTTAACGTTGACGGAGGAACTATTGAGCGCTTCAACTAATGGCCCCCAGTCTTTGGCGCATTCTCTTTCCTCTCTTTTGAAGGGGATGGGTGTGGACAATAAAATGAAAGAGTTTGAGGCCCTTGCGAGCTGGTCATCAGTTGTCGGGGAGACGGTCGGCCAGGTGACAAAACCGGAAAAAGTTTTGAACGGAGTCCTCTTTGTCAAAGTAAAAAACAGCGTTTGGCGCAATGAACTCATTTATATGAAAGCCGAGATCCTGAGCAACATTTCAAAGGCCGTTGGGGACAATGTGATCAACGACATAAAGTATATCTAAACCGAGGATTTGCAGTAAATGTCCGACAGCGAAGAACAAGCAGAAGCACGCCAAAGAGCGAGCTACACTGCAGAAAAAATTCAGGTCCTGAAAGGACTTGAAGCGGTCAGAAAGCGGCCGGCCATGTACATTGGTGATGTTTCCAACCGGGGCCTGAATCATCTGGTCTATGAAGTTGTTGATAATAGTATCGACGAGGTTCTGGCCGGATATTGCAAAAGAATTCAGATCATACTCAACAAGGACGGAAGCGTAACAGTTACCGACGATGGCCGGGGCATCCCTGTTGATCTGCACCCAACCGAAAAAAGGCCTGCACTGGAAGTTGTTATGACCGTGCTGCACGCCGGCGGAAAGTTCGACAAAAATACCTACAAGGTGTCCGGCGGTCTGCATGGCGTTGGTGTTTCAGTCGTCAATGCGTTATCCGAAACGTGCGAAGTAGAAGTCTGCCGGGACGGGCAGGTCCACTACCAGAAATACCATGCCGGGATTCCTGATGCTGATCTGAAAGTGATCGGCAAGGGCAAGAAAACCGGCACGAAGACCACCTTCATGCCGGACAGCACGATTTTCAGGACGACAAAATTCAGTTTTGACGTGCTGTCGGAACGCATGCGGGAACTGGCGTTCCTGAACCAGGGAACGGAAATCGTAATCACGGATGAAGTAACCGGCAAGGAAAAAGCGTTTTGTTACAAAGGCGGGTTGATTTCTTTCATTGAGTATCTGAATGAAAGCCGGGTGCCGCTGCACAAACAGCCGATTCACGTCAAAGCCGAGAGAGATGATGTCGAGATCGAAATAGCCATTCAATACAACGACACCTACATCGAAAACATTTTTACCTATGTAAATAACATAAATACGATCGAGGGCGGGTCGCATCTTGTTGGTTTCAAAGCCGCGCTAACCAGAACCTTGAACAACTATGCTCAGAGGAACAAACTCTTCAAGAAAGAGAATATTTCTCTTTCCGGCGAGGATGTCAGGGAGGGTCTCACCGCCGTCATCAGCGCCAAAGTCATGGAGCCGCAATTTGAAGGGCAGACCAAAACGAAACTCGGAAACAGCGAAGTAAAGGGCATTGTTGAGTCAATCTTCGGTGACGGCCTGGCCGCCTTTTTGGAGGAGAATCCAAAGGTCGGCAAAAAGGTAATAGAAAAATCCCTGACTGCGGCACGGTCCAGAGAGGCCGCGAGAAAAGCCCGCGAACTCACCCGCAGAAAAAGCGCTCTCGAAGGCAGCTCTTTGCCGGGCAAACTCGCGGACTGTTCCAGCCGGGATCCGGCCCAATGTGAGATATATCTGGTTGAGGGTGACTCTGCCGGCGGCTCGGCCAAGCAGGGCCGGGATCGGCGATTTCAGGCGATCTTGCCGCTCAAGGGAAAGATTCTCAATGTTGAAAAAGCTCGTATAGACAAGATCGTATCGAATGAAGAAATACGCACGATCATTTCAGCGATGGGGACTGGTATCGGGACAGAGGAGTTTGATATCTCAAAGCTACGGTACCACAAGATCATAATCATGACGGATGCCGATGTTGACGGCGCGCATATTTTGACTTTGCTGCTCACCTTCTTCTTCCGCTACATGAAGGAATTGGTCGAGCTCGGGCATATCTATATCGCCCAGCCACCACTTTACCGCGTTCACAAGGGAAAACAGGAACACTATGTTTACGATGATGACGAGCGCGATCAGGCGATAAAGCGCATGGGTGGCAACGGTGTTTCGATCCAGCGCTACAAGGGACTGGGCGAAATGAATCCGGAGCAACTGTGGAGCACAACCATGGACCCGGAACAACGAACGAACCTACAGGTGTCGGTCGAGGAAGCGATCGAAGCAGACCACATCTTTTCGGTATTGATGGGAGACAGTGTCGAGCTGCGGCGGAAGTTTATCGAGGACAACGCAAAGTACGTTAAGAACCTGGACGTTTAATTTAAGGCGACAGTATGGAGAACCAGCGCGACAGAATAATTTCAGTCCTCATCGAAGAACAGATGAAGGATTCATATATCGATTACTCGATGTCGGTAATCGTGGCCCGGGCTCTGCCCGACGTACGGGACGGCCTGAAACCCGTACACCGCCGCGTTCTTTTCGGGATGACGGAACTCGGTCTGCGGCCGAGCTCCGCCTATAAGAAGAGCGCAAGGATCGTGGGTGAGGTTCTGGGTAAATATCATCCACACGGCGACACCGCGGTTTATGACAGCATGGTTAGAATGGTGCAGGACTTCTCTTTGCGCTATCCATTGGTGGACGGCCAGGGAAACTTTGGTTCAGTGGACGGCGACTCGCCGGCGGCAATGCGCTATACCGAAGCGCGCCTGACCAAAATAGCCGAAGAGATCCTCCGGGACCTCGAGAAGAACACCGTTGATTTTACCACCAACTTTGATGAGTCCCTCAAAGAGCCCACCGTTATGCCGTCGGTCCTGCCCAATCTTCTGGTGAACGGATCGTCGGGTATCGCAGTCGGCATGGCAACCAACATCCCGCCGCACAACCTTACGGAAGTTATCGATGCCCTGGTGGTTTTGATCGATGAGCCGGATTGTAGTATCGACGCGCTGATGGCGCACGTAAAAGGACCCGACTTTCCGACCGCCGGAATTATTTATGGCGATACCGGAATTGACGAAGCTTATCGGTCCGGAAGAGGCCGGGTCGTCATCCGGTCGCGCTCAAACCTCGAAACACAGAAGAACGGCAGAGAAAGCATTATTGTCAGTGAATTGCCCTACCAGGTCAACAAGGCAAATCTGATAGAAAAGATCGCGGAGCTGGTCAGAGGCAAAAAAATAGAGGGCATCAGCGATGTCCGGGACGAATCGGATAGAGATGGTATGCGCCTGGTTATTGAGCTGCGGCGCGACGCACATTCCGAAGTGGTGCTCAATCTCTTGTTCAAGCACACTCAGATGCAAAACACATTTGGGGTTAATCTCCTCGCGCTGGTGGACAACGCCCCGAAAGTTCTAAACCTGAAAGAGATGCTGCAGCACTTTGTTGCCTTCAGGCATGAGGTTGTCGTCCGCCGAACGCAGTTTGAGCTGCAGAAAGCGGAGAAACGGGCACACATTCTCGAAGGGCTGAAGATTTGTCTCGACAATATCGACGCCATCGTCGAGCTCATCAAGAAAGCAGCGAATCCGGAAGCAGCAAAAACAGCCTTGATGAAGCGGTTTAAACTCTCGGATGTGCAGGCCCAGGCGATCCTCGATATGCGCCTGCAACGATTGACCGGTCTCGAACGCAAGAAAATAGAAGACGAGTATCTCAAACTGATCAAGCACATTGAACACCTGCGTTCGATTTTGGACAGCAAAGACAAGCGCATGTTACTGATAAAAGAGGAGCTTCTTGAGCTCAGAGACAAGTACGGAGATGAACGCCGGACAGAGATCATATCCGAGACGGAAGAGTTTACCATCGAAGACATGATCGCCGAAGAAGAGGTTGTAATCACGATTTCTCATACAGGCTTTATCAAGCGCATTCCTGTCACAACCTATCGGCGGCAGTTGCGTGGCGGCCGTGGACTGACGGCGGCCTCAACCAAAGAAGAGGATTTTATCGAGCACCTTTTCATTGCCTCGACACATAATTACATCCTGTTCTTTACCTCTTCCGGCCGCTGCCACTGGCTCAAGGTGCACGAGATCCCGCAGGCAGGCCGGGCGACAAAAGGCCGCGCCATCGTAAACCTCCTGCAAATTTCCAAAGACGAAAGAATTGCCGCAATTCTCAACGTGCGCGACTTCAAGGAAGAGTTTTACATCGTGATGGCCACCAAGAATGGCATAGTTAAGAAATCACACTTGGCGGCCTACAGCAATCCGCGCAAAGGCGGCATCAACGCAATTACGATTCGGGAAGGAGATGCCTTAATCGACGCCCGCCTTTCCAACGGCAACCACGACGTCCTGCTCGGGACCAGAAAGGGCCTCTCGATCCGGTTTCACGAAAAAGAAGTTCGTGAAATGGGCCGTACAGCCGCCGGAGTGAAGGGCATCAACCTCGGCAAGGACGACAGTGTCGTCGGTATGATTGTGATCAAACGTGAGGGCACTGTACTCGTTGTCACCGAATTGGGCCTCGGCAAACGCACGGATCTTAGAGAGTACCGCGTTAGCCACCGTGGCGGAAAGGGTGTTTTCACCTTGAAAACGTCCGAGCGCACCGGCGACCTGGTTGGCCTGAAGGAGGTCGTCAATGAAGATGACATCATGATTATCACAACAAATGGCGTTGTTATTCGTCAGAGCGTTGACAAGTTGAAGACGCAAGGACGCAACACGCAAGGCTTCCGTCTGATTCGCCTGGATTCGGAAGACCGTGTTGCCGATGTCGCCAGAGTCATAAAAGAAGAGGGGACAGACGAAGAAGGGACAGACGATGACGACTGAGTTTTGGCATGCCCGGATTGATCGCTATGTAAGCCGTCTTGTGGCACGGGCGACAGGCGGACAGGGCCGGAATGTTCTCCGACTGATCCTGGACCAGGAGCTTCCCCGGATCTTCAAAAACCGTCTGCTCGCATTTGCCTCCGAAGTCTTCTTAGACGAGCAGCCCGTCGAACTAAAGGCCTCGGCCCGTTACGACCATGGGGATCCGCGCCTGGCTGCTCAAAAAAACCAGCTACAAAAGGAGCTGATCCGCGCAACCTTTGTTACCCAGGCCGAACTCAGGACCATCTCAGAAAAAGCGGTACAAGAAGAAGTCGACCTCTTGCTCCGTCCGAGACAGAAGCTGCTGGACGAGCTGTTTGCCGACAAAGGCGGGGCGGAAGAAGAGGATGTGCTCGCCACGCTTGCGGAGCACGCAAAGAGCCGAAGCGCTGTCACTGCAATTCTTGCCGCGATTTCGGGGCAGCGGCATGAGAATATGTTGCGACAGGAAGCCGAGCTTCTCCTAAAGCGGGCAGAGCGGAAACACTATGAGCACAGTCCGATATCAGCCCTTCTCTCTGAGATAAATGCTTATCTTGAGTTTGAGTCTCTGGTGATGGGCGAGGACGTCTCAACACTGCACCCCACCATTTTGCTAACCATGCTGAAGGAGCGTAACCTGCTCGGACTGTACAGAGAGTACGGGCAGGTCGGGAAAGAGAAAGCGCGCTGGACCCTGCCGGAAATAGAGAGCACACTGCAGCGCTATATTCTGATCGGGAGCGACGAGCAAGATTTGTCTTTGCCGGACGATGGCAGCGCAAACACCGAATCACCCCTAAGCAACTTCGACCTGCTGAGCGACCTGTTACGAGTTCCTGCCGGCGTAGACGTGAAAACGCCATAGCCGCACGGTGACGATGCCCGTAAACACAAGCCGGACACGACTTTATATCATGGCCAGTCTGTTTGCGGCCCTGACCGCTGTCGGTGCCTTTGTTCGTGTTCCTATTCCGTATGTGCCCCTGACACTGCAGACGTTGTTTGTGCTTTTGGCCGGCGCGGCCCTGGGTCCTGTCTTTGGCGCATGGAGTCAGCTCATCTATTTGCTGGTTGGTCTCGCGGGAGTGCCTGTTTTTGCAAATGGTGGCGGCCCCGGGTATGTTTTGCAGCCGACCTTCGGTTATCTTCTCGCCTACCCGGTAGCAGCCTATGTAGTAGGCTATTTGCTTCGCGGGAAAAATGCGCCACCGTACTCTCGTCCCGTCCCGGTTCACAAGATCTTGTTCTCCAATATCGCCGGGACCCTTATAATATTTGCGGTGGGTGTTCCCGTCTTGTTCTTTAACCTGAATCATGTTGTCGGCACACCAACATCGCTTGAGCGCGCAGTGTGGATTGGTTTCCTGGTCTTCATCCCCGCAAGCCTGATCAAGCTGACAGCAAGTACGCTGCTGACGAACAAAGTAAGTCGCATGCTTGCAATCAAGTCGGGCAGAGTGGATCTATCGACAAACAATGGCTGAACGAGCGTGCTCTGCTGCGGATCTAAAATTACCTTGACTAACGGCCGATGATATAGCTATATTTTGTCCTACTCTTAACGGTCAATGATCAAAAGATGGCCCCCAATAACAAGAACACCAATCACTCCAGCCCGAAACAGCAACGAGGAAGCGCCCTGTGGAGCAACATTTTCAACAAGACCTCTAGCCACACGGAAACCACCATCGCCATTCTGAGGAGAATTCCACTGTTCAAGGGCATGCGAAAGCCGGAACTATTGGAGTTCGAAAGGTTGATGCACCGCCGCGACTATCG
The DNA here is from genome assembly GCA_029262055.1 of Candidatus Zhuqueibacterota bacterium. Lineage (GTDB taxonomy): Bacteria > Zhuqueibacterota > Zhuqueibacteria > Oceanimicrobiales > Oceanimicrobiaceae > JAJDAD01. The sequence continues at coordinate 47,508 of JAJDAD010000024.1, forward strand.
GGAAGACGAGACGGTCTTTTTCGAGGGAGAGCCAGGCGTGGGGATGTACATTGTCCAGGAAGGCTCCGTCATTATCTGCAAAAACGACGGAGACGGGCAACGAGAAATCCTGGCCGAACTGAGCAAGGGCGAGTTTTTTGGCGAGCTGGCCCTTTTGGACGAGTCGCCCCGCTCCGCCACCGCCGTCGCGCGGGACGAGTCCAAGGTTCTGGGCTTGTTCCGTCCGGACCTGCTCGAGTTGATCGAAAGAAAACCACGCCTCGGCAACAAAATGTTGTTCCAGCTCGCGCTCATGATCGGCGACCGCCTCAAGCGGACGAATGATGACCTGCAGTCATCCCGGGACCAGCTGGAGAAGTCGAAGTTGATTACGTGACCGCGGTCGGCCGGCCCGGCACACAAGCCACAACCCGTCACAACGGTCCTGATAGAATGAAAGCTCCCGATCGAAATTACACCATTCATATACGGCCCCAAACCGTGCGCAAGGCTATCGCGTGGACCGTTCTGGCGATCACGCTTATTGCTTTTTTGTCGTTGATGCCGGCCGTACAGTCGGTTCTTACCCTGGTCGCCTTTGCGATCTTCCTGGCTTTCATCCTCGATCCGGTCGTTTCTGCGATGGAAAACCGCGGCGTGAACCGCCTGCTTGCGGCAGCGCTGGTTTTTGTCGGGCTTGGCAGCCTGGTCGTGCTCTTGTTTATGGTGCTTGCGCCTGTTGTTTCGGATGAGGTGAGCCAGTTAACCAAGAGCATGGAAGACCCGAACTCCGGCAGCCTTTGGGACAAGCTGAAGGAAAACCTGGGCGACTCTGTGCCCTTGCTCAACAACCCAACCGTTGATCAGGAAATCCGTGGCAAGCTCGATGAAATCGCACGAAGGAGCTTTTCCGTTGTCGCAGGCGTTGTTCCGGCAGTCATTTCGTTTGTAATGTTGGCCTTCATGACCTTTTTCTTTGTCGTCGATGCCCGGCGCATGAAAAAGGGTGTGGTCAGTTGGGTGCCAAACCGCTACTTTGAGATGTCACTTAGTATTCTCTACAAGATCAACGCCCAGCTCGGACGGTACATACGCGGGCAGTTGCTGGTAGCTCTCATCGTCGGGACCTTGAGTGTCTGTGCACTGAAGATGCTGGATGTTCGCTATGCCTTTTTCATCGGTGCGGTGGCGGGCTTTGCAAATATGATCCCCTATTTCGGCCCAGTTGTCGGTGCGGTGCCCGCCATCGTGATTGTGTTTGTAGATACGGGATCCGTTGGCGCTGTCGCCACAGTTGCTGTGGCCTTCGCGAGCATTCAGCTTTTTGAGAATGTCTTTGTGTCACCGTTTATTGTTTCTAAAAGCGTGTCGCTACACCCACTTACGATCATTGTTGTGATTCTGATCGGGGGCCAGCTCATGGGGATCATGGGAATGCTGCTCGCGGTCCCAACGGCCAGCATCGTAAAGGTGACGGGCCAGGAGCTGACCTGGGGGATTAAAAATTACAGGATCTTTTAGACCGCACGGACCCAGAGGCGCCTTTTTGCCGGGCCCGGCCGAATGCTGAAACCGACGAACCCAGGACTCTGGCTGTTCATCTGTTTGTGCGCGTGTGGTAGACCCGCGGGACAAAGCATCATTTCCAGACCAATTCCTTTCGGTGCTCAGCGCGAGCAGTTAACCCTCGATTATATCCGGCAGCATTATGATAGTGGTGCAACCGACATTCAGACCACCCCGCAGATCATCGTTATACACTGGACGGTGACTCCCACTTTGGAATCTCTATATGCTGTCTTCGGGCCCGACACGCTGGCTGCATCCCGGAACGCAATTCGCAGGGGTGGGCGCGTAAATGTCTCTTCGCAATTCGCCGTCGACCGGGACGGGACCATCTATCAGCTCATGCCCGGTAACCGGATGGCCCGGCACACGATTGGGCTGAACCGTATCTCTATTGGCATCGAGAATATCGGAGGGCCCGAACAACCGCTGACCAGCTCACAGCTGCAGGCGAATGCATGGTTGGTGAGGCGCCTGTGCAAAGAATATCCCGGGATTCGTTTCCTCATCGGTCATCACGAGTACTTGGCCTTTCGTGCAACACCCTTTTGGCAAGAGAAAGACCCGACCTATGTTACCAGTAAACAAGACCCGGGGGCTGACTTTATGCTGCGCTTGCGGCAGAGCGTGTCGGAGCTGATGCTCCTCGCGGGGCCTCCTTAACCCGGCGGCCTCTTCTTGCAAGTTAGGCTCTGTCTAAGTAAAACAGATCGCCCTACATCTTATAAAAAGGAAAGGATGAGCAGAAAATGAAAGTAGACTGGTACTATCACCGCAACGGCTGAACCACCTGCGGGAGAACGCAAGAGTTTCTTGCGAAGGAAAAGGTTGAGGTAGAAGAGCAGGTGAGCGCATCAAAAAAGCTTCGGTTTTCCGACGGGCTTGCATTGCTTGACAGGGCGGATCATCTTTATTGGAGCAAAGGAAAGAAGGCCGGTTATTTCGACTTAACGCGCGTCAAGCCGGACGAGGAAGAGTTGCGGAAAATGTTGCTAGGCCCAACCGGCAACCTGAGATCACCCACCGTTCTGAAGGGCAGAACATTGCTCGTCGGCTTTAACCAGGACCAGTACAGCGAGGTCTTTGGTTAGAGAGGTCCCGCCGCGTTAAGGACTTAACCGCCTCAGTTGCCAGCGTTTGTCTTCAGTCCAGGTATATTCGAACCGGTCATGCATTCTGCGAGCCCCGGCTTGCCAGAACTCCATTCTGCGTGGCCTGACGGCATAACCCTGCCAGTAAGCGGGGCGCGGAATGTCCTCGCCGGCCAGCTCATATTTCTTATCCGCCTGTTCAAGTTGGCGCTCTAGCTCCGCCCGGCTCACCGTTGCGCAGCTCTGATGAGATGCCCAGGTGATGATTTTGCTGCCCCGGGGTCTTTCGGAAAACATTTCATCCGAAAGCCGATCCGTTGTCGGCTCCACGGTTCCCTGAATTCTGATTTGTCGCTCCAGCGGCTCCCAATAAAATGTCAGGGCCGCCGCGCGGTGACGGGCCAGCGACCGGCCTTTTTCGGAGCGCGAATCAGTGAAGAAACACAACGGCTGTTCCTGAAATTGGTGCAGGAGAACAATGCGCCCCTCCGGAAATCCGTCCGGCGAAACGGTGGACAGGCACATTGCATGCGGGTATCGTATTTCCCGGCTGCCCAGAGCCAGATCAAACCACGTCCTGAAAAGCAAGAGAGGGTCAGGTGGTAGATCTTTCAGCCTTAGAATAGCGTTACCGATCATTTTGCTGGAGCTCCCGGAATACCGACATAAACGCCTCGAACCGTCCCCGCTCTAGTCGCCCAAGGAAAGCACCGCTCTCGCGAAAGGTCGAGCCAACGATAAAGCCGTCGGCGTGAGCGTAGTAGCGCCCGATATTCTCTGCCGTCATTCCGGATCCGATCAGCACCGGCAACGACGTCGCCTGTTTCACTTTCTGCAGCTCCGCCAGGTTAGGCGCTTCTGCGGTCCGCGCGCCGGTGACGATAAGGCCGTCCGCCAGAAAAAAAGCGGCCTGCTTTGCCTCGTCAGTAATGTCCTGGTCCCCTGTCAGGGCGTGTGAGCAATGCTTCTTTTTGATGTCCGCGAAAACGCGAATATGCTCACAACCCAGTTTTTTTCGCAAACGAAGAAGCTTGCCGGCGCATCCCTCGATCAGGCCTGCCCCGCCGATGTGAGCAAAAACGTAAGACTCGACACGCAAGAAGTCCAGGCCCGCCTGTTCCGCAACGCGCAGCGCCGTTTCATTTGCCGCTTCCAGAAGTTGAATTCCAAGAAGCCCCGGAAAATTGCTGCGTATGGCCTGTGCCACCGTGCCTATGAGAGAAACGGCCTCATCAGGCAGGGGTGGCTTGATGTAGGGCAGATCGTGGCTGTTCTCCAGCACGATGCAGTCGACCCCGAGGGATGCATAAATTTCAAGGTCGCTGAGCGTGGAAGACAGCACCTTGCTGTCGTCACCCTGGTAGAGGGGGGAGCCCGGCAGTGGCGGCACCGCGATCATTGCTGCAAGAAACTTGGGAGGCAACGGTTTCTGGGATTGGGTCAAGCAATTCTCCGGAGAAAACGATAAATGGGCCAGATCTGCTATTTTTAGAAATAGGAATAATTCGCCTTCTTTGCAAGCGAGAAGATTCGTATTTTTCTGGCGGACTGGAACACTCTCTCTATTATAATGAAGGATGGAACGTATGCGGGCTGCGGTCTTAAGCGGAACCGGACTACCGATCGAAATAGAAGAAGTCGAATGCAGGCAGCCGTCCGGGACGGAGGTCCGCCTGCGAGTACGCTACGCAGCACTCAACCATAGGGATGTCTGGATTCAGGAGGGCCAATATCCGGGCAACGCCACGGGCCCCGTCCTCGGGTCTGACGCCTGCGGCATTGTGGAAGCTGTCGGCGACTCGGCCGAGTCCAATTTGCTTGGAAAAGAGGTCCTGGTTAACCCAAGTCATAGCTGGGGTGAGGACGAGCGCTATCAGGGAGCGCAGTACAAAGTCCTCGGAAACCCGGACGCCGGCGCCTTGGCCGAATATCTGATCGTCCCGCAAGAGTATATCTTCCTTAAACCCAGGTACCTGGAGTGGCAGGAGGCCGCGGCGCTTCCGCTTGCCGGTTTAACCGCGTTTCGGGCCTTGTTCAGCCGGGCGCAACTGCGGGCAGGTGAGAAGATCCTGATCACCGGCATCGGAGGCGGGGTTGCTCTTTTTGCCCTGCAGTTTGCCCTGGCAGCGGGCGCGCAGGCCTTTGTCACGTCCGGCTCCGAGGAAAAGCTCCAAAAAGCTGTGGCCCTGGGTGCGCGCGCCGGCTTCAACTATCGCCGGCAAGACTGGGTGAGAGAAGCACAATCTGAGGCCGGGGGATTTGATGTTATTGTCGATGGCGCGGCGGGGCCGGATTTTGCCCGACTGATTGAGGTCGCGAACCCCGGCGGCAGAATTGTGATTTACGGTCAGACCGCCGGTCCCACGGGTAGTCTGTCCATGGCCAGGCTTTTCTGGCGGCAGCTATCTGTTCTTGGAACGACCATGGGTTCGACCGGTGACTTTGCCGCCATGCTGGCTTTTTGCGAGGCGAACGAAATCAGGCCTGTGCTGGACAAGACTTTGCCTCTCGAGCAGACCGAGACCGCGTTTCGCAGGATGGCCGCCGGCCGGCAATTTGGGAAGATTGTTGTGGAGGTTTCAGGAGATTGACTACTGCACGCACGCCGTAACTTCGGCTCCCCTATTTTCAACCTGAGTGACCCGAACCGCCATATCCAGGTTCTGTTCGAGCGCCTTGTGCCGCAGCGCCCGGGTCAGCGGAGCCGTGTTCTTTTGTGAAAAGCACAGCATCGTCGATCCCGACCCGCTAATGCAGAAACCGAGCGCACCGTAATCGTAGGCCGTTTGTTCAAATTGCTCGTACCCGGGAATCAGTGACTGGCGGTAGGGCTGGTGTATTTTGTCCTGCATGGCCGTGCGCAGTGCGTCATAATCTCGCGTCAGAAAGGCATGCGCCAAAAGGGCGCTGCGCTGGATATTAAACACAGCATTGGAGTGCGGTATATTTGCTGGCAGGACCTTGCGGGCGGCATTCGTGGAAATCGCAATCCTCGGGATCATGAGCACGACCTGCAGGGCCTCGTCCGCGGCAACTTTGTGCGAAATAACCTGCTGCTCTGTAACACAGTTGACCGTGAGCCCACCGAATAAAGAGGCCGCCACGTTTTCAGCGTGCCCCTCAAGTTCGGTCGCCAGCTTGAGCAACTCCTCATCCGAAATGCGGCTCGCCGCCAGCTCTCTGCCGCAAACCAGGCCGGCGATGATGGCTGCACCGCTGCTGCCCAGGCCCCTTGACAGGGGGATGTCGTTTCTCATCGACAACTCCACCGCAGGGACGGCTGCGCCGGCTTGATCGCAAAGGCGTTCCATGGCGCGAAAAACAAGGTTGTTTCTGTCCGCGGGCAGATCTTCGGCGCCGGCGCCATAGGTTTCAATGACAAGCTCTCCGTCCGTCTCCTCCACCGTCACTTGCAGATAGATCCGTAAGGCCAGTCCGAAGGTGTCAAATCCGGAGCCGAGGTTGGAGGTTGAGCCGGGGACCGTTACTTTGAAAGCCATGGGTGGTTTGTTTTAGTTAAGCGCTCGACTGCCGGGCTTGATAGCCGGGCCCAGCTCTATCAGCCGGGGATCGTCCGGAGAAAACGCCTCTGTTTCCATGGCGATCAATGCGCGGTAAGAAACCCCGAGAGCGATACTTCCGCCGCTGCGATCGACGAGACACCCGACTCCGGCCACGACTGCGCCAAGTTCCCCGACAAGATCTATCACTTCGCGCACCGAGCCGCCAGTCGTCATCACATCTTCCACAACCAGGGCCCTGGTGCCGGGAGCAAGGGAAAACCCGCGGCGGAGGACCATTTTGCCAGCCTCTCGTTCGGTAAAGAGCGCCGGCACGCCCAGGGCGCGCGCCACTTCGTGGGCTACGAGAATACCTCCGACGGCCGGGGCAACGACAGTGTCGATGCCCTCACCTGTGAAGTGTCCGGCGAGCGCTGCGCACAGGCGCTGCGCATAGTCCGGATGACTCAAAACCTTTGCGCACTGAAAATAGCGCGTGCTGTGCAATCCCGATGTCAGGATAAAGTGTCCGTGCAGCAGCGCGCCTGTTTCTTCAAATAGATACAGTATTTCCTTTTCCGTCACGAATTCTGCAAAGCCTCTCGTTTTTGATCTTGATGTGCTTTCATTTGACTGTGTAGGGACTGTGCCTCGTCCCTTGCCGCATCCGCAAAGTCCGCTCCGTCAGACCTGTAGAGAATGCTGCGGCTAGCGTTGATAAAGGCCAGGTGGCCGCAGTCGTCGGTGCCGAACTGAACCGCCTGCTGCAAGCCGCCTCCCTGGGCCCCGACACCCGGAATCAGAAAAGGCAGGCCGGGAGCAAGGGTCCGCAGGGCAGCCAGCGGGGCCCCGTGAGTGGCCCCGGCGACCAAACCACAGTTGCCGGAGCTGTTCCAGGTTACGACCTCCTCAGCAACGTTCTCGTAGAGGTGCCTGCCGTCCGCGGCTTTCAGGTGTTGGAATGTTTTTGAACCGGGATTGGAGGTCAGGCAGAGAACAAAAGCCCCTTTCTCCGGCCACTGCAGAAAGGGCGCAATAGAATCAAACCCCATGTAAGGGTTGACCGTGACAGCGTCGAAGTATAGGCGCTCCAGTATAGCGTGGGCATACATGCCGGACGTGTTACCGATATCAGCGCGTTTAGCGTCTGCGATCTTTATGATGTTGTTGGGAAGCGAGTGAACCAAATGCTCCAGCGCGTTCCATCCGGCAGCGCCTTCGGCCTCAAAGAACGCAAAGTTGATTTTATAAGCGGCGGCGAAGTCTTCGGTTGCAGAGATGATTTCCCTGCAAAACTTCAAGGTCGGCTCTTTTTCATTGTGCAGGCACGACGGTAGTTTGCTTCTGTCCGGATCAAGGCCGACACACAGGAGGCTATCGCGAGTTTCGTTTGTTAGACGGACACGGTCCGCAAAAGTCATGATCTGCCTTCCATAATATGAGGTGAAAGCCGGACTGATTTCGATTGAAAGTAAAATGCCCCCCGCAAAGAAGCAATGAAAAAACAGCTCCGGGTTTTTCTTTACTTATTCTGTGCAGATCACTACCTTTCGCACTTTGACTCGCCTATTTCCTCAAAAAAACCACCTGTTCGAACCAACGGAGGACTTATGAAGCATAAACTGCACTGGCAGATTGCTCTGGGATTGGCGCTTGCATTGATTTTGTCGGTGACAATAAAGGTCGGCGGCCTGGGGGACACTGCTTTTGCCGTAGGACTTACGGCCGCGTGCGAGTTTTTGGGAAAACTCTTCATGAATGCCCTGAAGATGATTATCGTCCCTCTGATTGTGTCGTCGATTATTTGTGGCATCATGGGCCTCGGGTCGGACAAAAACTTCGGCAGGATGGGAGTCAAGGTCTTGGCTTACTACTCGCTGACGGGTCTGCTCGCCATCATGGTCGGCCTCGTGATCGTGAACCTCGTCAGGCCCGGCGATGTTGACCTGGCGTTGGCACAGCAGATTATCGGCCAGGCAGAAACGTCTGAGGATTTTGTCGGAAAGTTTGAGGGCCGGGGAACAGGCGACCTGATAAATATCTTTCTTCGTATGTTGCCACCCAACATCATAGCGGCGGCAACCGACAACGGCCAGTTGCTCGGCCTGATAACGTTTAGTCTTCTTTTCGGGTTCTTCATCAGCCAGCTGCCGGACAGGCTGCGCTCTTTCCAGGTCGACTTTTGGGAGAGCCTGCAGGGCGTAATGATGCGTATCACGGACCTGGTGATCCGGTTCGCGCCCATCGGTGTTTTTGGTCTTGTGACTCCAATATTGATCCGGACGGGCTTCGAGGCCTTCCGGCCGCTGGCCCTGTTTTTTTTCACGGTCATCCTGGGCCTGGGCTTCCATGTTTTCGTAACTCTTGGCGTTCTTCTGAAACTGGTGGGTAAGGTAAGCCCCTTGCAACATTACAAAACCATGTCGCCGGTCTTGCTCACTGCTTTCTCGACGGCGTCGTCTTCAGCCACTCTTCCGGTGACGATGGAAACGGTTGAAAAAGAGGCCGGAGTGTCGAAGAGCACCGCAAGCTTTACATTGCCCCTGGGAGCGACGGTCAACATGGACGGGACCGCTCTTTACGAATGTGTGGTGGTGATCTTTATAGGTCAGATTTATGGCGTTATCCAGGGATTTGAAATTGGGTTCGTAACCCAGTTCACGGTAGTGTTGCTCGCACTGCTGACCTCCATTGGCGTTGCCGGTATCCCGGCGGCAAGTCTGGTTGCAATTACGGTAATTTTGGGAGTAGTCGGGCTGCCCCTTGAAGCCGTCGGGCTGGTCTGGGTTACGGATCGCATTCTCGATATGTGTCGAACGTCAGTAAATGTTTTTAGCGACACATGTGGGGCTGTTATCATCGGTAAGTCCGAAGGTGAGCGTGGAATTTATGAGGAAAGCGGCTCAGGCACAGCTCAATAAAAAAGATGATCTTTTCTCTTGACCCGTGCTTTTTGAGGGCATAATTCATTTGTGAATAGAATGTGGATAACTTTTGTGGATAAGGAGGTCGCCTTTTTTTTTCTTGTCAGAACGTTGAGCTCAAGAAATTGCGACCGGCCTCCGTTGGGCCGAGCTTGTTTGGTCGTTATGGTGGTGTTCGCATAACAGACTGTTAATTTGACACTTATGGGTGATGCTGTTTTTGCGGCGTGGATCAAGCCGCCCCGTTAGGGCTGAAAAATCAAGGAGATATCGATTCTCGCACGTTGTTGCGAGGCTTTTTTGCTTCACTTAGCGTTCACGGCGGGCATGTGGATAACCCAACAAGAAAACCGCGTTTTTGAATAAGAATTCTACGTCTTTTCCGCAACGGATTGATTTCGGCCTGGGCATCAGGTACAATCTACCTAAAAAAACCGAGTTAAGTACTTTCGTTAATTTCTGTGCAGAGTAAAGTCATTGAGAGTTCTTCGTAATAAGCAGAAGTGGGCCGGAAGGGGAAATTTTTGCCTATGCCTCCTGAGTCATCTTTTGGGCCGGGAGGGCCCCCGGCCCGGGAGTGTCGGTCTCCAATTATCTGTTGACTTTTAGGCGATTTTTCTTTAAATAGTGCAATCCAAGTGCTTGAGGGAAATCGTTTTGGCATGGTTCATTGCCGCCATAATTGCCGGCTTGATAGCTGGGATTGCATACAACCTTCGTTTGTTAACCGGCGCTGCGGCAGTGACTGCCTTTTGCATCGGCTGTCTGGCTTATGGATTCGGCCAGCTTACCTTTAGCGTTCCGCTTGTGTTTTTCTTCGTGTCTTCAAGCCTTTTGTCCCGCATTCAGAATGACCATAAAGCAGGCGCTGTCTTATGTGTTGCAAAACCAGGTGCTCGCGACAGCGTCCAGGTGCTGGCCAACGGCGGTGTGCCGGTCATCCTGCTTTTGCTGTGGACATACTCACAGGAGCCACTTTTCTGTCTTTTGTATGTTACCGCGCTTGCGGCTGCGACCGCGGACACCTGGGCCACTGAGCTGGGTGCCCTTTCATCAGGAGTGCCGCGCCTCATCTGGGGGTTCAACAAAGTACCGGCGGGAACGTCCGGAGGGGTGACCACCCTGGGGACGTTTGCCGCATTGTCTGGTGCGAGCATTGTCATTGCTCTGGGAGCGCTTTTTCTGTTTCTTGAGCACGGATACCGTCTTCCGGGCACGGTCCTGCTGGTCATGCTTGGTGCTTCGCTTTTTGGCCAGCTTTTGGACAGCTTTCTCGGGTGCCTGGTCCAGGTAAAATATAGATGTTCGGCCTGCGGCAGCACGACGGAGAGAAAGGAACACTGTCCAGACCGGCCGGTAGAAAGGACCGCCGGAATTGTTGCAGTCAACAATGACACCGTTAATTTTTTGTCTGTCTTGGCTAGCGTCGCGGCAGCGGGTTTTTGTATCAGGTTAAACTGGTAAAGAGGATGATTCGAAAAAAGTCATGGAGGAGAACTGTTTGGCCCCTACTCGGTGCCGGGGCGCTATTGTACCTGTTTTTGGGTGGCGAGTATAATGTCTACCATTATTGGCGGGCCATTCAGGAGGAAAAGGGACTCAAAATGCGACTGGTTGAGATGGAGCAGGAACATAAGCGGCTGGTTGAAGAAAGCCGGCGGCTCAGGGATGATCCGGTCTACATAGAAAAGGTAGCCCGTGAGCGCTTCAATATGGGGCGGCCCGGTGAGAAGATCTACTTGACTGCAGGCAACGAAAACAAGTGAGCGACGGACAGATGGCACCGACTAAAGGTGGGCTCGGCAGGCGCTTGCGCATGTACTTTGTTACCGGACTACTGGTTCTGGTACCCCTCGTGCTTACGGGCTATATAATATGGAACCTGTTTCTGGCAATCGATGGGATTCTGCGAGGCGTTGTCTACAATTTGCTGCTGGAACAGTTTGGGGTCAGCTTCGGGAAAACACAGATTCCGGGGATCGGTTTTATCACACTGATTTTCGTAATTATCCTGACAGGCGCCGTCACTAGAAATTATTTCGGCCGTAAGGTCGTTGCGTTCGGGGACCAGGTTGTTGATCGTATCCCTCTGATTAATCGGGTTTATGGCGCGATCAAGCAAATTAGCCAGGCGCTGTTTTCTTCAAAGCGCGAGGTGTTTGAAAAGGCCGTCTTGTTCGAATATCCGCGGAAAGGAATATACTCAATCGGGTTTTATACCCAGGACACCCGTGGCGTCGTTCAGGAATCACTCGATGTTGATGTTGTCAGCGTCTTTTTGCCGACGACTCCTAATCCCACGTCCGGGTTCTTGTTGTTTGTGCCGAAGAACGAAATCGTCGACTTAGACCTTAGCATTGAGGATGCGTTAAAGCTGGTGATTTCGGGAGGCGCCGTCGTGCCAAAACGCGATGGTTCCGCCTCTGTCACGACCGACCTTATTTGACACCGGGTATCAGGGATAGGCAGGCAGTTGAAACAGAAGGATGGCGAACACGACCACCGCTCAGCGGCACGCTGGTGTCTTTTTGTTGTGCTGCTCATTAGCACAAACAGTGGAATTGCCCAATTGAAACAAGAGCCCACGTTCCACGCGAATCGACCCCTGCGAACAAAGGTGACATTTGGTCAAAGGCTAAATATCTACGACTGGCTATATGTACTCGACTACCAAAAAGACCTGGATAACCGATTGAGCCTAGCTGTGAACGAGAGCTTCCAGTCAACGCTACAGAGCATCTCGTCTGACGATTTGTGGAAAGACAACCAGAAGCTATCCATTGCAATGGCATATCGGGTTTCTGACAGGCTTGCCGCAGAGGCGAACGTTCTGTCGCACGTTCTATCTGACCAGTTGGCTGGTTTTGATAACGACGTTGTCTTCAATTCAGCCACCACCAGGTTGATCTACAAGCCTTTGCCCAGGGTGCAGATGCGGCCGTGGGTCGGCAGCCACTGGCAGACCCAAACAGACCAAAGTGATCGCGGCACCGTCTATGGCTTCGATGCGTCTGTTGCCGACCTGGCGCTGCACGGCTACCGCAACGACCTGAACCTTTTGGGCGAGCAGGCGGTCTTCCCCCGGCGCAAAAACCAGGACCTTAGAATCAACTATCGCTTGGAGCGGCAATTCTACGAATCGACGGCCGATACACTCACTCTGGTCGCGGAACGGCTGCGCCGGGATAGTTTTGATGCCGACGCAGATGGCCTGTTCGTGCGCGATCTGGTACAGACCAATCGTGGATTCGACAACCGTTTGAGTTACAGGATCTCGTCCGACGCCGGGCTGCATTTCACCAATGCTCTTTTTGCGACAGGCTTCCGGGTTACCAATGTGAAAGATGATACCTCAGAAGTCCGGCGTGATGATGAAGGGTTTGAGTCACGCCATGCTGTCAGGGTGCACGTGGCAAAGAGAGGCTGGTTTGGCAGTCTCGGCTGGAGCTTCCGGTTCCGTGAGCGCAACGACCAGCGGCCAAGGAGCAGCAAGCCGGACCCGTTCGGCCGTTTTCCGAGCATTGGGTTTGATACGGAAGATGCGCTGGTTACTTTGACCGGCCGCACCGGCTTTGCCGTAAGCCGTTCAGACTCTCTGAGCTTGTTTGCGTCCGCATCCAAATTTCAGTTTGACACATCAGACACCACCAACTCAAACAGTCACGACCAGCAGCGCTGGCAGGTCACGGTTTCGCATGTGCATAGGTTTGACCGCAGCTTGCAGCTCGCTTGGCGCGCGAGCGCCTTTCTGAACCACTTCGTTTTTATTTCCGGGCGGTTTAGCAGTGGCAACAATTGGGAACGCAACCTTCAACTGACGCCGGAGATCGTTTATGCCCCGGGGCGTCGCCTGCATGTACGCCAGAGCTTTACGGTCAGGGCAAAGTATCAGACGTTTGACTTCGACGATCCGGCCACCAGCAACCGGAACCTCGTGAACCGACAATTCATCCTGACCAATGCCAGCAGGTACCGCTTCTCTGCCCGAAATCGCCTGGAGTTACGCTTCAACCTGGAGCTGGCGGAACAAGGGAAGTTTTTCTACAGGTTGTGGCGGCAGCAGCGCGCATTGTCCTGGCGCAATAGCGAAGTTCAGGGAACCTTCAAGCACCAGGCTGGTTCCGGATGGCAATTTTCTACAGGCTTCAGCTTTTTTCAACAAACCCGGTGGGAGCACAGAGTTGGTTCTGCTGGTCGTTCGGAGCGGTTTCTCAATGAAAGACACACCAGCGTAGGTCCGACTGCGGAGGTGTTTTATAGGCCGGGACCGACTATAGAGGTAGCGTTCGCAGGTAATGTTCAGTTCTCAACGTCCACTCGCCGTAGATCCGAACGTGTAAACCTCTTTGATCTTAACTTAAACTGGTCTCTATAAGGAAGGAGCATCTGTGGTCGATAGAAGATCCGAACCCCTTGACTTGACTATCCCCAGCAGCCTGGAACACATTGAGGCTGTCGAAAAGCTGGCGGAGCAGGCAGCCGACCGAATGCAGTTCGATGAGGATCAAAAGGACAGTCTCGCGATTGCCGTAACAGAAGCGGTCAACAATGCGATTCTGCACGGGAACCAACAGGATAAGAGCAAAAGGGTCTTTATCAAGTTTTTGTTCGAAAAGGAGCGGCTGGTCGTACGAATTAGAGACGAGGGCCCTGGGTTTAATCCGGATAAGGTCAGCGACCCGCTCGCGCCCGAAAACTTGCTCAAGGAAAGCGGCAGAGGTATTTTTATCCTCTCCTCTTTGATGGACGACGTAAAGTATGAATTTGGGAAAGGCGGAACGGAGCTTGTTTTAGTCAAAAACAAATAACGACCGTCAGGCGTTACCGAACCATCCGCAAGAGAGACATCATCAGCAAGAACTTATTGGTTGCGAATTTCATGAGAAAACCATAAACTGAATTTACCACCTAAGCTGTAGGGGCGCTGGCGTATCAACGTTGGCTGAGAGTTGTCCCTTTGAACCTGATCCGGGTAATGCCGGCGAAGGAAATGGCTTAATTCAAACACGTGCCATCTATTTGAAAAAGCCGTTTCAAGACCACAGGCCGGTCGGGGAGCGGCTTTTCAATTTAACCCTGAAGGAGGGAACATGGAAGGAAGTATCGTTCAAGAGCGCAGCGGCAAAAATGTGACGCAAATGCACTTGGCACGCCAGGGTCTGCTGACCAAAGAGATGGTTGCGATTGCAGAAAGCGAGCAGGTCTCACCTGAGCTTGTGCGCGCGGAAGTAGCCGCCGGCAAAGCAATCATTCCTTCGAACATCAACCACCCCGAGCTCGAGCCCATGATCATCGGAAAGAAGTTCCGGGTCAAGATCAATGCCAATATCGGCAATTCGGCCACCACGTCCTCGATCGATGAAGAAGTCGAAAAACTAGACTGGTCGGTAAAGTGGGGCGCGGACACGGTCATGGACCTCTCCACCGGCAAAAGCATTCTCGAGACCCGCGAAGCTATTTTGCGAAGCTCTTCAGTCCCGATCGGGACAGTGCCGATCTACGAGGCATTGACCTATGTCGACTCTCCGGAAGAGCTGACTCCCGAGATCATGCTGAAAGTGATCGAGGACCAGGCAAAGCAGGGCGTAGACTACATGACGATTCATGCAGGTGTGCTCTTGCGCTACATTCCGCTGACAGTGAACCGGGTGACAGGCATTGTTTCGCGTGGTGGTGCGATCCTCGCAAAGTGGTGCTTGCATCACCATCAGGAGAACTTTCTCTATACTCACTTTGAGGAGATCTGCGAGATTCTGAAGCGCTACGATGTGGCCTTTTCTTTGGGCGACGGTCTGCGGCCGGGCTCAATTGCCGACGCCAATGACGATGCCCAGTTTGCCGAACTGGACACGTTGGGTGAGTTAACCGAGATCGCCTGGAAGCACGATGTGCAGGTCATGATCGAGGGCCCCGGACATATTCCAATGCACCTCATCAAGGAAAACGTTGACAGGGAGGAAGAGGTTTGTCACGAAGCGCCGTTTTATACACTCGGCCCCCTGGTGACTGACATCGCCCCCGGCTATGATCATATCACCTCCGCAATCGGCGCCGCGATGATCGGAATGTACGGCACTGCGATGCTCTGTTATGTAACTCCCAAAGAACATTTGGGCCTGCCCAATAAGGAGGACGTCAAGCAAGGCTTGATCGCGTACAAGATTGCCGCCCACGCCGCTGATTTGGCCAAGGGCCACCCCGGCGCGCAGAAGCGCGACGATGAGCTCTCGAAAGCTCGCTTTGAGTTTCGCTGGGAGGACCAATTCAACTTGTCCCTGGACCCGGGGACGGCGCGAGCTTACCACGACGAGACCCTTTCACACGAGTCATTCAAGGGAGCGAAGTTTTGCTCCATGTGCGGGCCACAATTTTGTTCCATGAAGATCACGCAGGATTTGCGCGACTACGCAATAGAGAATGGCCTGGAAACCCAGGAAGCTCTCGAAACCGGGGTTCAGGAAAAGGGGAAGGAGTACCGCGAGCAGGCTGCGGTATAGCCCTTACTTTCGTAGAGCCGCCACCATCTCCTCAACACTATTGGTTGGCGCCTTGCACGCGAAGTTTTGGCAAACATAAGCCGTTGCCTTACCGGCGATGCTGCGTTGATATTCGGTGTACCCGGCCAGCTTCGTGATTTCCGGCAGATCTTCATTCTGCGGTCGGAACACCAGAACTTTGTTTGGCTGGAAGTGCCGGTGGATGCCCCGGATCATTTCCTGCGTGTCTTGGGCTCCTAACTCACCGGCGAGGACCACTTCGTAGGATGGCCCGCGCCAGAAATCAAATGCCGACATGAGTTGTGTATGGCCGAGCGGTCCGCGGTCAACTTGCCGTGAGAACGCACGGCCTATGGCAATGGCCTTTCTCTCCAACTCTTCGTTTGCTGTAATTCGACTCAACCGGATGAGGTTCAGAGCTGCAACGGAGTTTGCCGATGGCAAGGCGCCATCATAGATTTCCTTGCTGCGGACCAGAAGCGACTCTTCGGCTCTCGCAGAAGTAAAATAGAATCCACCGTTCTCCCCATCCCAAAAGTCACGCAAAAGAATGTCATTCAAAGCAATCGCCTGCTGTAGATTGCGCACTTCGAACGTGGCTTCATACAGCTCCAGCAGTCCCCAAACCATGAAGGCGTAATCTTCGGCATGCGCCGGTAGAGCGGCTTCGCCATCGCGGTATCGTTTTAGCAAAGTGCCATCGGCGTTGCGCAGCCGTGACAAAACGAAGTCTGCGGCTTTTTGTGCGGCCTTGGCGTACGAAGGATTGTCGAGCACGGCAGCGCCTTTCGCCAGCGCAGCGATCATCAGGCCGTTCCAGTCAGTCAGGACTTTGTCATCCTTCAGTGGGTGAATTCGTTTTTCACGGGCGGCAAACAGTTTTGCACGCGCATCGCCCCAAGTCTCGCGCAGCTCCTCCGCGGAGCGCCCCGTCTGTGCAGACAATGCCGCAAGCCGTTGCTGCAGATGAAAAATACTGGATCCGGTTTTCTCGCCGGTGGCCTGGTCTTTAAAGTTGCCGCCCTCTTCCATGTTAAACAAGTCATTCACCAAAGCCCCGTCTTCCTGCCCGAGTACGGTCACCACTTCCTCCGGAGTCCAGACATAAAACAGCCCCTCTTCGCCCTCGCTGTCAGCGTCCTCGGCCGAGTAAAAGCCGCCCAGGCCGGAGGCCATATCTCGCAGGACGTAAGTGAAGATCTCTTCTGCCACGTCAGCGTATTCTTGTTTCCCCGTTGCCTGAAAGGTCTCGAGATACGCAATTGCCAGTGTTGCCTGATCGTACAGCATTTTTTCGAAGTGAGGCAAAAGCCAAACCGGATCAGTGGAGTAGCGGTGGAAGCCAAACCCAACCTGATCGAAGACTCCGCCCAGGCGTATTTTTTGTAAAGTGGTTTCAACCATTTCCAGAGCGTGCGCATCACCGGAGCGGTGCCAGTAGCGCAGAAGAAAGGTCAAATTGTGCGCGGTGGGAAATTTCGGTGCCGTTCCGAAACCGCCGTTGCTTGTGTCAAACCGGCTTGCCAACTGCTGATAGGCGGTCTTGAAGGCGTCTTCGCTCAAATCGTCGCCGGCCGCCATGTTTGAGTTTTCCGTGAGAAACTCGAGCACCCGGGTTGCGTTGTCCAGAAGCTTGTCGCGCTCATTGGCCCACAGGTGTTGGATTCTAGGCACGAGGTCGAGCATGCCGATGCGCTGCTGCAGACTTTCCTTCGGAAAATATGTGCCGGCAAAGAACGGATGCTTGTCCGGCGTCATGATGATGGTGAGTGGCCAGCCGCCGCTGCCGGTCATGGCCTGGCACACGGACATGTAGATCTGATCTACGTCCGGCCGCTCTTCGCGGTCCACCTTTATGCAGACAAACGCGTCGTTCATAAGCCGGGCAACGGTGGAGTCTTCGAAAGACTCGTGCTCCATGACGTGGCACCAGTGACAGGTCGAGTACCCAATTGACAAGAAGATCGGCTTGTCCTCCTGACGGGCCTTTGCAAAAGCCTCTTCGCCCCACGGGTACCAGTCCACTGGATTTGCTGCATGCTGCAGCAGATAAGGGCTTTTTTGGAAGACCAGCCGGTTGTAGTGGGGACCACCGTCCGCAGGCAGCTTTTTCAACTCTGAGCCGGTCGGTAGCGGTTTGCGGCCATTGTCTGCGGCAACGGGCTTGTTGTCGGCAACTTGCATAAGAATCACCAGGATAAGTGTGATGAGAACGGTCATTGAAATGATAAGTTGTGTTCTTTTTGTCATGGTGCTATAACTTGATAAAAGCTGCTATATGTGTTAACACAGAACGGCGGAGATTATTTCCTGAGCGTCTCATTCTTGCGGGGGCTGCATTTCCTTTGCAACGTTCGTGGCTGGCCTCTCCGTCATAAACCGAGCGCTGAAATACCTGGCGCCGGAAAAGGCCGCTAATTTGGTAAAAGCGCCCGGCCTAGAGCATGCCTTTTCTTTTGCGGATAAACCACTCCGTGACCAGCAGGATTAAGCATGCTACCAGCAGCGCCACCTTGTTGCGCAACTCCCATTCACTTTCGAGAGACACATATTGTTCACGAAAGGAAAGCTCTTCCTGCAGAGCAGAGAAGTCCTGTGATGTGAAGAATGTGCCGCCGCTCGCACTAGCAATTTGCTGTAACAACTCCTGATTCATTTGTGTGTTTTGGTATTCGTGGCTGAAGGTTTCGACAGAGAACCTGCCCTCGTCACGTCCGATTATCCTGCTTTGCTGGTGTGCTGTGGCCGTGAACTCGTAATCACCGCCGGACAAGAACTGCAGATCCCCGGCATAACGCCCGTTGCCGATGTTGGTAAGCGTAAGCTCCTGGGATTCGCCTGCGTTCTTTAACTGCACCACCACCTCTGCTCCGTCTACCGGCTGAAAATCCTCAAAATAAACCTGACCCGTAAACTCGACCTTCTCGCCGCTGCGGTAAATCTCCTTGTTCGTAGCCACTTTTACCAGCTTGTTGTCTTCGCGCGTTGTAAGCCAGCGCACGATATTGTCGAGCAACTGTCGGTAGGCTGCGTTCGATTTGCCAACACCCCACATCAGGAAGTCCCAGCGCCAGAGACCATAGCCCAGAATCCCCACAGACTTGCGTTTGCCGGAATCATGGACTGTGAGAAAAGGGGCTTGCCCCGCGGTAGCACCAGATGGCGCCATGTCCGAGACGGCCAGGGTTTGAGACGAACTGTTTAAGGTGGCGGCCGGGAGGTTGGAGTAGACCGGCGGCAGGTCCTGCCAGAGGCGCTTGTTCTCCAGGTCATCTTCCGAGAGTCTGAGCAGTGGATGGTAGAGTCCCTGCGGGAGAACTCTGACAAACACCTGCTTTTCATGCTGTGGTTTCTGGATCGCCTCAAACGGCAAGGCAGCCTTCCATGCCATGAGCTTCGCGATATCCGTCAGCCGCCCGGCCAGGAACAACACCGGCTTGCCCTGCGCCAGGATTTCACGCAGCCGATCTTGTGAGGCGCGCGTGGTGGATTTGCGCGGATAGTCTACCAGAAGGATACAGTCAAACTCCTGCAACTCCTGCAGAACCGGGAGTTGGGCTCCCTCATAGAACGCTCCGTTTTTCTTCTCTACAAAAGTTGTAACATCTATGTTTTGCAGACTGCGCAGCGTCCGTTTCAGAAACAAGAGATCAGGGCTCGGCGCTCCGGCCACGACCAGCGCCTTGATTTTGCTCTTCAGGATTTTTGTATAAAACGATTTTACGTTATTGAGTCCCGTCAACTCTGTATCAATTTCGGGTACGCGGATGTCGTACTTATGCATGCCGGGTTCTTCGGCAGTAAAAGAAAGGCGCACCTTTTGCTCCATCCCGTCACCATTCAGGGTGATGAATTGGGTGTCGACCGCCTTGCTGTTTTCCATCAGCCTCACCTGAATGCGACGTTTGTCGAAGCCATGCCCCGCCACGTAGACATCAACCGGCACGTCATTGCCGGCGTAAGCGATCTCGTTGGTCGCGTAGTTCGAAACCAGAACGTCCTTCTGCTGGGCCGGATCGCCGATGGCAATCGGGTGAATTGGAACGCCATAGCCTTTCGCCAGCCTGGCCGGGTTGGCGCCGAGGTTATCCGCCCCGTCGGTTATCAGAATTGTCGCGGCAAAGTACTCTTCACTCAGGCCTTCTTTCAGCTTCTTGAGGGAGACATGGATGTCTGTGCCGTCCCCCGTCAACGCCATTGAATCAGGCCGTGCAGTTTCGTTTTGTAGCGTGTGCGAAAATGGAAAGTAGCGGAACGAAACTTCGGTTCCGGGATTTTGGAAGACAGGTGCCTGTAGGGTTTGCTCAAGCTCCTTCTTCCGGTCAAAGGTGCCGTCTCTGAGCGTCATGCTTGCCGAATCATCAATCAGGACCGCCACCACCGGCTTCTTTTCCTTGCGCCGGGTGACGCTCAAAATGGGTTCAAACAGCAGCAGCAGAACGAGCATCAGCGCGAGCATGCGCAGCGCCGCCAGCAGCCCGCGCCAGGCCGGCGGCACGGGCGGGATCGTGCGGCGATAGACGAATAGACTGAAGGCTGCAGCAAGCACAAAAAGGCCTAGTAGCAACCAGGTATTGCCGTTTGTTTTGAGTGAAATGTCAGCTATTTGGTTCAATGTTCTGCTTTCGGATAAAGACTCTGTTTCTTACGCTGGTTAGGGCCCTTTTGTTCTGTTCATAAATGTCGCTTCCGCAGAGTCGAAAAAGTCCCCACGCAGTCATTCCGCAGCCGGGTCTTCTTCTCTTCTGTTAGAAAGCTGGCTTGCAGTGCATTGAGTACAAGGCGATCTACCACCTCAACATCAAGGGTGCACACATCTGCCGTTGCAATGTATTCATCCGTGAGCGTGGTTCCAAACATAGGCGGATCGTCGGAGTTGATCGTTACGAATAAACCTTCATCCAACATGGCCGGCAAGGGATGCGTGTGCAGGCTGTCAAAGATTTTCAGACAAACGTTGCTGGTGGGGCACACCTCGAGGGGCGTTTGCCGGGCCCGTAACTCCGAGACCAGCTCAGCATCCTCCATGCAGCGGACGCCGTGCCCAATCCTGGCGGCATGTAACGTGCGCAGCGCACCCCAAACGCTTTCCGGGCCAACTGTTTCACCAGCGTGCGGCACACATGGCAGCCCGGCCGAATTGGCTCGCTCAAATGCAGCCCTGAACTTTTCAGGCGGGTTGCCAACTTCGGGTCCGCCCAGGCCGAACGCGCTTACGCCGTTGCCCAGGCCGCCGATGGCCCAATCCGCAACCATCAGGGAAGGCCCAACCTCCTGCTCACGGGAATAGTCTATTGTCAGTGACATGGTGACCCCGAGTTCTTCTTCTGCCCAGCGGCGTGCCTCATTAATCGCCTGCAATTGGTCACCAAATTCGATGCCATAGTTGACATAGTGCGTGTATGGAGTGAGTGTAACTTCGCTGTGCAGAATGTTTTGTCGCGCCTGGCCGGATAGAAACTCCCTTGTTATCAACTCAAGGTCTTCCGGTGCGCGAATACACCTGGAGACGGCAAAATAGATGCCCAAAAAATGTCGAAAGTCCCTGAACTTGTACCATTGCTCCAGCTCTGCAACCGTCCTTGCCGGTAACGGAGCTTTGTTTCGGTGCGACAAAGCCAAAAGAGTCGTTGGCCGCACCGAACCCTCTAAATGAACGTGTAATTCAACTTTCGGCATCGCTCTGATATATGAGTGAAGAGACATGCGCCCACTAGTCCATAGAGGTGTTTTAAGGGCGGTGGCTTTCCTGGCCTGAAGTATTCATAAAAAGTGCTCTATGTGCAACGCACGGAGAAAGGCCTTGTATTTGACTGCTCCACTTGAGGAAGAGTCGTATGTTAATATGACTTTTTTTACTTTCATCCTAATCCAGCAAGTGCGTTGCGTTTTCTTAAGGATTTGTGAAATAATACAGACCAGGACTAGAAAGAAACCAACGCGTCAACAATGAACTGTCCGTTCCACTCCTCATCAAAACCGTACTCGAAACGAACCAGGCCATTGTACGGCAGGAAAACATGCATGCCTGCGCCCCATCCCGAATTAAAGTCCCCGCTGTCGAAATCGTTCCCGCGGAACCAGACGTTGCCCGTGTCGATAAAGATGCCGCCGCTGACGCCAAACCTGAGGTTTGCCCCGTACTGTCCCATACCTTGGAAGGGCGCCCAGTCGTGATAAGTGATGGGAACGATTGGAAAGCGGAATTCCGCGCTGCCCAGCAGGAGGTGATCGCCGGATCGTTTTTCCCGGAAGTGCCCCCTGATCCTGGTCGAAAAGCCGAAGTGGACTTTTTCGTAGACGGGTATCGTGCCACGGGACAGGTTGGCGGCTGTTCGGAATGCCAGCGTGGTCGCGCCGATGGGCACATATTTTCGTAGGTCAAATCCGTACCGGAGGTAGTTGATCGTCCCCGTCGGGGTTCCGGTCTTTGTTGCCCAGAGGTTCAGGAAGCGGCCCTTGTGCGGGTACTCCCAGAGATCCCTCGAATCATATTTGAAGCTGAAGCCGAAATGCGGGAGGTTGTCTTTTCCGGAAGAAGAGAGGGTTGTGCCCTGGCCGCTCTCTGACAGAGTCAGTCGCCTGTACCCGACGTTGAGATCGAAGTAAATAAAATGGCCGAACCGCTTTCCGACAGTCCACTTGAACCCCAACTGGTTCTCGTTCACCACCGAATCGGCCACCGTAAAAGAACGGTTGCGGACTCGGCGGGCAAATACCGAGGCTCTGGTGTAGAGCTTTGCCTTTCCAAGAATCCATGGATTTGAGTATGACAGGCGGATGGCAGGGTTGAATCCCAGCCATCCCGAAAAATCAATCACTTCCCGGCGTCCGCGGAAATTGGTGTACAAAAGGCCGGCACCCACCGAGATCCGGCTCCAGTCACGCTCATTACGAAAGACAATTGGATATGGAAAAATGTACCACATCTCGCTGACCGAAACAACGAGAATGGCCCCGGTGTCCGTCGGCACTATGTCGATTTCAACCCGGTTGAAAATGCCCAGGTTCTGGATCCGCAGCCGGTCCCGTTCCAACTCTTCATAATCCAGCAGGCCGCCTTGCGTCAGCTTCATTTCGCGCAGGATGATGTCTTGTTTGGTCTTCTCGTTGCCCTGCACAAGGATGAGTCGAATCCTCCTTGCTTCCCCGGGCAATTCGGAATGATCGGTCCCGTTGGGCCTTTTCTCCTGCGTCAGGCAGATGTGTGGGGTTAGCGCGAGGCCGGCAAAAAAAAGGGCGAGCGTGAAGAGCTGCGAGAAACGCATTACAGACAGTGGCCTGACAACCAGGATAGGTTGATGGATTAAAGACTCTCGAGGAGCCTGAACGTGACGCGAAAGTCATCTCTGCCGGGCCCCGAACTCGTTCGCCGGGCAACATCCATTCGAAACATCCCGTCCAACACCAGGACGGATACCCCCACGTTTGTTTCGAGGTTGTCCAGTGTCAGGTCATCGAACCCGGAAAGCAGGCCGTCGTCAATGTCGGTCAAACCGACCCAGCCGGTATCCAGGAAAGCGCCCAGGGAGAGCGTCGACCAAAAAGCACCGGCCACGGGCAAGTTCTGCAGCGGGATTTTCTGCAAAATATCGCCGCCGAAGAAATAGTTGGCGTTGAGCATAAAAAGACGATTGCCGCTGAACTCTTTATCATCAAATGCCCGCAGGCTTCCGAGCCCACCCAGGCTCATGCGGTGCTGGGTCGCCAGGCTGCCGGACCGCGAACCGAGCAGGGCGCGGACGACCAGGCGGTGATTGGCCAACGTCTGTTGATAGCGCTTTAGTGTTATAAATAACCCGTCGGTGTCGAAGTCGTCTACAGTGTGCTCAAAGGTGCCTTGCAGGTACCAGCCGGTGAGCGGAAAAATTGGGTTGTCGCGCCAGTCCAGGGCACCGGTCAGTCGCAGCCCCAGTTCACCGCCAATTGCGATCAACTGGTCCGACCGTCGCGGGTTTTCGGCAAAGCTGCCACCAAACACGCTCCAATCGATGTTTCTGGCCAGAGGGAAATAATCCTTTTGGGTAAGCTCAATCCGTGCTGCGTGGGTCGTGCGGAATTTCTTCTCCGCATAAACTCTGATCCCGGTCACTCCGTAGTAATCCTTGAAATCATCCCTAAACAAGAGGGCGGCGAGAGAGTTTTCGACTTCACCCACCAGCCAGCTATCCCTTGACTCCAGGCGGCGGAATGCGTCGACGCCGATGCTGAGTTGATCGAAGTCGGCAAAGTCGCGCCGTATGCCGGTATTGAACCGGAAGCGTTGGTCGTTAGGCTCGTTCCAGAAGCTCCAGCCCGCGTCAGCGTAGAAGAACCAACGGCTGAACTGCTCAGGGCGTAACTTTGTGCCCAGGTTTAAGAAGAGTCCCTCAACACGATTGTAACGCGGTGTCCAGTAAACCTGTACCGGCTTCTGAAACTCGAATTCGCCGTCAGACTTGATTGGCTCGAAAGAGAATTGTGAGTATGCAGGTAAGAAAAGAGCGAGGTTGATGACTATTGCCGCCAGCCAGGCGCGCCGTGCACAGCGTTCTTGCATTTTATCTCCAGGTGTACAGAGGTTATCGAAAAGCGGGTCAAGCTGCTGCGAGAATAAAGCGTAAAGCTATAAAAAAACGGGTAGAGAAGCAAGGAGTATTTGGTTGCGCGCCAGTGGATATCGGCCCTATTCCGGGAAACGCGCTGGCAGCGCAGGCATGGCAAAAAGGGTCGCACTTCGGACAATTGCCATATGTTGCTTTTTTGTTTGATTTCTTGCGGTTTCTTCATATATTTCCCTCCACAAGAATCCCTTTCCTCTTAATGTTATTAAGTAAAGAACATGCCCTGGGGCTGCTCGCGGTCTTGCTAGTCTGCGTCAGTCCGGTATTTGCTGCGAAGAAATCCGGCCGCAGCCGATCCGCCTATCTTTATAGCGTGGATGTCCGCCAGGTGCAACTGCCTCCCACCATCGATGGCGCTCTGAGCAAGGGGGAGTGGCAAAGAGCAGCCATGGTCAACCGTTTTACCCAGAAAGAACCCGTTGAAGGGGCCGATGTGTCTGAGCCGACCTTCGTTCTCATTACCTACGACGAGTCCAATATCTATTTTGGCATTCGCTGTTTTGACAAGGAGCCGGACAAGATCGTTGGTAACGAGATGCGCCGGGACTACGACCTGTCGGAGAATGACTATTTTGAGATCATTATCGATACGTTCCACGACCAACGCAACGCCTACTACTTTGCAACAAACTCCCTGGGGGCACGCTTAGATTGCGAAATCAAAACGGAAGGCGAGCACATCAACTGGGACTGGGACGGAATCTGGCGCAGCGCCGCACAAAAGGACCGGTACGGCTGGACCGCTGAAGTGGCCATCCCGTTTCAGACGCTCCGTTTCGAAAATGCCGACCAGTTGACCTGGGGCATCAATTTTGGCAGGTATATTCCCCGCAAGCGCGAGGAGTCATTTTGGTCTCCGATTTCCCGTGACGACGACTATAACAATTTTGGCCGGTTCCGGGTGTCCAAGTTCGGCACCTTGAACGGGTTGAAGAACCTTAGCCAGGATCAGCGTTTTCAAATAGCGCCCTTCGTAGTCGGTGGTGTCGAGCGCCAGTTTGGCCCCGAAGGTGGAACGCTGAGGGAGTCGGACATCGGACTGGATGCGAAGATCAGGCTCACGTCAAACCTCGTGTCGGATGTCACCATAAACACGGACTTTGCGCAAGTGGAAGCGGACGAGGAGGAGGTCAACCTGTCCCGTTTCAGCCTGTTTTTTCCTGAAAAGCGTTCTTTTTTTATCGAAGGCCTGGACGTCTTCAATGTAGGAGAAGAATCGCGGTCCGGACCATTCTCTTTGCTTTTCTTCAGCCGCAGAATCGGTCTGGTGCGGGATCCGAACACATTTGCGCTTCGCCGGGTACCGATCACCGGCGGCGTTAAAGCCACCGGCAAAGAGGGCAAGTATGAAATCGGTTTCTTGAATGTTTTAACCGGCAGCAGCGATGTTGCCGGCAGCATCCCCGGCGCACAGCGCGCTAACCCCAGGACCAACTATTCCGCGTTACGAGTCAAGCGCGATCTGTTCGAGCGTTCCCATGTCGGCTTTATCGGTTTGAGCAAGGATGCGACCGACGGTAGCCACTCTAACCGGACCTTCGCGGTCGACGGTTCATTTGCGTTTCAAAACAACATTGAGGTTGACGGCTATTTGGCCAAGACCTTTACGCCGGGAATCCATGGGGGCGACTACAATGCCTTTCTTCGGGGATCGTGGGGCAACGACAAGTACTTTGCGCAAGCCTCGTTCTCGGATATTGGCAGGAACTTCAACCCAGAGATGGGATTCCTGCTTTGGCAGGATGTGCGCAAGTACAATTTGCAGATGTCCGCCAGCCCGCGGCACACTTTTTTGAACAGCCGGCAAGTACACTTGTCTTACGATATCGAACACATCGCCGACCACAATAATGAGCTGCAGTACCGCACTCTTCAGCCGGGCCTTTTGAACATTTTTAAAGACGAGTCCTACTTCTTCCTCGGCTGGACCAATTACTACGACAATATCCAAAGTATTTTTTCTTTGGGTCCGGCAGTTATCAGGCCTGGTGTGTACAGATACAATGTCGTGGGCGCAAGTTATGTCTCGGACCTCAGCAAGAAAGTGGCGGGTAGTGTCAGGATGGGCGGAGGCTCTTTCTACGACGGCACATTTCTTGGCTTGACCCTGAACAGTTATTTCAGGCCGGCGGACAAAGTCGCCGTGGATTTGACCTGGAACTGGAACCGCGTGGATGTCCCTTTTGAGAACGGCGAGTTCACAACCAACATCGTGGGGTTTCGGTTCAACTACTCTTTTTCGACTGAACTTTATGTGAAAACATTCATTCAATGGAATAGCTTTGACAACAGAATTGTCAGCAATATATTGTTGAATTACATCCACTCTCCCGGGAGTAATTTTTACCTGGTTTATAATGAGGAATTGAACACACTGGGCGGAGTGAGGACATCAAATCGCACATTGCTTGCGAAACTAACCTATTTGCTCAACCTGTAGGTAGGATTTTTACTGCGGCTTTTGGTGAAGTAGGGCGCGGTTTCATTTGGGGCCAGCACAGGAAACCGACTACAAACGGGCCGTGCAAACCAGGACTATCCCGACAGTATGTCTCTTCCGGCTAGTGCTCTTGCACTCCAGAACTTTCTCAGCTCCACGACTGTACTGGGTTTAGAAATACTACTACCAGGCTTTCTGTTTGCTGCCATGGCTCAGAGTAAGCCCAATGTCGTGCCTTCCATAAAGGGTCTTATTGCCGACTGTTGTTTGCCCAAGCCGAAAAGTGACGAGGCCTGGGTGCGGTTTCAGCGGCATTTCGGAGATTTCATTGCCCTGACCGCGATCCGGACGTTGGAGACAGGTGAGGGGAAGAACCCTGCTCCCGAGCAAATAGCAGATATCTGTCAGGACGTCTACCTAAAACTCATTCAACGGGACAAAAAAGCTCTGCGGGATTTTGTGGGGCTCCATGAGCACTCGATTCTGAAATTCCTGAGTGTTATAACTGTTCGGACAACCTTAAACTCCATGCGGGCGGAGTCGGCCCTGGTCAGGCGCTTTGTCGGTTTGCCGGCATGGATGTCGCGGGCTGCCACAGAACTATATTTACCCCTGTCAGCTCAGAGTGACTCCTCGGCCGAACTCGCGTTACACCTGTTGAAACAGGACTGCCTCGACTGTTTACGCAAGCACTGCCATGGGCCGGATGCGGCACGAGATATAGCGATCTTCAAACTCTACTTTTTTGAGCGATACACTGCGGTCGCCATCGCGGAGAAGCTCGACAGTGCCGAACTGACGCAGCAGGTGGTAGAGGGAGTCATTGCAAAAACAAGAAAAACTCTACGGGACAGTCTTTTTGATGAGAATTTTTAGCAGACTTTCTCCGTTCAGTGTGTCTATATAATGGAGGTAAAGTGCGATGAAGACACAAGGGTCAACGCTTACGTGACGGGAGCCATGGAATGAAGAAGAAAAGCACGCAAACACTAGAAAGCCTTTACAAATATATCGTCGGCGAACTGCCGGAGAAAGAACTCCGGGAAATGCAAGAGGCCATTGCTGCGTCAGGGGACCTGGCGGCCGACACCGCCATTCTTGAGGCTCTGCACAAGGCGCGGCAAAGGGTGGGCGGCAAACCTCGGATCCAGCCGAAAGGCGGCCCTGAGCGCGAGGCTTTTCTGGATTTGATGGAAAAGCACTTCCTCGGTACAATCAAGCCGCAGGAAAGAAGTGCCCTTTACAACTGTTTGGCCGGCTCCGATGATTGCTTTGACCAGTTTGTGGCTGCTCTGCAAGCACCGGACATGCGTGCAACCGCTGCCGAAGAACAGCTCCTAGCGCAGGTAAGGGCAGTGCCGGCCCCGGTGTCAGTCTCTTCGGGCAGGCGTGCAGCGATGTTGCGACCCGCGTGGTATTTGCCCGTCCAGAGTGCACCGGCCCGCAGGTGGGTGCTCGCTGTAATTACAGTGGGACTGCTGAGTGCCGCAAGCTACGTCCTCTATTCAAAACACCAGGCCAGTGCGGCATTGGCTGAAACAAGAGCCGATTACCAGGAGGTGCTTGCATTCGCGGCGTTGGGTCCACACGCACTCAGGCCGGTCGGACTGGTTGAAATCACCCTTGCTGAAGAGACTCTCGATCGCCGCAGCCAGCACCCGCCCCTGGTTCACGAGCCATCACATTTTGCGGCTGCATTACAGGCTATGCCGGACAACGCTGAGATCAATCATTATTTGGGTACGATGTACGCGCTCGCCGGAGAGCCGTCCAAAGCGCGCACGCATCTGCTGGCTGCGATCAAGATGAATGAAAGCATGGCGAGTCCGTACAACGACCTCGCCATGCTCGAAGGAAACCTGGGGAACTACGAAAGAGCTTTGGAGCTTTTGGGACAAGCGCTCGTCCTGGCTCCTGATCTTGTGGAAAGCAACTACAACTACGCCCTCACCCTGGAACTGGCCGGTCAGCCCGATGCTGCCAGAACCGCCTGGCACAGTTTTCTTGCGTTAGTGCCGGAGCAGTCACACTGGCTTAGAGTTGCAAGGTCCCACCTGGCAGAGCTGCAATAAGCGCAAACGCGGCTAGATTTTTTCCGACACGGTTTTGGCCTGCAAGAATAGCAGCAAGTAGTCACGTCCCCCTGCCTTGGAGTCTGTTCCCGACATGTTAAATCCGCCGAACGGGTGCGCCCCAACCAGGGCCCCGGTGCACTTACGGTTGAGATAAAGATTGCCTGTGTGGAACAACTTGCGGGCCTTTTCTATTTTCGCCTCATTTTCGGAGTATACAGCTCCGGTCAGGCCAAAGTCAGTATCGTTGGCGATTTCCAGGGCATGATCAAAATCATCCGCCTTTATGACTGCCAACAACGGCGCGAACACTTCCTCCTGCGCAAGCCGATCCTTTGACTTGATGTCGGCAATGATAGTCGGCTCAATGTAGTGCCCTTCTTCCGGACCGGCCGAGCCGCCGCAGAGCAATCGACCCTCTTGCTTGCCGATTTCAATATACTCGAGAGTTTTGTTTTGCGCGGATTGGTTGATCACAGCTCCCAGAAAGTTGTTCGTGTTCTCAACTGGCCCCATGGTGAGCTCTTTGGTTCTGGCTACCACGCTTTCCAGAAAGCGATCATAGATGGAGGCGTCGACGATTGCGCGTGAGCACGCGGAACATTTTTGTCCCTGGTAACCAAAGGCCGCCACCACGACCCCGTCGACCGCCGTATCAAAGTCGGCTTCGCTGTCGACGACAATTGCATCCTTGCCACCCATTTCCGCAACCACCCGCTTAATCCAGATTTGCCCGGGCTGTGGCTTGGCAGCAAGCTCGTTGATGCGCAAGCCGACCTCCATCGAACCGGTAAACGTGATAAATCTGACTTTGGGGTGCGTTACTATCGAGTCTCCGATGACCGCTCCGCTGCCCGGAATGTAATTTAAAACACCGTCCGGCAGGCCGACCTCACGCATTATTTCAACCAGCTTGTAGCCGATAGTGGGAGAGTCGCTGGCGGGCTTGAGCACAACGGTGTTGCCGCACACGATGGCGGCGGTGGTCATGCCGGCCAGAATGGCCAGTGGGAAGTTCCACGGCGGAATGATTGCCCCGGCCCCCAGCGGAATGTAGAAGACTTCATTGCGCTCACCCGCAACCGGGGTTATGGGCTGCTCACCGGCGTAGCGCAGCATCTCGCGGCCGTAATATTCAAGAAAGTCGATGGCTTCGGCGGTATCGGCGTCGGCCTCGACCCAGTTTTTACTGGTCTCCAGGATCATCCAGGCGTTGAGCTCAAATTGCCGTTTGCGCATGACCTCCGCTGCCCGGAACAAATAGTCGGCCCGCTCTGCCGGGTCCACGAAGCGCCAGGACTGGAATGCGGCGTTGGCGGAGGCGATGGCCTGCTCGGCCTGCTCGTGGCCTGCCTTGTGAAAAGTTCCGACCACTTGGTCTTTCTGACAAGGATTATATGATCGCAAAAAATCGCCGGTCTCGACGTCTTTTCCGTTGATGAACAATGGGTAGGTTTTGTCAAACTGTTGCTTTACTTCTTCAAGAGCGGCTAGTTGCTTTTGTCGGTTTTCATCCTGGGAGAAGTCCGTGAACGGATGATTCCGAAATTCTGAAATCATAATCTTATCTCCTGTTTAAGGGTTCGGAAAGATCGTTGGTTGAGTTGTACGCCAAGGCTTTGAAGATAGTCAATTCCACAACCCTTTTCAAGCCGCTTTGTGTGGACAAAAACATTTGCTTATGATCCAAATCGGTGATATTTTGCAGACCCACCGTCCTATCCGGTTACTAATAACGTGTCCCTGGAGGAAAAATGCTCAATTATGTTTGGCTGTTCCTGATGGCCACCTCGATAGTTGTTGGGGCTATCAACGGCAAACTGCCCGAGGTTACGAAGGCGGCCTTTTCGATGGCAGAGACCTCGGTCAAGATCGCTTTCGGGTTGATCGGGGTGATGGCGCTTTGGCTCGGCATTATGAAAATAGCGGAAGAGAGCGGGTTGACCTCAGTTCTGGCCAAATTGATTAGGCCCGTCAGCAAGCGACTCTTCCCGGACATCCCGGAAGATCACCCGGCCATTGCTTCCATTCTACTCAACCTGAGCGCAAACTGGCTCGGCCTTTCCAATGCCGCAACCCCATTCGGGTTGAAGGCGATGGAGGAGCTGCAGGAACTGAATGAAAACAAAGAGGTCGCGTCGAACTCAATGGTCACTTTCCTGGCTCTGAACACCGCGGCCATCACGCTCATCCCGGCAACCATCCTGGGGGTCAGGATTTCTCTTGACTCTCAGAGTCCGCAAGAGATCATCGGCACCACGATCCTGGCCGGCGTCTGTGCGACGACAATGGCTATTATCGCCACGAAGGTTTTACAAAGAATGCCAATATTCAATCGAGAGCTCGCTAATGAGGCAATGGCCGCAAAAGAGCAATAAAAGGAAAATCAGATGAGTGAAATGTTCGGTAGAGTTGTCGGAATTGCATCGGATTTAGCAATCCCCTTTGTGCTTATCCTGATAATCGGCTACGGTGTTGCGAAGCGGGTTAAGATCTACGAAGCGTTTGTGGACGGCGCAAAAGGCGGGTTTGAGGTTGCGATAAAAATCATCCCCTTTCTGGTAGCCATCCTGGTAGCCATCGGCATGTTCCGTGCATCGGGCGCTATGGACTTTCTTATCGCTATTATTTCGCCGCTTACCGACTTGATCGGTTTACCCGCCGAAGCTCTGACCGTGGCGCTAATGCGGCCACTTTCGGGCAGTGGCTCACTCGGCCTGGTCACCGAAATCATGCAGACACATGGCCCGGACTCATTTGTCGGCCGGTTGGTGTCCACCATGTACGGCAGCACGGAGACGACTTTTTATGTCCTCGCGGTCTATTTTGGATCAGTAGGAATCAAGAAAACCCGGCATGCGGTGCCGGCAGGGCTGTTGGCGGACGCTGCCGGTCTCATCGGAGCGTTGCTGATTTGTAAACTGGTTTTTTGATGTGACGAGGGCTAATCGCCGCCCTCTGTTAAATCGGCTACCCGTTGAGCTTCGCGTGCCGTGCCGGTCCCAACCAGACGTTCGGCTTCCTGGATCAAGTGGGGCATGTCCCATGGTTTAGGGATGAACTGATCGCCGGGACTGTCCAGGATTTTTTGGAAGGAGATGGCACCGGGATAACCACTGGTCAGGATAAACCGCAGCTCGCCACGAATCTCTTTCATCCGCCGGTAGACCTCCTTGCCGTCTACACCCGGCATGATCATGTCAAGAATCACGACTCCGATTTCGTCGGCGTTCTGCTCAAAAACTTCGATGGCGTTCGGGCCGGAATCCGCCAGAAATACTGTGTGTCCCCGTCGTTCCAGGAGCCGCTTTGCCAGGAGGCGTAGGTCCGCTTCGTCATCTACAACCATAATCGCTTCACCTGAAGGGCCGGCAGTGCTTTCCGGTAACACTGATGTCGGTGCCTCCGTTGTTGCAGGCTCGACAAGTGGGAAGTAGACTGAAACCGTGGTCCCGGCGTCTTCCTGAGAAAATATCTCCAAGCGGCCGTCATGATTTTCGATGATTTCGAGGGCAACAGACAGGCCGACGCCTGAGGCCCGGTTTGCGGGCTTGGTGCTAAAGAACGGCCTGCAAACAAGGGCCAGGTTTTCGTGCGGGATGCCGCAGCCGGTGTCCGCAATTTCAATCATCAGGTTGCCCCGATCCTCTTCCGCATCTACCACCTTGACGGTCGTTGCCGAAACAGAGAGCTCACCACCGTTTGGCATGGCTTCGACAGCGTTGATGCAAATATTGAGCAAAGCATGACAGACAGAGGCTGCGTCAGCGGTGATTTTTGCGTCAGACAAATGGCAGGAGGATAGTACCTTTACTTCGCGGGTCGCGCTTTGCACTATCGCAACGACATTATCGATTAATGCCTGTGGGTTGACAGTCCGCCTGACTCGACCGTGTCCTTTGGTATAGAACTGAACCTGGGAAATCAACGTCGATGCACGCTTGGTGGCGTGTTCGATGATTTCTGCCTGGCGCAGCAAGTCCGGCGTCTGTTGTAGATCCTGTTTCATCAATTGTGAGTATCCGAGAATCCCGCCCATAATATTATTCAAGGTATGCGTTATGCCACTAACCATGCCTCCGATGCTTGCAAGTTCACACATTTGCAAATAGCGCTGGGCGCTTTCCGGGTCTTGCAGAACCTGCTGCAGCATACGTTCTATAATTGCGGACGAATCCCCGGGAGAACCGACGGGCATAGTTGGCCTGTTTTTTAGATTTGATTCGAGCCTTGGTGCAGCTTAGAATAACGAAATGGGTTTTATAAACCAAGCAGCAACTGTTTTCTTACGTTCTTTTAAGATTTTTTATTACAGGAATATAGATTGGAGGAAACCAACTATCCAGAGGTGTTACCGTCATGTAATATTGAGGGACTACCAGGTGGAGAGAGGAAATGGTTACGCAGGGTTTCCTGAGTCTACTTGCCGGGGGCGTCCAAGTGCGCGGCCAGGCCCGCCAAAAAATGATGTGTGATGCGTGCCGTGAGCCCCCACAAGTTTACGACACTCCCGCCGTTCGGCGGATGATATTGAAAGTTGAGCGAGATTACCTCCTCACGATTGCCGAAGTCAAGGTCCGTTCTCAGTTGCCGGTAAAGCAACTCAACCGGCAGGGGGATTATTTCCGCAACCTCAAAGGCATCTTTCTTGAAAGAAACCGGCACCGGCGACCAGGCGACGTGGGCGGCCGCATCATGGTTAGAGGTCAAAGTCTCGAACCAGCCCATCTCGCCGACGTACTGGTGGGCCGTTTCGGGTACGCCGATCTCTTCGAAGGTCTCACGGGTTGCGGCGTCGCGGCTCGATCGGTCGCCGGCGTCAATCTTGCCACCGGGAAAGGCGATATGCCCGCTGTATAGCGTCGGGCCCGTTGTGCGCCGGATATAGACCAGCGAGGTTTTTGAATCTTGTTCAAAAAAGAGCATTAGAATGGCTGAGGGTATGTACCGGCTCAGCGGTGTCTGGCGCTTTGTAACGCCGCCAAGTATATTCGTGATTTCTTTTTTACTGATCCGCAAGAGGGTCTCCGTCCGTTGGCGCACCCGGCGCTGTGTCGGGGAAAAGTGATCCAGCGAGTTGATCTTTATTGCAGAGTTTGCTACCTAGCCCTGGTAATGATGCCGTCGGCTTCGGTCAAACGCGAACAGCTGCAAGAACTGCCAAGATAGTGATGAGTTCCTTTTTATCAAAGATAAACATGTGTAAAAGCCGTGCCGCTGGGCTGCTTTTGGGGTCGGCCCTCCTGGGTGGTTGTGCACAACAGCCCGGAGCGTCAACGCTGACGGTGTATGCGGCGGCGAGCCTCAGCAATGTCCTGCCGGTAATCATCGCAGAGTTCCGGACAGAGTGGCCACAGGTCGAAATCAAAGTGAGCTACGCAGCGTCTTCGATCCTGGCCAAACAAATCGAACGGGGCGCAACGGCCGATATCTATATTTCGGCAAGTAGCGATTGGATGGACCAGCTAAGTGAACAAAAACTAATAAAAGCCGGCTCGAGAAATGAACTTTTGCAGAACGAACTAGTTCTGGTCACCAGCGCCGGCACACCAGCACTGGAGACGGCATCAGACTTGGCAAACGTTCCGATCCGGATTCTGGCATTGGCCGACTGGCGGCATGTCCCGGCGGGAATTTATGCAAAGCAAACCCTGGAAAAAATGGGGCTTTGGGCTGCTCTGGCCCCCAAATGTATTGCCGCCCTGGATGTCAGGGCGGCTTTGGCTTACGTTGAGCGTGGTGAGGCGGACTACGGCATCGTCTACCGCACGGATGCAGCGATCGCGAACGGAGTCCGGATTGCGGCCTCTTTCCCGGGCGACATGCAGCCCCGCATCGTTTACCCGGTGGCGCAGGTGATTTCATCCGGCAGCCCGTATGCAGCGCAATTTATCAGGTTTCTGATCTCCGAAGCGGCCAGCGGCATTTTCGCCGGCAGCGGCTTTCAGGTTCTTGCGAAAAGGTCGCCGGGATGAACGCTTTTCTGCCCGTCACGTTCTTGTCCTTAAAGGTCGCCCTGACCGCGACGTTGGTTCTTATTCCGACCGGAACCTTTCTGGGTTGGGTTTTGGCGCGCAAGCAATTTCCGGGGAAGACACTGGTGGAGGGTGCCATCAGTATTCCGCTGGTGCTGCCGCCGGTGGTTACCGGCTATATGCTGCTGATTCTTCTTGGCCCCAAGGGTTATATTGGTGAACAGCTTGCAATACTGGGCATAAGGCTGGCCTTCACCTGGCAGGCAGCGGTTGTGGCAGCGGCCACAGTCAGCCTGCCGTTGATGGTACGTGCCGTGCGCCTAGCAGTGGAGGGCGTGGATGAAGAGCTGGAGGACGCCGCCAGGCTGCTGCGAGCGAGCGAGACCGGAATCTTTTTTTCCATCACGCTGCCATTGGCCGTGCACGGCATTCTGGCCGGCACGATTCTGTCGTTTGCCCGCGCGCTTGGTGAGTTTGGCGCAACCATTATTCTGGCGAGCAATATCGAAGGGGTGACGCAGACCATACCGCTGGCTATTTTCACCTATCTGAACCAGGTCGATGGCGAAGGCAAGGCCATGATTCTGGTGGTCATCTCAATCTGTTTGGCGTACCTGAGCATCCTGGCCAGCGCATTCCTGTCACGAAAGTTCCGCCATGCTGAAACTTGACCTTTCCAAAACAGCCGGTGACTTCCACTTGCACTTGCAAGTGCAGGTGGCGCCATCTTTTGTCTCGCTTTTCGGGCCGTCCGGCTCTGGGAAAACCACAGCTCTCAACCTGATATCGGGGCTGGCGAAACCGGATAGTGGTGAGGTTTTTCTTGGAGACACCTGCCTGTTCTCTTCCAGCAGGCGCGTAAATATCAAACCACAACAGCGCCGGCTCGGCTATATTTTTCAGGAGAGCCGGCTCTTTCCACATTTGTCGGTGCAACAGAACATCCAGTTCGGCCTGAACCTGACCCCGGCCCCGGAACGAAGGTTCACAAGCGGTGAGATAGTGGAGATCTGCGGGCTGCAGGCTTTGCTAAACAGAATGCCCGCCGCTCTTTCCGGCGGTGAAAGGCAGCGCGTTGCGCTCGCTCGTGCCATCCTGGCGGCGCCTAGGTGTCTTTTGCTGGATGAGCCGCTCGCCGCCCTTGACCACAATGCCCGGCTCTCCTTTTTACGCTTTCTGCGAAGAGTACACATCGATTTGGAGCTACCCATTTTGTACGTTTCGCATGATATTTCTAACGTTATCAATTTTGCCGACGAAGTTATCATACTCGACAATGGCCGCGTTGTCGGGCATGGCCCCCCGAAGTCGCTGCTCGACAAGATGATTTCCGAACCCCTGGTTGCCAGTGCGGACCTCTCCAATCTGTTTGAAGTGAGAGTCGACAGCCACGATCCGCAAAGGGGGCTCACGCTCGTGGCCAGTGAGAAGAATGAGTTCACCCTGCCGGCCATCAGCGCCGGGGTCGGCGAGCAGTTGCTGCTGAACATCCCCGCCTCCGAGATCATTCTGGCCACCAGCGAACCGAGCGGCCTGAGTGCCAGCAACATCTTGCGGGGCGCTGTGGCTCGCATTAATCGCCTGCCGGACCGGGTTTTTGTTGAAATTGATGCCGGAGAGAAATACACTGTTGAAATCGTGGAAGCAACTGTGCAGCGACTGAGCCTGGCTGCCGGCAAAGAAATCTTCCTCATCGTGAAGGCCAGCTCCTTCCGGCGGCTGAGTGGATTGTAAATGGCTGGTAGACACAATTATTCTCATGTAGAATTGTTGCGTGATGGAATTTATCGGATGCTTCACAACTCACATTTCCCACTTCGATTCAAGGTCATTCTGAGCGCGAAGTGACGGATATTGAGGTGACGAAAGCCGTTGTAGCGCGAAGAATCTTCGAATGTCTGGGCAGATTCTTCGCACACCCTCGCTCCCCGGTAGAAACAGAGAATAGGGGACTGCGTGCTCAAAATGACATCTAAACAATTGTTTAGATGGTAGATATACACGTGATAAATGTCAGTTAACAATGTCAGGAACCACCGTGAAAATCCCTGCGGTCTCTCTGCGTTCTTTGCGTCTCTGCATGAAAAGGCAACTTGTCTAATCTCAACGGAGAGTCGCAGCGCCCGCAGAGAAACAAGAATTAGAAACCACTCTCAACGAAGGACAAAAGCGATAATGAAAGAGTCAAAACCAATCAAAATCACCTTGTTACAGTCAATTATTACGGCGGTCCTCTTCTTAACTGCACTTTCTGCCAGCGGGCAGAAGGACCCCGAAGGAACGGTCTCCAGGTCCGACCTGAAGCCACCCAAAACAGTTTCAGGTCTGATGCAAGCCAGGCCCGGCGGCCCACTGGAAGAAGTCAGTGTTGCGGTGCACGAGGTGCCGGTGAATCCGCCATCGGTCATCGCGCAGGACTCCAAACTCCAGGACGACGATCTTGTTTTGGGGATCGTGGTTGCGGGCATTCCCATGGCTTATCCGATTCGTTACATTTCACTGTACGAAGTCGTCGATGACCGTGTCGGAGAAACGCCGGTCGCTCCAACCTGGTGACCGCTTACCGGATCGGGCGTCGTGTACGCTCGCAAGTACGCAGACCGTGAGTTCACTTTTGATTTTGCAACGGGTTTGATCAAGGACAATTTGTTGTTTGTCGACCGCGAAACCCAAAGCATCTGGTCACAACTGGATGGGAAAGCTGTCAGCGGTCCTATGAAAGAAAGCCCGCTGCAGGTGGTTCCGTCCATGCAGACGACCTGGAAACACTGGCTGGAAATGCACCCGGATTCACGGGTCATGCACCTCAGTGATGAAGAAGGCAATTCATATTATTACCGCAGTCGCAAACCCGGCGCGCCCAAACCCAAAACGCGTTCGAAAAAACACGACACTTCGGCCCTGGGACTTGCGCTGAAGGTCGGCGATGAGGCGGCCTTTTTTCCTTTCTCAGAGCTTGAGCAAGCGACTCTCCCGCTGAAGTTCGAAGTCGGGGGGCAGGAGTTACTGATTCACTATCGCAAAGATGCGATGACAGCGTGGGCCACAGACTCCGCCGGTGATTTGGTGACAACGGTTCTGGCGTACAAATTTGGTTGGTTGGATTTTAATCCGGCGTCGAAGATTTTTCGAGCCAAAGAAAACGAGAAGCGCGGCAAATGAACCTCCCCCAAATCCTGCAACAATTTAAAGCCGACCCCGGCTTCATGACCAATGTCACCGCCTGGCGAGTGCTTCGACCCAGGGACGGAATCTACGCAGATTTTCCGCCCAACATGAATCCAGCACTGGCAGCAGCCATTGCAAAGCACGGCATCAAACGACTGTACTCGCACCAGGCAGAAGCGATTCGGCTCATTATCGAAAAAAAGAACGTTGTCATCGTCACGCCCACTGCGAGCGGGAAGACGCTGTGCTACAACTTGCCGGTCCTGAACACGCTGCTCGACAATCCGGAGGCGCGCGCGCTGTATCTGTTCCCAACCAAGGCGCTGTCACAGGACCAGGTCTCGGAGTTGCAGGAAGTCGTTACCCTGATGGAGGGCCAGGTCGATTTCGACATCAAAACCTACACATTTGACGGCGACACGCCTGCCTCTGCGCGCAAAGCTATTCGGAGTTCCGGCCACATCGTGGTGACGAATCCCGACATGCTGCATCAGGGCATCTTGCCACATCACACCAAGTGGGTCAAGCTGTTCGAGAATCTCAACTACATCGTCATCGATGAATTGCACAACTACCGCGGCGTGTACGGCAGCCACCTGGCCAATTTGTTGCGGCGCTTGCAACGCATTTGCAAATTCTATGGCTCGGAGCCACAATTTGTGTGTTGCTCGGCAACCATCGCCAATCCAGGTGAACTGGCAGAGCGAATAATAGAACAGCCGGTGCACCTGGTAGACAAGAACGGCGCGCCGCGCGGAGAAAAGCACTTTATCCTCTACAACCCGCCGGTCGTAAATCGCGAGCTGGGAATCCGAAGGTCCTATGTAAAGGAAGCGCGCAAAGTCGCGCGCAAGTTCCTGCTGAACAAGGTGCAGACCATTGTCTTTGCGCGCACCCGGCTGCGGGTCGAAATTCTCGTGACCTATTTGAAGAAATACATGCGCAAAGCCACCCGGTCGCCCAATCTGATCCGAGGGTACCGTGGCGGCTATCTGCCGACTGAGCGCAGGGCGATTGAAAAAGGACTGCGCCAGGGAGAAATTCTCGGCGTCGTCAGTACCAATGCGCTGGAGCTGGGCATCGATATCGGGCAGTTGCAGGCGGCGGTCATGGCCGGCTACCCGGGGACCATTGCCAGCGCGTGGCAACAGTCGGGAAGGGCCGGTCGCCGCTCCACCACTTCTGTGGCCGTGCTGATTGCTTCAAGCGCGCCCGTGGACCAGTACATTATCAATCATCCCGACTACTTTTTCGCCAAGCCGCCGGAATCAGGCATCATCGATCCCGACAATCTCGTCATCCTGGTTGACCATCTAAAATGCGCGGCGTTTGAGCTGCCCTTCCCGGAAACCGAGAAGTTCGGCGTCGAAACAACCCGCGAGATTCTGGAGTACCTGGTTGAAAAGCGGGTCTTACACTACGTAAAGGAGAACCCGGAAACAAAGGAACCGGGCAAATTCTACTGGATGACTGATGCATATCCCGCGGAAGCTGTCAGCCTGCGCAGCGCCACGCCTGACAATGTCGTTATCATCGACACGACGCATGAGGAAAGAGTGGTCGGCGAAGTCAACCTGCTGGACGCTCCGATGATGCTGCACGACGACGCGATTTACATTCATGAAAGCAAGCAGTACCACGTTGACAAACTCGACTGGGACCGGCAAAAAGCCTACGTCCACCAGGTCGAGGTCGACTACTACACCGACGCCCACACCGACACCAGCCTGCGCGTGCTCGACGTTGCAAAAGAGACCGCTGTGCCGGGCGGAAGCAAGGCCTTTGGCGAGGTCAACGCAAATTGGCAAACCACCAAATACAAGAAGCTCAAGTTTGAAACGCACGAGAATATCGGATTTGGCAAAGTAGAACTGCCCGAACTGGAAATGCACACAACGTCTTACTGGTGGCAATTCAACCCTGATGTCGCTGACCATTTGGAGATTTCACAAGAAAACCTTGGGGATGGCCTGAAGGCCTTGGCCAATGCCCTGGGCACGGTGGCCACGGTCTTCCTGATGTGCGACCCCAGGGATGTGCGCACCGCGCCCATGGTGCGCGCCCCTGACAGCCAGAAGCCCACGATCTACATTTATGACAATCATGCCGGTGGCGTCGGGTTCAGCCAAAAGCTGTTCCACCTGCACGACGACCTGAAGCAGGCGGCCCTCGACCTGATGCAGGGCTGCGAGTGCGAACACGGATGTCCGGCCTGTGTTGGCCCGCCTTTGGAGGTAGGCGAGAAGGGCCGGGAGAGTGCGGTGGGGCTTCTGAAGCTCTGATGATAAAGAGGTGCCCCCGAAACGATCTTAACAACATGTCCGGCCCACGACCGCCGGTACTTTTGCTGTGCGCTGCACGTTCATTAAATCGTGGTTTCAAGAATAGAATAGTAGCAACTGGTTGCTATTTATCTTGTCTGGGAGTCTCACTTGTCGAAACTAAGCGCCGTTCTGAATATCATAATAATACTTTCAGCTTTGCTGTATGTCTATTTTACGTACTTAGAATACAACACAGAATCGATCATAAGAGGTGCTTATATGATCGCCGATGAAGAGGCCCTAAAGGAAATGTCAGATGAGCTTGAGGAACTTGATCAAACTAATCAGCGGGCCCGTGCTTTTTCAACTATCACGCTTTATTCCGGCATATTTATCGTCATGGTGAAGATATTGGTAAAGTGGAAGATAGGGAATACCAATAAAGGAGGTGGTCCGTTGAGATTGTCTTAAGACAGTCACTACTTTGACTCGATCAGATAGTCAACGCGCGACCCGGGATAGCAGGCCGGACCGACACGTGGGTTGACTTATTTATATCGTAGGAGGACGCATGGATATTATCGCATTGTTGATAGCAATAATGTCAATTGTGATGTTAGTCAGGGTAGGGTGCGGTCCCACCGCACCAACGCCTCTCAACAAACCGTAGGAAGAAGGTGGAGTAGGGTTTCACCCTGCAGAAACCGACTCTTTCCAAAAAAGGCGGTTTCTTTTTCTCGGCCCGGGATTCCTCCATGTCAGGGTTTTTTCGCAGATACGTGTATTATCTACAACGGCATCTAAGCTTTTCTTTTTCTTGCTTAGAGAGATGAATCTGCTAACTTACGGAGGTTTCTGATGACGACAGAGAGATTTGCACCCAGGGTTTTGCTAATCATATTGATGATACTTGCTCTGAGCACGAATGCGATGAGCCAGGTCACCGTGGTTCGCGGCGGCCATGAGAATCCGATGGTGACTATCGGCAAGTCAACGCTTTATGGGGCTGGAACGGGACTGCTAATAGGGCTGGCCCTGAGCCTGGCACTCGAGTCGGACTCCGAAGAGATCTTCCGCTGGTCCTTTGTCGGTGGTACGGTAGCCGGTTTTGCTGTTGGCGTGATGCATGTCGCGCGCAGACCCCAGCCGCAGTCAGCCGCCCTGCTGCAATTTGATTCGAAAGGACTGGCGAAAGTCACGGTGCCAGAGCCGCAGGTCAGATTTACCCGGAACAAGAAATTAGATTTCAAGGTCAACCTGGTCTCCCTGTCTCTTTGAATCCTGGGCGACCAGATTGCACGGAAATAAAGTATGACATTTAACACCCTGTTGGAGGAAGCACTGGAGAGTTGGGAAGACGTGCGTGCCGGTGTGATCGCCGAGCTTGAGAACATCCCGGCAGAGGAGTTTGACTTTAAGCCAACAGATCATGTCAGAACAGTCCGGGAGCAGGCAATCCATGTCCTCGAAGTTGCCATGATGATGTGCGGAGAACTGTGCCGGGAGGATACCGACTTCAAAAGAGCGCCGTGGCCTGACTTGCTGAAAATGTACGCCGGCAACCTGTATGAGGCACAAACGAAGAATCAACTCATTTCACTGCTCCAGAGCCAGTTGGAAGACGCTCTTGCCAAATTCAGAGCAGCCGGAGAGTTGCACATGCTGCAACTGGTGGAGCGGTTCGATGGCCGGGAAGGAACCCGGCTTGCATGGTTGCAGCACGGCATCGCTCAGGAAATGTACCACCGCGGCCAGCTCACTCTTTACGCCCGCTTGCTCGCAATAGAACCAGCTCTTACTCAGAAGATCAAAGGACCCACGCAGAGATGAAGGAAATCACGATCTACACCGATGGGGCGTGCCGTGGCAACCCCGGGCCCGGCGGCTATGCAGCGGTCCTCATCCACGACGGCCGGCGAAAAGAAATGTCCGGCGGCTGGTCGAACACGACAAACAACCGCATGGAAATGATGGCTGCGATCGTCGGCTTAGGTGTTTTGAAGGAGAGGTGCCAGGTTACGCTGTTCAGCGATTCACAATATCTGGTGCAAAGTATAACGCAGGGATGGGCTGTGCGCTGGCAGGCAAATGGTTGGAAGCGCAACAAGAAAGAGATAGCGAAAAACATTGACCTGTGGCAGCAACTGCTGGAGTTGTGCGACAAACACGACGTTGCGTTCAAGTGGACCAAGGGTCACGCCGGCGATCCTGAAAACGAACGCTGTGATGAGTTGGCAACCACGGCGGCGGACAGCTCAAACCTGGAAGAGGATCCGGCGAACACTGGTTCCGGGGCAACACAGGCGCGTCTCTTCTGAGCGCGCTTAACGTATAATCGTCTGCTCCCGGCCCGACCCTACCGAGACGATAGAGACTTGGGTTTCAGTCAAGTCTTCGATGGCGGCAATGTACTCCCTTGCCCGCGTCGGCAAATCTTCGTAGGAGCGAATATCGCCGGTCGGCTGCTGCCAGCCCTGGAAGGTCTGATAAACAGGCGCACATTCAAGCAAGATCTGTTCTTCACTTGGAAAGTTCGTTCGGGTGTCGCTTTTGTGGCTGTAGGCAACGCAGACTTTTATTTCCGTAAGTGTGTCCAGAACATCTAGTTTGGTCAGCGCAAAGGAGCTAAGCCCGTTGACTCGCACCGCGAAGTTGGCGATAACTGCATCAAACCAACCACAGCGGCGCGCCCGCCCGGTGGTTGCACCAAATTCGTCCCCAAGCGCCCGCAGGTTTACATCTTCAGAGTCGCCCATTTCAGTCGGGAACGGCCCCATGCCGACACGCGTGGTGTACGCCTTTATGACGCCCAGGACTTCGTCGACACAGGTGGGACCGACGCCGACGCCGGAACAGGCGCCGCCACTGGTAGGGTTTGAGGAAGTGACAAACGGGTACGTGCCGAAATCGATGTCCAGCAAAGTGCCCTGTGCCCCTTCCAACAAAACATTCTTCCCCGACCGGATGGCCTCAAAAAGATAGGTTGAAACATCTTTGGCAAAGG
Source organism: Candidatus Zhuqueibacterota bacterium (assembly GCA_029262055.1). Classification (GTDB taxonomy): domain Bacteria; phylum Zhuqueibacterota; class Zhuqueibacteria; order Oceanimicrobiales; family Oceanimicrobiaceae; genus JAJDAD01. The sequence goes on from JAJDAD010000024.1 coordinate 90,591, forward strand.
CGTCCAGCTTGTCGGCAAGACCGAGATACTCAGCGACAATTGGCTCGGGAGCCAGGGCATCCTGGTCATACAGTTTGGCCAGAAGCTCATTTTTCTCAACAATGTTACTGCGTAATTTCTCTGCAAAGGCCTTGCGGTCCAAAAGGTCAACCATGCGAATCCCCATGCGATTCGCCTTGTCAACGTACGCAGGTCCGATTCCCCTGCCAGTCGTACCGATTTTCTTTTCTGCGGCCTGCGTCTCCTTCACCTGATCGAGCAGTTTGTGATACGGCATAATCAGGTGCGCCCGATGGCTGACAAACAACCTGTCCCGCACCTGTACCCCCAGACCCTCGAGAACGCTGACCTCTTCTAATAATGCAATGGGGTCGACAACGACGCCGTTGCCAATAACGCAAACCGTGTTGTCGTTCAAGATACCGGAGGGAATGAGGTGCAGCACGTATTTTTTGCCACCGACCACAACGGTGTGCCCGGCATTGGCGCCGCCCTGGTAGCGGGCAACCACATTGGCCCGGGCGCTGAGCAAGTCGATGATCTTACCCTTGCCTTCATCGCCCCACTGGGCGCCGACGACAATTTTTACGGACATAGGTTCTTCTTCACATAAAAAAACTCCGGCGAGGCGCGGAGTTTTGTGAGGCACATATTTGCGAATAGGTAGCGCTAGCCGAAACTCTCAACAGCATTTTCAACGGTATCAAAAGTCTCAAAGACTGTAAGAAGCTTGGTGATCATCAGCAAGCTCTGAATGCGGTCTGTGATGTTGGCCAGTTTCAGATCGCCGCCGTTGTTGCGCATGGTTGTAAGCCCGCCGATCAGGATGCCGAGGCCGGAACTGTTCATCCACTCCACCTTGCTCAGATCAGCGACTACCCGGATCTGGCCAGCCTGGATGGACCTGTGCAGCCGTTCGTTCAGCAGCGAAGCATCCGGGCCACCCATTATTTTACCGGACAATGTGAGGACAACAACACCATCAAATGCAGTTTCTTCCATCTTCATATTAGGGACCTCCCGCTTAGGATTTTACAGCGGCTGCACGCTTGACCTGTGGCCTTGCTTTCTTGCTATCGCGCCGCTTCTCCCATTCAACAATAATGGGGCTGGCGATAAATATCGAGCTGTAAGTACCGATCAAGACTCCGACTATGAGCGCGAAGGCAAAGTTGTGGATGACCTCTCCGCCAAACGCGTACAAGATGACCACAACGACCAGAGTGGTGAGTGACGTGACGATGGTTCGGCTCAGGGATTGATTGATGCTGCGGTTGACGATGGATTCATAGCTTTCTCTGCGCAGGACTTTGAGATTCTCACGAATCCGGTCAAACACCACAATGGTATCGTTGAGAGAATATCCGACAATCGTAAGGAAGGCGGCAACAATCGCAAGCGAGATCTCCAGTCCCAGGACAGAAAAGACGCCCAATGTAATGATGACGTCATGGAACAGAGCAGCAATCGCTCCGATGGCAAAGCCAAACTCAAAGCGCCAACTAATGTAAAGCAGGATGCAAAACAAAGCGATTAGAACCGCCAGGATTGCTGCGCCCCGGAGTTCCGCCCCAATCTTTGGCCCCACCTTCTCAACCATTCGCACTTCGTACGGATTGTCGGAAAATGCTTCCGTCAAGCTCGCCTTAATGGCGTCCGAGATCTCGGTGTTGACCTCCTGTTCCTCCACTCTTATCAGGATTTCGCGGTTGGAGCCGAAATTCTTGACCTCGATGTTGTCAAATCCGGCGCGGCCGACTGCTGAGCGCGCATCAGAAATCGCGATATCCTTTTCAAACTGCAACTCAATTGAAGTGCCACCGACAAAATCGATACCATAATTCGGCCCGCCACGCAAAAGCAGTGAACCCATCCCGATCAGGATAAGCGCACCCGAGATGATAAGTGCAACCCGGCGTTGGGCTGCGAAATCGATATTTGTATTTGCTAAAAACTGCATTCGAATTTAACCTCTCCGGTTATATGCTCAGTTGCTTCAAAGCGACTCTGTTTGTGAAGTAATCAAAAATGACGCGCGTGACAACAATCGCCGTAAACATACTTGCCAAAATCCCAATTGACAGCGTCAGGGCGAATCCACGAATCGGGCCCGTGCCGAACTGGTAGAGCACCAGCGCGGTGAGCAGGGTCGTTACGTTGGCGTCCAGAATGGTTTTGAACGCTCTGGCGTATCCGCTGTCGATAGCAGCGCGTACGGTCTTGCCGTGGCGCAACTCTTCGCGGATTCTTTCAAAAATAAGGACGTTGGCGTCGACCGCCATACCGATGGTGAGGATGATCCCCGCAACGCCCGGCAGCGTCAATGTCGCATGAAAACCGGCCAGCACTGCCATGATGATTATCAGGTTCAAGATCAGGGCGACGTTCGCAACCAGTCCGGAAAGGCGATAGTAAATGACCATAAACACGATCACTATGGCCAGACCGACCAGGGCAGAGTATGTCCCCTGCCGGATAGAATCTTGTCCCAGTGACGGACCAACGGTCCGCTCCTCTATAACTTCGATAGGTGCAGGCAACGCTCCCGCACGCAGTACGATGGCGAGATCCTTCGCCTCTTCAATGTTTGCCATACCGCTAATGCGCGCGCGCCCGGATGGAATGCGTTCCTGAATGTTTGGAATGGACACCACCTTGCCGTCGAGAACAATCCCGAGCTTTTTGCCAACATTGGCGCCGGTCACTTTTGAAAAAATCTTAGCACCCTCGCCGGTAAGTTCCATCCCGACCTCAGACTGGCCTGCCTGCAATTCGCTACCGATCTGGACGTCGGCATTCGCGATCTTGTCGCCCGTGAGTTCAGGCTCCTTCTTCAGTACGAAAAGACGGTAGTACTCCTGTTCGCCGATTTGTGTCGCGCGGTTCTGAAAGACGAACTCGGCGTCGTTAGGCAGGACGTCTTTGACTTCGGGGGAATTCAGGATTCTTTCCACTGTCCGGACATTTTTTGTAGGCACGCCAATGTCGCCGCCAATATCGGCGAGCAGGGCGCTGAACGGGCGATCCTGAAAGACTTCTTCATCGAGCAATACGGTTGAGTCGGAACCGTCATCCTCGGAACCCGGTCGATCTTCGAGAATGGAAGATTCACCAAAAAGATCCTCGAGGCTCACTTCCTTGTCTTTTCGCACTTTGCCCTCTCCGGGAAGAGAGTCTGCTCCGGCCTCCGTCAAGTCGTCCTGCGAGCCACCGGCTTGTTGCCTCTTCATCACCCGGTTGACTTCGCTCAGCATGGCGCCGATAACGTCCGGCTCCATTTCCAGTTGAAACTCGAGTAAGGCGGTTGTGCCGATAATGCTCTTCGCACGCTCCACATCCTGAATACCCGCCAGCTCAATGACGATGCGGCGCGCCCCTTGCTTGGTAATCGAAGGTTCTGAAACTCCGAACTCATCGATCCGGTTTCTCAGCACTTCAAGGGTACGCTCGACTGCGTCTTCGGCTTCACTTTTCAGGCTGGCGACGATGTCTGCATCGGAGTCGGACCGTTTGCCAAAGTAGCGGTTGAGCCGAATCCCGTCCTCCTGATACACAGTCTGCAGGGCGTCAAAAAAGTCCAGGCCTTCATCGCGGACCTGCGCACGGACCTTGGCGATGCTGGCCTCAAACGTGTCGTCGCGTTCCTTTGAAAGGCTTTCCAGGAGCTTCGGCAGGTCAACCTCGTACACCAGGTAGGTGCCGCCCTGCAGATCCAGACCGAGCTTGATTGACTGTGGCTCGTTCTTTACTATTTTTTCGTCCAGGTCGATCAACTTGTTAACGGTGGCAACCACGTCGCCCACCGTGCCGCCGCCGGCCTGGTCAAAGTTGTCGCGCACCGCAAGTTCGAGGTTGCCGGCCGCGAGCGCTGCCCGTATCTCATTGCCGGCTAAGGTCGTTCGGCTTTCGATTTCAGAATAATAAGTTTCGGCCTTGTCCTGCTGCTGACTTAATTGAAACGTGGGAAACAGAACGATTAGGGACCATGCCAGTGCAAGCACGATGATGAGCGTTTTGAAGATGTTATTCTTTCGCATTCGCGATAAACCTCCCGCAGCTACCGGGGTGCGGAACAAACGCTCCTGCCCCGGGATGACTATTCTACTTTCTTTAAGACAGAGACTCGAGTATCACCGGCAACCAAAGAGCGAGGTGGCCGAGATCTACCGATGAAAAAACGTGATTACTTAATGGTGGGTTGAGTGCCGGAACTGCCTCCCTCAGACAATCTCCTGATTACTTCCTTGACGATCCGCTTAACTAAGCCGGGTTCGGCTTTGGGGCCCAACAAGGCGATTGTCTCACGTGTGATGTCACGTACCTTCTTTTCGGTAATCTGCACCAGGGGCCTCATTTCAACCAATCGAAAATATAATGGTCGCAAGCCTCTTTTGCAAGCACAATCTGGTCGAAAACTATTGACTGACTTGTACGGAATAACTATCTTTTTGTTTTCCGTGCCAACTTCTTCAAGATGTCAGTGCAGTTCACAAGAACAGAAAGTTGACCCCCAATTAGAAACCTATCTGTCAATAAACGACTTGGGCTGTGTGCCCGGTCGCTTTTTTGCGTTGCGCTCTTCTTTACCGGCGCAGTCGCCAATCCCGGCGGCATTCCGCCCGAATTGCTAAAGGCGACACAATCAGCCGCAGCCGGGGATTTCACAGCCGCAGTAGAGGCCGCCAAGCTGGCCGTAAGCGCCGGTTCCGGACACCCTGAGACTTACCTGCGCACCGCAGACTTTTACAGGTACGCCGGTGCAGTCGCTGCCGGTCAGGCTTTTTTTGAAAATGAGCTGGACAAAACACCGGACAACCCTAACCTGTTGTCTGCTCATGCATCCCTGGCCCGCATTGCCGGTGATTTGGAAACGTGTTTTACCCGCAGCCGCCAGGCACTGGAAAAGGGCGCGGCTTCCCCGGAAGTGCTGTCGCTATTTGTCGAAGCGGGCGTCGCGCTCAGTAAGAACACACAGCTGGCCCGTATGCTGCGCAAGTTGAAAAGCGCGAAGGGCAGGGAGCATTTCTTTCCACTCGGCTACGCCCTTTGGCGTCTGAAAATCGGCAGGCTGGCGAAAGCCGAAAGTACAGCGGGTGAATATATTGTGGAGAATCCCGCGGATCCGTTCGGCCGGGTCCTCCTGGGGGACGTAGCCTACCGCCTCAAGAAGTATGAACTGGCAACCAGGTCGTACCGGGCGGCTCTGCAAGAGGAGGAACGCTCATACACGTTGACTATTTCGTCGTTCATCGGTTTGGCCGAGAGTTACCTGGCGCGCAGCCTGCCGGATTCAACGTTCTTCTTTTTAGATAAAGCTGACAGCTTGGCGCAGAGCGTCGGAGCGATTGCTGAGGGCTTGCGAGCTCAGCATGTGCGGATGACTCTGTTCAGTCAATTGCAGCTCTGGGGTCGCCTCAAGCGCGCCTGCCTGGCAACACTTGGGTTAAGTGATATTCTTGCGGACAGCGTCAGCCTCGGCCTGACCTATCAAAAATTGGGCTCAGTGAATCAGGCTCTCGGAGATTATCGAGCCGCGATCGCGGCGTTTGAGCAAGCTTTGCGTTTCACCGGGCAACAGGTGCACGCGGAGATTGTGCTGGCTATGGCACGAGCCTACCTCCTGCGCAACCTCCGTGCCGAAGCGTCAGAGCTTCTTTTGCGCAGCAAGGCGCTCGCCGAACGCAATCATCAGCGCAACCTGAGCCATCAGGCGCTGATGTTGCTGGCCGACATCGACCAGAGGGAAGGAGAGTTGGGGGCCGCCAGGGAAAAGCTTCGCACCGTTCTGAGGTTTGCACAACGCACGCAGCGCCACGACCTGACGGAAAGGTGCTTTGTCAAGTTGTCACAACTATATTTTGACAACCCGCCTGAGTACGACAACGCGGAATATTTCTTGTCCCTTGCCGATGCCCTGGCACGCCAAACTTCGCAACTCAATTTTTCCGCCAACCATCGCTGGATGCAGGGTAGCATCGCCTGGATGCAGGGCGAGGTTGAGCTTGCAGAGTCCCGGTTCATCCAAGCCACCCAGCTTGGCCTGGAAAGCGGCTCCCACCTGGCAACCCTGGCCGGACAGGCGGGACTCATCAGGACTTACCTGGGTGCTGGGCTTACGGCACGAGCCGCCGCCCAGGCAGATTCTGCGCTGAAGTATCTGTCGGCTCATACCGAGAGCATTCTGAGCGAACCGAACGCAGAGTACTTCGACCTGAGGGACGACCTGTTTAGTCCGGCCATCCATGCCTACGCCAGCAGGGGGTATTTGCAAAGCATCTACACGGTATGCGAAGCCTCGAAGATGATCGAGCATGTCGAAGACGTCAAACCAATGCTGCACCTCTTTGATTCCGCGGCCATTGATTCCTTCAATTGGGAGACTGCAAAAGTACGGTTCAGAATTCAGGAAAAGCTACGTGAGCAGTCGCGTTCCTGGACAGCGCGCGAGAGCAACCCCACTGTCGCGGCGGGCCTGAGACGTCAGATTAGAGAGTTGGAGACTGTGGAGGCCGGGCTCAGAGAAGGGCTGGTGCGACAACACCCGGAGTTTGCTGCTCTTGTTTCGAGGAATGGGCTACCGCTGGCAGACCTGCAGAACAAGTTGAAAGCACTGGGAAGCAGCTTTCTCCACTACTACGTTGCCGCCGACGCGGTTTTCGTTGTCCTGGTCACCTCACAATCGATGGTCTGCAAGAAGATAAACGTCAGTCGACAGATGCTTGAGGGTGTCGTGCAGCACATCAGTCCCTTGTTCGCGCGAACGGGTCGTCGGCAGTCCGCGGGAGAACCCCTGGATAAGCGGTTTCGCTTGGATCAGGCCGCGCAACTGTACAAGTTGATCTTTGAACCCATCCGGGAGGTGATTCCACCGGGGCAACCACTCATTGTCTCAGCGGATGATGTTCTTGCCAATTTCCCAATAGAGACGCTGGTTTCAAACCCGGAAAGTGTGATCGACAACTATGACTACCCCAATGCTCACTTCCTGATCGAGGACCACGCCATTTCCTACGTACCGGCCGCCCGTTTTTTGAATGCAATAAACAAGAGACGGCCGGCGCGCCAGGAATTTCTTTCTTTCTCCGGCAGGCAGCTCGGCGCCGAGCCTGAGTTTCTCAATCCGGCAAACTCCGTAGAAAACCGGGAGACCGGGGTGAGCCGCCAGCAACCCTCTACACTTGAGCTTGCCGGAGAGGCCGCGACGCTGAGAACCTTCACCGATCTGGCACCAATGTTTAAGTTTTTGCGGCTGGCTCTGCCGGGCTTTTTGTACGATGACATGCCAATGTGGTCCGCAATTGCTTTTTCGGCTAACGAGGGCGGGAGCAACCGCTTGATGGTTAAGGATGTTTTCAGTCTGAAGCTGCGAGCGGAAGTTGCGATTCTGGACGAACTTCGGGGATCGAGCAAAGCAGCCATGAGCGGGCTCTTACATGCTTTCTCTTTTGCCGGAACCGGCAGTTTGCTTTTGAACGTTTGGCAGGCGGACAGCAGCAGTTGCAATGTTGTCGTTAATGCCTTTATTGAAAACCTGCATGAAGGAATGGACAAGCCCGCGGCTCTGCAAGAAGCAAAGCTCGCCTACCTGGCACAGGTCCGGCACGAGCCTTTCTATTGGGCTGGCCTTGTTTTGCATGGCGACCCGACAGCCGGCCTAAAGGGGCAGCCCCAAAGTAAGGCGACGATCTATCTTACCGTCGGCGCCATTTTGTTCCTGTTTGTCATGTTGTTTGTCCAGTTCCAAAAACTGCGGCGGGAGCCGTGAGGGAGTACTATTTAGCGGAAGCCCACTCGTATCTTTCTTTGAATCCCTTTATACTATTGAACAGCGCGCGGGCAACCCTGTCCTGAAAGGCCTTGCTTTTCAACAGTTTCTCTTCCTTTTTGTTTGACATAAAGGCTGTTTCGACCAGGACGTTGGGCATGGATGCGCCCACCATGACATAAAAGCCTGCCTGCTTTACCCCCCGATCGCGCAGCGCGGTCTGTTGATGCATTTCCTTTTGAACCAAGGCGGCAAAGTCCTGGCTCTGCTTGTTAAAAGAGTTCTGTGCCATGACCGCAAGAATCATTTGTTCGTCGGTCAATTGGTCTGCACTGTCTTCTTCGTATTTGATTGCGGAGTTTTCTCTACGGGAGATCTCCAGCGCCTCGTCGGACTTGGCCAAACCAAGGAAATAAGTGGTGGCCCCTGCCACTCGCGAGTTGCGATTCGAGTTTGCGTGAATGCTGATAAAGAGCTTGCCACCATTTGCATTTGCGAAACGCGTGCGCTCCTTCAGAGAGATGTACTCATCTTTGGTCCTGGTCATAAGGACGTCAATGTCCAAACCGCGCTTCAACAGTTTTTCGAGTCTCTTTGCGATTGCGAGCACAACATCTTTCTCGTAGGTGCCCGACCGGCCTATCGTGCCCGGGTCCTTGCCCCCGTGACCAGGATCGAGTATGATTTTGTCAAATCGCCACTTCTTTTGGTTATCCTCGATCTTTTTGCGGATACCCAGGGTGGGGCTGTCCCGCGATGGAATCGAAATGAAGATTTCGTTGTTCTGCTGGCTCAGCCGAATGTCGTCCAGAGAGATGTCCGTCTTTAGCTGAAACGAGACCTGCACCATTTCGTCCATTATTACCGGTACAATCTTTTTTACCAGGCCACGGGCCACTTCTCGTGCAAAGGTTTTTTCATCGAGGCGACCATTGAGAACGTCGAGATAAAGCCAGCGCCGGCTATAGCGTATACTGAGGTTTTTCCGGTCAAACTTTCCGGCGGTCAGGACACGAATGAGGGTTCCGTTGGTTTTTTCATCAACCTGCACCCCGAGTAGGTTGGGCCCTGGCCCGGCCGGCTCCAGGTCGGGCGGCGCGTCTGTGGCGCCCTCCAGCAAGGGGCGGAGGATTGGCGTGAAGAACTTTAGAGGAACATGAATGTCCCCCCTTTCATAGCGCGTCGCCAGGGGCATCTGAATGACTTTGCCGCCCAGGAGGACGAAGGGGTTAAACGCCGTGACCGTAATTTTGTGCTCGCCAACATACAAAATGGCTTTACGGACTTTGCTGCTATAGTAGGTGTTGAGGTTTAATTCTTCGGCAATCTCATGCAGGCTGACATAGTAGAAATCACCATCCAGGCGCTTGGCCTTGGTCCGCAAGTGGCTCTCCCAGTCCGGCGAATGGAAAGCAAACGATGCAGAGGTAATGCAGAGAAGGAGTGTGAGAAAGGTAGGAAGCAAGACCGGGCGCAACCGGTGTCGACTCGGGCATGATCTCAACTTCATGACTGTGGCACCTGGCTCAGTTGTCAGGCTCGGTTTCCTGGCTGAACTTCTGACTTGCATCCTGCAGAATACGTTTTTCCTCGACGCTTAAGCCGTCGTAACCGACTTCGTTGATCTTATCCAGCACTTCGTCCACTTGTTCCCGGATTTGCTGCATGGCCTGGCTTTTCTTTAGATTCTGTACGGCTTTCCTGGATTGTTGCTGCTGTCTTAACCAGCCACCTACCCGATTAAGGTGCCCGTCAAACCTCAGATAGATAAACCCGACCAGCATGCCACCGAGGTGGGCAAAGTGGGCGACGCCGTCATTGCTGCCGAAGGCGCCCAGCAGCAACGAGATACCGGCAAAAACCATGACCAGGTACTTCGCTTTGACCTGCACCGGCAGGACCAGAAATAGCAGCAACGTTATTACGCGCTCGGGAAAAAGAACGGCAAAAGCCGCCATCACACCATAGATTGCACCGGACGCCCCAACGACCACAACCGGGGAGCTAAAGTTGATGATCAGGTGAAACAAGCCTGCGCCAACTCCACAAACGAGATAATATTTGATAAATTCCCGTGTTCCCAAAGTCCGTTCCACCTCACAGCCAAACATCCAGAGAAAGAACATGTTTATGATCAGGTGCCAGGGGTCGCCATGCAAAAACATGTAGGTGAACAGCTGCCAGATGTAGAAACTGGACAGGACTTCAGCCGGTCGCATCCCCAGCAGGTTTACCAGGTATGGCGCAGCGCCGCTTAAACGCAGAGCCATCTGGAGAATGAAAATCGCGGCATTGGCAATGAGTAAGTACTTTATTGCCTTGGTTAAGCCACCGCCAAAACCCAGGCGGAATGTTCTGTCGTAGTATGCCATTTACAAAACGGTCACGGTGCCTGCAAAGTGATGATATCTAAGATTGGTAACCCCAGAGTTGGGTTAGAAAATTCCGTATATGTTGAAGAAAGCTTAGTTCTGAAGAAAGGTTCGTGGAACAACTTTATGAGCCCTGGAAAGGCTTGTTTGTGGTATCGACAGGTAGGCTAAAGATCTGTATTGAGTTATGTCGAGAGATGCCCGCCCTGGAATCATATTTATTGTAGGGATTGGTCGGTATAAAGTCAAGCAAAAAGTTGTCTTGACATGGGCGTGGGAACGGCCTATATTCACGAATGAGTGAAAGAGAGATACCGGGTATCGCTTATCCCGTAGTCGAAAAAAGTCCGCGCAAAAAGCGAAAAAAACGCACCCTCAAGATCCCGCAATATCATGTTATCCTGCTGGATGATGATGAGCACAGCTACGATTACGTCATCGAAATGCTCATGCAGACTTTCGGCCATAGCGCATCCACCGCGTTTGAGATGGCCTGTAAGGTCGATGCCAGGGGGGAGGTGATTGTGGACACCACAACCCAGGAAAGGGCTGAGCTAAAACGCGACCAGATCCACGCGTACGGCGCCGACTGGCGCATCCCCAGGTGCAAGGGCTCTATGTCGGCCAGGATAGAGCCAGCCGATTGATTCGCGCTTCAGTCGTTCAGGAAAAACGTCTGCGACAGGTCACTGTTGAGTTCTGTCTCCAGCACAGACGACTCTGTGAACTTTTTTTCATTTACCGTTACAACGATCTTGTGCGGCACCATAACCCCTTCGATTTTCCGGTAGTCTGAGTAGGTTTCGGCCATTGTTGCCAGGCCGACCTCGGGTGCGCCGAGGTAGGTTTTGCGGTTCACCAGATGTGTTTGGGCATCGACATAGATGGCGAAAAAATCTCCGGTGAGATTCTTTATTTCTACAACGTGGTTGGTTTGGCCTGAAAGGGTCTCTTCGCCGATGTAGCTCACCCTATACTCCCCGCTGTCGTAATTCTTGAAAACATTGAACAGGTCGCGAAACAGCCCCCGCTCCATCTCGCGTTTTTCCTTGGCGCTCAGAGCGCTAACCTCGTTGTTGATTTGCTTCCAGCTTTGACTGCCGTTCAGAACCTGAACGCGGGTGCCGTTAGCCAGCTCCATGATCTGTTTTGTCTTGTCAGGCAATTGAATTGTCTCTGTCACAGTTAGTGCTATTTTGGCCAGCCCCGTGATCTCGCTTTGCGTCTTGATGGTAAAGTTGGTCATTGCGCGAAAGATGTCTTCGCCGCCACTCGCTGTAATCGTTGCCTGGAGAATTTCCTCTGCCCTTGCCTGCGGGCTGACTTCTTGGCGGACCTGTGCGAGTGTGTTTTCACCGTTCGCCAGCGCCCCGGCCGGCTCATGGGCAAGCAGCAGTCCTATCATTAAGACCTTCAAAAGTAGAACTTGCGGGTGTCTGTTTGGCTTCATCATGCTTGGGTACTCCACTTAATCAGCGCCTCGTCATAGGCGGAAATCAAATCACGGTACGTTAAAAAGCCCAGCACTTTCCCGGGGTCCTGCTCATCCACCACCGGGAGAGACGGGTATCGTGTTTGCAGGAATTTCGACAACGCGCGGTGCAGGTTCTCTGACGGCGTGACCTTTTCAAAGGGCGTCTTTATGTCTTCTGCCAGGATCAAGTTGCCGGCACCCTCTTCGCCGATTATGGCACGCAGCGTGTTCATGGTCAGCAGACCTGTGAAATTGCCGTCGTCGTCCACCACCGGAAAACTGTCTTCATCTCTCTCGGAAAACATTGGCAGAATACGATCGATAGGGAGGCAATGGTTTATCACCGGCGCGTCCGTGGTTTCCTTGAACGCAACGCGGACGGGTATTTCTTTGAGGATGTCGACAATGAGATCGCCCCGATGCGCAGGGGACTCGGCATGATTCTTGACCTGCTGGCTGTAAATACTCCATTTGCGTGCCACGAAAAAGGCAACCGTCGAGGTGAAAATCAAGGGAACGAGCAGGCCATAGCCGCCGGTCATTTCAGTAATCATTATTGTCATCGAAACCGGTACGTTTGCGGCTCCGGCAAAAAAAGCCGCCATGCCGATCAGGACGTACGCATCAGGCTGCGTCACGACCTCGGGAAAAAGCTGATGCGCAAATCCGCCGTAGGCGCCCCCAAACATTGCGCCCATAAACAAAGATGGCGCAAAAATACCGCCACTGCCACCGGAGCCGATTGAAAAAGACGTTGCCAGGACCTTCAGGACCGCGGCCAGGAGCATGAGGCTGATTGCCATCTGGCCGTCGATCGCCTGTTGAATCCAGCCGTATCCCGAGCCGAGGATATAGGGAAAAAAGAAACCGAGTGTCCCCAGCAGCAAACCGCCGAGAGCAGGCTTGATGTGCTTCGGTATTGGCAAAGGGGCGAAGACTCGTTCATGCATGCCATAGAACACCTTTACATAAAGGATACCGAGCAGAGCACACAGCAATCCGAACAGACCATAGAACAGCAGTTCGAGCGGGTGCCGGAAGATGAAGTCCGCCGTGTTAAAAATAGTGCCCCAGCCGTGCAGAGAGGCAAAGACCGAGTATCCGATGATCGAGGCCGTAATGGCAGGAACCAGTCCCTCTGTTTCTATGTCATCGTTGTAGATGCTTTCAACGGCGAAGATGGCACCCCCGATGGGAGAGCGAAAGATGCTGCCGATGCCGGCGGCCATACCGGACACCAGCATGATTCGCCGGTCGGAATCGGTCAACTTCAACTTGGTGGCCAAGATAGAGCCGAATCCCGCCCCGATTTGCGCAATGGGCCCTTCCCTGCCGGCGCTGCCACCGGTTCCGATGGTAACGGCTGAGGCTATGGTTTTGATGAGTGGAACCCGGGCGCGAATAATGCCGCGTTCATGATGAAAGGATTTGATCACGCCGTCGGTGCCATGCCCCTCTGCTTCCGGAGCCCAGATGTAAACCAGCAGGCCGGAGATGAGCCCGCCCACTGTCGGGATGATAAAGAACCACCAATTGTAGCGGAGGTCGCCGGCCTCGGCAGGGGCGCCTGCACCAGCAGCTTCACCGCCAGGCAGCGGCGGGTTGAAGTCGGCGAGCCCTTTCAGTGAAACCAGCTCGATGAATTCCTGCAGGTGGACGAACAGGATACCCCCAAGACCGGCCACAATGCCTACCATAAAACTGTAGAGCATCCAGCGCCCCGTAAACTTGAACTCAAAATGCTTGCTGAATCGCTGGACAAATCTGCGACCAACCACCAGGCTGCGCCTAACTCGGGATCGAGGCATTACCCTTCTTCTTCTTTTGGCTAATGAATTGGCATTGAAACAATGATTTTGTTTGTCTTAGACAGGTCCAGCCCTGGAGCTGGAATGCCTTCCTGCAGTTCTCCGGTGATTGCAGATAAAGGCGCTGACCCAGGAGAAAACGCAAAAAATTGATTAGATGGCGCGGGGCGCAGGTAACCAGCATGTAGCCTGTGCAGACCGTAACGCGACCCACCTCCCTGAAAAACGGATTGAGTTCACTCAAATATTCCGACAAACCGATGGCAGTGACCAAATAGAACGTATCGGGCTTGAATGGCAGTGCAGTGGCTGAGGCTCGGACCAAATGAACATTGCCGTTCTTTTGCAGTTGCCGCAGCATTTTTGCGGAGGAGTCAACTAGCACCAGTCGGGCCGAACTGGGGAGCGCCGCCAGCGACGTTCCCGTGCCGCAGCCGACATCGAGGATGAGCTTGCCACTGGCAGAAAGGCCGGCCATGAGGCTGCGAATGCACCTCAGTTCTTGCCGCAGAGGAAGTCTGAACGGAAACATCGTTCTTCCCCTGGCATAAAGCGGAGCTTTCAAGTCCCACAAGTTTGTCAAAGCGTTTGCTGGAATAGCCGCAGCCTTTCTTCTGTTTTTGTGGGCCAAAGATAACAGATATTCTGCCAAATGTCAATGCTATGCCGCATCTCTGTCCTCTGTGAGAAAATACAGGAACGCCGGCTGCGACAACTTCGACTCAAGTCTATTCTGCATTGGGACGAAGATAAGCATTGACATTTATGAGCAATTTCTTTAAAATTTCCACGATTTTCAGCCCTCCGCCGGGGTTTACCAAAAAGACAGAATGGTCCTGCTCATAAATGATGCTCCAAACCGGGAAAAGCGGATGCATCTTTGTTGTTGCCGCACACCGTCTTCAGACACGGCAGCATTCCAGGCAGTGGCAGGAGACATTCAAAACTGCGAAGATTGACTGTTTATTATATATAGGCGCTCCTCCATCCGGTCGATACATCCATAAGGGATATTGTAAACAACTCGTCCATCAGAACAGGGAAAGGTCATGATAGAAACCAGCGACATTTTTAAGCGGATAAGCCACCAAAAGGGGAAACGGGAAATTGCTTACTTCACTATGGAAGTCGCACTAGAGGACGATATTCCCTCTTTTAGTGGTGGCCTCGGCGTTCTTGCAGGCGACACCCTCAGATCCGCAGCAGATTTGGGCATTCCTATGGTAGGTATGACGCTGCTGCAGCAGTACGGGTATTTTCACCAGGGACTGAATGAAGAGGGTCAACAGATCGAGACGGAGGTTCGTTGGAACCCGGAAACGAAGCTTAAGCAGTTGCCGAACTATGTTGAGCTGAAGATCGAAAACCGTGTTGTGGAGGTCAAAGTCTGGGAGTATGACATAATCGGCAAGTTCGGCTATGTTGTGCCGGTCTATTTTCTTGACGTCAACGTCGAAGGCAATGACGAACGGGATCGCGAGCTGAACAAACATCTATACGGCGGTGGCGACTATATCAGGCTCTGTCAGGAAATTATCCTGGGTATAGGCGGTGTGCGCATGTTGCGCGATCTTGGCTACCGAGATATCAGAAGCTACCATCTGAACGAGGGCCACGCCAGCTTGCTGACGCTCGAGCTTATCAGGGAAAGCGGCTACAGCTCCCATGAGAAGATCCAGAAAGCGTGCGTTTTTACGACTCATACGCCGGTGCCGGCAGGGCATGATGTTTTCGATTTTGAGATGGTGCGGAACGTCCTTAGCCCGGTTTATATCGATTACCTGAAAGAGATTCTTGAGGGAGAACACCCGGTCAACCTGACGACCATTTCCCTCAAGTTGAGCCGCTTTATTAACGGCGTTTCAGTCAAGCACGCCGAAGTCTCAAGAAATATGTTCAGGCGACCGGAGATACATGCGGTGACCAATGGCATCCACTCAGCCACCTGGGTCGCCCCCAGTTTTAAGAAACTCTTCGACCAGTACCTGCCCGGCTGGGACGTCGACCCAAGCCATTTTTCGCGCGCGGTCTTTATTTCCGATCAGGAAATTTGGAAAGCACACATTGCTGCTAAAGGCAGGCTCATGCAGCTGATCCAGGAGCAAACCGGCGTGGTCATGGATTTGAATAAACTTACCATTGGCTTTGCCCGGCGCGCAGCCGCGTACAAAAGGGCTGACCTGGTGTTTTCCGATCTTGACAGGCTCGCAGGCCTCGCAGGCGAAAAAATACAAATCGTTTTCGCCGGCAAGGCGCACCCCAAGGACGAGGAGGGCAAAAGCGTCATCAGAAGCGTCTTCGAGGCGAAGAAGAAGCTGAAGGGCCAAATCGAGATTGCCTATCTGGAAAACTATGGTATGCATCTGGGCCGCGCACTAACCTCTGGCGTCGACGTATGGCTGAATAACCCACAAAGGCCGCGGGAAGCGTCGGGAACAAGTGGTATGAAGTCCGCTCACAACGGCGTTATGAACTTTAGCGTCCTGGACGGATGGTGGATTGAGGGCTGCGTCGAGGGTCTAACCGGCTGGGCCATCGGACCTGAACCGACAGAAGATAACCTGACCGACTACGACGAAGGTCTTGATTATGAAAGCCTATATTCCAAGTTGGAGAAAGTCATCATTCCGATGTACTATGAGGACCGCGAAAACTGGATTAGAATGATGAAGAGCACCATCGCCCTCAATGCTCCCTATTTTAACACGCACCGGATGATCAAAGAATACGCGGTGCGGGCGTACAAGGTCTCACCCCTGTTCCAGTAGTCCGGCCATGATAGTGCGAGATTCTTTAGGCTCTGCGAAAGGAATTTAGGTATGCCCATTGCCGCTGATGTCTTCAAGCAAGTCATGAGTAGGTTCTGCACGGGCGTCACCGTGGTTACTGTGCGGAGCCAGAATCAGGTTCACGGCCTGACGGTTAGCGCATTCTCGTCGCTCTCTTTGGCTCCGCCCTTGATTCTGGTCTGTATAGGCAACAAGGGAGCCAGTCATGAGTTTTTGGTACAGAGCGACTCTTTTGCCGTCAATGTTTTGAGTGAGGACCAACAGGATCTGGCAAGCAGGTTTGCCAATCCGAAGCTCAGCAGTGATGAGCGATTTGAAGGATGTGACTTACAAGACCTTCCCGGCAATCCACCCGTGTTCCAGGATGTTATGGCCTACCTGGTTTGTAAAAAAGTGGAAAGGTTCGCCGGCGGCGATCATTCGATTTTCGTGGGTGAGGCGCAACAGGCCCAGTTTCACGAATCCAACAAACCGCTCTTATATTATCAGGGTGGGTTTTGTGCTCTGGATAGATGACCTTCCCCGTCAGCCTTTCATAAAACCGCGCTTTTAACGGCAGAGTACAAAACCGCATTTAGAAGCAGTTTAAATGTGGCGGGTGTTTGTGCTCTGAACTGCACTCTCGGACCCAACAAAATAACACGCCCCAGACCAATCGGAATGTCGAGGACCACTGCCCGCACAGACTTTCCTTTTTTCGTGGAATGGGCCTCTGTTGGGCTGTCCGGAGCAATGTAGGCGGGGACACGCGTACGGCCGCGCCACGGAATGGGGACCAGGGCAGTCGTGCTGGTGAAGAGCGCCCAGCCCTGCCGTTGCATTCCATAAGCGACTGGCTCTGTGATATCGAAAGAAACGGGTAGAAATCTCTGAGTGGGCTCGCCCGGGATCGCGCTATCGGGCGGGAGAGGCTCGACCGGGAGGTCCATATACCGCACTGCGAACTCGCAGGCCCGTCCCAGAGCGATAACGGTTCCGCCATCAAACGCAAAATCCCTCAGGTTACGAGCACCGGTCTCGGTGATGCCGTTTACGTACGATCTCGGCACACTCGGTTTATACGAACCCTTCTTTCCAGCAGGCCAGCCGTCGAGCATTTTGCCCGGTTCCATATCCGGTAGAATCATGGCATCAAGGTCTCCCTTTATACGGTTATTCCTCACGTCGGAATTGAAAACCGTTCGGTAACGAAAGTCGTGTTGCTCCAGGACCAGTCGGGTCCAGCCTTCGTCCGGGTTGGGAATCCACGACTGGTAGAGTCCCAGGCGTGGCTCTTCTAGCAAATACACCTCAATTGCATCGAACCCTTGCCTGGACTGCCGGATCTCGAACGACAGTTCCCGCGCCCAAAAGTCCATTTTTTCTGCATGCATTTCTTTGGCCGGGACAACAATGGAGCCGGGCTCATATTGAACCCCATCTACCACGGTTTCCTCTTTTAGCCAATAGACTTTCTTGCCTTCGTGCAGCAGCCGGTTTATCGCAAGAAAACTTCGATTCGTGCGGTGGTGCATGACGTAGTCACCATTGACGGCCAGTTTTAGACGCTTGACTGGTTTGGGGGCACTCCTTAACTGAGAAGACAAAGGGGCGATGGGCTGCATGACGGGTTGTACTTCAACACCCATCTGGACAGGCAGTGAGCCGGCCTTATGCGAAAGGCCCGCCTGTAGAAGCTCCTTTTCGGAAGTCAAGGCCGACAGTATAAACCGGCGGTTTGGCTGATTGGTGGGGACGATGTAGTCGCCTTTTACGACTGTCGCCTCCACCCTCGCAACAGCCGTCTCGGCGCGGTAGACGCGCACGCCGTTCTGAATGAGAATCTCGATCAGGCGAGCTGCGAGAAGCTCGTCCCGCTGTATCTGCGGTACAGCAAAGGCCCACGGCCCCGCCAAGGTTGAGTCGTGAAGATTGGATCTTATGTAGGTGGAGATATGGTCTTCTTTTGATTCCGCGACTGTCTGTAAGATCGCAAGAGAAGCTGATGCCTGATAGTCGACGGCGTTCTTTAAGCGCCACCAACCACCCGGCCACGGCGGGGTCGTTGCGACATCACGGCTGAGTGCAGGAGAAGAAGGTGCTGCTTGCCCAGGCGTAAAATGGATAGGTGTCGCGACCTCGAGGCCCGCCACCCGGACCTGAAAGGCAAGGCGGTCGGACCCGTCAGCGAAAGACTGAGGCTCACGACAAACCTCAGCCCCAGAAACATCCCGGGTGGCCAAGTGGTTGGCGATTGCGTTTAGGAGGGCAGCTTCTGCGTGCTTGGCAACGGGGCCGGTTTTCCGGACTTTGATCCTGGCAGCCTGCTGAGTAGCATCGCCCAGGTGGATGACGACGTGGGGGTTCCACTTATCCCAAATTTCCCTGGCGAATAACCGGCTCTCGACCAGGTTTTGCCAAATGCCGTCGTAGATATATTCATCGCCGGCATAAGGGTGACTTAGGCGAGTCAGGGGCGCCGCTTCGTGTGGCGTGTAGACGTACTTGTTGTACCAGTCATAAACAGCTGTCGTGCCATCCGGGTTGTCGGATGGCACCACCATGATGATTGCGTGTTGCAGGATATCGAGGGTAACAGGATCTGAAGCTGTGGCGAGTCGATAGGCAATTTCCATGGTAGCAAGGGTGGCAGAACAGTCCACACTTTGCGCGCGTGCCTCCAGCAACACGATCAACTTGCTTTGCGCTGTCAGTAGGTGGATGTCCTCGTCAGACTTGTCCGCGGGATCGGCTGCCAGCACCTGTAGGTTACGGTACTTTGCGAGGTTTTTCAGGTTTAGCGTTGAAGAGATGGTAGCGACAATGATGGGTTCGTCACCGGTTGACCTCCCAAGTTCAAGCAAGTGGACATTCTCGGATTCGAGATCAAGGTGATGAAAATAGTCGACGATAGGCTGCCAGGGTAGCAGCTTTCTATCTGCCCCGACTGGAAAGCCGAAGAAATCGGATGGCGACTTGACCTGTCCTGCCACCGGTATCCAGCCCAGGGCAAGCGCTGTTATGGCGTAGTAAAGGCCGACTCTCATTGTGGAAAGCCCCGATTTAGAAATTTGCCATATGAGCCGTTGACTTGGCGGTAGGGTAGATTTTTACAACTTCGTCACGCTCCTTGCGAGTGACAACGGCTATTAGCAGTAAACTCGAGTTAAAAACCACACCCACGCCTATGACAAGATATCCGGGGATCAAGTGGTAAATAGCAGAACGGTTGAGTATTTCGAGTACATCGCTTGCGGGAGTCGGGTGTATGGCTACCTTCGTAAGCCAGCATACGCTGAGGACCAGGAATATCCAAATGTAATTTCGCCGCAATCGTCGTCCGAATGCTTCCATAAAGGTGATTTTGAAGTGAGACTCCTGCAGGTCGTGGCTCAGCAAGTCGCGCCAGTTCGCTTGCAGGGGTGTACGCATAGGCGAGAATACCGTCGCAAAAAAATTCTCATTGACCAAAGCTACTCGCCAGCGCCACAGATCGAAGTACTTGTAGCGCCGTGCTTCAATGACCAGGAAGAACAGGACAAAGATGGAGGCGAAGATAACAACAAAGTGAGGGACCTCCGCCCTGCCAAACCCGAAGGAGAGGAACGCCGCAGTCGTAACAATTGCCCAATTGGTGGTGACGTCAAGTCTGCTGCGCCAGACATTGGCCCTGTTCATCTCGCCGCGATAAAAATGTGAAATTGCCGTGACAAAAGCTGGAGAGGTGGTTTCCAGGTTAGACGGTATGTCGCTACTGCTTTGCTCGATTGACAAGAACTGGCCTCGCTAATCAGGTAATCATCGAACGCTGCTGGATTGTTCGAAATTCAAATGCGCCATCATATGATAACCAAAGCTGCATAAATCTACAAGCAATTCGTCAGGCGATGGTGACCAAGAGGGGTGTCTGCGATTGGGCTTTGACAGGGCCTGGTGGGTTCATAAAGGCGGCACAACGGATGGGCAAAACCTTTGATCTTGCCAGATGGGGGCGAGTTAGTCGCGTCCTTTGCGATCCTGGGTGTCATTGCACAGTACAACCACGGGAAAAAATCAGACTAAGTGGCTTATTTCTTCGCTGCGGGAAGGGTAGTTCGTCTGGATGAGCTGGGTCAGGCCTCTGCGTATTCTTTGCGGGCTGACTGAGATGATTTCACAACATTTTTCAAAAGAAAAAATGTAGTCGGCGTTCTTCTCTTCGAAGATCCAAAACTTGGCGCTCCGAAAGTTCTTCTCCAACTGGCTCAATTCGTGGGCTTGACCTTTCTCCCGCAGCCTGTCTATTTTGTATGGATTATTACCGTCAACATAGTCTTTGACTGCTCTAAGAATTACGGAGACTATCAACTTACGTTCTGTAACTTGATTGGCTCTTTTCTTTTGCATTTTTCCTCATCCTCTATGAACAGTAAATACCTGAAAAAGAAAGATTCGGTGGGAACAGCATATGGACTTCAGGCCTGGAGATTGATTGGCTCCGTGATGCTCTCAACGAAGAGCCGCTCCTAAGATGTTTAAATATAGCAAAATTTCGGTCAGACGCAAGCTAAAATTTGCGCCAGGCGGCACTAACTGTAAACCTTCTATACGGTCAGCCATGAAAGTTTACTTGACATCGTGGACTGAGTTTGTTATTTTAACGATTGAGCACTTGTTCACATGTTGAGAGCCCCAATGACCCCTTCAGAGACCTGTGAGGTCTTTTGTGTCAACGCGCCGAAAGTAAAAGCGGTGACACAAGAACTGTCTGCCCAGAAGAACATTATTGATTTGGCGGAGACCTTTAAGCTATTAGGTGACCCTACCCGGCTGAAGATCATTCTGGCCTTGCGAATGGGTGAGTTATGTGTTTGCGACCTCGCGACCACGCTTGGGCTTAGTCGCTCCGCTATCTCCCATCAGTTGCGCCTCTTGCGCAACCTGCGCCTGGTGAAATTTCGCCGGGAGGGCAAAATATCTTTTTACTCTTTGGACGATTCCCATATTGCTGCGATTATTGACAGCGCCATGGAACATATCGGGGAGTAGCAAAAATCGACAGAGACGCAAAAATGCAACCCACCGCCATAACTGAGAATTTGCAAATAGACGGCATGAACTGCAAAGACTGTGCAACCCTGATTCAGGATACGGTTTGCAGGATCGATGGCGTGCAGTCCTCCCTCGTGAACTTCGGCTCAGGAAGCCTCAAGGTTACCTATCACCCACAAACCGTCAGCCGGGAGCAACTCACCGGCTCGGTGGAGAAACTCGGCTATCGCGTCAACGGCCCCCGCCAAACTGGCAACACTGACAAGAGGCTCTGGCAGGACAGGGTGTTCGTCACGACAACGATAGCCGGTATGTTCCTGCTGGCCGGGCTGCTGTTCGAGTTCATTTTATCTAATACTCTAATTCTGAACCTGCCAATGTCTGTCGTCTGCTTCCTGATCGCAACCGGCCTGGCAGGCTACAACTTTAGCAGAGAAAGCTGGCTGGCATTGCTGCGCTTCCGGTTTAATATGGACCTGCTTATTTCTTTGGCAGCTATTGGCGCCATCATAATCGGCGAATATATGGAAGCCGCAAGCCTGGCATTTCTGTTCGCGTTGGCAGAGTTTCTGGAGGGTAGGTCCGTTGCCCGGGCAAGGCGGTCCTTACGAGAGCTGATGACCTTGGCGCCGGACGATGCTGTTGTCATAAAGGAGTCCGGAGAAGTTATCGTTCCGTCGGAAGAAGTAGCGGTTGGCGATTTTCTTGCCATACGTCCGGGTAGCAGGATTCCATTGGACGGACTTGTTGTCCGGGGGACCTCGAGCGTAGATCAGTCCGCTATTACGGGAGAGTCCGTTCCGCTGCACAAGAGCACCGGCGACAAAGTTTTCGCCGGCTCGATAAATCAGGAGGGCTACCTGGAGGTAAAGGTCGAGCATTGCAGTACCGACAGCACGCTCGCACGCATTGTACAGCTCATCGAGGATGCGGAGTCACAAAAGTCGAACAGTGAACGTTTCGTCGAGCGTTTTGCGAGAATCTATACGCCGGCTATCATAATTCTTGCCTGTGGTCTTGCCGTTATCCCGCCTTTTCTGTTCGGGTTGAGCTTTCATGACTGGTTTCTGAAAGCGCTCACTCTCCTGGTCATCGCGTGCCCCTGTGCTCTGGTCATTTCTACGCCTGTGTCGGTCGTTTCTGCCCTCACTCATGCGAGCCGGAAAGGTGTTTTGATCAAAGCCGGAATCCATCTCGAACAGATGAGCAAGGTTGATCTAATTGCGTTCGACAAGACCGGCACCTTGACCAGCGGAAGGCTGGCCGTGACTGAAGTTCTCTGCTTAAACGGTTATTCCGAACAGGATGTTTTGCACATTGCCGCGGCGCTGGAGCGGACGAGTGAGCATCCCATCGCTCAGGCACTCAGCAAGAAGGCCGGCAACTCCGAAATGCCTGCAGTCGAGGATTTTCGCAACTATCCAGGTAGAGGCGTTATGGGCCGCGTCGGGGACCAGGTGTTTTCGGTTGGTGTCCCGGAAATGTTTCCCGATCTCATGGGGCCGCACAACGCAACACTGAAGTCGCTTCAGGAAAAGGGGCAGACGGCCATTGCTGTGGGCTCGGAGAGCGAGATCGTCGGACTTATCGCGCTGGCGGATAGTATGCGCAGCCATGCAGCAGTAACCATCGCGCGGCTGAAAAAGTTAGGGAAGAAAGTTGCCGTGCTGACCGGCGATAATGAACATGTGGCCGGAGCTGTCGCCCGCGAGCTGGGCATCGATCTTGTTTATTCAAATCTGCTACCTGATGCAAAGGTGCGCGCTGTTCATGAGTTGAGCCGGAAATACGGGCGCGTGGCCGTAGTCGGTGACGGGATAAATGACGGGCCGGCCCTGGCCGCGGCCGATATCGGCATCGCCATGGGAGCCGCGGGCACAGACACGGCCATTGAAACCGCGGACATTGCATTGATGTCCGACAACTTGCAAAACATTCCATTTTTGATTAATTTAAGCCAGCGTGCAAACAGAGTCATCCGGCAAAATACGGTGGCCGCTATCGTCATCAAGTTTACGCTCGCATTTGGGGTTATCCCCGGATATGTCTCTTTGGTTTTTGCGGTTCTTGTCGGAGACATGGGCACATCCCTGGCAGTCATAGCCAATGCTCTAAGGCTCGCCAAATTGAAAACAGAGAAACAATAGAATGCAGATTTTACTTTTTTCGCTACTGGCAGCAGGCGCCACCATCCTCGGGGGTGGTCTTCCCCTGCTACACAGGCGTTTGAGCGAAAGGCACCTGACCCTGCTGGTCGCATTTTCCGCCGGTGTGTTGCTGTCAACCGGCTTGAATCACATGATCCCCGAAAGCTACTCAGTGTCGGGCCGCTGGGCCATGTTTGCCATCAGTGCGGGATTCATTCTGCTCTATGGCTATGAAAAAGTGTCGATGGTACACGCTTGCCGCGAGCAGGACTGTAAAGTGCACCGGTTTGGTCCGTCGGCCCTCGTTGGTATGGGGTTCCACAGTTTTCTCGATGGCTTCGCTATCGCTGTGAGCTTTGTGTTCGAGGAATCTCTGGGCATTATCGTGATCGCGGCGGTCATCCTGCACCGCTTCCCAACAGGGGTTTCGATCGCATGTCTCCTGCTTGGGCATGATTACCGGGAGGGGCGCGCATGGACGATCCTCATCGTCCTTGCCAGCCTGGCGCTGGTTGGCGCTACCACCGGCGCATTTATGCCTGCGCATGACCCTTTTTATTTAAGTCTGGCCGTCGGTATTTCCGGCGGAACGTTTCTCTACATATCGACCAGCGATCTGCTGCCGATGGCCCACCAAAACACCCAGGATTATAAGGTCCCGGCGCTCTTTCTCCTCGGCTTTTTCTGTGTCTTGGCGGCCACGCTGCTGGATGCCTGATCACGGTAAAGGCGGTCGCTGTCTTTCACGCTTTACCCAGCAGGCCCGGAGAATGTGCCTATATTTCGCTTGACTCTCAACTCTCTATTCTATATATTTGCGCTGCAATCACGCGATGAGAGAATCGATTATGAAGGATAGACGGGGACGCAAAGGCAAGAAGAGCGGCGTTGTCCAATGGGCTTTCAGCCGGGAAAATTATACCATTTTTGCTGTTGCCTTGGCCGTTTTAATGGTTGGTTACTGGTCTTTGGCTCAAGAGCCGGTTGACGGATTCTTGACCATGACTTTGGCTCCGGTACTTTTGATCTTTGCTTATTGTGTTTTAATCCCGTTTGCAATTATTCATATCAGGAAAGAGAGCTCGGAGAAAGATTAGAGCCTTGTCCGCCGCTGGGACCGTGGTGTAGTTTGGTTAACACGCCGGCCTGTCAAGCCGGAGATCGCGGGTTCAAGTCCCGTCGGTCCCGCAAAGACGAAGTCATAACAGGAGGTTAGTCTGTTGTGACTTTTTTTGTGTTTCACCCTAAGGACATCGGGAAGTCCGTTCCCGCTCCCCGACTCGCAGAAAGACCGCTACTAGCGCGAGCTGTACCTAACGTGCAGGCCTTATTACGAGAAAAGAAATAATTTGGATAAATGTGCTGTACAGACTATATTGGCGGGTTCTGATTGTAGAGCATTATGTAGGTTAAACTTTCCATTTTTCCTCTGGAACTACGATGAAATTGAGGGACATCCTGACAGTCGAGCGTGTAAAGATTCCGCTTGACCACACCGAGAAAAGCAAGATCATCGAGGAAATGATTGGTCTGATTGATGAATCAGCGCCACTGAAGAACAAGACTCAGATCCTGAAGGCGGTTTTCGATCGGGAGGCGGTCATGAGTACCGGCGTGGGTGATGAAGTCGCTATTCCACATGGCAAGTCTGAAGGGGTCGAGAGCATAGTGGCTGCTTTGGGCATTACCAGAGAGCCTGTAAATTTCGATTCGCTAGATGATAAACCGGTACGGCTAATATGGCTACTGGTCGGGCCGCAAGACCAAACCGGGCCTCATCTGAAAGCGCTCAGCAGGATATCCAGACTGATGCACCAAAAGGAACTTCGCGAGAGGCTTATCGGTATCCGGGCGCCGGGTGATATAATGGATATTATCAATTCCGAGGAAAACAAGTTTTTTTCAAACTGAGCACGCTGCCTTTTTACCCTCAGCTCCATAGTCCACTCCATCGCCTTTCCAGAAGCTCAATGATTGTTGAACCCGTATCCCGGATCTACGTTGATCTCTAAGAGTCAACTCAAGCTTTATTCATCCCTGAAGGTCAAAAAGTTCAGGCAGCAGCACAACCTGTTTCTGGCTGAAGGCTTGCGGTTGTGCGAAGAGGTCCTGGAGTCGATGTACGCCCTCGAGCGTGTGCTGTTTTGTGCCCAAAAACTGTCCACGCAACGGGTAGAAAAGTTCCTGGAGACTTGTCGCAGCCGGTCAATTGAGTGCATTGAGATTACTTCCACGCAATTGCAGAAGATCAGTGCAACAGTAGAGTCACAAGGCGTGCTCGGGCTGGTCCAGGGGAAAAGGTGGACGCTGCAAGAGGTCATGCAGGCGTCGCCGGTGAACGCCCTGGTTTTGCATGACATCAAGGATCCGGGCAATTTGGGCAACATACTTCGTTCGGCAGCCTGGTTCGGCGTCGATGCCGTCTTCTTAAGCCATGATTCCGTGGACAGTACCAACCCCAAAGTTGTCCGCGCGAGCATGGGCGGGCTTTTTCATGTACGCATAGCAGAGGGTCTTGAAATCGCGAAATTAGTGCAAACGCTCAAGGACAATGGATACCGTATGTTTCTGGCCAGCACACAGGGCCGTACTGCGGTCGCCGATGTCCAATTTTCCGAGCACAACGGATTCATCCTGGGCGGTGAGACCGCGACTATCCCGGCTATGGTACGCGACAGCGTAGACCAGCAGGTGGTCATTCCAAGGCAAGGCTGGGGAGATTCGCTCAATGTGGCGAACGCAGCAGCTATCATTCTCTCTCATTTGCCGAATAGGGCGGACCGCAATGTTAGGTCGTGAGCCGCACTGGCAGGACAAGACCGACCATCCGCGTCTGCGCGTCATTGTCGGTCTCATATTTGTGAGTTTCCTGTTCTCGGGACTCATCATTATTGCCCTGAGTGATTCTTTACGGGATGCTCGCATCATCATAGGTGAGATATTTCTGGTCGTGCCCACGCTGTTATATTTGTGGCGCCGGGACTACGATTTGTCAAAAGTCTTTCGATTCCGCAGAGTAGGCATCCGTGTCATTGGCTGCAGTATTTTGCTCGGACTTGCCCTGCCGGTTCTAAGTGATGAGGTCGACCGCATCATCAGCAATGTGATCGTTGTGCCGCCCGAGTTCGAAGAACTCTTTGCGGAGATGTTCGATGCAGAAACCTGGACCGACTGGCTCAATTTGCTTCTCGGGACAGTGGTCATAGCCGCACTCGTCGAAGAGATGTTGTTTCGCGGCATGCTTCTGCGGGCGTTGGAGCGGCGCTTCGAAATCCAGTATGCCATCTTTTTGTCTGCGCTCATTTTTGCGATGTTCCATCCCTCGGTGTGGTTGATCCAGGTGCTGCTCATCGGTTGTGTTTTCGGATATATGGCGCAGCACAGCAGAAGTATCTGGCCCGGACTTATCATCCATGCGCTCAACAATTTGGTCTCGGTTGTTACAGCAAATGTTACAGCCGAGTCACTGGCCTGGTACAATTGGCGCGGTCATGTTCACCCGACAGCATTGGTCGTCGCCGCCGGTGTTGTATTCTACACGCTGAAGTGGTATCATTTCAATGCCTCCCATGAGGGTCAGGTAGAGCACTGAGCCCCGGCAACCCGTTACAAGAACGCCACAAATCTCCCCTTTTTTATCAAAATTCGTTTCCGCAAAATTGTTACGTTGCTCTTACAAATAGAGTGAATTCACGCTCGCACCTTTGAATCTCGCACCTTCGAAAACAGCAATGAAAAAAATACTGATCCTCAATGGGGAACTCGGTACACAGATGCAGATTTACCTTGCTCTTTGTGAGCAATACAAGATTGAAATTGCGGAAGATATTGAATCGGTAATGTATTACCTGCGCAAAATGAAGCCGGAGATTTTCCTGATGGATTACCGCCTGGACCTGGAGAACGGGAGCGGCAAGACCGGCATCGATTTGGCGCGCAAGCTAAAGAGAAAGTACTCGGACCTGAAGATTATGATGATAATGGACGGCGAGGACGCATCCGAGACTATTTCCCTGGAGCCGGAAGTTGCAGACCACGTGTTGATGAAGCCGGTTAAGAATCAACACCTGGTCACCAACATGAATAAACTGGCTGCGGCCAGGGCCTAGAGGAGCCTTAATCCTAACAGACATCTACTGACTATGCACCTTTGACGAAATGAGCAAACCTTGTTTGCCGCTTCGGGATTAGGGGGAGGTCAGCACTCGCTTTGCGATGCTGGCCTTTTCTTTTTGCGCCGGCGCCGGATTAGCCGGCAGCTCCCGTCAGGCCGTACTTGGCAAACAGGGCCTTGTATTCTGCCTCGTTTGATTGTAGCTCCGCGAGCGTGGTCCGGTAGCCGTGGTCTAGTATCGAGCGCCGGGAGTCGAACTCCATTACGCCATGCAAGAACAGGAATCCATCTGAGATTCCGGGTTGCAGAATGACATAGTCGACATCAGGGTGTTCCGCACGGAATCGTTGCAGGCCCAGATCAAACCGGGTCTGTGTTTCAACCCGCCGCGCCTGTTCGCTGATCGCTCCTAATCCCCGCTGTGCGATTTTGCCCCACTTGCCATCAAAGGTAGGTAAAAGCTTCTGGGTGCGGTCGTTTCTGATCGGCGCCGTCGGATTGATCACGATCACCAACTTGGCTCCGTTGCGAATGGCGATATCAAGGTGTGAGACCTGAGTTGTCGAGCCGTCAATGTAGTCGGCACCGTTAATGCGGAAGGGACGAAAGAATAAAGGAATCGCCGCGGACGCCGCGACCGCTTTCGAGATCGGCACGGTCGACTCCTCTTCACCAAATACGCATCTCGCGCCCGTATCGAGGTTGGTCGCCGGGATGTAGAGCTTGCTGCGCAGATTCCTGAAGTCGTTGGTTTTGCCTTCAGGATAGAGGGCGGTGGTTACGAACTTGTCCAGGTTTCTCAGTGAAAAAATACCCGGGGGAAGGAACTCCTGCAAGAGCGAAAGCAAGTCCATTACGCTCGCATGTCTGCGGTTCACCCAGCCATAGTGCAGCAGCGCCGGCAGTCTTTTGACCAGCGGCGCAAACGACATGATGAATTCGGACAAACGAAGATTGTAGATGTTCTTGCGCTTGAAGTTGAGGGGTGACTTTTGATCCTCGTGGATAGCATTGAACATCTCGGCAGGCTTGTAGTCGTTGGCGATAAAGGCCGCCACGATCGCACCGGCGCTGATCCCCACGAACATATCAAACTGATTGACGCAACTCTTACCTTCCAGAAAGTCATCCAGGGCGGTCAGGCAACCGATTTCGTACATGGATCCGGTAATGCCGCCACCCGCCAGGCACAAGGCGACTTTGTCCTTCCTGTTGCGTGATCTAGTCAGGCTCTGGATGCGTTTGTATAACATTGATGCCTAAGGTTTGGCGCGACTACTGACAGAAAAAAGCCGTGGCCGCCCGCGTTGTCAGCCAGAAACCGTGGCCTGACCGGCTTTTGCCAGTTCCGCGCGTAGAAAGTCACCGGTGTGCGATCCCTTGACCTGTGCCACTTCCTCCGGTGTTCCGGTTGCGATGATGCGGCCGCCACCGTCGCCGCCTTCAGGCCCCAAATCTATCAGATGGTCCGCTGTCTTGATGACATCGAGATTATGCTCGATCACGATGACCGTGTTGCCCTTCGCCACCAGCGTGGTGAGCACCCCCAGGAGCATTTTTATGTCATCGAAATGCAGGCCAGTGGTTGGTTCGTCCAGAATATAAACGGTTTTGCTGGTACTGAGTTTCGAGAGCTCCGTCGACAATTTGACTCTTTGCGCCTCTCCGCCGGACAGAGTCGTCGCCTGCTGTCCCAGGTGAATGTAGCCAAGCCCGACATCGTACAGTGTCTGAAGCTTGCGCCTGGTGGCTGGGACATTTTCGAAAAATGTCAAAGCTTCGCTGACGGTCATGTCAAGCACTTCGGCAATTGATTTACCTTTGTACTTCACTTCCAGGGTCTCGCGGTTGTAGCGCCGGCCCTTGCAGACTTCGCATTTGACGTAAACATCGGGCAGAAAGTGCATTTCGATTTTGATCAGGCCGTCACCCTGGCATGCTTCGCAGCGCCCGCCCTTTACATTGAAACTAAACCGTCCCGGTTTGTAACCGCGAATTTTGGCTTCCGGCACCTGCGAGAACAAATCACGAATGTGCGCAAACAAGCCGGTGTAGGTCGCGGGGTTTGAGCGCGGCGTCCTGCCGATGGGAGACTGGTCGATTTCGATGACTTTGTCTACATGTTCCAGACCAGAGACTTCTTCATAGGACAGCGCTGCTTTCTTGCTGCGGAAGAAGCGTTTTGATAAAATCCGGTAAAGGGTTTCGTTGATCAACGTGCTTTTGCCCGACCCCGAAACGCCCGTGACACAGTTGAATACGCCCAGTGGGATTTCAAGCGTTACGTTTGCCAGGTTGTTACCGCTTGCGCCGCGGACGACAATTGATTGCCCGTTGCCTTTGCTGCGGCTCTCAGGTATCGCGATGCGTTTTTTCCCCGCAAGATATTGGCCGGTGAGCGATGTTCGGCTCCTGGCGATGGCTCCTGGCGAGCCCTTCGCAACAACTTCGCCGCCATGTTGACCCGCCCCCGGGCCCAGGTCAAGCACGTAATCGGCCGCCTCGATGGTCTCCTGGTCATGCTCGACCACGACAACCGTATTGCCGAGTTCCCGCAGTTTAACCAGGGTGTCCAGCAACCTGCGATTATCACGCTGATGCAGGCCGATAGAGGGCTCATCCAGGATGTACAGCACCCCGACCAACTGAGATCCGACCTGGGTTGCCAGCCGGATCCGCTGCGCCTCGCCGCCTGACAAGGTGCCCGCGCTTCTGTCCAGGGAAAGGTAGTCCAACCCGACGTTGACCAAAAAGCCCAGCCGTTCGCGGATTTCTTTCAGGACTTGTTCAGCGATTATTTCTTCCCGCTCTGTCAGTTTGAGCGTATTGAAAAAGGAGTGTGTTTTGCTGATAGACATGGCGGTGAGTTCTCTGATCGTCACATCTCCGACTTTGACCGCCAGCGCCTCTTTGCGGAGGCGGGCGCCGTTGCATTCATGGCAGGGCTTGACGTTCATGAACGACTCGATCCAGCTGCGCACGTGCGCGGACTCTGTCTGTTTGTACCGCCGTTCCAGGTTCGGGATTATGCCCTCGTAGCTGCTTTTGAACTCGGCGTTCAGTTTGCCGTTGCCACGTTGATAGAGGAACTTTATTTCCTCGCCGTTTGATCCTTGCAGCAAGACTTGTTGCTGCACCTCGCTGAGATCGCGCCAGGGTTCATCCAAGCCGATGTCATAGTGCTCGGCGACAGCTTGCAGTTGGCTCGCGTACCAGCCTTCACGGTTTTCCTTCCAGACTGAAATGGCGCCCTGCGTGAGCGAGAGCTTGTCATCGGGGATGAGTAGCCCAGGATCGATTTCCATGGTCGTGCCCAGGCCGTTGCAGGTCTGACAGGCTCCGTACGGACTGTTGAATGAGAACATGCGCGGCGTCAGCTCTTCATAAGAAATGCCACAGGCGACGCAGGCATAGTTCTCGCTGAACATCCAGCCGTCTTTCGGCTCTTTGCCGGCCCCGACAAAATCAATCAGGACGATGCCGGATGCGATCGCCAGCGCGGTTTGCAGAGAGTCGGCCAGCCTGGTAGCGACTTTTGGGGACACCACCAGACGATCTACGATGATTTCGATATTGTGCTTCTTCTTGCGGTCGAGGGTTATCTTTTCGGATAAATCGCGCAATTCCCCGTCGACGCGCACTCTGACGAAGCCGTCCTTGCGGGCCTCCTCAAACACATCGCGATACTCGCCTTTGCGGCCTCGCACCACCGGCGCGAGTATTTGCAGTCGGGTTCCTTCCTCCAGACTGAGAATCTTGTCGACCATCTGTTGTACGGTCTGCCTCTGTATCGGCCGGCTGCAGTTGTAGCAGTACGGCTTGCCTATGCGCGCAAAGAGCAGGCGAAAGTAATCGTAGATTTCGGTCACCGTGCCCACGGTCGACCGTGGATTCTGGCTCGCTTTGCGTTGCTCGATGGAAATGGCTGGGGACAGCCCTTCGATATAGTCCACATCCGGCTTCTCCATCAAGCCGAGAAACTGCCGCGCGTAGGCTGACAGTGACTCGACGTATCTTCGCTGCCCTTCAGCATAAATGGTGTCAAATGCCAGCGAGGATTTTCCCGAGCCTGAAAGGCCGGTGATCACCACAAGTTTGTCACGTGGGATTTCGACATCGATATTTTTCAGGTTGTGCTCGCGAGCACCTTTGATGACAATTTTGTTGGAGGTGGGCACTTTAGGACCGTGTCTTACTGGTTAAATGAAAAACCGCTTTTGCTGTTTGCGGCCGTGACAGGTTTGAAATATAAAACTCTAAGGTCTTTATCAAAACAAAATTCGCACAAGGAGGGAAGGCCTGGCAGGTCCTCAGTCCGGGACCTCTTGCAGGAGCTTTGGTTGCACAACCAACTTCTTTGCTTTGCTGATCGAGACCGTACCCGGCTTTGCTCCGCGCGGCTTGCCGACATGCTTGGCCAGGCAATAGTTCACGTTAATCTTGCCGCCACGGCGCATTTTTGAAAACCAGGCCGCCAACCCGGCTGCCTCTTTCAGCGCTTCTTTGTCGGGGGTGACCTTTTCCTCGCCGCAGCGCAAGACAACATGGCTGCCGGGCGCACCGCTGACATGGAACCAAATATCGTTGGCGTGCGCCAGCCGCAAGGACAGGAGATCGTTGCTGGCGTCATCCTGCCCCACGAGAATGTCTAATCCGGCCTGGCTCCTGAATAGTTTGATCTTTGCGGTCAACGGACTTGTTAGTGTTCTTTTAAGATACGGGTATGGTAAGAAGGATCTGTGACTGGCAACGGTGACGGGACACCGCGGCAAGATGGCCTTCGGCGCCCTTTACGGAGCTCTTATCTGGATCGCATCTTTTTGTCCAGTCCAAAACGTTGCTGAATGCGCAAAGTGTGGTGCAAACTATGATAAATGGTAAACATGAGCATTTCGCGCATGGTGAGTTTTCCAAGAAGCGGGTGCGGCAAACGATACTCCTCCAGGCTTATTTCATGCCAACGCTTCACCTGTGAAGTCAGCGCTTTGCCGGTCGAGCTCCATTGGCTGATGAGCTTCCCTTTTCTCTTCTCCGCTTCGCGCTGGGTAGCTGGGACCGGGATTTTTTCCGGCACGAAACGCCCCGGGGCCTTGCCCCCGGCGGCAAGTTTTTCCTGATACGCTTCCCGTATGTTGCGATAGGTTCGGGACGGCTTTTTTGCCTTGCCAAACTTCAGCCGCAGAATCAGCTTCGGAATTTTCATTGCCGTAATCAGCGGCTGTTCGGAGCTGATGAGGTGGCGCAGGGTTTCCTCAGCCGTCCAAACCTCACCCCGTTCTTTATAAAAACTATCGAGCGTAAGGGCTGTAAAAGTGCGTTTGACCTCGGAGTGTGTTTCCTGCAGGGTCCGGATCAGCGACTGCCGGTTATACGGTTCATTGAATGTGGTCATGTCGGCACCTCACTTCGCCACGTAAAACGAGTGGTTCTTCTTTTTCATGCTAGTTATGATATAGCCCCGCAATTTTGTTGGCAAGACCCATAACGCTCGGCTTGTTCCGGTTGGTTAAGAGGATGATGCTAAAACCGCTGTCCGGGTAACGTTGGATGACGGTTGTAAAGCCGCTTGTGCTCCCGGTGTGGTGCATGCGCCGCTGACCGAGAAACTCATCCATCCGCCACCCAAAGCCGTAGGTGAGCCCCGGTTTATCCATTACCGCACCGCCGGAAGTCGCCCGGCTGAATGTGCCGACGCTGACCAGAGCGTTCTTGTGCAACGCTTGATCCCACTTAAACAAATCGTCCACGGATGAATAAATACCGCCGTCACCCAGGACTGCGCTGGTGACGGATTGATCGCGGTAGACAAAACCGGTGTCGGTAGCAGCATAACCGTAGGCCCGGCTCGGTACAGTGGAGATGCCCTTCTGGTACGCGACCGTGTTCGACATGTCGAGCGGCTCGAAAATTTCACAGCGCAAGAATTCGGCAAAGCTTTGACCCGACAACCGCTCGACAACCATCGCCAACACGGCGTAACCGGTGTTGCTGTAGCGGTATTTCAGCCCGGGTTCAAAGTAAGTAGAATCTTGCTCGAACATCATGGCGAGCACGTCGCTGTCCGTCACCTGAACGGTCGCTGTGTCGGAGATCAGATCTTCATATGCAATCAGGCCGGAGGTATGTTGCAACATCTGTTCGATGGTGATCTGATGGCCGTAGGCCGGAAAATCAGGAAAAATATCCGTCAATCTGGCTTGATAGGTGAGTTTGCCGCGTTCGGCAAGCAGCATGATGGCCATGGCTGTGAACTGCTTGGTAAAGGAGGCGAGCCTTAAGTTGGATGCCACGGTCATCGCGGCCTGCTGTTCCAGGTGAGCCATGCCGTACGCCTTGCGCACGATGGGTTTTCCCTGTTTGATGACCATCACGACGGCCCCGGGTTTGTCGCTGCCGCTGTACTCGCTGAGAATCAGGTCTATCTCTTTGCTCGTGTCGGTTCCGCAAGCGAGGAGGTGCATGACAAGAAGTGAACTCAGAATTTTTGTAAAGAAAGGGGACAAGCGTATGCCTGGATTGGTCAATGTGTTAAAATATGTTCAATAATAAAGTGGTTGTCAAGAAAAATGACCAATCCGGGCGGCTAGTGCAGAACACGTGAAAAGAATCTTTACTTACAGTAGGTTACCGGGACCCAGTTGCGGCACCTGCATTGTAGCTTTGGGCAAATGAATGTGGGTTCGTCCTGTTTTGGAATCAGGTTGCGCGTGAACTGGTGGCCGCATTTGCCGCATCGCAGTAGAACCCGGGACGTCGACACTTCGAAATATTGCGGAACCAACGCTCCCTTTGCGGCGGCCTTTTTTTGCCAGGATTTTCGTCTGTCGGATCTCATGGGATACACCAGGAGAACCCCTATGATTCGTCGGCTGTCTTCTCCCGTTTCCTTGCCTGAGCCCTTTTACCCGCATCCAGCTCCATCTTACGCAGTCGTATCGTACTCGGGGTAACTTCGACCAGCTCGTCTTCGGCAACAAACTCGATGGATTGATCCAGCGACATCGGTCGTGCGGGCCGGACGGTGACCGTTGCCTCGGAGGTTGAACTCCGCATGTTGGTTAACTTCTTTTCTTTGGTAATGTTGACACTAATGTCTTCGGCTCTATTGCGCTCACCGATGATCATTCCTCCGTAAACTTGCGTCCCGGCCTCCACAAACAATTCCCCGCGATCAACCATGGCCAGGCTCGCATAATTGGTAGCGCGGCCGACTCTATCCGCGACCAGGGCGCCGCTCTTGCGCTGTGGGATCGGTCCAAACCAAGGTTGATAGCCCTCAAACAGAGTGTTCATCACTCCCGCGCCTTTGGTGTCGGTCAAAAATTGACTGCGAAACCCGATCAAACCTCGTGAAGGAATCAGAAATTCCAGGGTCACTCTGCCGGTTCCGCTGTTGTTTAGATTTGCCATTCGGCCCTTGCGGGTGGATAGCTTTTCGGTGATAACGCCGACAAAATCTTCCGGCGTATCGAGAAACACATGTTCGACCGGCTCCAGTACCTTGCCGCCTTCCTGACGTGTGAGGACTCGTGGCTTTGAAACCATGAACTCAAAACCCTCGCGTCGCATGGTCTCGATTAGGACAGCCATTTGCAATTCGCCTCTGCCACAAACCTCAAAGGCGTCAGCCCGTTCAGTCTTCTTTATCTTGAGGGAAACGTTCCTCAGCGTTTCTTTCTCCAACCGTTCCAGGATGTGGCGCGATGTCAGATACTTACCTTCCTTGCCGGCAAACGGACTGTTATTCACATAAAATATCATCGAAACCGTTGGTTCATCCACATGAATTCTGGGCAAGGGCCTTGGGTTTTCGAACGAAGAAATCGTGTCTCCAATCTGTACGTTTTCGATTCCGGCAAATGCGATGATGTCTCCGGAGAAGACCTCGTCAACGGAGACCTTGCTCAATCCCTTGAACGTATATAGGACGGAAAATTTGACGCCCGCGGTGTTCTTTTCCTGACCACAGAGCGAGTAGGGTTTTCCCATTTCGAGGGTTCCCTGCGCCAGCCTGCCGATGGCGATTTGGCCAACGTACGAATCATAATCCAAATTGGTGACCAGGAACTGCGGGACCGCGTCGTCATTCGCTTCAGGCCCGGGAATCTCAGCCAGGATAACTTCAAAGAGCGGTTTTAGCGTTGTTGAATCGTCGGCGATTTCACGGTGTGCGATGCCCTCTTTGGCGTTGGTGTAAAGGATGGGGAACTCGATCTGCTCCTCACTGGCGCCTAGATCGATAAACAAGTCATAGACTTCGTTTATGACTTCTTCGATGCGGGCGTCACTGCGATCGATCTTGTTGATGACCAGAATGACAGGTAGCGCCCTGGCAAGGGCTTTCTTTACCACGAAACGCGTTTGCGGCAGTGGTCCCTCGCTGGCATCGACCAACAAGAGGACGCCGTCTACCAGATTCAGGCTGCGCTCTACCTCGCCGCCAAAGTCAGCGTGACCGGGCGTGTCGATGATGTTTATCTTTGTATCTTCATACATGACCACGGTGTTCTTGGCCATAATGGTGATGCCGCGCTCCCGCTCCAGATCCATGGAGTCCATTACGCGCTCAACCACCTGTTGATTCTCTCTGAAGATGCCACTTTGCTTCAACATGCCGTCTACCAGGGTGGTTTTCCCGTGGTCGACATGGGCGATGATGGCGATATTTCGGATTTTTTCTTTACGCATTGTTCCTTCAACTAAGTTTTTGAATGTCCGGAATCTACCGCCAGTAAGGAGAGTCTCTATACTGCTTGACAAGCGGTGGATTCATTAACTACTAACACTTCGCGCCCCTGTATGTTTCCGGCCGAACAGCCCGTCACTGGTTCTCCGAATGTGACGTTGAAACCAAAGCGGGGAGTGTTGTTACAATGGTTGTGTTTTCAGGCGGCCAGACTATCTATGTGGCCTCGCTTGTTTCGGTGGTTTGCTCCCAGCGCAGGAAGCCTTGCAAATCATTTTGGATGGACTTGAGCACAAACCCCACCACCGTCGCGTCGTCCAGGTAACCGCCGCCAGGCAGGAAGTCGGGGACCAGATCGAAGGGATTTACAAAATAAACCACAGCTGCCAGGGCAAAGACCACCGTTTGCCACGGTACCGACTTGTAACAGCCCTGATGCCATGCTTTCAACAAACGAAACAGAGTCTGCAGATCATCCCACACCCTGTCGAGCACAGTCCGGTTTCGGTCCGCTTTTGCAGCAGCCTCCTTTAGCAGGTGTCCGGCTTTTTCCGGATGCTCTACATATTCTTGCGCGGTTTTCTTTGCGCTGTCAAACCCTGTTGGCTCAGAATCTCTCATGAGTTATCCGATTGAGTGTCGGTTCGCGCCAGCAATTGAAAATCACCACCTGTCGGGTGCTGGAAGACACGCAGATCGAATTCCGGCACCACCGCCAAAATGTGGTCAAAAATATCAGCCTGAATGGCTTCATAGTTTGCCCAGGCCTGGTCTTTGCTGAAGACATAGATCTCGATCGGTAAACCGTTTGCACTGGGCTGCAGTTGGCGCACCAAAAACGTCATCCCCAGGTTTATCATTGGATGATGCCTGAGATAGGCTAAGACATAAGCCCGAAACGTACCGATGTTGGTCATCCGGCGCCCGTTCGCCAGGCTTGAGTTGTCTACCCTGGCTGATTGGTTAAAGTCCTGCAATTCGGTCCTGGTCTTCTCAATATATTCGGAAATATACTGAATTTTCGCGAATCTTGCCAGCATCGCTTCATCGCAGAACGTAACCGTATTCATGTCGATGTTGATTGAGCGTTTGATCCTGCGGCCGCCGGACTCGGACATGCCGCGCCAGTTCTTAAAGGACTCGCTGATGAGCGCATACGTCGGGATCGTGGTTATGGTCTTGTCCCAGTTTTGGACCTTGACGGTTGTGAGCGAAACCTCCAGGACGTCGCCGTCCGCACCATATTTCGGCATTGATATCCAGTCGCCATGGGCAATCATCTTGTTTGCTGTCAGTTGAATCCCTGCTATGAAACCAAGGATGGCATCTTTGAAGATGAACATCAACACCGCGGTCAGCGCCCCAAGTCCACTCAGGAAATAGAAAGGCGTCTTGTTCAAAACGACTGAGATGGCGAAAATGCCGGCCAGAAAGTAGAGGATGATTTTGGTAACCTGAATAAACCCCTTGATGGGAATCTCGCGGGAAATCTCGAACGTGCGATAGATGTCGACGACTGTGTTTAGAAAAGCATCGAGGGACAGGACCAGGATCGCAATCATATAGATGAGCACGCCTCCGCCCACCAGGGAAGCAACTGCGGGCCAATCGGACAATACATCCGGCATGAGCGCGTAAATGACCAGGGCAGGAGCGAGGTGCGCCAGGCGGTTGAACACTTTTCTCTGTAGAAGAGCATCATCCCAGGATGTTTTTGTCTTGCTGATCACCAGACGCAACCCCGACAGGAAGTAGCGCTTCGCAACGATGTTCGCTATCAGACTGAGAAGCAAGACCGCCAGAACAATGCTCGCCTTTACCGTGAGATCCGCATGTTCGGACCCCAGCCCCTGGCTCTGCAACCAACCGTGTAACCACTCAAGCATGATAAAACCCCCTATTACCGGTGTTCAGCAAGTAGTTCAAAAGTCTCCTCAGGCATGGCACAAGACTACCTTTGCCCATTGCGGGACAGTTCAACAGAAAGAGCTGCGCCGACAATACCTGCCTCGTTGCGTAGTTCTGCAGGCACAATTTCGGCCGCAACCGACAGGTGTTCTTTGTATTTTTGGTATTTCTTGCTCGCGCCGCCACCGATAATGATCAGATCGGGAGAAAACAGGAGCTCGATCCGGCCCAGATAGGCATTGAAGCGCAGCGCCCACTCAGGCCACGATAACTCTTCCTTTTTGCGAATTGCATCGGAAGCATAACGTTCGGCGATTTTCCCGAGCAGCTGGATTTGTCCCATTTCTGTATTGGGCAGCAGCCGGCCGCCAGTGAAGAATGCTGAACCGAGTCCCGTACCGATGGTAACAAGAAAGACCACCCCGTTGTGGCCACGACCGGCGCCAAACTTCATTTCGGCCAGGCCGGCTGCGTCGGCGTCGTTGATGAGCGTAATTGCGCAATCGGTTGCGTCCGCGAACAGCTTGCGCGCATCCGTCCCGACCCACTTGTCGTCGACATTGGCCGCTGTTTGAACGACACCGCTTCGCACAACTGAGGGAAAACCGCACCCAATGGGGCCGGACCAATCAAAGTGTTCTTTGAGTTCAGCTATCACGCTCGCCACCCTTTTCGGTGTAGAAGGGTGTGGCGTGCCAATGCGGTGGCGTTCGGTTGTGAGCCTACCGGTTGTTGTGTCGACG
Source organism: Candidatus Zhuqueibacterota bacterium (assembly GCA_029262055.1). Classification (GTDB taxonomy): domain Bacteria; phylum Zhuqueibacterota; class Zhuqueibacteria; order Oceanimicrobiales; family Oceanimicrobiaceae; genus JAJDAD01. The sequence continues at coordinate 129,407 of JAJDAD010000024.1, forward strand.
CAGGCCCCTTTGATGCCCGAGGCCCCTATGTCAATTCCCAGAGTATCCATGGTTTCCGTTTTTGAAAATAGAGTGTCGGATGGTTTTTCGTGCTGCCGAAATCCGAAAAAAACGACCGTAAGGTCTACAAAAGAGCGGAAAGAAGCAAGGTTTGTTTTAGAAATGTATTTCTCTTTGTAGAAGCCGCTGCAGCTAAACGGCCTGCATGAGCGGCGCCCCACTGCCGGCTCGACCATCACCAAAGCTACTTTGAATTAGCGCTGATGCTAGAGGTTTATTCAACTGTTTAGCGCCCGAATAATCTTTAGGGTTGTCCGTATCTGGCCAACATGCCTGGTCGTGTGTTCCGCTGCGTGAAAAAGGAGGCCGGCAACGCTGGACGGCAGGCGGGCTTGACCGACGTGCCGCACTGCAAAAATCGTAGCATGGTCGATGCCCTGCAGATGAGTGAGACATTTCGCGGTGGTGTCACGAGTTGCCTTCGAGAGATCTTCCACTTGAAAGGTGTGGTTATCAAACTCCCTTTCGACCTGGAGCCACTCTTTCTGGTCATCGCCCAGAGCCTCACCGCGAGCATAAGTGAACAGCCGATCCATACTACCGGCGATATGGAAAATATGAAAGCCAATAGAGGCCGCCTCTCCCGGGCGATACCTGAGCTCTTCTTCGGAAACGTCTTCCAGAACTTGTTCTATCTCCTCTTGTGCTTGTAGCAGCGAGTGTGCAACCGGCATCAATTGTTGCGGTATGTTGTCAACCGGTCCGCGTAGCCAGACTTCCGGGGAATTCAGGGTGCCTTTCTCCTGTGATTATACTTTTCTGGAATGATGCGTGAGTTTACAAACATCTCCTCCTTCAATAAAATTGAATTCAAGGGCCCTGGTGATAAGCCAGCAGGACTATTATCGGTAGTGTGAGAATTTCGACGCTGTGAAAATAAACGCGACAAAGTCTCGTTTCAACATGCTAATTCTCCATAACTGATATTAGTCGTTGTATCCTTAGTTGGGCACAATGAACCGCAAACCGCCATGCCTGGCATTTGCGATTATCTCTGTTTGCGTAACCAGCTCCGGACGCCGGCCATAATGTCCGCTCAAAGTCCCCTAATTCTTCGGGCGAACTGCGCCTGCCAGGGTGTCGTGATGTTCGCTGATCAGCTCACGCAAGTAACTTCCGATAAAGCCGGCTCCTTTGAATCCAGCCTTTACCGCAGCCTTCTCTTCGGCATCCGGCGCAACATCCGCGCTCCCGGCAAAGTGCTTTATGTCGCGATAGAATCCAACTGTGAAGGCATCCCAGCGGCTGCCGGCAACTCTCCTAAAGATCAGGTTCTGTGGCCGGCCAATCTCCTTAAGGTAGACATTCTCCATCTGCCGTTGCCTAAGCAGCTCTTTCTGCTTGCCGGGCAGCGCGACGAACATTTCGACATGATAGTAGCCAAAGCCTTCGAAAGCGTTTCTGAACATCTCCTGAGTGGGTCCAACCACAAAGAACTCTTCGTGGGAGGCGATATAGTCGTAGAAAGCATCGCCAAACCTCTTGTCGAGTGAGTGGGATGCCGCCCTCTTTGTCATGTTGTTTTGGGCGTAATAGCCGGCGATGTTACCGGCCGGGATTATCATGAGTAAATCCCATTTGTCACCCTGGCTATGGCGCATGAGATACGGTTTGTCAATGCCGTACGCGTTGTGCCTGGCCATGTCTTCTTTGAGCAAGTCGATCAGATCTAATAACTTTCCGGGGGCGGCTTGCAGTAAGACCGTTTTGTAGACAAAGTCTTGTGCCCCCAGCGTAGCCGCACTGAGAAAGACCGCAAGAAAGACCGTTCCGGCGCGTACGATTCTTGCCGGAAGGTTGGCGTTGCTGGATTCTTTAATCATGACTTCCTTTTCCTTACCCTGGTCTTTTTGGCTTTCTTCGGAGCTGCTTTTTTTCCTTTACCACGCTTGGTCGCCGTAGTCTTTCTGACTTTTGTCGTGCTCTTGGTCTTCTTACCTTTTTTCACGGCGGTAGTCTTGCGCGTCGCCGTGGTTCTGGTCACTTTCTGTTTTCCTTTGACACCGGTGGTCCGGGTTACCGTCGTCTTTTTCTTAACAAGTGTAGAGGTGCGCGGTTTATAGCTCGCCCGGTTGACTGTTCTGACCCTGCTGGTTCTGGTCACGCTGAAGGAAGCCCGCGTCCTGTAATGCACGGTGCGTGTACGATAGACCCCTACCGTCACCGGGCGATAGGGACGCCACCAGCGCGGATAATATCCAAAATAGAATGCGGAGCGGTAAGGCCGGTACACCGGCCTGTACATCCAGGAAAAGATCGGCCAAACGCGGACATGAACATGAGCCGGGGCGACATAGTAGTCTCGTCCATAAATAACCTCACTACCGCGAACCTGCATGTTGTATTGTTCATCGTCGGACTTTTCCACTTCGATGGTGGCGACATCCTGAAACTCATTCTCGGCCAGTGGTACCTGCAGAATGATGATATGGGTGTCATCCGCTGCCTGATCCACCACCCGGATGAAGTCGACGTTACCGTCGGCATCCAGGTCGAGATTGTTGACGCCGGTGTCAGGGTCGTTCAGGCTTTTTTCGAATTCCTCCAGAGTTTTTGCTTCTTTGAAGAGTTCGCTGACCGCCGTCAGGTCCAAGCCCTCCGCAGCCTCGGAAGTCGGCGCTACGATCGTTAAGTCTTCTTGTGCAGTTGCAAAGCGGCAACAGAGCAGCAGAAAGATCAGTATTACCCCAAAGTTCTTCATCTTTACCTCCAGGTTAAATTTCTATGACCTAAGCACGAATGTCACAGCTTACGGGGCCGGCCAGAGCCAGCCAAAAGCACCTGCAGTTACGAGCGCATAAATCAAGCCGTCAAAGCTCGATTTCAGCGTTACACTCCATGCTCGTTTATACCAGATTGAGTTTTGCAGGAGGGCGACCGCATAGCAAGCGAAGGCGGTGCAACCGGCGAACCTGAACACCGCAAGGTAGGGCGCCCCGGCTCCGAGAGCGCAACCGGCAATGTAACCGGAAAAGACGCCCACCAGCAGACAGTAGGCAAACCATTGCATAAGACTTTTCCCCATCCCAGGTATTCCGTTTGGCATCACGGTCATGAATGCAACCGGTCCCCGGTTGGCTTTTTCGATGAATTCCGGCGACTGCATGTTCTTGGTGCTTCCCGCGTAAGGAACGACATACTCGCCCGGTGGAATGTTGAACTTGCCCAGCGCTTCCATAGTCGCATCTTCATCCGGTAACTTGCCGAAGTCGTTGCGGTGATACGTCAGCAACATATGGATAACGGAACTGGTCAGAAAGACCAGCACTGCCGAGACGACGACTGGCAGCCACAGTGATAGGACAGGCACCATTTTTCCCTCCTCGTTTTGGAAAGTGGTCAAATTGGGCAGACGGCCCATGGGTTTCATATGTCAGAAATAATGTCTTCTCTATCGCTTTCGCTCTGGTGGCTTTTGTGCGGCAAGCATCGGTCTTGTTCAGTAGAAAATATCTGCTCGTGTGGGCTTCGCGCTTGCCAAGTTTTTGCACCGTCATCTCCGGTCCACAGTGCGTTAATGCTCCTTTGCTTCTCGACCTCAAGTTGGAATTTTCACTGAGACCACTCCCCGGTAGCATCGCCGTGCAGATTCGACCCTTTGATTCGCCGGGGTGAACTCTTCTATTCTTGATCATTACAATGTAGTCACAGAAGTCCCCGGATAGCAAGTGATATCTATATATAGCAAGAAACTCGCGATGTTAAGTCTCGATGCACCCTGTTGCGCTTTGTCCCTCGCCCAAAGAAGGGCAGAGCGTTTTGATTGAGGAAGAAAAGAGTCTATCCGACGTGCGGCAGGTTCGGTGTTTTGGGGGGCTCCCGCAGTCGCGGGCTTAGCGCAACGAGCTTGTGGTGGGCTGGTAGCTGTCTTCTTTAAGAATCCACCCAGCGGGGTCTACTATTGGAACAATACCATTGGGAATTGCGATGCTGGCATATCCGGAGGACATATCGATCGTGGCGAGTTCGCTCCCGAGGGAGACTTGCACCGGTAGCTTGAATGTGTCGAAGTTTCTGGTATCCCATTTGAGACTTAAGACGTCTCCCTGGTAGGTCCTTTGTAGTTTTGGCAGTTCCGCGTTACGCAGGTAGGGTTCAAAGAACCAGTCGAGATCGGCGCCGTGAATGTCCTCGATGATTTGTTGGAAATCTTCCGTAGTCGCAAAGTGGCATTGGCGTCCGTCTGCCACCAGTTCGAGCGCGGGGTCCGGATAAGTCAACCGCCGAAGCGAGCGTAACAGGGCGTCTTTACCGATGAGGTAGCGTAAGGTATGCAGGACCCATGCGCCTTTATAATAGATATCCGCTCCATAGATCTCGCGGGTCCGCTGTGGCGTCCTGGGAGCGACCGCCATACGGTTTTGAATCTCCGGCCGGAAGGTACTCATGTACTCATGGTACGCACTCAGGCCGTGCAGTGATTCAGCATACAACGCCTCCAGATAGCTCGCGATACCTTCATGCAGCCACCAGTCCCGCCAATCGGAGGCGGTGACGAGGTTCGCAAACCATTCATGCGCCAACTCGTGAAAATGCAATGTGTCGAAACCGTAGCGGTTGTTTTGAAAGTCTGCGCCGTAGGAAATAACCGTTTGGTGCTCCATGCCGGGGTAGGCGGTCTGTACCACCGAGTATTTGTCGAAGCGAAAGGGGTATGGGCCAAGTATGTTTTCGAAAAACCGCAAATGCTGGGAAAACTGGGGAAACAGACGCATGGCCTTTGCATAGTTTTCCGGCATGACCCAGAAAGTGATGGGCATGACATCACCGTTGATGCTACGGTAGCTGCCTTCAAGCTGGCTGTATTGGGCGATATTAAGCGTAACAGCGTAATTGTTGATCGGTGTAGAGATAAACCAGTCGAAGGTATGCAGGCGGTCAACGCCGCCATGCCTGGTATAGTTGCGCAGCGTACCGTTTGCGGCCACAGTCAGGGGCTCCGGAACGGTAATGTGTAGTGCCATCGAATCGGGCTTGTCAGAGGGGTGGTCTTTACAGGGCCACCAAATGTCTGCACCGTTTAGAGCTGAAATAGTCCCGAGCCACGGTTCGCCGGATTTAGAGCGCGTCCAGAGAAAGCCATCCGACCAGGTCTGCTCGTGCGGCACCGCAATCATCGGGCGACCACCATAGGCGACCTCCACAGAAACCTTCTGTCCGGGTTTTGCTTCCTCAGGGAGAGCTATCCATAATTTGCCGCCCTTTCGTAGAAATCTCAATGGTTGTAGCTTTGGGTTTGCGTTTGCCAGGTGGGATGACCTTACTTCCAGGTCAGGATCGAGATCGAGAACAAGCCAGTTCAGTGGCTGCGTCACGGCTGCGTCCACGCGCAGGGTGCCGCTGATCGTGCTGTCTGCCGGGTTTACAAAAAGGGTGAGATCGTAGAACAGGACATCGTAGGCTGCCTGCTCATACATAAGCGGGCCGCCGGAATTATATACCGGTGAACCTGGCGTAGCCGCCTCTTGGTGATTGGTCCCGAAAAGAGAAGTCAACAAGAGTAACAGCCTAACCATGGCAGTCCTTTTCGTCAGATATCTTGGACACCAACCCAATACAACGCGATCACTTCAACCTCCTCTTCAGTATTAGAGAGGCGAGGTGCAGACTTCAATCAGTTGTCAGTGTGAAGGTTGTGGGCTTGGTATCAAACGTCGATGCGATTTCTCAGTTGTTTTGCCTTTCGCCCAGCGTGTCTCCTGCATAGAGGTCCCCTGCTGGAAAAAGATTTAGGAAATCTAGGATAAAAAACGTAAAAAACAACTTTTTTTTGCTATGAATTGCGCTTTGAGTCTAAGTGTTGCGGAAATCTATCATTTGTTCCTGCCGCCACTGTTTCAGGACTTCATCCATTGCCCAATTTGTACGTGCCGCACTTTCACCGGTACTTGGACAATGGCCGCGGCCAAGGAGATCTGCAACCACTGTTTCCAGGAGCGGCTCCTGGATGTGTTGCGGCACCACGGGGAGAAACTCTTCCTCACCTGCCGAGGTCTCGATCCGGACAGGGATACGGGCAAATGTTGGAAAGGTTATTTTCCCAAGGCTGCCGATGATTTCAATTCTATCGGTTTCGTGCTGCTTTGGCGTTGTGAAGCACCAACGTCCCGTGCCCAGCACGCCGGATCTGAACTCGAGGCTGGCGGTGACGATGTCTTCCGCCGGATATAGCGCGGCTTGGTTTGCCGCAATGCCGGTTGCCCTGGAAATCGGACCCAAAAGATAGTCAAGGTAGTCGAGTTGGTGCGGCGCCAGGTCAAAGAAGTGCCCCCCGCCTGCGATTTCAGGAAGCACACGCCAGGGCAACTCAGCCTGCTTTGGTTTTGTTCGCAGGTGAGCTGCATACAGCAAAGTAATGGTCACGAGGCGAATGTCCCCGATTTTTCCATTTTCGAGTAGCCTTTTTATTTTCAGGAAACCCGGCAATTGTCGGCGATAGTACGCAACAAATAGCGACACATTTGCCTTTTTGCATGCTGTAATCATTTCCTGGCATTCTTCGTGTGTCCTGGCCATCGGTTTTTCAACATACACCGGTTTCCCGGCCTCGGCGGCTCGAATTGTGTACTCCATATGCGAGCCGGGTGGTGTGGCAACATAAATCGCGTTGACCGTGTCATCATGGATGAGTTCGTCAACATCCGTTGTCCATTTCGGCACACCGTGGCGGCGAGCGTAATCGCGCGCCTTGTCGCCATCTCTGCGCATGACGGCCACCAGGCGAGAGTCGTTTATTCGGTTAAAGGCTGGCCCACTCTTGACCTCCGTGACACGGCCACAGCCGATGATGCCCCAGCTAATGTGTTTCATCGCTCACTTTCTCGTAAGTTTGCTCTCAAGGTCGTAGTGGTTGTTGAGGGTGTCATGAATCAGCATAAAGGCCATGATTATTGGGCAGAGCTGGTGCGGCAGGACCGTACCCCGCCGGCAATGAACGAGTACCTAAAGATGCTGGTCGATCAAGATTGGGTTGCCGTCCGGATCGAAGATCATAAAGCTGGCGGGACCGGTTGTACTTTCATCCGCCTCATGCGCCAACTCGATCCCCTGCGCCTTGACTTCTCGCTGCAAGTCGCGCACATCTGTGAACGCCGCAAGAGTGTTTGCGTTTTGATCCCAGCCGGGATTGAAGGTCAATGTGTTTGTGTCGAACATGCCCTGAAACAGGCCGATAACATGATCTCCATTCTTCATTATCAGCCAATTCTGCGCAGCATCCCCACCGAAAATCTCGAACCCAAGTTTTTCATAGAACAATCTTGAGGTTTTAATATCCTTGACACTTAGGCTGACGGAAAAGGCACCCAGTTCCATGATTTCCCTCCTAATGTTTTAGTTAGTTAAGCTGTAGCTTTTCGTTTTTCCAGGATGAACAGTTAGGCACTCGTTTTGCCGCTGTTGGCAACCGTAGTCCCTTAGCTTAACTTTGGAGTTTCTGTTCGACAAGTTTCTTTACGTTTTCGACGTCTGCCACAGAGGTCACCTGCAATTGTATGCCCCGGCCTTCGGCATATTTTTTCGCATTCCTCAACCGGTCGATAATCTCTTCCGGGAGGTCGCTGCCCTCAATTGCTGCAACAGCCCTGTCCCCGAAAATGAATGTAATCTTGAAGCTGCCTTCTACAGGTATGAAGAAGAACAGGTTTCGCTTCTTTTTCAGAGTCTTAAGTATCCAGCCGGACTTTTGGTTATAGTATTTCCACTCTTCGGTCAACTCGCCGTACTTCTCCCTTAGGTGAGCCTTGATGTCATCCCAGTGGCGTGCCGCTTGCCCAAGTGCATCTGCGAGGCGCTCATCATCCGGCTGAACGGACTTGTCACCAAAACACTTTCTGACATTTTTGATCCTCCGGTTATGGCCTGGATGATTGCTGAATCAGCGTAAAGAGTGCACAGGGATTCAGCCCAGGCTACTCCTTCCATGATATGTTAACGTTGCAAGATAGACCATTCTAACTTCGCAGGCAAATTGATTTTTGCCCCAGCCGCATGTCATTGATTGAAGCATGGAATGAGCAGCGCCAGACACTGTGGTCGAGTAACGCTCCCATTCACAAATAGAATCCACCGTATACAGTGGTCAGTCGAAGCCCGAGCTACGTTTTGTTGCGGCGTCCTTGCCTATCTGACCAGGGTCATACTTTTGGTGAAAATCTGCGCTCCGGTTTGCACTTTGTAGAAGTAGTGGCCGCTGGCCACTTTCTGTCCATTGGAGTTTCGGCCGTCCCAGGTGGATTGATGTGTCCCGGCTTGTTGCTCCGTGTTGAGCAAGGTCCTAATCTTTTGCCCAAGTTGGTTGAAAATGGCGAGCGTGACCTCGCCGGCCGCTGCCAGCTCATAGCGGATGACAGTTTCAGGGTTGAATGGATTGGGGAAGTTCTGGTGAAGCGTAAAGTTCTTGACCGGGCTCTGGTCGGTCGCGGCGACGCTGGTCGTCGGGTCCCCAGAAAAGCGGTAGATCTCGCCACCCAGGTCTACCAGGTACAGTTCATCTTGCTCGTCCACGCCAAACGAGCTGAGTGAAAGATCGGTGTCGAGCAAGAGTGAATCGGCGGTTAGCTGATTGTTTTCGTACCGCAGCATCCAAACATTGCCGCTGCCAAAATCTCCGTAGATGTACGCACCCGTAAGCTCCGATCGAGCCTGACCGCGATAAATATAGCCTCCGGTTATTGAAAAGCCCTCGCTTCGGCCATAGTCTACAACAGGTAGTGTCAGACCGTTTTGGTCGCAATCCGAGGACGGATTGAAACAATCGAACCCCTCCATCGTGTTCCAACCATAGTTTTGTCCGGACTCGATCAAGTCGACCTCCTCCTTTCGGCCCTGCCCGACATCCCCGGCCCAGATCTGGCCACTTGTTTGATCGATGCTAAAGCGCCACGGATTGCGCAGCCCGTACGCGAAGATCTCTTTTCGGGTGCCGTCGTTAGTGCTCGCAAACGGGTTGTCTGCGGGAATTGCATAGTTCAGACCCAGATCCTGATTGTCGACATCGATGCGGAGGATCGATCCCAACAACGTACTGCGGCGCTGTCCGTGGTTCTGCGGGTCTCCACCGCTACCACCGTCACCCAGGCCGATATATAGCTTGCCATCAGGCCCGAACGCGATCATGCCACCGTTGTGGTTGCTAAACGGCTGGTCAACCTGCAGCAGAACAAGCTCAGAGCCAGGATCTGCGCTATTGCCGGTTGCCGAAAATTTTGCCACCACAGTCCGGCGTGGGCCGTTTTGTGAGGTTGTGTAGTTGACAAAGAACAGGCCGTTGCTGCCAAAGTCCGGGTGGAAAGCCAGTCCCAGCAATCCCATTTCGCCGCCTGCAGTGACCCGGTCACGGATATCCAGGAAGTTGGCTGCCGTGCTTGTGGCGGCATCGTTTTCAAAGACCTTAATCAGCCCCTGTCGTTCCACCACA